>WRKM01000001.1 GCA_009778065.1 Oscillospiraceae bacterium
AGTATTGGGCAAAGGTGAGATATTCATATATTTGGGCTGAAAACTTGTTTCATGGAAATATAGGGTATATCCAATTAGATAATATTTACTTTAATGCTGATTCATACAACGAAGAATGGCTTTATCCTTTCCGTGAAAATACTGTTGTTGGAAATAGGTCTGCACAATTTATAAGTTATGGAATATATTTAACAACAACACAAGGGAAAAATCACGGGTACGGTGATTTAAGACATCTCGGTATCGACATAACAGCAGGCTCGGAAGCAGTAGGAAAAGGCGTTAATTTAAGGTATGTGTCACAAATGAGATTGAAAGAATATCCTGTGTTTTCTCCCGTTTCAGGTGAAGTCATACATTCAGGGTTGTATGGAGGTTATGGAAACTGTGTGCAAATAAGGAGCGATTCAAATTATATAATTCTCTTAGGTCATCTTGAATTTGAGCCTTTAGTTAAAGTTGGAGAAAAAGTAACGCCATACACGATGCTTGGGATAGCCGGAAATACAGGCAGGTCTTCTAATTATCACTTACATTTAGAAGTTTGGTTTGATAAAATAGCGACAGCCACAGAAGGCACAAAAACATATTTGAGAAATCCTGTCTACTTCTTTCAAGAAAAAGAGAATTTTTATAATGAAGGTACAAAAAACAATTGGAGTTGCCGTGTAATTGAAGATGTAGCTGAAAACAAAAAGAAATGTATTTTATGTGGATATGCACATTATGAAAATCCCTGGGAACAATTTGAGGAGGAAGTATGATGAAAAAAAATATTTGTATTTTAATCGTTTTGCTAATACTATTATCGTCTTGTAATAAACAAGTCGGTAAGCATAATCTTATTTCTTCTGATATAGCACCAACAATCGAACCACCTATTGAAGAAACTACCGTTACAGAAACAATACACGAGATTATAGCGCCTAATATTACATCAAATACAATCACCGAACCTTTAACTACCGTTGAACCCAACGAAATATCTGTTTTGACAATTTATCCTTTTGGAGATAATTCGCGTTCTTGGATTTTTAATGCTTTCTATAATCTTGATTTTCCTTATTATAATGAATTTGAGGGTTTAGTAAGCAAAGATGAATTTAAAAATTGGTGGGATAATTATCACCCAGAAGGACACGGTACGGAAGAATGGCTTTCTTTGAGAATGGATATAAGCGAATTTGCTAATTTATTTTCGTTTTTTTGTGATTTTAACTTTTCGGAACAACAGATAAGAGAAACGCTTCTTGGATGGAACGAACTTGACTATTACGATGGGATTATTGATAAATATATCTATTCAAAAGAAGAAATAAACGCTTTGTCAACGAAAAACAAGTTAGAAGTGGTTAAGTTGTTTTCCAATGAATGGGCAACTATTAAAGATGATAAGGCTTATGCTCCAGGTTGGTTTTTCTATTCTTCGATTGAAGACTATAAAAAAGCAAGAATCACATTAGATGATTTGGTAAAAATTGTAGGAAAGGGTGGAAATGTAATACCTTTTTATGATTATTTTCCTGATTTAGTAGGATACAAAGCTTATCTCTATCTTAACAGCGATGTTGATGTCATAGAACTCTGCGGTTACGACCGCGACTTTGATATGCCTATGGCGTATGAAGGCTATTATTGGTCGCTTTATGAGAGCTATATTGACTTTTTCAACTTAAACAGGGACGATGATAACGGTTTTAATGTTATCAAAAACGAAACTACCTTCTCCCCCCACTGGGTCTACTACAACAAACCCGCCGCTTACATCGAAGCAGGCATAACCCCCGAAGAACTCATAGAAATGCTCCCGAAATATGAAGCTTTAGGGATTTTGACAGATGAAGCATGGGCGGCATTGCAGGGGAAGATATACGCTTATGCAGATGAGGGGTAGAATATAATTTTTAACATGAAAAAAGGGTATCGCTTAAATGTTGATACCCTTTTGACATCAGATTTAAGGGTCGCCGCGAAATGCACGGCGACCCTCAGGTCTTTATTCATCGTCCTCAATACGCCAATTTACTTGAGGTAAATTTTTCTCTTCAAGAAAAATATTTGCCCTCGAAAAATGGCGGCAACCGAAGAATCCGTTATACGCTGAGAGCGGACTCGGATGTGCAGAGGTCAATATCATATGTATGGGATTCGTCAAAAGCCTTGACTTTGAGCGTGCGTTCATTCCCCACAGAATGAAAACAATCGGCTTTTCGCGTCCGTTTAAAACCTCTATAATCTTATCCGTAAAATACTCCCACCCGCGACCCCTGTGGCTGTTTGCAAAACCTTGCCGTACAGTCATCACGGTATTTAAGAGCAATACGCCGTTTTTCGCCCAGTTAGTCAGGTCTCCGTGTGCGGGTGGAATTATGCCCATGTCGTCGGTCAGTTCTTTAAAAATATTTTCAAGCGAGGGCGGTCGCCGCGTACCTCTTTGCACCGAAAAGCACAGCCCATGCGCCTGCCCCGGCTCATGATACGGGTCCTGTCCGAGAATTACCGCCTTAACATCGTTGTAAGCGGTCAGTTTAAGCGCGTTAAATATGTCGTTCATATTTGGGTAAACGGAGGATTCGCTATATTCTTTTTTCAAAAACTCCCGCAAATCTACATAATACCGTCTTTTAAATTCGTCTTTTAAAATTTCGTTCCAGTCATTTCCGAAATCTACCATACTTCAAAACCTCCGAAATACAACATAGCCAAAACGCCGCAGGCGACAGATAATAGCCCGATAATCACAAGACAGAAAATAAGTGCGGGTAGTCCAAAAGAAATTTTTTCCTTTTTTACTGTTTCAGGCGGGGAAACAATCTTTTCAGGCAGAGGAGCCTCACTATCAGGTGAGGGGATGTTAACCTCAGGCGGGACGTTATTTCTCTCTGTTGAAAAGAGAGTGTCTCCTTGTTCGGCGACAGGCTCGTTCTCCGGGAACAGTGCGGCTTGCTCAGGTGCGATTCCGCCGCCGACAGCGTCAACCGCCGCCATTTGCTGTACTTTATTACCGCAGGTGTGGCAAAAAAGACTGCCTCCGTTTAATCCGACTCCGCATTTTGAACAGAACATTATTTTCCTCCTCGCGAACAATTGACAATTACCGCTTGCCAACAGTCAATATAATATTTTATTTAATTTTTCGGATATATTCAAATAAGTATTGATTTGCGAGTCCCTCAAAGCCCGCAGTACACGGGGGAAGTCCGTTTGGATAAAACCGTTCCATAGCCCGTTTTATCCAGACATCTTTAGGAAACGCACTCACTTTACCGTAGGCGCATAAAAGCACGCAATCGGCGACCTTTTCGCCTACACCTTTTATTTTCATAAGCTCATTGCGAGCCTCGTCAATCGGTGTTTCATAAAGAGCGTTTAGGTCTATTTCGCCGCTCTTAACTTTACGCGCCGCATCAATTATGTACTTTGCGCGATAACCGACCCGCACGCTCGCCAAATCGTCCTCGCTAAGACCCGAAAGTCTATAGGCAGTCGGAAAAGCAAAACAATTCTTATCTAATATTTCACCAAAACTCGTACATAACCGCTCAATCATGCCTTTTATATTCGGTATACTGTTTCTCTGCGAGCAGATAAAGCTGATAAGAGTCTCGAAAGGCTCTTGTTTTAATTGCCTTAACCCATACGCATACTCACACGCCTTATTCAAGACGGGTTCGCTTGAAAAACACTCTATCATTTGCCTGTAATCAGTAGCCGTATTAAAATATTCTAACCAAAAAGGCAGGTCTTTATCTGTTATATTAATCAACCAAAAGCCGTCTGCCCGGCAGTTAATTTCAAGCATACGATTTCCCGCAATGCCAAAATATCTGTTATCCTCTATCCGCTTCCAGCGAAACGCTTGTCCGCCTATCAGGGTCAATTCGGGGTTAAAAAAATCAGTCTTAATAAAAAAATCCATAAAACACCATAAATTCGATATTGCGTAAAATTTATTTCAAAAACATCATAAATTCGATATTGCGTAAAATTTATTTTAAAAACACCATAAATTCGATATTGCGTAAATTTTATTTTAAAAGCTCTTGATTATTTGTTTATATTGTACTACAATTAGTATATACCCAAGCAACCGACAATAACTACAGATAATTTAAGAAGGCGGTGTCCGTTATGAGAGAAAGTATACTAACTATCCCTGTAAACGAGGTTTTCGAGCCGAAAGAAGGTTGCCCTGTTTGCCGTATGCGTGATACGGTAGAGGAGCATATCTGCGAGTACATAATGGGTGCGGCGATGATGGAACCCGATGTACGTACAGAGACTAATAAGCTCGGTTTCTGTACAATGCACTACCCCATGCTCGCAAAACAGGGAAACAGGCTGTCCCTCGCGCTGACCCTCAACACCCACTTAGCAGAAGTGAGAAGAAACGTCTTTGATAATAAAAATGTTTTCGCCTCAAAGACAAAACGCGCCGATAAAATCGAAAGCACCTGCTTCGTCTGCTCAAAGGTTGACTGGGGCGTCAATCACATGCTGAAAACTGTTTTCACGTTATTTGAAAAAGAACGTAAATTTAAAACGCTTTTTGAGGAACAGGAATATTATTGCTTACCGCATTATCATATGCTCGCGGCAAAATCCGAGCAAATGCCCAAGAACGCACGCGCCGAATTTATAAAGACATTAAATCGAATCGTATCCGATTATGCAAAGGTTTTAAATTTCGATGTCAGCGAATTCTGCGACAGCTTCGACTACCGAAATGCGGGGAAACTTCACTCGCCGGAAATGGAACACGTCAGGGTCTCTCCGCAAAAAACAGTCCAATTTCTGACAGGAAGAAAGATTATATAGTCTTTCAGAGCTTCCAAATATTATCGGCATAATCTTTAATTGTTCTGTCGGAGCTGAATTTGCCCGCACTCGCCATATTGAGCCAGCATTTTTTATAGAACTCATCCCGTTTATCGCGATAATCGGCGTTAATTTGCAACTTCGCTTTAACATAGGAATTAAAATCACCCAACACGTAATAATGGTCGGGAACATGCCATGAAGCCCCATCGGTAAGCGCGAAATACAACTCTCGGAAGAGTCCCGTGCCGCCATCTGAAACAGTACCGTCTATTAAGGTGTGAAGTACTCTGAAAATCAACGGGTCTTCGGAAAGGATTTTCCTCGGCTCATACGATTTCATAATCTCTTTCAAGTCCTTCGATACTGCCCCGAAGATGTAATTATTTTCGGCTCCCGCTTCTTCCGCAATCTCGATATTTGCACCGTCAAGGGTTCCGAGTGTCACAGTTCCGTTTAACATAAATTTCATATTGCCCGTGCCTGATGCCTCTGTCCCCGCAGTTGAAATCTGCTCTGAAATATCTGCGGCAACAACAAGCTTTTCAGCATATGAAACATTATAGTTCTGCACAAAAACGACTTTCATATACTCCCGTACTGTTTTATCGTTTTCAATAAGTGCGGCGATTTCATTTATGTACTTAATGATTCCCTTAGCCCTCGTATAAGCGGGGGCACTTTTCGCGCCGAAAATAAAGGTGGTGGGATAAAAATCCTTCAATCTCCCTTCTTTTATTCCGAAGTAGAAATATAAAATTGAAAATGCGTTCAAAAGTTGCCGTTTATACTCGTGCAGACGCTTTATCTGTATATCAAAGATACTGTCGGGATTTACTAATATGCCTTCATGCGTTTTTATATAATCCGCAAGCGTTTTCTTATTCTCTCGTTTTATCGCGGCGAAACGAGAAATGACCGCGCTGTCGTCCGCATGTTTTTTCAAGCTTTTAAGCCTGTCTAAGTCGTAAATCCACTCCCCGTCTCCGAGCAACTCGCTTATCTGTCCCGAAAGTGCGGGGTTGCAGAGTGCTATCCACCGGCGCGGGGTTATACCGTTAGTTTTGTTTTGAAACTTTTCGGGATAGAGTTCATACCATTCATTTAATACGTCGGTTTTAAGGATTTCGGTGTGAAGCTCTGCCACGCCATTCACCGCCGAGGTGCAATAAATAGCCATTCGTGCCATATGAAGCAGTGTCCGAGAACTATGTGAGCTCTCTCTGGATACGATACGCAGACTGTTTATCTTTTCGGCTGATAAGCCGCGAATATACATATCGCCGATAAAAGCCTCGTTTATTTGTAAGCAGACCTCATAAATGCGCGGTAAAATTTCCCGAACCAACTCTATATCCCATTTTTCGAGGGCTTCCGCCATTATCGTGTGATTAGTATAATTAAAAACTTTACGGGAGACATTGAGAGCCTCTGAAAAATCAAATCCTTCATCGTCAATCAGGAGTCTAATCAATTCGGGAATCGCCACGACAGGGTGGGTATCATTAAGCTGTATGCTTACATAATCAGGCAATTCCTGCATTGTTTTACCGTTTTGTTTATGCTTTTTTATTATATCGCGAACAGATGCCGCACTGAAAAAATACTCCTGCCGTAATCTCAGCTTCAGCCCTTCATGCGTACTGTCATTCGGATACAGACACCGACTTATATTCTCGGCTGATACTGCGTTTTCCGAGGCGCGTAAGTACTCGCCCCTGTCAAAAGCCTCAAAGCAAAATTCATTTTCGCGTAACGCCTCTGCCTGCCAGAGCCGCAGTGTGCGTATGTTTTCATTTTTGCGTCCTATAATGGGCATATCGTAAGGTATTGCCCTTACCTTCATGTCGCCGTACTCTAAAAGAACCGCATCCTCCTCGCGCCTGACGCTCCACGGGTCGCCGTGACGAGTCCAGTCGTCGGGAGCCTCTTTTTGAAAACCGTTCTCAAAGCTCTGCTTAAACAGACCGTATTTATAACGAATACCGTAACCGTCGAGCGGATAACCTCCCGCCGCCGCACTATCCAAAAAGCACGCCGCAAGCCGCCCCAAGCCGCCATTTCCGAGTGCGGCATCCTCGATGTCCTCCATCGCCGTAAAATCTTCTCCCGCATCAAAAAACGCTTTTTTTATGTCGTCAGTCAGTCCGAGACAGAGCAGATTATTATATACTGCCCGTCCCATTAAAAACTCCATGGAAAAATAGAATGCGCGGCGGTTATACTTCACCGCACTCTTTCGCCAATCGACGGCGATTTCTCCCATTACGGCTTCTGACAGCGTTTTGTGAATTTCATGGGGAGGAAGGTTTTTTGCGTTTTTGTGCATAAGCATATCTGTAATGTTCATATTATCTCTCCGAATTATTAAAAATCCATGTTATGGAATACATTTTACCATATGAGGATATATATGTCAATTAAAATTATGGCGGCGGCTTTAAAAAGGGGGAGAAAAGCCGCCGCTATATACTTCGGGGTATCTTTTTCATATGAGCATATACCCTACCCCGTGTATCGTTTTTATCTCCGCAGAACATCCGGAGCCCGCAAGCTTCTTTCGTAATTCCTTTATGTGCATATCTATCGTTCGGGTTTCCCCCGCAAAGCTGTTCCCCCAGACGTTAAGGAAAATCTGCTCGCGTCCTTGTACCTTTTCGGCGTTTTTACAAAGCAGACAAAGTAGCTTGAATTCCTTCAGTGTAACCTTGACCAGATTACCGTTCGCTATTATTCTGCGCTTCGTATAGTCGATGGTTATGTCCTTATAGGTGATTTTCACATCCGCCGTTTTTGCGTTCTTGCGCAGATTCTCTCTTATCCGTGACAAAAACTCTAAAACCCCGAACGGTTTTGCTATGTAATCGTCCGCCCCTGCGCTAAGCCCCCTGAAAGCTGTCGGCTCATCACCCTTAAGGGACACTGTGACGACCGGAATATGCGCCGTCCGCCTCTCAACTTTAAGGCGTGATAAAATCGAAATACATTCATCACCGGGAAGAAGCACATCAATCAGAATTAAATCAGGCGTCATTCTGTTAAGCGCGCTGAAAAGCTCCGTGCCATTATTAAAACAACGGCACATAAATTCACCTTCAAGAGAATAGGCGTAAAGTTCTTGTAACGCCTTATCGTCTTCTACTACAAAAATTATTGGTTTCATGTCATCCCCTCTTTTTTTATTTGCGACATTTACATAATTGCTGCTATTTTTAATTATAGCAACAAATTGTATACCTGTCAACTGTTTTTTGAATTTTTTGTATTTTTATGTTACATATTATTGATAAACCCTTTGTTTTGATATATCCTTATTCTATTGAAAAGGGGGGCAACAATATGTTACGGCACAGGCTTCGGGAGCTTCGGGAGTTCAACCGATTAAACCAGGCTGACGTCGCTGCCTTGCTCAATATAACAAGGGGTGCGTACTCAATGTATGAGACAAGCAAGCGACAAATGAATCATGAGTCTCTATGTATTTTAGCCGATTTTTACAAAATAACCGTCGATTATCTCTTGGGTAGAGAAAAAAGAGAGATTTTTTTGTGTACCGAGGCTGAAAAGGAGCATCTTGTGAAACTGCGTAAGCTCAATGAACATGGAAAAAAAGTTATCACGACTCTATTAGAGATAGAGTGTTCGAGGATTAATTTAAAATGAATGGCTGCAAAATTCCCGCGCCGAAGAATTACGGCGGGTGTTTTCTTCGTGCTTCTTCTGCCTTCGGCAGGGGGAGCATAAACATTTTTTACTGTTCTTTACGGTACTGATACGATTATCCCGAATTGTAAAATTATAATTCAGGATTGACACGCGAGATGAGAACATGATATTATTAATTTGGTACTAAACAAATTAAAGAAAAGGAATTCATAAAATGAAAATAAGCTTCTCGACTCTCGCCTGTCCCGACTTTTCTTGGACAGATATTTACACTATGGCTAAAGACCTCGGTTTTGACGGGGTTGAGGTTCGCGGACTCGGAGACGACATCTTCGCAGTCAAAGCCAAACCTTTTTCTGCCGACATTGAAAACACTAAGCAGACCTTAAAGAGAACCGGACTCGAAATCCCCTGCCTTTCTTCGGGTTGTCCTCTTAAATATGCGGAAAAAAGCGCAGTGAACCTTACAGAAATTGAGCAATATGTTAAATTGGCGGTTAAGTTAGGTACCCCCTACGTTCGTATTTTAGCGGATGCCGAACCTCACGTTACGGGCGAGGTGGACGATACTTTCATCGAAAAGGAGTTACGCACCCTGTCAGAAGTTGCGAAAACAGGCGGTGTCAGACTTTTAGTAGAAACGAACGGTGTTTATGCCGATACAAAACGTCTGAGGAAGTTACTTGATGCGATTAATTCACCTTATGTCGGCGCGCTTTGGGATATGCACCATCCTTATCGTTATTTCGGTGAAAGTGCAGAAGAAACCATAGCGAACCTCGGAAAGTATATACAGTACGCACATATAAAAGACAGCGTTATGGACGGAGAAAAACCCGCGTACCGTCTTATGGGTGAGGGCGATTTGCCTATTGCCGATATGCTTCGCGCACTTGAAAAAATCGGTTATGACGGCTACATCTCGCTTGAGTGGGTAAAACGCTGGGCGGACGGACTTGAAGATGCGGGGGTTGTATTTCCGCACTTTGCCCGTTATATGGAACCATGGATTATACGTAAAAAAACTCTCTTCTCTGATGAACGCGGCACGGGCTACTACCCCTGGAAAAAGGAAACCTTTATAAATGAGACATTCCCTGATGTACTTGACAGAATTTGCGATGAATTTCCCGACCAACTCGCTTTTAAGTATGTAGAACTCGATTACACCCGTACCTACCGCGAATTTCGCGATGATGTAGATAATTTTGCCGCCGCGCTTATTAAAATAGGCGTGGAAAAGGGTTCTCATGTCGCTATTTGGGCGACTAACGTACCTCAATGGTTTATCACGTTTTGGGCGGCTACGAAAATCGGCGCGGTGCTTGTCACTGTCAATACCGCTTATAAAATCCATGAAGCCGAATATCTGCTCCGCCAGTCAGACACCCATACGCTTGTTATGATTGACGGGTTCAGGGATTCAAACTACATAGGCATAATCAAGGAAATCTGCCCCGAACTCGCGGAGTGCAAGCCCGGTGAACTTATAAGTAAGCGTTTGCCTGTCCTCAAAAATATTATTACGGTCGATTCAAGACAGGACGGCTGTTTTACGTGGGATGAGGCGTTTAATCTCGGAGGCGAAGAAGAGGCGGCAGGTGTACGCTCGCGGCGGCTTTCGCTTGATAAAGACGAGGTCTGCAATATGCAGTATACCAGCGGTACTACAGGCTTTCCGAAAGGCGTTATGCTTACCCACTATAATGTCGTGAATAATGGTAAAGCCATCGGCGACTGCCTCGATTTCTCAAATTATGACAAGCTTATGATACACGTACCCATGTTCCACTGCTTCGGAATGGTTCTCGGTATGACCGCCGCCATGACCCACGGCGCGACAATGTTTCCCATAACCGCATTTTCTCCCGCTAAAGGGCTGAAGTGCATTAACGAAAATGCCATAACCGCATTCCACGGCGTACCTACCATGTTTATTGCCATGCTCGAAAATGAAAATTTCGTAAATACCGACTTTTCTCATGCGCGTACCGGCATAATGGCGGGTTCTCCCTGCCCCGTAAAGGTCATGGAAGACGTACTCAATAAGATGAATATGAACGAAATCTGCATTACTTACGGTCAGACTGAAAGTTCTCCCGCTATAACTATGAGCAAGACCTCAGACTCTGTTGAACAACGTGTCAGTACGGTCGGCGGCTCTATTTTCGGCGTAGAAGTAAAAATCACAGACCCCGTTACCGGAGAAGAACTTCCCGATGATACTGACGGCGAATTATGCGCCCGCGGTTATAACATAATGAAAGGTTATTATAAAATGCCCGAAGCCACGGCTGCCGCGATTGACGAAGACGGCTGGCTTCATACCGGAGACCTTGCACGGCGGCGTAAAGAAGACGGATACTATAAAATAACGGGGCGTATAAGAGATATGATTATACGCGGGGGTGAAAATATTTATCCTAAGGAAATCGAGGATTTTCTGTATACAAATCCGTATGTACGTGACGTTCAGGTGATTGGCGTACCCTCAAAGGATTATGGCGAAGAAATAATGGCATGTATTATTTTAAAAGAAGGTATAGAAGAGAGCGAACAGACAAAGGAAGAGATAAAAAGCTTCACTCTCGCACGTATAGCCAAACATAAAGTGCCGAAATACATCGATTTTGTGAACGAGTTCCCGATGAATGCGGCGGGGAAAATCCTAAAGTATAAAATGCGTGAATCGGCTGTGGAAAAGTTAAATTTGCAGGCGGCTGATAAAATTGTAACAGCGTAAGCGCGTGCCGCTAAAGAACCCTCACGCCCGTAAAGAAGCTGTTTGAATAGTAACTCGATGTTATATCGAACTCTCGCACAAGCTCGCCCGGCATACGGCAACTGACCATAATTCCGTCGCCGATATAAATTCCCCCGAACTGCACCATTTCGCCGCTGTCCGAAAAAAACACCAAGTCGCCCGATTTGAGGTCGGATATGGAATCTATTCTATCACCCATGCTCGCCTGTTCATTAATGCCGCGCGGACAATTGACATAACCGTTGCTCTTCAGAACGTAGTAAATGAACCCCGAATTGTCAAACCCTTCTGACGGCGAATCTCCGCCGTCTACGAATTCAACCCCTATAAGAGTTCTCGCGAGCGACACGATTTGGTTTTCCTCTATAGGCGAAACCGAGACGTCTTCTTCGGTCGGTGTACCGACATCGGTGATTTCATAGCCATCTGCCGATTGCGGCGGTGTAGAAGACGGTATTGGTGAGGAATTGACCGGCTCTGTTGTTTCGTTCGGCTTCACGTCTTCAGTTCCGTTCTCCGATACCGAGACATACGGTTCGTCTTCCTCGCCTATAGTAGGGTTTCCCGTTTTAACGCAACCGCTCGAAAAAATTGCCGCAAGCATTGCGAACGCGAGCAGGCACACCGCTTTTACTTTAAATGTCTTTTTCATATTCACCGCTTTCTTTTTGCGGATTTTACCTGCTTTTTAGGTTTCCTGACTATATTATAGCACATGTTTTAACCTTTTTCAATACCTTTTTTTATTTTTTTGCGATATGCTTATTTAACGGGAATCAGCGTAGGTGTTTTATGCTTAAAACCTCGCCCGTATCCATAGCCACCCTTGTTTTTATCAAATTATCGTAATTTATTAAACCGTCCTCTACTCCGGCGAAGAAAATTACACAAATCTTGTCCTGTATTTCGTGATGTAATACGGTTGTTTCGGTTATTTCGAGCTTTTCGAGTTTTCTTTGCGCAAAGACGATTGCTTGTGCAGGGGTTATGCGTTCGGCTAAGATTGTCCGATTGCTTTGAATGTAACTCAGGTTTTCATGCTCGGCTCTGTCGGGGTCAGGCTCACCACTTAAAAGAAGGGTGGCGGCTGATGCGGATATTGCGAGCGCAGAGAATGAAATTAAACGGACTAAGGCGCGTCTTGAAATATTCGTCATGATTTAACCATGTCCTTCCCTCACAAAAGTGCATTTAAAAGTTTCGTTTTCCCCGATTTGCACCGGTTCTTTCAAACTTTCATCATGTCCTTCCCTCACAAAAGTGCATCTGGATTTTTTAATTTTATTTATTTTTTCACATATTTTTATGAATATACCCTTTCAATTTAATGTGAAGTGTGTTATACTTATATTATGATTTACTTTGATAACGCGGCGTCAACAAAGCCGGCAGATGAGGCAACAGCCGCATTTAATGCCGTTATTTCCAGCCATTATGCCAATGCGTCTTCTCTTCATAAGGGCGGAATCGAGGCTGAAAAAATTATAACAGCCGCTAAAAAAACGATTTTATCAAGGCTTCCGTCAGGCGGGGATTTAATTTTCACCTCCGGCGGCACAGAGAGTAATAATTTGGCGGTTTTAGGAATCCCTCAGCCGCGTAGCTACGAACAATGTAAAATTATTACAACCGCGCTTGAACACCCTTCTGTCGCTGAGCCTGTGGGAGAGCTTGAGAAGCGTTGTTTTTCCGAGGGTTCTTCTGCCTCTGTGCTTAGACTGTCTCCGGCGAAAGGACAGAGCTTTGAAGACAGGATTATTTCAGCCGTAGATAAGGATGTCTTTTTTCTGAGCGTCATGGCAGTAAATAACGAGACAGGCTTTATAATCGACACCCCAAAGATTTATGACGCTGTAAAGCGGAAATTCCCGAACTGTATAGTACACACAGATGCGGTACAGGGCTTTTTAAAGGTCCCTGTTGACGGCGATTTAATCAGTCTTTCGGCTCATAAAATCCACGGCTTAAAAGGCGTGGGCGGACTTTTTGTGCGTGAAAAGGTTCGCATAAATCCGCAGATTCGCGGCGGCGGACAGCAGGGTGGTCTGCGTTCAGGTACAGAACCCACGGAGCTTATCGCCGCTTTCGGCGCGGCGGTAGAGAACTACAGCTACAGCCGTACTCATTTCATAGAACTCTCAGAGCGGTTATCTCAGCTTTTAGAGGGTTTTGACGGTGTTAATTTTAAACTCAACAGTCGGGACAATCTGCCGAGTATAATAAATTTCTCGGTAAAAGGCGTAAAGAGCGAGATTCTATTACACGAGCTTGCCCAAAACGGGATTTATGTTTCAAGCGGTTCGGCTTGCGCCCGAAATAAAAAAAGTAAAGCTCTTATCGCTTTCGGCGTATCGGAAAAGGATGCCGACAGTGCGATACGGCTGAGTTTTTCTCACGAAAATACGACAGAAGAAGCGGAAAAATTCGCCCTGACTCTTAAAGCCGCTGTTTCGCGGTTCAGGAGGTAATCGGTTAAATGGAATTATTCATGGCAAAATACGGAGAAATTGCATTAAAAGGCAATAATAAGCGGATTTTTGAAGAACGTATGATTAAAAATATAAAGCGGCGTATCTCAAGCCTCGGAAATTTCACATACGAACGCGCTCAATCCACCCTATATATTTCTCCGAACCCTAAAAACAACGAAGACATTGACTTCGATGAAACGGAGAGGAGATTGCTCACGGTGTTCGGTCTCGGCGCGGTACAGCGTTCTCTCGCACTCCCAAAAGACTTTAACGAAATAAAGCGGCTCGGCGTACCTTATTTGGAAAAGAGCCTTGTTTCAGCAAAGAGCTTTAAAGTCGAGGCAAAACGCGCCGACAAAACTTTTCCCATGAACTCACCTGAGCTTATGCGCGAGTTCGGGGGAGTGATTTTAGATGCGTTTCCGCATTTAAGCGTCAATCTGCACAACCCGGAAGTCACGGTTCATCTTGAAATACGCGACAATTACGCCTACATCTGCCCGAACAGGCTAACGGGTGCGGGCGGTATTCCCGTGGGTGCTTCGGGAAAAGCTTTGGTTCTGCTCTCGGGAGGGATTGACAGCCCTGTTGCCGCATACATGATGGCAAAGAGAGGACTTGCTTTAGATATGCTCCATTTTGAAAGTCCGCCCTATACATCCGAACGCGCACTTTTAAAAGTCGAGTCGCTCTGCGAAAAACTTTCAGAATACTGCGGCGAAATACGGCTGTTCAGTGTAAACTTGACCCGGGTACAAGAGGATATTCGCGATAATTGCCCTGAGGAATATATGACAATACTGCTCAGACGAGCCATGATGAAGATTGCGTCGGAACTTTGCCGCGAGCGGCATTACTGCGCGATTGTCACGGGAGAAAGTGTCGGACAGGTCGCAAGCCAAACCCCCGCCGCTATTATTTGTACTGACGATGCGGCGATTTTACCCGTTTACCGTCCCGTTGTGGGTATGGATAAAATAGAAATAGTGGCTGTTGCCCGTAAAATCGGTACTTTTAATATTTCTACGTTACCTTATGAAGACTGCTGTACGGTATTCACTCCGCACCGCCCTAAACTGAAGCCGCATTTAGCAGATGTAAAAAAGCTTGAAGCTCGCTTAAATTCATGTTTTATACAAAATTTTGCGGAAAATATGAGCATAAAAATCTTCTGAAAATCGGTAAATTATGAACACATATATTAACAATATCCACTTCCTTCTTGACAAAGCGGTACAAAATGTAGTACAATTACTATATAAAGAAAATTTAACTCTCGCTACAGCCGAAAGCTGTACGGGGGGACTGCTTTCGGGAGCGATTACGGAGGTAAGCGGTTCTTCCCGTGTTTTCGGACTCGGAGTCTGCGCCTACGCCAATGAAATAAAAGAGCGTGTATTAAATGTAAACCCCGAAACGCTAAGGGATTACGGCGCGGTTTCTTCGCAGTGTGCCGCCGAAATGTCGCTCGGCGTGAGAAAAATTTCGGGTGCGGACATAGGCGTCTCGATAACAGGAATCGCAGGTCCGAGCGGCGGAAGCCCCCAAAAGCCTGTGGGAACGGTTTTTTTCGCCTGTTCTTTTAAGGAAAAGCTAAACATCCTGCATTTAGAAATCTGCGCGAAAAAAAGCCGCCTTGATATCCGCCTTGAATCAGTGCGTCAAGCACTCATTTTGATAACAGACACAATCAGTTAAAAGAGGAATTTTATGGCTACAGCAAGCTACAACACCCGACCGCGTCCGCAGGGAATTTATGTAAGCGGACGTAAACGGAGTCCGCTCACACGTTTTCTTATGCGCGTCTTCCCGTGCAAGGGCGACAGCGCATTTGAAGCTGTGCGTAAGGTCATCTTTATCGGCGCGCTTTTTTCGTTAATCTATTTCGGCGGGAAAGAACTCTTCGTAGTCGGAAACGACCTCTATCAACAGCATAAAATCGAGCTAAAACTGAAAGATATTTTTGAGGGCAGTATAGATGTCCCCGATGATGTCCGCGAGGAAGTACTTCGTGTCAAGCCCGATATACTCCCCGATTATATCCAGCACTATCATTTTAATAACGACCTCGTCGGACATATAATGATACCCGATATTTCCTCGCCCCTGCCTTACAATGACCTTAACCGATATATACTAAATTATCTTGTTTATCAGTCTGATAATAACAAATATTATCTCACCCACAATTTCGACGGCTCGACGAGTGCGGGCGGCTCGGTTTTCGCAGATTATCGCAATCTTTTCGGAGATGACGGCTCGCTCTCGCCCAACACCGTACTCTACGGACACAACATTCATACAGGAAACTATTTTAATAAAGTTGCGTCTTATTACAAGGCTTTTGAAAAACGCGATTTATCCTTTTACAGACAGCATCCTATCGTACATTTTAATACTATTTATGAAAGACATGACTGGAAAATATTTGCCGTTGTTTTATTTAATACACAGCCCGAGTATGGCGATGTTTATCCTTATCACACCTTCCGCGAATTTAGTGATAAAGCTGATTTTAATGATTATATCCTAAATATAATGGACAGAAGCGTGCTTTTCACCGATGTTGACATTGATTACGGCGACCACATTTTGACCCTTTCGACCTGCTACTGGCCCTACGGTCAAAATGTAGACACCCGTTCCGTTGTGTTCGCTCGAATGGTACGCGAGGGCGAAAGCAGCAATGTCGATGTAATGAAAGCAACGCATAACGAAAACTTCCTGCCGTTTGAACGCCAGAAAAGAATATTCGGCGACACCTGGACAGGCAGGGTCTGGGATTATGAACGCTATCTCTTGAGTTGGGACGGAGAATAATACGTCAATGCGCGAAAAAAGTCTATATGAAAGAAAGGAATAGTTTTTATGGCTGATATGCTTGAGGACATCCTCAACGAGGTGGATAAGAAAAAACGTAACGACAATTCGGATAATCGAAATAACACAGAGAACTCATATGAATCCGACTCAGACGATTACGGCAATGACGATTATACCGATTATAACATCGGCGGTCAAGGATTGCCCGTATATTCGTCTGAAAAAGCCGCTTGGCAAAGCGGTCGTTTCGGCAAGTTCATAAGGGCTGTCGTACCCCTGAAAAGCGATAAACCGCTCGAAATCGTGCGTAAAATCGTATTTATCACATCGCTCACAATAGCTGTCGTTTGTTTAGTAATCATTCTTACCGACATACGTGAGGGTAAAAAGCATGACGCAACCTATGACGGAATACGGGATTCTATGGAGCATATAAGGCTCTCCGGAACTGTTTCGTATACGTCGGACAAGGTAGAGGAAATGCTCTCAGACGACCCTGAGGCTCTGTGGCAGTATGCACATGAGCTGTATGCGGAAATTCTTGAAGCTAACCCCTCTACGACACTAACCCCCGAAAGAATTTTTGAAATTCTGACTGAAAAACCCGGTATTTTACCCCAGTACATAGAGACCTACGACAGAAACAACCAGCTTATCGGACATCTGATTATGCCCGATACGCCGAAAAACAAGCTCGATTATCCCGTTTTTCAACACCGCGAATACGACGAAGACGGTAACGTCACGGGTAGTAACAGCTACTATTTAGAATACGATATAGACCTCCGACCGTCAAAGCTCGGCACAGTTTTTGCCGAATGGCGCTTCCCCTTCACCCCGACGTCGCGTCCCGACAATACCGTTCTTTACGGTCATAATATCGCCGACGGCAGAATGTTTAACTCCGTGGTACGCTATTACCCCTACTACAACGCTTATGCACGTTCGGGTAATATTGAATATTACCGCCAATATCCCGTCATTCAGTTTGATACTATATACGAAGAGGGCTTTTACAAGGTTTTTGCGGTTATATACGTCCACACTGAGGAAGACCGTTATGACGATGTTTTCGATTATTTCAGATGGCGTGAAATCCCCGACAGAGAGACGTTTTTCACATTCATAGTAAATATAATGGACAGGAGTGCGTTTTATACCGATGTTGACCTGCGGTACGGCGATGAACTGTTAACGCTCTCTACCTGTTATTATCCGCTCGGAGAACAGTTAGACTCCCGTGTTGTGGTATTTGCGCGTAGGGTGAGACCGGGTGAAAGTACGGATGTTGATTTAGACGCCTCTTATGTAAACCCTTCTCCTCATTACTTTGACTATTACTACAGGGCAAGAGGCGGCTCGTGGGCGGGCAGAGAGTGGGACACAAGTAAGGTTGAAGGCTTAGACGAATGGCTTAATAAACGCGGAGACGCCCCCACACATTTATTGTTCTCAGAGCTTCAAGAGGAAATAGCCGGACAATAATTTGAACAAAAAACGTCATAACTAAAATTTATTTTAAAAAGGCAGGTTTTTAAATTGCCGGAATTTGATAAACGTCCAATTAAAAAGCCGGACGGACCTACGGGGATTCCCGGTGAAAAAGGTTCGCGAAGCGCGGTCAGACAAAAGCCGCTCGTGAGGCACAGGGAAAATCTCGCCGTCTCGGTTCTGCACGGACTTATTCCGTGGAAAGGCGACAGCAAAGCCGATATTATAAGAAAGATTATTTTCTTGGCTTCGCTCGCGCTGATAATTTGGTCTGCAATACTTATTACAAATTTCTACGTACTTCGCCCCGCCAGACTTCGTAATGAGCAAATGCGGATTCTTGAAATAAGAAACAACTATGCAGGCGAGGAATTTTTTGATGTACCCGCATGGCAACTCAGCGGCTCCGGCGGTGCGGAGGGCGAGGTCGTTACTGTCATCGGCGAATACATGGACTGGTATAATCTCAATAATGACTTTGTGGGATATTTGGAAATCTACCCCTTCATACAGTACCCCGTCTATCAGGCGGAGAACAACGAGTTTTATCTTAATCACAATAGTGAGAAAAGACCCACCGCCAACGGTACCGTTTACGCCGATTATGAGGGGATATTTACCCCTACCGAGCGTCCGCACAATACCATAATCTACGGTCATAATCTCATGACGAAGGACCTGTTTCAACCGCTTACGATGTACCGCCCGAATCATGTTTCAGGGGTTGATTCGTTTGAGTTTTTGAAAACCAACTCCACAATAACTTTCGATACCCTTTACGCACGCGGGGATTATAAAATTTTTGCAGTTTTTCAATCTAACGTGCGTCCTGCACAGGGAGAAGTTTTCAGATACTGGGATAATATTTATTTTGACAGCAAAACGCATTTTGATAGCTTCGTAGCAGACATTCTCGACAGAAGCCTGTATTATACTAACGTCGATTTACAGTACGGCGATGAGCTTTTACTTCTCTCGACCTGCGATTTTTCAATTTTTGCCAACGGCTCGGATTCAAGCGTTAGGTTAGTCATAGCGGCAAGGCGGGTAAGAGAAAACGAACGTCCCGGATTTACGCAGGAAGAAACAGATGCTTTTATCGACAATCGGGGTACCGACGAGAACGACTTCTTAAAACGTAAAATGTTCGAGGAGTATTACAGAGTGCGTGTCCCCGCCGGGTGGGCGGGCAGAAACTGGGACTTAAATTATATAAAGGATTTTGAGGTACAATGACTAATTCTTCATTACTGCGCTGTGCGGCGGCATTTTTAGTGCTGTCGGCGTACATATGGCTTTTCGGAATCACAGGCGTGATTGAGGGTGAACCTGACTTCGCGTTTGCTGACGAAAGCCTTGAATTTAACCCTATAGAAAAAGGCGGGGAGGAGGACGAAGGCGAAGACGATGTTTTATCGGCTATTGTTTTAGGTGTAAATCCCGCTAACGACCCGAAGCCCGGCTTTATTGACCTACCGGGGCAGGGCTCACCGCCCGATGAACACATGATTTTACAGGTAGACACCGTACCTTTCGCCGCTGACAACGAGCTTCAAGCACCTGTCGTTCTGCCGCCTGCTATTACACCGCCGGAACCGACCGAACCTGCCGAGGTGACGACGCCCGTGATTACCACCACGACGCCAGTGCCTACTACAACGCCCGAACCCACAACGACGCCCGAACCTATGACCTTCCCTCCCGAAATAACAACGTCTCCCCCGCCGCTTGAACCGATTTTTACGGACGAGATTCCCCTTGACGCCGTTCCCGAACCGGAAATTGTTTTCGATGTTCAAACCCCCATACAGGCGGAAAGGCTTACGGTAGAGAGTTCAAACGGTCAGGTCACTGACAGTGCGTTAAATATTGTCTCGCGAATCGTCCAGGCAGAAATCGGCAGTTCTTTCGATGTAGAGGCGATAAAGGCGCAGGCTGTAGCAGCCTATACTTACATTATGCACTATCAGAGCCAGGGCGGGGTCGCGAGAGCGGAGCTTGCTACTAACGCCTCCGAACGTGTAATCGAAAGTGTAAGAGAGGTTTTAGGACTCGCGCTTTTCTATGACGGGGATTTTATACCTGCTGTCTATCATGCTTCAAGTGCGGGTAATACCGCCTCTTCCGCAAATGCGTGGGGCGGAGATTTACCTTATCTGCGCGGTACGCAAACCGATTTTGATAAAGAACATGACCCTAACTACGGGCTTATAACTACTTTTTCATCAACGGATATAAGAGTCGCCGTGCTTGAACGGACGGGGATTAATCTCTCGGGCGACCCTTCGGAATGGCTCGCGGTTCTCAGTTATGTTGATAATGTGTATGTGGGGACTATGACTGTAGGAGGTCAATCCTCTTATATCGCCTCCGATGGCAGTGAAGTACGGTTTACAGGCATGAGTTTCCGTAATGTATTAGGTGCACGGGCATTGCGTTCACCCGCATTTGAATTTGTATACGACTCCGCAACGGACAGGTTTATATTCACCACCTTCGGTTACGGACACGGCGTTGGTATGAGCCAAAACGGAGCGCATATTTTAGCGCGGCATTACGGCTTTGATTTCAGGCAAATATTAGCATTTTATTACCCCGGAACAATACTCAGACAGGCGCTTTAAGAACAAACGAAAAACGGCATAATAAAATAAAATATTGACAAGTGGGCTGACAAATGATATACTGATTAATATACGTTTGTAAAAAATAACCCTTAATAACTACTAACACGGAGGATTCAAAAAAATGTCAAAACACCTTTTCACTTCGGAGAGCGTAACCGAAGGACACCCCGACAAAATCTGCGACCGCATTTCTGACGCGGTACTCGATGCGCTATTGGAAAAAGACCCCATGTCCCGCGTGGCGTGCGAAACCTGTACGACGACAGGTATGGTTCTTGTTATGGGTGAGATTACCACAAAAGCATATGCGGACATACCTAAGTTAGTACGCGGCGTAGTCAAAGATATAGGCTACGACAACGCTTCTTACGGTTTTGACTGCAACACCTGCGCCGTGCTGACGGCGATTGACGAACAGTCGAGCGATATAGCCATGGGGGTCAACGATTCTTATGAGACCAAAAACGCCGCAGAAAACGACACGGGTGCGGGCGACCAGGGTATGATGTTCGGTTATGCCTGTGATGAAACGCCTGAGCTTATGCCGCTCCCTATCTCGTTAGCGCATAAATTGGCGTTAAAACTGACAAATGTCCGTAAAAGCGGCGAACTCGATTATCTGCTCCCCGACGGAAAATCGCAGGTTACCGTAGAATATGAGAACGGTAAGCCGATTCGCCTTGATGCGGTAGTAATTTCCTCACAGCACAAGGATTCGGTTACACTCGAACAAATTCGAGCCGAGGTTGTAGAAAAGGTTATAAAAACTACCGTCCCTGCGAACCTGCTTGATGAAAACACCAAGTATTATGTAAACCCCACAGGGCGTTTCGTAATAGGCGGACCTCAGGGCGACTCCGGTCTTACGGGCAGAAAAATTATTGTAGATACCTATGGAGGATATTCCAGACACGGCGGCGGCGCATTTTCGGGAAAAGACCCGACAAAGGTTGACCGCAGTGCCGCCTATATGGCGCGTTATGCGGCGAAAAACGTAGTCGCGGCGGGGCTTGCCGCGAAGTGCGAGGTGCAGTTGGCGTATGCCATAGGCGTAGCGAAGCCTGTTTCGGTTATGGTCGATACCTTCGGTACGGGTAAAGTCGCGGACGAAAAACTCTCCGCCGCTCTTTCGGAGGTTTTCGATTTCAGACCTGCCGCAATTATTGAAACGCTCGAACTGCGTAAGCCGCAATACCGCGAACTTTCTGCCTACGGACATATGGGCAGAGAGGACTTGAGCGTGAAATGGGAAAAAACCGATAAAACCGAGTTATTGAAAAAGGCTGTATCGGGTAGCTGATAATTAAGTAATTTAAAGACATTCCCCTCGTATAATGTACGAGGGGAAATTTTATGGACAAAAGAAATTTTTCCGGATTAAATTCCGCTGAAATCACCGCATCCGTAACCGCCGCGGCGAATCTGCTCGCGGCAAAGCTGTCTGACAACGAGCTTAACCTGCTCTCATCAGTATTTATGCAGTTCGCAGACACGCTTGCCACTATTTATGTAGTGAGAATAATAAACAGTACCGCCGAAACCGACGGCACCGCTCAAAAAGACGGAGATAAAAATCAAAATGTTAAGCAAAATTAGGCGCGAAGAGTTTTCTTATATACGGGGTTTTAAGCAGAACAACCGCGCCTATGGTAGTAAATATTATTTCGGGGAACATATAAATACCGTTGTAGACTAAAGAATAGACAGGAACGCTTAAATCCGATGCCCATTCGTAATAAGCCTTGTATTCGCCCCATAGGATAACGCCCGAAAGGAAGTGAGAAAAAAAGCGCAGAGTTAAAGCCGTAGCAACACCAAGGCACTGACCCTCAACACCTTTTTTTCTGAAAACACCCGCCAATCCTATAACAGTGTAAGCCAATATGTAATCAAGGAAAGTCATTCCCGCGAAAACTGCGGGTGTGAGCGACCACGTCATTACTTCTCCGAGAGATGTAAAAAATTGTATAAGCGAGAATAAAAATGCTACGGGTAATCCCCATTTTAAGCCGTGCCGAATCGAAACAACAGCAATGGGAAGCATAGATAAAAGCGTGACCGAGCCGCCGAAGGGCATCCTGATAATTTTTACGAAACTAAGTGCAATCGCAAGCCCAAGCATAATCGCACATTCCACGAGGATTAAGGTTTTTTGGTTTTTCATGTATTTTTTCCTTTCATGCTTAAAAAAATTCTACAGGCAACAAAAAAACTTCCCCTACAAAGAGAAGTTAAAAGCTTTGAGAATTGTACTATTTCCCTACGGCGGCATTATCCGCATCAGGTTATAGGTCGAAACGTCAAGCCGTTTCCTCTCAGCCGAAATATCAGCTCCCTGTGCTTTATATTTTAGCATATATGCCCCGCCGTGTCAACCCCCCTTGTTTTAAAAAGTCGGAAATTTTGTTTATATCTAACAATTAATCAGCCCTTTTTGCCCTAAGATACGTTAAAATATTGTATAAAACTGCTATTGTTTTTCCGCTCAAAAATTAGTATAATGTAATAGTGACAACTAAAATGAATAAAAGTAAATAACTTTTCAGGAGGTAATACTATATATGAAAATCATGAAACGGCTTGCCGCGGTGGTCGTCTTTGCACTCGTTGTATGTTTAGCGATAACCCCCGCCGTTGCTGCGGAAATAAACTGGATTGAGGTCTATGACAGGTTTGATGCGCGAAGCGGAATTTCGTTTAATCACGCCAAGCTTTTAGAGGGCGTCGGAAATACCCCCGAAAGCGAGTACAGATTCACATATGTCGTTGAAAACTCGCCGAATGATGACCCGGATTTTGAGGGAATCGACTATAAGGTAGTTACCCAAGGGGGAGAAATCAGCCCTGCCGATTTACCCTATCTGCGTTTTACCGGTCCGTTTCAGCCTAACGATATAGAGATTTTATTAGGCGAGATAACTTTGGTCGCCCATATAGTCCCCGGGGAACAAGACGCCAACAGGGCGAATATCCGTCCGGACTATATGAGACGTTCGGGGATGCTCGAACACGAAATCACTATCAACTCCCAGTCGCGGACAGCCCCGTCATTTTATATTAAGAATATAATCGTTGAGCATATATTAGACGGTGAAACAACTGTTATTTACGAGATGGCTACAGACCCCCTTGTTCAGGGTTTGTCAGACGGCGATGAATTTATCGAAGGCAGCAGCGGTCTTTCCCGTGCAGACGTCGAGGGTTCACGTTTTGAGGCTTCTTACAGAATAGTCAGAGGTCCTGCGCCTGAAGGTGCGAATATCTCTGACGTCACGCCTCCCCCCCCGCCGCCTCCGCCGACAGAGCCTGAAGTTACCGCCGAACCCGAAACACCCCCGCCTGCCGAAACCGAAATCGAAGAACCCGCCGAGCAGGTTACCCCGCCTGCCCCTGCCTCTTCGACATCAGACAACGGCGGTGTCAGCTCCATGCTCATAGTTTTAATCGGCGTTTCAGTCGTGGCTATCGTTATAGCGGCTTTGGGTGCGGTTGTTTTAAAGAAAAAATAAAACTTTTTTATTAATTGTGCATTTTACCTATTGCATTTTTATTTAATAGCGTGTATAATGAAACTGTTACGGCAAAATTAATCGGCTTTTAAAGCCCGACTAATCAAAAATTTATTTTGGAGGAAAAACAAATGTTAAAAAAAGCATCTGCCATTATTCTGGCATTATGCATGATTACGGCTCTTTCGTTTACCGTAGGTGCGGAAGATGAAGCGTTGACCATTCGCCCGTGGGAATTCTGCGGAGCTCTTTTAGACGCTGAGGCGGCAGGTCTCGTTGTAGGTACTGCTTATTCGCTCGTTTACGAGATTGAGGCAGACGCAACCACCGGCTACAGAGTAAGATACTCAAGCGGCGATGGTGAAGCCGCAGGTCCTTTCGCTCATAACGACGAAAACGGCGACCCTATGGCGCATAGCTCAGACGCAGCGACCGCCGCAGGTTTAGTTGCAAACCAAATCCCCGCAAGATTTACCGACGGTACGATAGCCGCAGGTACAACCGCGACAATTACTGTTAACTTTGTTTTCGGCGCAGACCTTCCCGATGTTTCTCCCTCACACATGAAGTTCATCGGTCTCTTCGGCATGTTCGGCGGAGCTGACTTTAACACATTGGGTGCGGCTCTTAAAGATGCTTCCGGTAACACACTTATCGGCGTAGGTACTTTAGAAGGCAGTGCGGCTCCCGCACCGACACCCGCTCCTGCCGGTGACGGTGGCGGCGATACTCCTGCTCCTGTTCCTTCCGCCGGCGGCGCAGAACAAGACAAGCACGAAACCGACACGGGGCTTGCTCCGATTGCTACCGTTGCGGCGATTGCAGTTGTTGCTACCGTAGGAGTAGTTGTTTCGGTGAAAAAGAAAAAGTAGTAATATACCACGGTATTAAAAATAATCCCCCGTTTTAAAAAAGCGGGGGATTTACCTTTGACGGCAAAGAGTTTTGAGACTCTCCCTTGTGCAAACATCATAATTATTGTCGCATTTAACCGCATATTACTAAAAATAATTGTATAAAATTACTATTGATATTTGTCCTTTAAATCTGTTATAATAATCGTAGTGTATCTAAGGGATACATAACTTAAATTTATTATGGAGGAAAATCAAATGAAATTAAAAAGACTGCTTGCAGTTTTAGTGGCTTGCACGATGGTTGCAGGTCTTGCGACAATTTCAACAATCACCGCAAGTGCGGAAGACGTTTACACTGTAGACTTAGAAAAAGAATTGGCTTCAATTCTGAGTTTTGACGGTTCGGGAGAAGCGAGAGGGTTTTTCTTACAACAAGCCGGAAACCCTGTAATGGATTATGACGGCGGAATCAGTATCTCCGGCAGACAGCAAAACCACTTTACTCTTGACTTTATTTTCGCAAACTTCCCGGCGGGCGACTACACTATCGCGATTTCTTATGCATCAGAAAGTGCAGTTCGTTTTTCCGTTTGCGGCGTTGAACCCGACTATGTTATAGCAAAATTCGGCTCAACACCAAGTGTCGATGGCGTGGGTACTGTCACTTTCGACGTTACCGTTAACCGTAACGGAATGGTTGACGGCGGTGCTTACAACCGTGCTCGTCTCAGAACCGGTCAAAGTGGCACTCCCGCGGAAGATAATGCAGATTTCACTATAACTGAAATTACAATTTCCGGCGCTAACTTTGCCGCTCCCGAATATCCCGATGATTTAGCTGACCTTGGCGACATCGAAGTACCGGAAGTAGCTCCTGTAGAGTTTAATGAAGTAGGTTTTGACCTCGATATTCAACCTTGGTCTTTCGGCGGCGCATATGTAAGTAATGCACTTCTTACAGCCGGTGAATCCTACAAGTTGGTTTTCGATGCTGTTTTCGGTTCTAACGGCGGCGTCCGCGTAAGATACGCAGACCTTGATGAAGATAGCAACAGTGTCAACCAGATTCCTTATAACGCTGACTTAGACGATGCACCCGATGGAACAGAAGGACTCACCTATGGTCAGATTCCCGCTTATTTCTTACCCGATGACGACCGTACCGACGGTTCTGTTTATACCTTTACTGTAGACTTTGTTCATGAGCCGTTCGCTAATGATGACATTATAACAAATGTTATCTGCATCTTCGGCGCACAAGGTAATGACGACTTTGAAGTAAAGAGCATAGCTGTATTTAATGCGGCAGGCGAATTAGTTGCACAATTAGGCGATGCTGCTTCTCCCGAAGTGGTAGCTCCCGAAGTGGTAGCTCCTGAAGTAGTAGCTCCTGAAGTGATAGCTCCCGAAGTGATAGCTCCCGAAGTGATAGCTCCTGAAGTAGTAACTCCCACAGCTCCCGCTCCTGCTCCTGATGGCAGTGGTGATGTAAACGAAAAAACAAGCGTAGCTCTCCTTTCAATCGTTCCCGCTCTTGCGGCAACAGCAGTAGCTGTAGTTACACGTAAAAGGAAATAATAACTAAAAATAAAGCTTTCCCCCTCAGTAATGAGGGGGAAGTTTTTTGTGGAAATTATTCAAGCTCGATTTTATCTTTATTTCGGCTTTTCATCGAGGCTTCAATTTCTTTCTTTGCGGAATCTTTCTCAAACAAATGTTTCAGCGAATACGCTTCCCCTATGTCCGTTACGTCAATTTGCCGTATAACGCCGTCTTTAGTGAGCCATGGTAGGGCTTTTTTCATTTTTTTGATAATCGTAAAAACTTTCGCCTGTGTCATTTGCTCGATTGATTCATACCCGGAATACTGCCTATGTGTAAATCCGTTTTGAAGCATAAACTTTTTTATATCACCCCACGCACGCTTATAACTGCTCGGTTTAGGGTAAGCGGCTTTCAAAGCCTTATCGTCCAAATCAAAATTTATTGCTTTTTTGATTTTCTTAGTAGCCATTTTGCTCCTTATGAAACCGATTTTCCGATTTCAAATTCCTCTAAAATATCCTCAATACTGTAATCATTGGGATTATCGCTTCCATAAGTATCCCCGTAAAGATATTTTAAAACATTATCGGTAAACCATTTTTTATCGGTATATTCATCAATCGCAAGCCAAATTTTAGCATAGTGGTCTTTATTTTTCATTGCAGGCGCGAAATATATTATTGTTCCGTCGGCTTCCATGCGCTTTTGCATGTCCGCATATTTGACAAAGCCGTTGTCAAGACTGTCATATATTTCTTCCAGCGCATATTTCCCCTCTGCTTTAATTTTTTCTTCATTAAGCCTAAGCTCGACCTTACGCATAAAGATTACCCCCGGTTAGTTTAATTTAATAATTCACTTACATTATACACGCTTTTCTCAATAATGTCAAACGTCCTTTTTCTTTTTTTATTTCGTCCCTTGTTTAGACAATTTTTTTACCGCCTGTTTGCTAAAATGATAGAAGCAGGCGGTTTTTATATTTAGTCACCGCTGACCTACATCGTAACAAAAGGAGGGTCATTAAGATTTGGAAATAATAAACAGCGGTGACAGTATGACTGTCATGCTTTCGGGCGAGTTAGACCACCACAGCTTTAAATCAATGCGCGGTGTAATCGACGCGCAGATAGAGACCCATACTCCGAAACTTTTAATACTTGATTTTGAAGGTGTTAAATTCATGGACAGTTCGGGAATCGGGCTTATATTAGGACGCAGACGAATCACCGAAGGATTCGGCGGAACAGTAAGAATTAAAAACGCGGGAGGTTATGTCGAAAAGCTCATTAACCTCGCGGGACTTTCCTCTATGATAATGAAACAGGAGAATAAATTAAAGCTATGAATATAAATAACTACTTTAGGCTTGTCATTCCCGGCTACTCGCGGAACGAGTCGTTTGCCCGTGCGGCGGCGGCGGCGTTTGCGGCACAGCTTGACCCCACGGTCGAGGAAATAAACGATATTAAAGCGGCGGTCAGCGAAGCCGTCACAAACTGTATAGTCCACGCCTATCCCGATAAAATCGGTGATATTGAAATGGTAGCGCGTATTTTAGACGGGGATATTTTCTACATACGAATTAAAGACAAGGGTTGCGGTATAGCCGATATAAAACAAGCTATGACGCCTCTTTTCAGTACGTGTGAGGAAGGAGAACGCGCGGGCTTGGGGTTTGCGGTGATGGGGAGTTTTATGGACGCTCTTCGCGTTACCTCGCGCCTCGGAAAAGGGACAAGCGTCATTATGACAAAGCGCGTAAAGTCGAAAAATGAATAGAATGGATGATGAATTCGCTCGGCTTAACTTAGGGCTGGTTCACTCGCTCGCAAATCGGTTCAGAAGCAGAGGTATCGAATATGAGGAACTGTTTTCGGCAGGCTGTGTAGGACTTGTAAAAGCGGCAAAGAACTTCGATGAAACCCGCGGTTTACAGTTTTCGACCTATGCTGTGCCTGTGATTTTGGGCGAAATAAAACGCCTCTTTCGTGACGGAGGCGCAGTTAAAGTAAGCAGAGGGTTAAAAGAACTGTCGCTAAAGGTCGTCCGTGTACGCGAGCAATTAGCGGCATACGGCGAAGAGCCGCGAATCTCGGATATTGCAACCGCACTCGATATAACCGTAGAACAGGTCAGTGAAGCGTTATCTGTAAATCTTCCGCCCGTTTCACTAACCGACAGCGATGAATCGGGGAACGAATACGACCTGCCCGTGGACGCCCCTCAAACGAAAATCACGGAACTGATTGCTTTAAAACAAACCCTCGGCAGACTTGAAGCGGAAGACAGGAGACTCATAGTCATGCGTTATTGGGGGAATAAAACGCAGGGCGAAACAGGTGTGGCTTTAGGTATGAGCCAGGTGCAGGTGTCGAGACGGGAGAAGAAAATTTTAGAAGAATTACGCAAGCAATTAGTTTAATACTAAAAATTCCTCGCTCACATTATTATTCAAGACCTCGTATATGTAGTCATAGCTGAAATGCCCGAACTCTTTTACTCCATGCGCCGCGGCAAGCTCAGGTGTATATTCCGAAAGAGGATAAATTCTGATAAATCCGTATTTACTGTCATAATGGGTTATCGTGGGCGTAAGAAGAACATCTTTTATCTGCGCTTCCCTCGTTTGACTGTTAACGGCTACTTCAAAACTTAAAACCCCGCCAATCATTGTCTGCGGCTTGTCCTGCGCGGAAATAAAATTCGCAAGAGAATAGGCAACGAGGCTTATCCCGCCGTCAACACGCTCTATGTATTCAATATCGCGCAAAACATGCGGGTGTGTTCCGAGGATTATATCCGCACCCGCGTCTGCCATTCGCTTCGCCGCGGCACGCTGATACGGTTCGATTTTATCATAATCTTCCTGTCCCCAGTGCAGAAGCACAACACAGACATCGGAAATTCCTTTTGCACGGGCGATTTCAATTTCTAAAGTATCTAAATCTTTTGCATCACCGATTTCAAGAGGGCTTCCGGCAGGAAGAACCAGTCCGTTTAAATGCTCCGTATAGGACAAAAACGAGAAAGTTATACCGTTTATTTCTTTGGTACGAATATTCTTTCTGTCCTCTTTATCGTAATACGCCCCCACAACAACAACATCGTCTTTGGTTCTCCAGTAATCAAGACAGGCACTCAGCCCCTCCGCCCCCTTGTCAAGTGTGTGGTTGTTGGCAATCCCGAAAACATTAAAGCCCATTTCAATCATGAAGTCGCCCAGCGCAACAGGGCTGTTGAAAGAAGGCCATGACGACGGCGGAAAGATGTCATTACAAATCAGCGTTTCTTGATTAATAATTGCTAACTCACGCCCTGCAATTAACTCAAAGACGTTTTCATATGCGGGTGAAAAATCATAGCTGTTTTCAGCGTTGTTCATTCGTCTGTTTGCCTGGCTGTAAATCGGCTGATGAATTAAGTTGTCGCCTACGGCAACGGCGCGGACGATTAGTTGTTCAGGTTCGGGCGGCGGCTCGTCCTCATGCGGGACGCCGAGGTCGGGCTTGTCGTCAATTTCTTCGGACGGTACTTCGAGGATGTCTCCCACGCTAATAGCCGGTTCGTCATTCGATACATCAATACCGCCGGACTCCGTGCCGTGTTCTGAGACACCGCACGAAGCCGAAAGTATAAAAGGAAAAACTATAAAAAACGATGCAAGTTTTTTTATATAATTCATATTATTACTTTAAAAACCTCTTTTTTACCACATCGGTTGTAACAGTCCTCTTTTTGCGGCTGTTTCGGGTTTATATCTCTTAATCGCGGCGTCATTTAAGGTAATTGCCACAGAATCTGCACGGACGCTTATTTTCTCCCGCATTTCGTCACCCTTTAGCTCTAAAAGAAGTGATTTAATTACATCTTCATTAAACCAGTCCTCACGCTCTAACACATCGAGCCGTTGTAAAAGGTATGTCGCTTCAAAATCCTCCGAGCGGAAAATCGCCGCCGTGTTTATCTCCATATCAAAAAGGAAAGCGGTTACATCGGGCGGAATATAATAGAATGAATCTCTCTTCTCGGCTAAGTCGTGTAGGTTGTCGTCGGCGGCTTCCCAGCCGTCGAAATCAGGTTCGTCAGATTCCGGTTCAGCTTCGGGGTCGGTCGGCTCTTCGGTGGGAACGCCGTCCCCTGCATCGGAGCCATAATCATCCGTATCTTCTTCAAAACCCTCATCACGCATATTGACGTAAGAAGAATAGCTGTTATAAATCGCCGTGAAGGACTCGCCTTCGTTAAGTCTCGCGGCATAACCTTCCAACGTACTTTCGAGTTCCTGAAGCTGCTCCTCACTCAACTCCCCGTCCATTCCCTCAATCATACGAAACCGCGCATAATCAGCGGTAAGGAGTGCGTCAATCTCTTCTCTCGAAACCTCCTGTGTCCCGTTCTCGCCGTAAATTGCCTCGAAAACCCTTTCTAACATGAGGTCATTAGTAAAAATAGCGGTAAGCGACTCTCTTCCGACGCCTATATCCTCATAGAACTCGCCCCATGTGCCATAGTCTAAGGAATACCTGTTAAGGTCTTCGTTACTTCCCCTGAATGACTCTACACTGTTGCGAATAAAAATCTCATCGTCCATTGTCAGCGACAGACCGAGTTCGCCGAACATAATCTCCGCAACTCTCCTCTCGCGGAGTATTTCGACAGTTCTGTCATTGACCCAGTCCCCGAAAGCCTTTCCGTCTATGCTCGCATGTTTAAAATAATCGAAGTTCTCGTCATATACGTCAACTTCGGGGTTATCTCTATTGAACATATCCGCGCCTTCTTGCGCCGCCCTGATTTGCTCGTAAATGTATTCTCCGGCTCTTATTTGTTCGCCGTCTGCGGTCAGGGCGTTTCTTGTATCGGCGCAAGCAGAAAGCCCTATAACGCCGAAAAGCATCGTTACCGCTGTGATTATGGCGGTTATTCTTGTTTTCATTTTTAAAGTTTCCTTTCTTTTGGTGTTTAAACTCGTAGATTTATCCCTTTTTGTTCAAGGGTGCGTAGGATTCTCGCTGTTGCCTTATCGGTCTCCTCATCGGTCAGCGTAGAATCCGACTTACGGAAAATCAGTTTATATGATAAGCTTTTCTTCCCATCGGGGATTTGAGAACCCGAATAGGTGTCGAAGAGCGTCAGCCGCTCTAAATTCACGGCGGCGGCGGATATAAGCTCGGCGACTTTTCCGGCAGGCGTTTCCAAATCGCAGAGCAGGCTTAAATCCCTTGTCATGGACGGATATTTCGGCAGTGCTTTAAACCTCGGATTTTCGCGGCTGTATTGCATAAGCTTTTCTGTTTTTAACTCGCCGAGATAAATCCGTGTCCCTATATCATAATTTTCGGCTACAGACGGATGAGCCTCGCCGATTATACCGATTACATCTCCGGAGGCGCTGATTTCGGCACAGCGACCGGGGTGATAAGAATTGTCGGAGTCAAGCGGCGTAAATCTCGCCTTAATCTCAAAGCGTTCGTTTAACTCCTCGACTAAACCCTTTAAGCTCAAAAAATCTTCATTTTCACCGTAAAGCCCGATGCAAAGAATCTTACTTTCCGTTGGTAAGGCATCGTTTTTATCACTAATCGCCCGTCTGTAGACTGTCCCGATTTCATAAAAGCGTCCGTCAGGATTACGGTTATTATAATTACGCGAAATGACCTCAAGCATAGACGGAAGCATACTTGCACGCATTACGCCGGTTTCCTCGCCGAGCGGATTGCGAATAACGACGCTTTCATCGGCAGTAACCGACACGCCCGCCTTTTCATAAGCCTTCGGAGAGATAAAGCTGAACGTCATGGTTTCATGACAGCCTTGACCCTGCATTATTATACCCGTCTTCTTTAAGAACTCATCCTCCTTTGAAGCCTCGATTTCCGATAAAACCCGCGGCAGTGTCGCGCCGATTTCGTTGTAACCGTAAATTCGTGCTACCTCTTCGGCTATGTCACATTCGAGTTTTATATCCGTCCTTATACTCGGTACGACTATATGCCCGTCCTCTTTCTTAAATCCGAGCCGCGAGAGAATTTCGAGTTGGTCAGTCTCGGAAATATCCGAGCCGAGAATTGCGTTTATCCTGTTATAGTCATACTTCACACGTACAGGCTCTTTCTGCGAAAAATCTTCGTCAATTATAGTTTTTATTACCTGACCGCATCCGAGCAACTCCACAAGCTCAAGAGCGCGAAGCAGGGCGTTTTCCGCATTTGCGGGGTCAATGCCTTTCTCGAAACGTGAACTGGATTCGGTTCTTCTTCCTATTCTTTGCGCTGTTTTGCGTACCGAAACACCATCGAAGCACGCCGATTCAAAAACTACTTCTTTTGTGTCGTCATTAATACCGCTAAATTCGCCGCCCATAACTCCCGCTATCGCTATGGGCTTTTTGCTGTCGGCTATAACCAACGCTTCACCGCTCAAAATTCGCTCCTCACCGTCAAGTAAAACGATTTTCTCTTTATCCGAAGCGTTCCTCACAATGATTTCATCGCCCTCGACATAGCGTTTATCAAAAGCGTGCATGGGGTGTCCGTATTCGAGCATGACGAAATTAGTTATATCCACAAGGTTATTAATCGCCCGAACGCCCGAAGCGCGAAGTCTTTCCGCGAGCCAACGCGGCGACGGTTCGATTTTCACATTTTTTACTACAGCCGCCATATAACGGGAGCAAAGGCTCTTATTTTCCACGCTGACCGTCAGCTCTAAGTCGCCCGAAATACCTGTAAATTTAGGTTTTTTAATATTTACGGGCAGATTAAAGGTCGCACCTGCTTCTTTTGCCAAGCCTATTACGGATAGGCAATCGGGACGATTATTGGTTATTTCAAACTCGACGGCAATATCTTTTATTCCGAGAAACTCCGTAATATCCATACCGGGCGAGAGCTTTTCCGCTTCGGGGTCTCCGTCAAGAAGCAAAATTCCGTTTGGGTCGGCATATGGCAGGTCGGCGATAGTAAGCCCCAACTCATCGTAATTACACATCATGCCCATACTTTCGATGCCGCGAAGCTTACCGCGTTTTATTTTTAAAACACTGCCGTCAGTACGGTTAAAAACAACGCCGCCCTCAAGCACAACGGGAACAAGCACACCCGCTGTCACGTTCTGCGCGCCTGTGACTATCTGCACATTTTCACCTGTCCCGACATCAACCTGTGCAACCCACAGCTTATCGGAATCGGCGTGTTTTTCGATTGAAACAACCTTACCGCAGACAATTTTTTCGAGTGGTGCGGACATATCCGTCCACTTCTCTACCTTAGAGCCGCTCATGGTCATTCCGAAAGCGAAATCTCCCACGGGTATATCGATTTTAACATAATCGTTAAGCCATTTTAATGATAAGTTCAATTTCTATCTCTCCTTGCTTGCTTTAAAACTGACGTAAAAATCTTATATCATTCTCATATAAGAGCCGCATATCGTCTATTTCGTACCGCATCATGGTGATTCTCTCCAACCCCACGCCAAACGCAAAGCCCGAATATATTTCAGGGTCGATTCCGCAGTTTATCAGCACCTGCGGATGAACCACGCCCGCGCCGAGCATTTCAATCCATCCCTCGTTTTTGCAAAAACTGCAATAACCGCTCTGCGCCGAGCCTGAATCACCTGTATCGGAATTTCCGCCGCATTTAAAGCACGACAGGTCAACCTCCGCACTCGGCTCGGTATAAGGGAACTGATGAGGACGGAAACGAAGCCGCACGGAATTTCCATAGAGCCGCTTCATAAAGGTCTCAAGAGTGCCTTTTAAATCGGCGAACGTAATATCTTTACCGACGACTAAGCCCTCGCACTGGTGAAAAACTGGTGAATGTGTCGCATCGACTTCGTCTCTGCGATAAACCCGTCCCGGGCTTATTATTGCTATAGGGAGCTTATTTTCGAGCATGGCGCGAATCTGCACAGAGCTTGTCTGCGTGCGAAGCACAACATCATCATTTATATAGAATGTGTCGCTCTCATCACGCGCGGGGTGTCCGGCAGGGGTGTTCAGCATATCGAAAACAAAGCGGACTTCTTCAATTTCGGGTCCGCTGACCACCGTGTAGCCCATTGAACGGAAAATGTCCTTTAAATCCTCTAAAACTACCCTCAAAGGGTGGCTCTTACCGAGCGGACGGCGTTTCCCCGGCAAAGTCACGTCTATGGTTTCTTTTTTTATGTTTTGTTCGTCTCTCAGCGTCTTTAATTTAGCAGTTTGCTCTAAAATAGCGGTCTCGACCGTCTCACGCACCTCGTTTGCCTTCGCGCCTATAATCGGTCTTTCATCGGGTGCGAGACTGCCCATTTGCTTTAAAACAGTCGTCAGTTCACCCTTTTTGCCGAGCGTTTTGACGCGAATATCGTTGACAGCTTCAACATATATGCTGTCTTTAATCGCTAAAAGCGTCTTATCTCGAAGCTGTTCTATTTTTTCGAGTGTTTCTTTAATCATATTTTTCCCTTTTTCTTTTTTCATATAATAATGCGCCACCCCCACCAGGAATCGAACCTGGAACTGATTCTTAGGAGGAACCCGTTATATCCATTTAACTATGGAGGCGTGTCTGCTATGACAATGACCGCAACTATAACAGTATAACAAATATTTGCAGAAATGTCAACTGTTGTAAACGGAATTTAATTTTGTGCATATTGCACATTTTAAACGGGTTATCATTGGCACTTTTGCCATTTGTTGATTGTTGACAAAGTAAGAAGCATATGTTATAATATAAATGTATCAAACGATACTTGCCTGCTGTTCGGCGTTTTAAGTAGACAGATTGAGGCAATACACTTGCTGAAAGTGTTTGAAACATCAGAACGAGGGAACACGCCTGCTGTTCAGCGTTTCTAAGTAGACAGAATGAGTGGGAGCCTATTTCTTTTATAGGCTCCCTTTTCAATAAGGAGTTTATATGGTAGAGCATGGTTTATATATTTTAAGACCGGAGTTTTTTGAGTTGATTAAATCCTTGGGTGGGGATTGCGATAGCAATGCCGGTGGTAAAAGACCTGTTTATTGTTGTATAAAAGACAATAAGATTGATGGATTGTACTGGGCTATTCCTACAACAAATATTTCCCATAGAAGTGAGGCACAAAATAAAAAGTTTTCTTATTTCATGTCGCTTGATGATAAAGATTTAAGGAGTTGTTATTATCATAAGGCAAATACCACGGTCAAATCAATTTATAAAATCAGCTCTTGCTTTCCTGTTATAGAAAAGTATGTTGACCATGAGTTTACAACAAGCGGCGTACATGTCATTATGCGAAGAAAAAATGATATAAGTGAAATTGAAAGAAAGCTTAAAAGGATATTGTCTTTTGAATTTAGAAAAAATAATTATTTTCCTCAGCGCATATCAGACATAAGAAACAACTTAATTGCCGAAATAGACGCAGCGTGTCAGCCTAAATCTTTTGAGGTAGAAAACCCTGTTTTTAGTGATGAAGCTTTAAGTACAGTAGAGGTATGATACTATTTCTCAAATTAAACTACCCGGCATGGTTCTCATCATCTTTTTTAGAAAGACAAGAGACACATCGGGTAGTGTTTCAATTATTATATTAAAAATCGGGTTTAAAATGAATAAGCTTAAAAATAAATAGTCATTGACTTTTCGGCTTGAGTATGGTAAAATACAGATATGAATAGTTGGGAGGAGGCTAAATCTATGCAAGCGTATGAGGGATATTTAGAGGACGGTCGCTTTTTCCCGTTCGGAGTGCAAACGAAGATTGCCGGACGGCAGAGGGTCATTGTAACGGTATTAGGCGATGAACAAAGAGAGTTAAAGCGGCAAGCTGAATTAAAACTGTTTGCGGAGCTTGAAGAAGGCAGAAAATCCGGGGAGGAAAAAGGCTGGCTTTCAGAAGAAGAAGCCGACGCTTTGATTGACAGCTTATGAGATTAAAAGTCGCACCCAAAGCGATAGACGATATTGCTGAAATAAAAAACTACATTCGTGATGAATATGATAATCCCACCGCCGCCAATCGTATTACCGCCAAAATCAAAAAATCTTATAAACAGCTAAAAACATCGCCATATATGGGTAAGCAGTTAGATACTGTAACTGACATAAAGAACGATTATCGTTTTTTGGTTTGTGGTAATTATTTGATTTTCTATATCGCGGACGAAGATGTTATTTCGATTGACCGCATTATTCACGGCAAGCGTGATTATTGCAAGCTACTGTTTGGTATGGAACCAGTTTGCGATTTAACGGAAGAAGAAGCCAACGGCGATTAAGCCGTTGGTTTTTTATTGGTCGTTACGCCCCTGCCGCCATTTTCAAAATAGAAAGCGCGTCTGCCTAAATCTTTCGAGGTAGAAAATCCTGTTTTTAGTGAGGAAGCTTTAAGTACAGCAGAGGTATGATACTATTTCTCAAATTAAACTACCCGACATGGTTCTCATCATCTTTTTAAAAGACAAGAGACATATCGGGTAGTGGTTTAATTATGTCTTATAACGCAAGCTCAGAGCATCACTTAATCAATTTGACTTTGTTATTTCTATCCTTTATATACCTTAACAATGTAACACATAGCTCCGATATTTTTTCTGTATCGTTATTATCTGCGGCTTGTTCGAGCATAACAACGCTGTCTTTGATTTTGTCCTCGAGCGGCACAACTGAAGCATGGCATAATGGCGTACTATAACGTAAAGCGTCTGCGACCGCCTTTATTTCTTCCGCTTGATTTGGTACACGCTCTTTGACCGATTCTACGTCAAGCTGTATTGAACGAAAGTCGATATATTTTTCCTGTACTTTTTCATCAACATCCTCTATTATATCCTTGCCACCTTTTTGCAGGATTAAAAGGACAGAGAAAAAGCTTAACAGTACAATATGAATTAATATAAACCAAGCAATCGAAATTGAGGAGTCAAATATATTCTCTCTTATTACAAAAATCGCAGACACGGTAAGCTGAGTCATTAAATATCGCCATATTGTTACAGGAATTGCCGCTACCCACGGATAGCTTTTAGCGGCGGTAAGAAGATAAAGATTACCGAAGCATAACATTGCTATGCCGATAAGTGTAATTATATACGCCGTAATAAACAGAGGAGTAACCTTAACAACAAGGAAAAAGGCGGAAGCCGTGACCACCATTATTAACGCAATAGCAATAATAAGCGGTTTTTTATTTTGTTTCATAATCTCAAATCTCCTCTTAAATTTTATGTCCGCACTCTAAGCAGAACTTACCGCCCTGCGGTATTTCTGTACCGCACTCAGCGCATTTTTTTATCATCGCCGCGCCGCACTCCAAACAGAATTTACCTTTAGGCGTTTTCGCTCCGCATGAAGCGCATACAGTTTCATTTTCCGATAAAACTTGCTGACCGCACTCTAAACAGAATTTTGCTCCCTGCGGCAACGGATTCCCGCAACTTGTACATGGTGTTGTGGCTTGCGCGGGCGTTGTTTGCGCTTGTTGTGCGGTTTGCGGGTTCTGTGTGCCGCCGAAAGCCTGTCCCATATTTCCCATAGTATTCTGCACCATACCGCCCACGGCACCACCGACTGCGCCGCCTACTCCCATACCGACGCCCGCCATCATACCGAGTCCCATCCCTGTATTTGTCATTGCTCCGACTGCTTCATTTGAAGCAACTATTTCTGCAACGTTAAATCCACGCTCGTCTTGGTAAGAATAGCCTTCTAACGCCCGTTTCTGCGCGATTCCCTCAGCCTCTAAAATCATGCGTTGTTTCTGTGTTTCTTGGTCGATAACGCTCGTTTGCTGACGTAGCCGCGCTTCGGCGACGTCGGCATACTGACGGAAGTGCAGGTCTTTAAATATTCGGTAATTCTCGTCTTCTTCGGGCTTAACTATCGCCATGACAAAGAACCGCTCCATTGACACGCCATAATCCGTAAAGTCGGGTTTGAATTGCGCGTGCAGGGCTTCGGAAATATTTATTAAATGCTCGTCAATCTCGAATATATTAATTCTTTCGCGTTTAATATAGTTGGCAAGATGCGCTTTAATCCTCGTCATCAGGAACATACGCATTTTCTGCAAAAATCCCTGTTGTGTTATGCCTTTTTCGGTACCGACTACTTTAATTAACAGCTTCGCGGAATCGTCTACCCTTAACGCCATTTCACCCGACGCGCCTATTTGAATCGGGAAATTATATGTAGGCTCAACATATTCAAGTTTGCTGTCCGTTCCCCATTTAATAGCCAATTGCTCGGTCTTGTTTATGAAATAGACCTCACAGTGGAATGAAGTCTCTCCGCCTGTAGTCGCGCTGAAATATTTTCTCACAAGCGGTAAGTTCTGCGAAACTAAAGTATGCCGTCCCGGTCCGAAAACATCAAGAGCCTGTCCGTTCATAAAAAATACGGCTTCTTGACTTTCGTGGACGATAAGCTGACTGCCCGTATTAAAATCCTCGCGCGGGTGTTTCCAAATGAATGTCTGATTATCGCCTTCGTATTTTATTACATCGGCAATAGCATTACCTTTCATTTTCTCCGTCATTTCATCAGGGTGAAGTCCGTCCACAACTTTACCTAAATTCAAATTCTCTTGTAGTTTTTGCGCGGTTTTACTGTCACCCAGGCCGTAAGAAGGGTCTGCGCCGCTTAGGTTTTTAAACGCTCCTTTAAGTCCTTTTGCCATAATTCCCTCCGTGATGCTATGCGGAATAAACCGCATATGTTTTATAAATAATATTCGAGTTTAATTTTTCTATATGGAAAAATTATCGCTAATATGCTGGACAGGATAACAGATGAAAAAATCAGGTCGCTTACCCTTGAAAATTTCATATACGTATTAGGGTCAAAATACATTGTTTGTATATTACCTTGGATAGGTCCCATAATTAGTCCACAAATCATAAAGCCGAAAAATACTATCAATGTTTTGAAAATAACACTTTTGATAATAGCTAAAACGCCTTCTTGCTTTGGATATAAAAACAAAGCAATAGATGGCAGAAGCATTGGAATGCAAGCAAAAAGAGCGCCGACATTGTTAATATACGGAGAATGAGCTAAATAAAACGTAACAGCAGCCGTAATCGCAAGAGCAAAAGCAACAGCACTGCCTATGCGTGAACAATTTCTTTTAAATCGTGCTTTCGCAAACTTTTGATTTTGTTGCCTAACATATTCTTCTAATGTCTCCCGTAAATTTTCATCGGCATATTTTAAAGCTCTTTTGAAATTGCTGTTTTTTAAAAGAGGGGCAGCACCTTTGGCTAAGTCTTGCGACAGCCTGACGCTATAATTCACACACGCCATACCTACACACGCCTTTGCAAATTTGGGGTCTATTCTTAAAGCAGACTCAAATTCTCTTCTCGCGCCGCTAAAATTGCCGTCTTGTAAAAGCATAAACCCGCGTTCGACAATTTTACCTTTAGTCGCTACGCTATCTTTGTATGCTTCTGTTCTCTCCTGTTGACCATCTACGTATGCTCTTGTTCTCTGCTTTTCACCATCTATTTTTGCTATGCTTTCTTGTTTTTTGCTTTCGGTGTCTACATGAACAGCTCTTATTTTGGCAGCTTCTTCAAACTTATTCAGCTCTTCATTTGAAGGCAGTTCGGTACGACCGCAACTATCGCAAACTTTTTCAATATTGTCCTTTAGGCTCATACTTCCGCCGCATATCTTGCATTTATAATTCATCGTATATTTCCTCCATAGCACAAATAAAATAATAAAAGTGACTTCCCCGCCGTTTCGCCTTAACATCACTTTGGAAAACAAAAGCGATTAGCACCGTCTTCGGACGGTGCCGAGATTATCAGATTACAGATTTAGCCACAAAGCGGGGCGAACGCCGTAGCCGTCGTAGACAATATAACCGTAGAAGCTGAACTTGATGTCGCCGCCGCCGTTGTCGCAAGCGGTCAATGCTAGTAAAAGTGCCATTGTTAGTAGAATTGATAATAACCTTTTCATTGTTTTACCTGCCTTTTATATTTTTTCTGCGCCTTTTGAGAACATAAAATAGGAGTCCATTTTTCGGGGGCACAGTTCAACTGAACCGCCAAAACCCCTACTTTTTGACAAATGCTATTTATTACAAAAACAAGCCAATAAATTTGGAAATATTATACAAACATTTGTGAGAAATATTGACTTTTTTGAGTTTATATGATAAAATTTTCCCTATATTATTAAGTCCGTCAAAAAGTAGGGAATTTGTGCCTTTCGTTTTTTTAGGGCAACTATAAAAAAGTACACCTTTTTATAGTTGCCCTTTTTATACTCTCAGAGCCTATTTTTTCCAAAAAAACTGTAAAAAAGTTCAAAAAACCACTTGACAGCCGTAAGATTTTGGTGTATAATCATGAATGTGGTCGAACTATAAAAAGGTGTACTTTTTTATAGTTCGGCTTTCCTTAAACCTCATTAAACAGCGGGTTTCAGCCCCGAAGCTTCGCGATTTTGGGGTAATACATCAAAAGAAACCCTGTTTTAAAGGCTTCTTTTGATGTATTAATTTAATAATGCTATTTATTATCGCTTAAATTCTCTAATGATTTAACGCTTTTTGAATCCGTAATCGCCGATAACTGCGTTCGTGCCTGATTCGGCTTTAAACTGGTCGAATTCGACCAGTTTAAAATTAGGATTGTATAATTGCTCCCATGTGCCTATAAAGTCAAGTGTAAAGCGGGTTTCAGCCCAAACAAAAAGAGCGACTTAAAGCCGCTCCGAATTAAATTATTGCTTCTGTGATAGAGTAAGTTCATAGCCTAAAGCATCGACATATTTTAAAAGCGTTCTAAGCGTGGGGCTTTGTTTATGCGCCGTGCCTTTTTCAATTCTGCTTATGGATTGTTGGGGCAATCCCGTTCTTTTGTGCAGTTCTTCCTGTGTGATATTTTTGCTTTTCCTCGCATTTGCCAATTTAATTCTGAAATTAAATTCACGTTGAAATTCATCGTATGATTTTTTTGCTTCGGGGTCTTTCAGCAACTCTTCTAACTTCTTTTTTTCTTTTACGGGGTCTGCTTTTACGAATGGCATAAAATTCACCTCACAAATATATTATACATCATATTAGTTGTATTGTCAATAGTTTTCGGAGATTTATTTTCTAAAGACTTAAAGTTTCCTCAAACAACCGAACCGCGCCGTAGTTTCACGATTTAGGGGAAATTTTAGGGGTCTTGCAAATTTTGTTTTTTTATGTTAAAATGGAAGAAAGCTAAAAAGAAAGGACATGGCAATGAACATAAAAATAACTAAAACATCAGCCCCAAAGCCCATCCCGACCGATGACAGCACGCTCGGCTTCGGTCGCGTTTTCTCCGACCATATGTTTTTAATGGACTATAAAGAAGGAGAGGGTTGGTATGAACCCCGAATAGTACCCTTTGACAATATCGCGCTTTCGCCTGCGGCTATGGTTCTGCACTACTCACAGACCATATTCGAGGGGTTAAAAGCTTACAGAACATCTGCCGGGGATATTCAGCTTTTCAGACCCCGCGAGAACTTTAAACGTATGAATTTATCGGCGTCACGCTTAGTCATACCCGAAATACCGGAGGACTTAGTTCTTGAGGGCTTAAAGGAGTTAATCAAGCTCGATAAGGATTGGGTGCCGCACAGTGACGGCGCGTCGCTCTATATACGTCCGTTTGTGTTCGCCGCCGACCCGTTCGTCGGGGTGCGTCCGGGCGAAGAATATATGTTTATAATAATAACATCGCCATCGGGTCCGTATTATGCAACAGGTCTTAACCCTGTCGGAATTTACGTAGAGGAAAACTTTGTCAGAGCCGTAAAGGGCGGTCCCGGCTATACTAAAACAGGCGGTAACTACGCCGCTTCTCTCGCGGGGCAGGTTGAAGCGCATACTCAAGGCTTCGCACAGGTATTATGGCTTGACGGAATCGAACGTAAATATATAGAAGAAGTCGGTGCGATGAACATCTTTTTCGTACTCGGAGATGAAATTGTCACGCCGGCGTTACAAGGCTCGATTTTAGAGGGAATCACCCGTAAATCCGTTATTGAACTCTGCCGTAAATGGGGTATGAAGGTCACAGAGCGAAGAATTTCAATAGACGAAATCACCGACGCTTATAAGAGCGGTTTACTCAAAGAGGTTTTCGGGACGGGTACGGCGGCGGTCATCTCCCCTGTAGGACTGCTTAAACGCGGGGCTATGAGCATGGAAATTAATAATAATGAAATCGGCGAGGTGTCAAAAAGGCTCTATGACGCTCTCACAGGGATTCAATACGGAAAACTGACAGACGATATGGGCTGGATTATGCCGATAGACGAGGGGGTATAAACTAATGAAGAATACAGAAAAAACTATGGACAAGCTGATAGCCCTATGCAAGGGGCGCGGTTTCATCTTTGCAGGAAGCGAGATTTACGGCGGTTTGGCAAATACATGGGATTACGGACCGCTCGGTACGGAACTTAAAAGTAATATTAAAAAAGCCTGGCTGAAAAAATTCGTACAGGAAAGCAAATATAATGTGGGGTTAGACAGCGCGATTTTAATGAATCCGCAAACATGGGTCGCTTCGGGGCATTTAGCGGGCTTCTCAGACCCGCTCATATCTTGCAGGGATTGTAAAACCCGTCACAGAGCCGATAATTTAATTGAGGATTTCGACGGCACGGTTACTTCCGGTTGGGAAAATGACCAACTCGAAGAGTATATACGCGACAAAAAAATTGCCTGCCCGAACTGCGGTAAAACCGATTTCACAGACATTCGCAAATTTAACCTTATGTTCAAAACCTTTCAGGGGATTACCGAAGAAACGGCAGACGAGATTTATCTGCGTCCGGAAACGGCGCAGGGTATATTCGTTAATTTCTCAAATATTCAACGTACCACGCGCCGTAAAATCCCGTTCGGCGTGGCGCAAATAGGAAAATCGTTCAGAAACGAAGTAACACCCGGTAAGTTTATTTTCCGTGTACGCGAATTTGAGCAGATGGAGCTTGAGTTTTTCTGTAAGCCGGGTACAGATTTAGAGTGGTTTAACTACTGGAAAGAGTTTTGTAAAAACTGGCTTTTGTCAATCGGCTTAAATGAAGAAAATCTGCGTCTTCGCGACCATACAGCGGAAGAGCTGTGTTTTTATTCAAAGGCTACGACTGACTTCGAGTATCTGTATCCGTTTGGTTGGGGCGAGCTTTGGGGCGTCGCCGACCGCACAGATTATGACCTGAAACAGCACATAAATGAATCGGGAAAAACGCTCGAATATTTTGAGCCGGAAACGAACGAAAAATATGTACCTTATGTAATAGAGCCGAGTTTGGGCGTTGAACGGCTTCTGCTCGCACTTCTGACCGATGCTTATGACGAGGAAGAGCTTCCCGACAATACAACAAGAACCGTTTTGCGTTTTCATCCTTACATCGCACCGTTTAAGGTCGCGGTCTTACCGCTGTCAAAAAAGCTCGGCGAAAAAGCCGAGGAAATTTATACAGAGCTGTGTAAGTCTTTTGTCTGTGATTATGACGAAACAGGAAACATAGGCAAGAGATACCGCAGACAGGACGAAATCGGCACACCGTTTTGTGTAACTGTTGATTTTGAAAGCGTAGAGGATGGAAAAGTTACAGTTCGCGAACGCGACAGCATGGAACAAACGCGGATTGAAATCAATAAAGTTCGGGAATATATTGAGGAACGAGTGGGGTTATAGGGTGAGATAGAAGCGTTTACTGTAGTTTGCCGTTTCTTGGGTTAAACCTAAGAAACGGCAAAATTATTATATTTACACTAAGATTTTTTCAGAATCTGCTAAAATAACGGTGTGATAGTTATCTCGCCTTCGCACTCTGCGGAAGCCTGCTTGCCTTTATCGTCGGCGATTTTTGTTTGCTCGGAAGGCACCAAAAATTGGGTTCCGTCTGACATCGTTATCGTAAGAAGTTCAATGTAAAGAAAAACACTTGTGGGTATCATACTTGTTCCGGTAATTTTAAATGTACCCTTTACCGAAAATTCCTGTAAGTTTCTATCAAGATTTTCTTTTACGGCATTAAAAACAGTTGTGCTGGCTATGTCAACAGAAGAACTTTTACTGTTTTTATAAGTTTCGCTGGAAGTTTCGTCTTTTGAACCTCCTGAAAAAAAGCTGAACCACCAATCTCTTTTATCGGTTTTCTTATAACGTTCTTCCAACTCTGAAGCCGTTTCGTTTTTTACCTCGTTTACTATTTTATCGGTGACTTCTTTATAAAACCTTTCAGATAGACTGGTTATTTTCAAGTCAATAGTAACTTTCCCTGTTACGCCTAATTGCACTTGGCAACCGGCTTTTGAAAGCGAACCGTATCCGTTGGTAAACTTAATCTGTTTATAATCGGCAGATTCTGTAACGTCTTGGTTAGCCGCGGGAGCAAGAACGATTTGGTTTTGCCCATTGATTTGAATTGGTAAAATATTAAGCATAAACTGTACACTCCTTTATTATTGTTTCGTTAAAACTTTGCTCCTAAATTGTCAATGAAGCGAGTTAGCGTTTCATTGTATGATTTTACGTCTTTTTTTGAAGCATAAAATTTCAAAAGCTGACGCTCTTCCTCTATTAAATTCGCAATGCATGTTCCCGATGAAGCAAAAAATTTAAGAGGAGAGAAAACACAGGTAAGATTATTAAGCTCTCTTTGATTTGACAAAGTTTCATCGAAATCCGCATTCGCCTTGTCATATTTTTCTCTAAGAGCCGATAGCTCTTCAGTCAAGCTGAGCAGTTTTTTAACATCTTTACACAAAGTTATTACTTTTCCCAAAGCATCAAGCGAGTTAAGAAAAGTTTTATACAGAAGTTTCATAGATTCAATTGCCGCGGCTTCTTGTGATTTTGAACCTTCTTTTATCATGCCGGAAACTTCTTCCTCTGACGGTAAGAAAATTTTAAATTCATTTATTAAATTTTGAGGGTCTATCTTTTTTGAAATATCAGAATCAAGCCCCTTGATTTTCTCTGTTAAATATTCCATAGGAGATATGAAGTTATTTTGAATTAACTCCGAGTGCTTTTTGAGCATAATGTCAAATCTCTTACATTCATCATTTAATTGTTTAAAGTACCCGATTGTTGTTAAATCCTCACGAGTGTTATCGCTGAGCATTTTTGCATCGTCCAGTATTGATTTGATAAAAACTGCAAGTTTCTCGTCATATGCGGTTGTTTCTTGGGTAAACCGCGACATCAATCTTTCAATAGCTTCAGGGTGTTCTTTATATTCTTCAAACTTAGAATAATCGGATGCCATTTGGGCTCTGTTACTGCCGCTATAAATTAAAACGGGAAGGTTGTGTGTGAACCCATCATACATACGGCGGGCATATTCCCTTAATTCAAACGCCTTTTGATGTAATGACGGCATATTTTTTGAATCGCGTTTAATAAGAGCATTATTTAATTCGGCGGCTCTGTCTTTCCATATCAGCAAATCAAATTCCCCATACCGGTTTTCGTTTGACTGACGAATTTTAACTTGGTTTGCAGATTTTGTAAAAAAATCATATTCCTTTTCCGCGAGCAATAATACTTGATTCACATGCGCTTTATTTCTTGCTTTGTTGAACAAATCAACCAAACCTTGTGTAATAGCAGGGATTTCTGACCATGATTTTTTTGCAGAATCCATTTCAAATATAAAAGTAAGAACATCATCTTTAGAATCAATACTCAATAAACTATCTCTTGCATCTCCGAGGTACTGAGTAATAAGATTCCAAACTGCATTGAGGGAATGTAAACCGGTGATAGCATTCGTAATTGCAATCCTCAAATCAGCTATGCCGGCAGTAGCGTCACTCACATTGTTTGAAACACTGTTCAAATCATTGTATCTCGCTGTTAAGTCATCGTGTCTCTTTTGCACTTCGTTTCTTTCCTTGCGTGCTTTTTCTGCCTTTGCTCCGAAAACGCCGCCTGTAACTGACCATGTTATTACTCCAATCAACGGGAATATCATGCCGGCAGCACCTGTAAAAGCAAGCCCGACATTTAAGTCATAATCTTTTTGGAGTGCGTCTATTTTTATTTTGAGTTCGTTGATTTCCTCTTTAAGCTTTTGTGTCTCGGCGGCAAGGTCAAGTTTTTCAAGAGATTGAAGCTTATTATCGGCGGCGGGTTGCAGCTTATTAAGCAGCTCTTTTTCAAATGCTATAAGCCTGTCTAACAGAGCAAGTGAACGCTCGTGGTATGTTTTGGTTTCATTTTGCCAACGCTCAAGGAGCTTGCCCAAACTTATAATTTTTTTCTTATCTGTTTCAGTAACCTCAATATCTTTAATTTCTAAGAAAATATCTAATTTTCTGACATATTCAAGCACCATATCGGCATGACTTACAAAAGTTTTACCATAGGTCGTTAAGCTGTTTCCTTGTGCGATTATGCCGTTTCCGCCCATTTCTATGTCAGCCCAAAGCTTAGCATGAGTGTTAAACATACTATAAAAACTTACAAATGAAGCGGGTGAAAAGTCGGGGAATCTTTTTGATATTTCGGAATTTGCGTTATAGCCGAGTTTGATTTCCGCATCACTTTCGGTTGTCGGGAAAGATAGCCCCTTGTTTACATATCTGATTATATCGGTTATGTTTTCCTCCGTAAGACCTAATAACCCCGTTGATTCAACCAAAGAGCTTTCTGATGTATGTTCAGACAAAGAAGCATCATTGGCTAAACTCTCTTTTTGGGTATTGATAGTCGGGAGTTTTTTGAGTGCCTGCACATCACCCGCCATAAACGAAATCAAAATTTTCGCTTTCTCAAATGTCGGCAAATCTTTACCCGCCTTAATAGCCGCATTTGAGGCATTAATTACGTCATTCGCGAGCTGATTTACATTGGCGTCTTTAATCAGCGTCAAGCTTGTTTTTCCTGCCATTGTAACCGTCCTTTCGTGGGAGTAACCCCATAATTATTTTATCACAGGGAAATCCTTGTATTTGAATTCCCCAAGATATTTGCTCATTGTATGCGTAACATCGCTGAAAACTTCCCACAATCCGGCTTGCCCATGAATCGTAAAGACTATTTCATCAGAGGTAATAATCGTTTCATCACTGATTATTTTAATGCTTATTTCAATACTACTATTAATAAACGAAAAGAATAAACTTGCATTACGAAGAGAAGATTCAGTACCCTTAATAAGTTTTTCGTTGCCTAAACACAGTTCTAAGCCATGCTCGCGATATTTTCGTATGTCAATATTTTTTGTTTCGGGATATACTGCTTCCGCCAAATAATTAGCTAAATTATTTTGTTTTGAGCTAATGCTCAGTATTCTCGGCTCAATTTCTATGTAGAAACTCTCAAGCATTTTTTTCGATTTTAAGAAAAGCTCAGGCAACTCGTTTTCACGAGAATTGAAATAACATCGGCATATGTTGTTAAAATCTTTTGCAGCGATACCGGTTCTTTCCACGATTATTTTACATAAATCTTTCCACGCTGCCGCAATTTCAATAACCCTGTCGGCATATTCATCAATGATTTTAAGGAAACCATCAACTTTTTTAGAAGCAAGACTCCACTTGATTTGTGTACACATTAGACTCAACAATTTAAAGTCCATCCCGGCGAAAAGTTTGTTATAAACATCTTCGGGGTCGCTTTTTTTATCGGGATTGACGGGGTTAGCATCATTAAGAACCGTGGTTAGTTCTTCAAGCTTATAAGTTTTATAGTTCATTTTTCGTCCTTTCTCGGTATACCATGATTTTGTTAAAGATGCTCTCCAGCGTCTGATAGTGCTGTCGTCTGCCGTACAAGTTAAGATTTCTTTATCAATAACAGCTTTTTTAATCGAATTTATATCATATTGCTTTTTAGGTAATATAAATCCCGGAATAACAGCATGTACTTTTCTGCATTTCTTACACCTTACTTGTATTATATTTACAGTTTGGATGTCAAACTCCGAAATAATAATCTTTCGCTTGTATGTACCGTGCATACCTATATTATTATTACAATCAGGACATTTTATCAAGCCTTTTTTAGATTGAGTTCCAATACTATTGTATAATTCATGTTCGTTATTTTTGTATTCTGATAAACAGATTTCTAATAAACCTAAAATCAAAACATACCTCGTTGTCCAATTTTTCACAACTTTATTTATGATTTTAATTATAGAGCATATACTATAAAAATGGAAGGCAAGTTATATGGAATTTATTTCTTGAACGTAACCAAACGGAGTGTATTGACGTTAATTATTTCTGTGTGTTAGTATTTTTCGGTATGAAATGAAAACAGAATAATTTAAAACGCTCCCATTTAAGGGAGCGTTAAGCTTTATAGCTCGAGTGGCGAGCCGCCACGGGCAAAACTTCAGCAACCTTTAGGGTCGCTGAAATATTGCGTGCCGAGGCTCTCGGCTCGAGATGACAGGATTTGAACCTGCGGCCTCTGCGTCCCGAACGCAGCGCTCTACCAAACTGAGCCACATCTCGTATTTTCACCTGCCTTTTATTCTAACATACAAAGTCAAAAAAATCAATAGTTTCAGAAATATTTTTTATTACACCGCGAAAACAGGGCTAAACTGCTTGATTTTATTTAATTTTAAGGGGGAACCGTACGCTTTAATTGTGCGGTTACCCCTGTGTTAAAATTATTTTGTTTGTTTTATTCTATCAGACCTCGTATAACCCCATCTCCGGTCGGTAAGAGCCGCCTTTCGGCTATACGCGCCGCCGCACTTATCAAAAAACCGTATAAAAGCGAAACCATAGCTATTGAAATAACATACCCTATGCTATCCGGGTTCTCCCCTATTCTGTGCAACACAGTCATAACTCCGAGAATACAACTGACTGCCCCTGCATAAAGCGCACCCGTTTTAACACCGCTTAAAAAGTTAATAAGTGACAGCTTCCGTCCGCAGTATAAAAACCCGTACACCGCTGAAAAACCCAACACGACAATAAAAGATATAGTGTCTATAAACCATTCAAATTCAGCTCCTAACGCAGCCAATACGCCAATAAAAATTAAAGCGGTAAGAATAAAACCCATACATAAGATGATTAACTCGGAGACCGAGCGGTTCGCGGCTGTTATCCTTCTGCCGAGCGTTTCAGGGTCTCCCATGCGTTTAACAGTTTCAAGCGTGGCGGCTTCTTCTGTCAGCCCCTCGTCCAAAAGCCCCGCATACCGCTCCTTCATGTGGTCGAAAAGCTCGCCCCTTGCCACTTGACGTACTGTTTTACCGCGAATATTGGTGCAAACCTCATCTAAGTAATCAGACATAAATTTTTGCATAACCGTATCCTCCTAAATTTTAAAATTTTGCTTACCATGCCCGAAAAATCCTGCCACTCTTGTTGTTTACTCTCAAAAAGTTCCGAGCCTTTCGGCGTTAAATGATAGTACTTACGTTTTCTCCCGCCGCTCTCCTCCCAATAAGAGGAAATGTTACCATCTGTTTCAAGCTTGTGTAAAACAGGGTAAAGAGCGCCCTCGTTGAGCAGGAAGACGCTTTCGGAGCGTTCTTCCAGCTCCTTTATGATTTGATAGCCGTAGCGGTCATTTTCCGATAACAGCTTCAATACCATAATGGAAACCGTGCCTTTAAGCAACTGTCCGTCAAAACTCATTTTGTATCACACCCCTTTCGCTTACGAACAACAAAGCCTAAGAATCTTATGTATATTATACATAAGATTCTTAGGCTTGTCAATAGGTTTTTTAAATTTTTTTTGCACATTCGGACAGAAGGCTTAAATTCACACTTTTCTAACACTTTCAACGGAGTTTTCAACAAAAATATTGATTCGCACTACTAACTAACGCCTTTTATGGGGGTTTTCAACACTTTTGATGTGGAAAACTTGTTGAAAACCGAGGATTTTTTTATTCTACCCTAAGTAAAATCTTAAATATACATTTCGTATATTTGAATAATTTATATACCGCTCGACAAACCGTTTACCTTTCGGACTTTTTGTCGAATAACAAGAATTTGTTAATTTATTAACAAATAACTGCTCGAAAATAAATTTTTTAACACCTCGAAGTACAAATCATATTAGTTAGGCATGATAACTAAGTCGAAATTGTCCTTCATATTTTCTTTGTAATAATGCGCTTTTAAACATTTTCAACCATTCTTTCAACAAAAAATCCTGTCGTTTTATCTGAAACGGTTAGTTTTAAACACTTTCAACAGTAAAAGGTGTTGAAAACCGGCATAAACCTCAATAGGTTTTCCAATAATACAATATGTTTATATTGTCCGTCTGTTGTAGGCAGATAGGCAATTTATACTCTTTCTGTATTACATTCGGCGGGAAAAATTGAAAATGACTGAGGAATTTTCTATGTTAAAAGGTGTAAACAAATTAATTATTGAAGTAAGCAATCCGGAGAGTGATTTCTTTGAGCGTGCTATTTTTTTCGTCAAACCCGGAAAAAGCGATATGGTAACAAGGGATTTAAACAAAAGCGTGAGCAGAATTATTAATAAAGCAGACTCCGCCGCAGGAGCAGGGAAAATCAGGGATAAAGGGACAGGCGCGAAAATCCGCAACCTGCTCATGTTCGCAGGCGCGGCGGGTGCGGGAGCGGCGATAGCGGTAATAACGGGCGAGTTACTCAAACTTTCCATATAAGTTTTCAGTGAGTGTTACCCCATATCAGTCGGTATTTCCGTACAGCTCTGTATATTCTTCGAGGGTTAACCCCGAATTATAGATTTGCTCTGCTATATCTATTCCCACATATCTGAAATGCCACGGCTCATAACTAATTCCGGTTATGTCCTCTGTGCCTTTAGGATAACGCAGAATAAACCCGTGCTTCCATGAATTCACGGCGAGCCAGCGAAACTCAGGCGTTTTTTCAAAATCCTCGGTTATATCATTATTATAAACAAACCAATCCTCACTAAGTATATCGAGTGCCAATCCGGCATTATGCTCACTCGCTCCGGGTGCGGCTATCTGCGAAGCCGTAAAAGTAACAGCTTCTATTTCGCTCATACCCTCGCTCATGAGCCGCTCGACATAGTTATCGAAATTGTCCGCCTGCCTTTGTAACGAGCGATAAGCGGAAACGACATGCAAAACAACCCCCTCCCTCGCGGCGGCTTCAAGCATCTGTACGGCATAAATGGCGCAGCGTGCGTCAAGGTAAAAGTCTCCTGTAATGCGCGAAAGCTCCGGCTCGTAATCTGCGGGCAGGGGGTTTTGTTCATTTATGAGGAAAAAAGCCCAACTATCATCCTCTATAACCTCGTCTTCATCTACAGGAGCTACAGGCTCCCGCGAAGTTTCAGATGAACGTAAAAACACAGCCGCAAGCGAAACCGCTATGACAAAAATCAGGCAGATTGATATATTTAAAATTAATAATCTTTTTTGGCTCATTAAATCCCCTCCTTTATTATTATCGGCAGGCAGGGAGAATTATTTAGTTTTACCGTTTGACAAAAGCTCGTGCTTGTATTATAATATGTATAAAGAGGTGACACTTATGAGCGACACATATACTCGCGTAAAAAACGCAATGCTCGCGATGCAGAGATATTCATGGGAACAGGGCTTCGCAGCGCAGGCTCTTCTTGAAGCGGGGGAAACCGAACTCATGCTCGCAATGGCGCATGGCGCGGTGATGAATCGGAGACAAGACGGTCGTTTAGGTATGCTGTGGAACGAAAAGGCAATCACCGACCCGGGGGCGAACGGCGAGGCGGTTTGGCGGGCTTTTGAAATTACCGATAACGAAGTTTTTAAAAACGCCGCCCATAAAATGCTGGAATATTTTATGGTTTTCGCACCGCACACAGAGGATGGCGTAATTTATCACAATGAAGTTTCATTTGACGAGGGATTTTCACCTTTGCAAATCTGGGCGGACTCCTGTTATATGATTCCGCCTTTCTTAGCGGTTATGGACGAGCTAAACGAGGCGACGAAACAACTGTTCGGTATAATGAACTATCTTCGGGACGAAGAATCGGGCTGTATGTTTCATAAGTACGATGCCGGAACACAAAAATTCGTGCGGCGTGAACTCTGGGCTACGGGAACAGGTTGGCTTTTACTCGGTACAGCAAAACTTTTAGACGAAGCAAAGCGCGTAGGCGACATTACCGCCTACGAAACGCTGTTACAGACAGGACAAGAGGTTTTGGACTGTATGCTCAAATACCAACGTGACGACGGTCTCTTCCATAATATATTGGACAAACCCGATACCTTTACTGACGGTACATCGGCTATGATGGCGGCGGCATTTATTTATAAAGGTCTTAAGGAAAAGCGTCTCGCCGGTCGAAATTACAAGCAACACGCCGACAGGGTGCGTAAAACTATAGCCAAAAATATAGACGAGTTCGGAATAATACACGGAGTCTGCGGCGCGCCTATGTTTACCGAGCAAGGTACATCGGCGGAAGCGCAGGCGGCATGGCTCATAATGGACGCATGGGCAAAATAGTTTAAAAATACAGCAAAGTAGTTTAAAAAAATATTGACAACCGTGGTTTTTTATGATAACATTAATCGTATATACCGCTTTTTAAGTATTAACTTTACGGGGGACATTAAATATGACGGTACCACTCACAAAAACGCGCGAAACTTCCGTGTTCAAAACTTGGCTCGGAAAAAATATACGATACTTTAAGAGGTACTGGACATTGTACCTGTTACTTCTTTTACCGCTCGTGTATTTTGTGATTTTCAGATACGCGCCGATGATTAACATTTTACAGGCGTTTAAGCAGAATCACATTCTCCTGCCCGTCTGGCAGGTTCCGTGGGCAAACAACTACGGTATGGAGCATTTCATCAATGCGTTTGCTGACCGCGACTTCCTGTATGCTTTACGTAACACGCTCATGCTTAACGCCTTAGACCTCGTCTTAGGCTTCCCTGCGCCGATTATACTTGCGATTTTGCTTAACGAGCTTGCTTTTAAGCGGTTTAAGCGTGTAACCCAAACCATAGCCTATATGCCGCACTTTCTTTCGTGGGTAATTATAGCGGGTCTTGCGACTCAGTTATTCGCACCTACAAACGGTTTTGTCAACATACTGTTACATAGAATGGGCATAATCGAATCTCTGCCCGGAATCCGCTTCCTTGACGATTCGTTTAACTGGGTCTGGACTTATGTATTCTTGGGCATTTGGCAGAGCGTAGGTTGGAACACTATTATATACTTAGCCGCGATAACAAGTATAAACCCCGAACTGTATGAAGCCGCCGCAGTTGACGGTGCGAACCGTCTGCGTAAAATCTGGCACGTAACGCTTCCGGGTCTTAAGCCTACGATTATTATTCTTTTGATAATGAGCCTCGGTCGTATACTCGGCAGTGACTTTGACCGACCTATGGCATTAAGGAATGCGGCGGTAACTAATGTGTCGGATGTTATTTCAATCTTCGTATATTTGCGCGGACTTTTAGCACTCCAGTTCTCTCTCTCCACGGCGGTGGGTCTGTTCCAATCGGTCATTTGCGTGATTTTCCTGCTCGCGGCTAATAAAATAGCCGAAAAAGCAGGGGAACGCGGTATTTGGTAAGGGGGTATGAAAGAATGATAAAAACTACAGGCACAAAAATAGGCGACTGGGTAATCGTTTTTGTATGTTTAATTTTAATCGTTATATGTCTGCTTCCGGTAGTTAATATTTTAGCGCGTTCGCTCAGCCACCCTCGACCGCTCACGAGGAGCGAGGTCATGCTTTTGCCTATAGACAGCGTTGTTGAATACAAGTATGAAACCGTACTCGACACGAGCAATAACCCCGTGAAGGAAACCGCTATCATAACCCATAGCGCGGATATAAGAACCTATAGGGCATTAACCGAGACACTCATCATAAGAGAAGGCTTTGACGACAGAACCGGCGAGCCGATTATGGAAGCCATACCCATAAACTATTTGTTTGACAGCGGTGACTTTGACAGACTCGAGGTTGATGAGGCAACAGGGACACAGCGCGAGAGCTTATTCGTTGGTGAAATATCCTATGTTAACGACTATGACGAGCAGACCGGTCTGGGGACGTTCATCATAAAAGACGCTGATGTACTGTACCAGGATGTTTACGGCAATACCGCAAATCTGCTCGACAATCAGGGGATGCCGGTAACGGCTACGGCGGTCATAAGACACACATCAGACGGCGGCTTTATCGAAACGTCAACCTACATAATAAGAGACAGCGGAAGAATTAATCCTTCGACAGGTCTTCCCCAGATGGAATCAGTTCCCATGTCGCAGGTTTTCGCAGGCGTCACAAGAGCTGAGCTCGATACACTAACGGGCGAGCCTTTAGAGTATCTGACACTTGACGAAGTTTCTTTCGTAAACGACTATGACCCTGCCACAGGACTGGGTACATTGATTCTCGAAAACACCGAGGTCAGAAGAGCATCCACGATTAACGTGTCGAAAGTCGGTGTTGACTTAACTGCCTACTCTGAAATATTTAAAGACGACAGATACACCTGGTCGCTCGCATGGACAGCGATGCTAACTGTGGCGTGTGCAATTTGGTCGGTGTTTATGACCGCCATATGCGCCTATCCTCTCACTTATGACCATTTAAAGGGGCGTAAGTTCTTTAATACAGTTATCATTTTAACAATGTATTTCGGCGCAGGAACAGTACCGACATATCTGCTTTTAAAGAATTTAGGACTCATAAACCACCCGCTTGTATTGGCGTTACCCTTCTGCTTGAGCGTTTTTAACATGATAATCATGCGAAGCTATTTCTACGGCATACCGCTCTCCCTGCGAGAATCGGCGGAGCTTGACGGTGCGGGTCCCATAAGGACAATGGTGTCTATATACATTCCGTTGTCGATGCCCGTAGTCGCTACGCTGTTGCTCTTTTACGCAGTGGGACGCTGGAACGGTTATTCGGACGCAATGATGTTCATGAGCCAAAACGAGCGTTATTTCCCGATTCAATATCTTTTATATAATATGTTGCAGGGCAGGACATCGGTAGACGTTGAGCTTTCAGTAGCGGAACGTCAGGTGGGTGCGAGCGAATCTATTCAGACGGCGATGGTCATGTTCGCTATGGTGCCGATTTTGGTGGTCTATCCGTTTTTACAAAGATACTTTATCGCGGGCGTAACCCTCGGCGCGGTAAAAGAATAATATTATTCTCATTCATTATTATGTGAAACATAATTGAAATAAAAATTTTCAGGAGGTAAATCAATGAAATTACGCAAAATTCTCTGTGTCCTTCTCATCGGTGCGATGACATTCGGTACGGCGACGGGTTGTATTACCGACGATGATACTACGTCGACCACGGGGGTTGTGACTCCTCCCGGCGATAACGACATCGATTTGAGTGCCGCTCCGGAGATGGATGTTGACCATGACGTTTTGGAAGAACTCGGACTTCAATATGTGGACGGATTTTACAGATTTGATGAAACAAAACATATCAGAGTAATGGTCTGGGACCGCGGACGTGAAGACGGAAGAACCGACCCTGCCGACTGCTATTGGTCAAAATGGCTTCAACATCAGGTTTTACGCGACTTAAACATCGAAGTCGAGTTTGTAAAATTCTGGCGCGACACTGAACAGCAGGAGCTTTCCAATCTTTTTGCATCGGGAGAAGCGCCTGACATCGTGTTAACCTATGAAAACCCTGCGATTCAAGCATACGCAGACATGGATGGTATACTTAACATGGACCCCTATGTTACGGGGCTTGCGTTCCTTGCACCGAACCTGTGGGACCTTTTAGGACCGGACTTTATTTACTTTAACAGAGACCCGCAAAACGGATACATCTGGTCAATATCCGGCGTAAGACATGACAAGATGCGTATAAACACATTCGTAAGAGAAGACTGGCTGAAAAAACTGAGCCTTCCCGAACCTAAGACTATAGATGAATTTGAGGGAATGTTGTACGAATTTAAAGGCAACGCTCAAACATTACTCGGCTCGGACGCTGACAAAATGATACCTCTGACGCTCGATACAGACGTAGGTTGGCGCGGCGACCATTTGATTGCTTCGTTTATACCCGATGACATAAGCGATAAGGACATATATGTTTACGGCTTTGACGACAGAATGTTCACATTCCCCGGCGTTAAAGAGGGCGTCAGAAAGCTTAACTCATGGTATAATGCAGGTTTAATCTGGCAAGACTTCCACCTTCACGGCGGACGCGGCGACCAGACAGAGGATAATAACATGAAGGCGGGTTATGTAGGCGCAATGATTCACAACTGGTCATGGCCCTATATGAATAACGAAAACGGCGTTCAGGGAATGATGAGAAGAACGCTCAACGATGAGAGTGCGGGCTTTATCCCCGTGACCGCTTTCCAAAACGATGCGGGACATTACAGGAAATTCCTCCCCGCCGCCAGTGACCGTTTTATCTGCTTCCCGAGAACTAACCCCGAACCCGAAGCTTCCCTGCTTTATTTAGACTATGTAAGCAGACTTGATGTAAGGTCATACCTCGGTTCCGGCGAAGAAGGCATAAACTTTGAACGGGTTTTAAACAACGATGGCGAATTATTAGCGGTACGAAATCTTACCCCTACATCCGAAGCTGTAAGAAATAACATATTCACATCTGACCCCGCCATAATCAATCCGAGAACAGGCGATAACACATGGCTCTATTCCGAACTGATTATGAACAGAGAAGGTAACTTTGACTATCTGATGACCTTTAACACTGACGGTAATATCTACTTTGAAAGCGATGAAATTGCCGCCGCATCACAGGGCTTCGGATTCCCCGAAGCAGAACCTGAGGTCATAGGCAGGGCAATCAGATATTCAAGCCTTGACGGACGTATAAGACAAAACGTACAGGTCGGTACTATTGAAGCCGAAACCGGACGCGGACGCGCACTCGGCGACAAGCGCGAGGCTGTACTTGTAAACGCAGTCATAGCCTCCCCCGAACAATTCGACTCGGTATTCGACAGCGGTATGACGGACTATCTCGCTTCAGGCGGTCAGGCGATTATTGACGAACGAAAAGCGAAATGGGAAGCTAATTTCGGAGATATAACAAGTCTCACCGATGTGGATTAATCATTTTTGGCAATACAAGGTATAATAAAAAGCCCGTGAGCGTAATGTTCATGGGCTTTATTATTTCGCTAAACCGGATTTTGATTCGGAACAAACTCAATTCGCACATTCATATCCATTCCGGCGGCGAGTCGTTGAAGCGTCCGAACAGACGGATTGGCACTTCCTTTTTCGATTTTACTGATGTCTGCTTGGTTAATTCCGGTAATCTCTGACAACTGCTTTTGAGTAATGTTTTTCTCTTTTCTGCCGTCAAAAAGCGCACGAATTATTTGGAACTCCGGCTGTAAAGAATCATATTCCTTTTTAAATTCGGGGTTTTTTAATTGCTTATTAAGCGTTTCTCTAAAGTTTTTAGCCATTCTTATTCGCCTCCTTATTGTAATAATCACTTCTGTATCCCTTCGCCGTAGTAATCTCCGATGGCGGTGTCTTCTGGGTTTTCTTGGTGAAACCATGCGTTAAAATTATTTTCTTCCCGACTACAAAGAAATACAGCACCCTTGTTATGTTGCTCCCCTGTTTCGCCCTTATTTCAAAAATACCGTCTTCCAAAAATTTTGAATAAGGCTCTCGCAGTTCATTGCCCCTTTCTTCAAGAAGCTCAAGCAAGCTGAACAATTTCGCCTGCATTTTGAAGTCTTGCTCAAGAATAAACTTCTCCGCCGGAAACGAGCCATCTGCTTTTTCGTAATACAGAACGGAAAACGCTCTATCGTCCTTTTTCAAATCATCACTTCCAATATGTGTTTTATGCCATATTTATATTATATATGATATATCACATAATGTCAATAGCTGTTACGAAATTTCTAATTATACATATTCCCCCTATTTTGTAAAATAATAATACTATGAACACAAACAGAACAGATTTAGCTTTTGAAGCGATTTCAAGTCAGAGTGCAGATGGTGCTGATATAAGAAAAACACGCATAAACGGACTTTTGCTGACCGAAATACGTCTCGATAAAAATAATCCCGTCGGAAAACCCGGCGGCTTCTATATAACTCTGCACTGCGGAACGCGAGACGAGCGAGCAGAAAGTAACGCACTTTCTCACGCACTTAAAGCCCTTATTCCAAGTATGGGAAAAATCTTAGTCGCAGGTCTCGGAAACGTCAATATAACCCCTGATAGTCTCGGCGTTCGCGCTGTTTCGAGGGTCGTGGCGACCGCTCATTTAGCCGAGAACAACGAGTTCAAAGAACTGGGTATGAGAGAGGTTTTTTCGGTAGAACCGGGCGTACTCGCTCAAACGGGAATAGAAAGCGGCGAACAGCTTAAATTCATTATAGACGGTATAAAACCCGTTATGGCTGTGGTTATCGACAGTTTAGCCTGTGCCGAACCTGAAAGGCTCGGTCGAATAATACAAATCACAGATACGGGAATCGCACCGGGAAGCGGCGTGGGTAATGCGCGGCACGAGATTTCAAAGCAGACGCTCGGTATTCCTGTCGTCGCCATCGGCGTACCTACAGTAATAGACCTTTCTTCAATAGCCCCGAATATCGGAAAAACCTGCGAGGCTATGGTTGTCCCGCGTGATATTGACGTCATGATAAGCCACTTCGCCAAAGTTGTCGCAAGAACTGTTAATCGGGTTTTACTGCCTATGCTGACGGAAAATGAAATAGAGAAATTAAGGTTTTAGTTTTGGGTAATGAGAATTTCAAAAAATGATTGACATAATCGCATTAATGGTGTATAATAATAAGTGTAAGGTGGAAACGCCTAAAAGCGGTGTACCCTACCATGAGTGGGAATTAAAAAAGCGGTGTACCCTACCATTTCGAAGTGGGAATTAAAAAAGCGGTGTACCCTACCATTTCAAAGTGGGAGCTAAAAAAGCAGGGATTGGGCGGTGCCGCTCAGTCCCTTTTTAAAGGAGAAAATTATGCGTCTTTCATTCTATATCGCAAATAGCGATTACTGTGATTTTCTAAGAGAAAAGGACCCCTGCGTTCCTTACACAATGGAAAGTAAATCCAACCGCCCTTTTGTTGGGATAGTGTTAGTTATTAATGGCATAAATTATTACGCACCGCTAACTTCTCCAAAGTCAAAACACGCAAAAATGAAAAACCAAGCGGATTTTTATAAAATTCAAGGCGGACAGTTAGGCGCTATAAACTTCAATAATATGATACCTATACACGAAAAGAGCCTTAAAGTCATTGACATTAACGGGTTACCCGAAAACACCACAGAAGACAAGAATTATAAAAACCTCCTCATAAATCAATTATCATGGTGTAATGCTAATAAAGAAGCAATCCTTGTAAAAGCAAAGGTACTATATCAAATGATTACACAGGGAAGGGCAAATGAAAAATTGAAAGCGCGGTGTTGCGACTTTCTCTTAGATGAAGTCTTATATAAAGAGTACACTACATAAACATTTTAAAACCGCGAACCCTGTCCCTTATCTCTGCCGCTTCCCTGCTTAATCTTGTTATTTCAGCCCAATTACCGCTTTTTATTAACTCGTCCTTAACCATCCAACTGCCCCCGCAGGCAATCACAGGTTTAAACGCAAGATAATCCGCAAGGTTTTTGTCGTCGATGCCGCCTGTCGGCATAAAGCTGACCATTGTATACGGTGCCGCCATCGCCTTCAGCATCTTCAATCCCCCTGCGGCTTCCGCGGGAAAAAATTTCAGTACAGTAAGTCCGAGCGACAGTCCCGCTTCTATGTCCGTGGGTGTACAAACGCCCGGAACAACGGTTATATCATTCTCAATACACCATTTTACAACTGCGGGATTAAACCCCGGACTAACGATAAATTTCGCGCCTGCCCGTGCGGCTTTTTCAGCGGTCTCAATGTTCAGCACCGTTCCCGCACCCACAAACATTTCGGGACATTCGGTACTCACGCGCCTGATTGATTCCTCTGCCGCATCAGTCCTAAACGTGATTTCAGCGGCGAAAAGTCCTCCATCGGCAAGTGCGCGGCAGAGCGGTAACGCATCATCGGCGTTATCTAACTTAATGACGGGAATTACCCCGCATTTTTTTATTTCTTGAAGAATTTCCTGCATATTAAATCCCCTTTTCGTTATATAAATACTTTTTCAATGTCCGTCTTACCGCACCCCGCCCATCAATTAATTCTCCGAACAGAGCCTCAACCTTTTCGCCAAGCCCCGCATGATACAGGTTAACGCCGAAAATACTTGCGTCTTCTAAAATCGGGCGGATTCTTGTGCGATAGTCAATCGGGTTCGTAGAATCAAAATCTGTTTCCGTTTCTGTTTGGTCATCTGCCGACTCTGCCGCCACGCCGACTAATTTAACCTGTCTAATATGCGAATTCAGGTACAGGTGCAGAGGGTCCGGGCTAATCTCAATAGACAGTCCGTCGTCGTCCACGCCCATAAGATACCTCAGCCACGCCGCAAAAACGAGCGGAATAAACTTGAGGTTTTCTATATTTAAGTCATCGCGGTTTTTATACGATTTTATGGTCTCGCCGAAACGAATCGGAAGCTTCTGCGATGTGTCTGTGGCGATTCTCTGCGGCGCGTCAGGTAAAAAGGGGTTCGGAAGCCTTACGTTTATAACCTCTTCAAGAAATTTTTCGGGGTCTATTATTACGGGGTCTGTGACAGAGGGCAGTCCCTCTTCATAGCCTATTTTTTCGACTAATTTTTTCAGGTCTGCATCCTTCATTTCCTCGCTGATTTTGGTGTATCCGAGCAGACAGCCGAAGACGGCGAGTGCGGTATGTAACGGGTTAAGGCAGGTACAGACCTTCATCTTTTCGGCTTTGTCAACGGTCTGCCTGTCTGTGAAAATAATACCGGCTTTTTCAAGCGGGGGTCTGCCATTCGGAAAGCTGTCCTCTATTACTAAGTATTCGGCTTCCTCAGCGTTTACAAAGGGAGCTATGTGCGTATTTTTCGAGGTAACAATTGTTTCCATTCCGCAGATTCCGCCGTCTTCGAGCATTTTTTTAACGTCCTTATGCGGGGCGGGGGTGATTTTATCAATCATGCTCCAGGGGAACGAAACTCTCGCCGGGTTATTTACGTATTCCGAAAAACCTTTTTCTGTAAGTCCGCGCCGTTCCCACTCTTCGGCAAATGCGCTGACGGCGGCTTTAAGCTTATCTCCGTTATGCGAGCAATTATCCATACTTAAAAGCGCGACCCCACCGCCCTTTTCATCGGCGAAGCGTTTATAACGCTCATAGAGCAACGCCGCGATTCTGCCCATATAACTGCGGGGTTTTTCTGTCCCGTTCTCAAAGTCATATGCTACCTCCTGCGAAATATCTTTCGCAGGTCCCTGTAACGAATAGCCTTTTTCTGTAATCGTAAAACTCACAACTTGAAGAGATTCGGTCTTAAATATATCTTTAAGCCGCTCAAAATCTTCATGGGCGGAGCTTGCTTTAAGAGCCTGTGTTATACAGGCGATTGCTTTTTTTTCGACATTCCCGTCAGCCTTTAATGTGACAAGTATGGTGATGTCATCATGAGGTATAAAAGCCATATCTATAATTTCATAGTCGTAGCCCTCTGCCGCAATAACACCAAGGTCGTATTCTCCGGTTTCAATAAGCGCGTCGCACGCACGAGCCAAATACGCACGAAAAATGTTTCCCGCACCGAAATGAACCCAAGCAGGGTTTTTATTAGTACGCTCTATTAAAGCCTTTCGGTCGAATTTAGGTATAGAAATACCTGCGCGAAGCCACTTTTCGGAGTTTTCGGGTAAAAAAAGTTCATAGTTGTTAAGTTTCATGTCAGGTTTTCGTCCCTCCTGTTTATACTATTTCTGTTTTCTTATCGCTTCTAAAAGCCCGCTCAAATAACAAATCCCCATCGCCCTGTCATACAGTCCGTATCCGGGCATTGATTTTTCACCCCATACCATCCTGCCGTGGTCGGGTCGGACAGGTCCGTCAAAGCCAATATCATAGAGTGCTTTTATTATCTCGTACATATCAAGTGAGCCGTCATCGGACAAATGCGCCGACTCGTCAAATTTTCTGTAACCGAGGTATTTTACATTTCTCGTATGTGCGAAATGAATTTTCCCTTTAAGCGAGCGAATAATCGCGGGTATGTCGTTTTCGGGATTTGAACCGAGCGAACCTGTACACAGGGTTATACCGTTACAGGGCGAAGGCGCGAGATTAATAAGCTCCTGCAGGTCTTCTGCATCCTTCACAATTCGAGGAAGCCCGAAAACACTCCACGCAGGGTCGTCGGGATGAATCGCCATTTTAATATTATATTTTTCACAAACGGGCATAATAGCACGCAGAAAATAACCCAAGTTCTCTTTTAGCTTATGCTCGTCTATACCTTTATAGATTTCAAAAAGCTCTTTATTCCGCGCCATCCTCTCAGGCTCCCAACCGGGTAAAAGATAGCCCTCGCTTTTACTGCCTATGCTCTCAAGCATCTGCTCAAAATCCATACTCTCAATAATTTCAGCATCATAAGAAAGCACTGTCGAACCGTCGGAACGAGGCTTCGCCAAATCCGAGCGGGTCCAGTCGAACACGGGCATAAAATTATAACAAACGAGGTCTATCCCCTGCTCGCCAAGGCGTTCGAGCGTTTTGATATAATTTTCTATGTACATATCACGTTCTGAGGAGGCGGCTTTTATTGCGTCATGGATGTTAACGCTTTCGATACCGGAAATTTCAAGTCCCGCACGCTCCACCCGCTCCTTCAACGCTCTAATCGCGGCTGTCTCCCAGACCTCGCCGGGCATAGTGTCATATAATGTTGTGATTACCCCGACGACAGCGGGGATTTGCCTGATTTGTTCGGGGGTAATTGTGTCAAATTTATCTCCGAACCAACGAAAAGTCATTTTCATGAAAAGTACTCCTTCGCATTATAATATGATATGTTTTTTACAATTTCTTCAAGCTTTTCAAAATTTGCAGGGTATTCACCATTTTCTACCCACCCCCCCACGAGGTTACATAAAATTCGGCGGAAATACTCGTGGCGCGTATACGATAAAAAGCTTCTTGAATCAGTCAGCATACCCGCGAATAAAGCTAAAACGCCGTTATTGGCGAGGGCGGTCATTTGTTTTTCCATGCCGCTCTTATGGTCGTTAAACCACCATCCGGAGCCAAATTGAATCTTCCCTTTTAAGGGGGGACTGCCGCAGTCGGCACGTACCGAATTACCGGACTGGAAACAACCTGTGATACAGGCTAACAGGTCGTCATCCTTAGGATTAAGACAAAACAGAACCGTGCGGGGTAAACTCGCCGCGACTTCGAGCCTGTCTAAAAGACGCAGAAGCGGCTCGGCATAGTCAGAACCCGCCATGCAATCATATCCTTTATCCGCGCCGAGCAGGGCGGTCATTGTGGAATTAACGCTTCGCGCCGCACCCATATGAAGCTGCATACTCCAACCAAGCTCGTTATATTTTTTCCCCATGTCCACAAGCATCTCGGTCTTAAACCCGCCGCTCTCCTTAGGAGAAAGTTTCTCTCCCGATAACGCCTTTTTCACGATTTCATCAAGCGTTTTTTCGTCTGTACCGATATAAACAGGCGGGTCGAGGGCATGGTCAGACATATTACATCCGTTTGCGTCAAAAAACTCTATGCGCTTATAGACTGCCTCTTTCAGGCTTTCGTAATTATGAATCTGCGTCTGTGTAATCTCAGACAACACACCCGCATAATCCGCCCATGACGGCTTTTCTATACCGAGTAAGTCCGAAGGACGGAACGTAGGTTTAACCAACGCGGCGATAACGCCGTTTTGTTTTATTTTTTTATGTTCTTCGAGATTGTCAACAGGGTTATCCGAGGTACAAATCATCTCGACATTAAACTTTTTTATAACATCACTAACCCTCAACCCTTTTTCAAGTACGCTCCCACAATGCTCCCAGACCTGCCTTGCGGTTTTTGATGAAAGGTTTATATCACATCCGAAGACCCGCCTAAGCTCAAGATGCGTCCAGTGGTAGAGTGGGTTCCCTATGCAGTTTTCAATCGTTAATGCCCACTTTTCAAACTTTTCATAATCATTTGCAGAACCCGTTATGTACTCCTCGTCAATGCCGCAGGCTCGCATAGCCCGCCATTTGTAATGGTCTCCGCCAAGCCACAGTTCTGTCAGATTTCCGAAGGTTCTGTCCTCGGCAATTTCACGGGGGTCGAGGTGACAGTGCCAATCTATAATAGGCAGGTCTCTCACCGCACTGTACAGCTTTTTCGCCGTCATCGTCCGTAAAAGGAAACTCTCGCTCATAAATTTTTTCATCTGTTTTGCTCCTTAGTAATCACGTTAATATTATTCTACCATGATTTTCATAAAAAGGCAATAGCCAAAAACGAGCTTTCGTCATAAAATAAATAAATGAAATAAGACTTAACAGGAGAACACGATGAACAACTTTCTCTTTCTCGGCGGAGATATGCGCTCGCTCCACGCCGCAAAACGGCTCGGAGAGCGGTATGACTGCTTTGTTTACGGCGTTGCGGAGACTGAATCTATCCACGCGCCTGTTCTACGCGAAATAACAAAATTTAAAAGCCTTGTACTCCCCTTACCCGCTTGTGCGGACGGATTAAATATAAACGCACCCTATTCTAAGACGCCTATTCCTATAAGCGTAATTCCCGAGGCGGTTTATTCGGGGGGGACTGTTTATTGCGGAAAGTCTTGTCCCGCGCTTGAAAAAATTTGTACCGAAAACAATCTCTCGCTTATAGATTATTTCGAGCGGGAGGAGTTAGCGGTAATGAACGCAATACCGACCTCCGAGGGTTGCCTCGAAATAATAATGCGCGAAAAACCCCAAACAATTTTCGGTTCATCGGTTCTGCTTACGGGATTCGGCAGAATCTCTAAGGTGTTGGGAAAGCTTCTCATCGCACTCGGCGCGAAGGTGACGGTCACGGCACGTAAATACTCAGACCTGGCATGGGCAGAAATTTCGGGTTGTGAAACCATACATTTATCGAAGCTTGATGACATGCTCGAAAAGTTCGACACAATAATAAACACCATACCCGCACCCATTTTAGACACAGACAGGCTCAAAATGTTAAAGCCCGACTGCCTTGTGGTTGACCTCGCGTCAAAGGCGTGTGTACCGAATCTCGAAAACGCAAAGAAAGAGGGCGTTAACATTATCCGCGCCCTCTCCCTGCCCGGAAAAACCTCACCCGTAACAGCGGGGTATATTATCGCCGATACAATCATGAATATTTTAGCCCTGTCATCCGAGACGGCGGAAAGCGGGGACACAAATGTTTGATTTTTCTAATACTGTAATCGGGTTCGCCGTGAGCGGTTCGTTCTGCACCTTTGACGCCGCCTTTGAACAGGCGCGGATTCTAAAGCGGCTCGGCGCAAAGCTGATTCCTATTATGTCCGAAACCGCATACAATACGGACACCCGTTTCGGAGAAGCTAAAGAACACGCCGCCGAACTTTCCGAAATATGCGATGCGAAGATAATAAAAACGATTGCAGAAGCGGAACCCCTCGGACCGGGTAAGCTTTTAGACGTTATCCTCGTATGTCCCTGTACGGGTAACACAATGGCGAAGTTAGCAAATTCCATAACCGACAGCGCGGCTACAATGGCTGTAAAAAGCCATATCCGTAACAATCGCCCTGCCGTACTTTGTATCGCCACGAATGATGCGCTTTCAGGTTCGGCAAAAAATATAGGCGTACTTATGAATCTGCGCAATTACTTTTTTGTACCCCTGCGGCAAGATGAACCCGAAAATAAACCGACATCGGTAATTTCCGATTTTTCATTAGTTCCCGAAGCACTGTCGTCCGCACTCAAAAATATACAAATGCAACCGATTTTAAGGCAGATTATGTTTTAAGCCTTACTATCTCACCCCTCATCATCTCCATCGCTAAAGCTTTCCTCCTCGGCAAGTTCGCGCAATTCGCGTAACTTGTTTTCGAGCAATGCCTTTTTCGGCAGATGTGTCTGATAGTCGGCAATCAAGGCGGGTGACATACTGCGGCTTAGCGCGTACTCGACGACAGTATCATCTTTACCCGCACAGAGAATCAAGCCTACACTCGGATTTTCGTCGGGTTTACGAACATCACGGTCAAGGGCTTCAAGGTAAAATTCAAGCTTTCCGAGATGTTCCGGCTTGAAATCGGTGACTTTTAGCTCAATGGCGACAAGGCAATGCAAATCGCGATTGTACAGAAGCAAATCAATGCGAAAATCTTTATTACCTACTTGAACACGATATTCTTCACCCACAAGAGTAAAATCCTTGCCAAATTCGAGGATAAACTTACGCAGATTAGCGATAATGGCTTTACGAAACTCTTTTTCTTTGTGCCGTTCGGGAATATCAAGAAATTCAAGAACATAGCTGTCACGCAAAGCCGACAATCCTGTACTACGTTCGATGAATAATTGATTCTGCTCATTTGAAATCATGGTGCGTTCAAACAACGCGCTGTCAAATTGACGCTCAAGTTCGCGCTTGGAATAGTTATTTTTTGAACACAAAAGTAAATAAAACTCCCGTTCTTCTTCGCTTTTTGCCCTTGACATTATAGCGAGATTATTTGTCCAGCTAATTTCTCTCACCAGTGGTGAGAGTTTTTCATTTTCCGCATAAATCTCATAAAATTGCTTCATGCGCCAAATATTTTGCGGCGAAAAACCTTTTATTCCATCATAATGCGATTGAATAAATCCCGAAAACTCCTTGACGATGGATTTGCCCCACTTGTCGGTCTTGACTTTTTGGCTGATATATCGCCCGATTTCCCAATACATATCAATCAGTTCCCGATTGACAGAACGGAATATTTTTTCGCGGCTACGTTCAATAATATCCACTATTTCCTCAAAAGCGGCATTATTACTCGCCTGTAAATTATTTTCATTTGATTTCAAAGCCAATTGCCCCCAATCTTTCCTTGATTTCGCTCTCAAAGCCGATGTTGGCTGTATTTAAGCCATTAGTAACCGCCATGCACCATAGTAGATGCATCTCAATTTACTGAACGAATTTTAAATTCATTATAACATAAATAAAGAAAATTTTCAATGTTTTTGTAAAAAAGACAAAAAAGCGTTGAGGCAACCGCTTTTAAGTCAGATTATGTTTTAACCTTTAACATTACAAAAAGGAACGGGCGTTCCTACGCACCCGTTCCTTTGTTTTAGGTATTATTGTCGCTTTAAAGCTCAACTACTTGCTTACGAAACGGTGAATGTAATCGTATGCTTAGTATCATCGCTCATAGTCACAATCATAACCCGTTGAGCCGTGTTATTACCAAAATTGAACTCAATTTTATGCTCGCTCATCTTCTCCGTACGGAAAGCAGTAGTCGTCGCGGTACCATTCATTGTCACGCTCTTTACAGTTTTTCCGCCATAACCAAAATCAACTGCAAACCACTGATTCGCTACTGTACCCGCTTCTGAGTAGCTCATAGACGATTTTGCGAAGCCTTCGGGAGGTGCGAGTTCTAACGCAGGTGGAGTACTACCAAGAAGAGACATTATAGTGCTACCGCTGGCGGGAAGAAGTGCATAAGCATTTTCGACCTCATTAGGAGAAACTCTCATGAGTGCGTTCAACGCCGGGATAGTATCATTCTTAGTAGCACCGTCGGTACCAACATCGCCGGTTGGGATTTCAAAAACAGTAAATTTAATAGCTACGCCGACCTTCTTGGTTGCTTCTTTGCCTGTGAAATCAGACCAGTCGGCTTTGGTGTTAATTTTACCTGCGAGTTGAATTTTCGTGCCGTCTCCGGCTTCACCTGACTTTAATGATATGTCGTAAGTATAGTCGGGAGCTGTGCCTTCCTGCTCAACTACGTAAACCGCAGATTGGAGAGCAAAGTTTGCCTTTTTGCCTGCTTCATCAAGTACCGTAATAGCGTTCACGGCTGTATCTGCTGCCGCGAAATCTGCAGCCGCATCTGTGGTCTTGGCTGCCGAAGCTACAATGTTAAACGAAACATTGTTGAGAGTGTTACTATCAACAGCACTTTCAATAACAGATGTCGCATGACCGGTCAGTTTAGCATCCACTTCCACAACAACAGGGAATGAGCTTTTGTTTACAAACAAAGCCCCCGCCTTACTTTGCATGACGATTTTTCCATCGGGGTTAAGGTTGGTGAGGATAACTTCACTGTCGTAATCCTGACTTGCGAGACCCTGCGGGTCAAGCATAAAGTTCATGTTAGCTGATGTAGGAAGCTCAACCAACACCTTTTTCAAGTCCGCTCCGACGACGTCTCCGTCGCCCTCGAGTTCAAAAGCGAACGCCTGTACCGCTCCCACCGAGAAGAGCATCGTGATTGCGAGGACACTTGCGAGGAGTTTTTTAGATTCTTTCATATTAAGAATCCCCCTTTTTTTAATTTTTTATTATCAGTCGGATACCGACAGATAAATCTGTTATAACGTTGAAATCATCGTCCACAAGATAATAAACAACGGTCGCCGTATATGAGCCGGCAGGTACTTCCTTTTGTAGGGCGAACTCTTTAAGCTCCGCCTCTACAGGTATATAGGGTGATGAATATATCAGTTCGTCTAACATGGCATCGCCATTCTCATCATCGAGAAAAACATCAATATAAACAGTCCGCTTGTTATCGGTATAGTTTTCGACATACGTACTGCGGGAAGGCACATCCCATTTTTCAAAAACCCATTCTAAACTCATGCTGATTATATAAGAAGCGTCCTCAATGGGCTGTCTGAATTCTTCGAGAACTTCTTCAAAATTATCAGGAGTCAGAACCATTCCCCGACCGCCTATATCGTTTTGCTCCAGCATATCGCGCGGAATAAGTCTGTCGTCCTCATCATCCCTGTCTTTTGTGCTGAGAACCACTATTAATATAACAGTGGGTACGATTATAGCGAGTCCTAAGACTGACAATATAACATGCTTAAAAAACCTTACACTGCCGAGATAGGCACTCTTCTTCTCTTCTGCCGCCTCTCTCTTTTTCTTTTTTTTCTTTTTAGCCACTTTTTAAACGCCGTCCTTACACGTATTTTCCTTTTAACAGCATTATACTACATTCTCGCCAAAAAAGCAATATAAAAATGCCGAAAACTTGTAAAATTGTATAAAATGTACAAAAAGTTCAAGGAGCTTTTATTTAACCGTAATTAATATGTAATATCGGCAGGCTTAGTAAAAAATTTAGCAATTTCAGTAAATTTTTATTAAAAATAATTTCTATGTGCTATATTTATTATATCATAGTTTAGACGGTTTTTCGTTAAGTTAACAAAATTTAATTCTCGCCGGTAAAAAAATAAATTTTTACCCCCCGTATGTGACCGAGGGGTATAAATCTATCGTATAACCGAACTCTATTTCCCTTTCCTCAAAAAGCTCGGAAGCCACATCATCGCACCGCAGAGTAAAACGCCTGAAATCAAAATTATATATTTTCCGAGCATGTTATTAAAGTCGCCTCCGCTTACCCCGCTCGTCTGCTGTAAGACGGGCTGTGCGTCAGGTTCATCAAGATAGGACGCAAAAACCTCTATGTCCGTTTCGGTCGGCAGTTTATCCTCCTCTTCATATGCCGTATACTGCATAACATCAATATACTCGTCAACCTGTACATACTGTTCAAGATACCCTATTATTGACAGCCCTAAAGCTTCTCCCATTTTATTGAGGTATTCGGTATTAATTAAATCTTCATATTCTTCGGGATTACACATAAAACCCATTTCAAAAAGCATAGACGGACTACCCGTATATCGCGCCATAGCAAAGTTTTGACGTTTGGGCGGTGTGTACGGATTCCCCGTATGCTCCGCAATTATTTTTATCATGTCATCGGCGGCTTTTTCGGACAGGTCTAATGTATAAAACATGAGCGGACCGCGTTCACTCGAAAAATCAGAACTGAGCGACATAGAATTAGCATGAATACAGACCGAAATATCAGGCTCACCGTTAAAGTATTGCACCCTATCCATGATGGGTACATCCTCGTCCTTGTCTCTGATTAATACCGTTCTTATCCCGCGTGCTTCTAAATAGTCTCGCGTAATTTCCGAAACATAGAGATTTATATCCTTCTCCATAGGTCCGTACTCTCCGGGAGGACCGAGTGCGCCGGGCAGATGTCCTCCATGTCCCGCATCGAGCAGTACATACGAATCTGACAGAGAACCCGCCGCAAATCTAAACCGCAGATTCATTTTACCGTCGGAAAAATCGACCATAAAGCCCACGGGTTCACGCTCAAAGACAAGCTCATAAATAAGCGGTGAATCATAGTCTGTCTCTATTTTGTTTATCTCTGTTATAAAATTTCCGTCGGGTTGCAGGTCGATTTCATCCTCATCTGCATAAAGAAGAAGAACTGCTTTATTTCTATTCTCGCTGTCAAGAATTACTTCATAAAGAGGGTTATCCGTCACGCCTAAACTTAGCGTGACGCTGTTATCCTCTGCCGAAATTTCACCGCCTGAGACGGTTATGGGGGGAATCATTCTGTCTAACTGATACACATTGCTTTTAAAAACCGCTGTGCCGTCCTCGATTATATAAAAATCTCCATACTCGGCTATAATTCTAAATGTCGTCCCTTGCGCGAGCGGGGTACGCATATACAAGTCATCGTTTAAATCGGAAAATCGGGATATAAAAATGCTCTCCGTAGAGCCGTACAGTTCTATTGTAAAATAAACGGTTTCGGGCGGAATCCATGCTTCCGGCTCTTCTCGTATAACGGTCACACTTTCGTAATAATCGCCGTTTTCAAAGCTGAAAATATTCTCACCTATATCGAGAACAGCATAATATGACCAGAACCCGTTTTTAGTCATATTAATTTCTTCCCCGTTTATATAAAGGGGGAATAATGTATCAGCCGTACCGAGAAAGCTCGTGCGCGGCGAAGCCGTAACGCTTGAATCCTCTTGCGGGTGGGTCAGAATGAACATACCCTTGTCTTCATAAAGCATACGGCTTATTGCTGTATCACTGCTCGCGCTTGATACAAGATTTAAGGACAACATGAGAAGCCCGAAAATAAAATACTTGTTAATTCTTTTCATAATTTTATTATAACATAAGGTTTAGTTTTTTTCAACTGTTTATTCCGCTTCTTTATATCTGATTTACATTTGTCACTGTTAGGTTCAAAAAGAAAACCGCCCTTTCCTCAAAAGAAAAGGGCAAATTTTGTTTAAGTCGTTTACAGGGGAAAACCTTATACGTTGTTTACAGCAGTCGGTAAAACCCATACACTAACCGCAAAAAGGGTCAGCGTCAGACTTCTTGCACTACAAGGATTTTTCTTGCTATGCTCTTTGTTTTGCGAAACACTCGCTACAATAAACGGGTCTGTCGTCACGGGGATTAAAAGGAATCTTTGCTTCGCCGCCGCAGTCAGCGCAGGTGGCAATAAAGGTTTCCTTGTTGCGTGATGCGCTTTTCTTTGCATCGCGACAGGTTTTGCAGCGTTGTGGCTCGTTTACGAAGCCTTTCTCGGAATAGAACTCTTGTTCGCCAACCGTGAAAATAAAATCTGCTCCGCAATCCTTGCATTGAAGGGTTTTGTCTTCGAACATTTTTGTGATACCTCACGTTTAAAATTTTTGACCTTGGACGGACTTCCACCGACACCTTTGTAAAACAACGCTCTTGAATTAAGCTACCGGGCCATATATGTAAAATATACAATCTTTAGGTTATTTTTTATTAATCGCTGTTAATTATTCCTCGCTCCTTTAGTTTGCTGCGGGCGCGGGATAGAGAATTATCTACGGATTTTACGCTTATCCCCAGACGGGTAGAGATTTGCCTGTATGAAAAAGAATCAAGATACATTTCAAAAACATTAAACTCCCGCTCGGATAAGACCTTTTTTATGCGTCCGAGAATCTCTATGCGGTTTTCTTTCTCAATAATTATATCATCTGCTCCCGGCGACAGCTCTTTAACTAAGGAGGGGTCGAACTCCTTGCTCAATATTAGCTCGCGTTTGGCTTTGCCGAGTGCGTTTTTCATTCTGTTGTCTATACAGGCGTTAGCATAACCACTAAAGCTGCCCTTTTCTTCTTCATATGTCCGTATGGCGTTCAGAAGTGCTAAAAATCCCTCAGAGATGAAATCCTCGGCGTCCTGACGATTAAACATACCGAAGCCGCTCGCCACTTTATTGGCTTTTATAACAATTACTTTGACATAGCGCGTAATAAGCTCGGACATAAGGACGTCTTTACGGCTTTCGTCCTGCCTCGCCATTTCCAATAACGATTCGTCGCGGAGTATTTGTATATCATCCATGTCACACCTGCCCACCTAACAAAAAATATACCATTAAACTACGCATTTGTCAACAGAAAAAGCTAAATTTTCATAAAAAACGTAAAAATTTGTGCTTTTTCTACCCTTTTAAGTGTTAAATAAGCTCCATATCGTCACTCTCAAGCATAAAATCGTACCCCGCGCCGGCGAAATCACCGCTTACTTCTGAGCGGGCGCGTACATTCTTATTGGGGTCTGATGCCTGCCCTACTACCGTCTCGAAAATGTCCTCATTTAAATCTACCCCTTTTTCTTTCTGATTCGGATTTCCGGCAACTAAATCATCGCCCTTTTCTTTAATCGTAGGGTTTTTGGGTACTAAATTTTCACCCTTAGGCTGAACTTTTCTGAAATCTAAGTTCAGTAAATCCTCAAAGTTCTGGTCTAATTCAGCATCATCGTATTTAATAAGCTCCGATTGTTTGCTCTTTGACGATTCGGATTTTGTCCCTGCTTTTATACTGTCGTCCATTCCCGAAAGTAATATTTCATCGGGTTTTTTCGCTCCGCTGTGGGGTGCGGGTTTAGCGGCGGGCTTTGCTCCGGCACTTGCGTCTGCCGCGGGTTTAGCTTTATCCGCACTCTTAGAGGGCGGGGTTGCGTCAGCTTCTTTTTTCGGCGGAGGCGCTTTACTGAACGCCGGCATGGACGGCGTCGGTCCGCTTATGAGGAGATTGCTTATATCATCGTCATCGTCAATGACCGCCATCATCATATCATCAGTCGCCGCTGAATCTGTCAGCAGATATGAGAAGTCATCATCGTCTTCCTGCTCCTCAACATCCTCTATCATTTTAATATATTTGTCGGGGATTATGTAAGAATCCTCCGCGTCATCTTGAAGAATTTGTATTTTAAGCTCTGCTCGGGACAGACTTCTGCCCGATTCTTCGCCCTCATCGCTTCTTCTGCTCTTCTTGGCTTTTTTTGCTTCGCTGACGGCTTCTCCATCCGTTTCGCTCTCTTCGGTTTTAGAGATTCGGCTCTTTAGGTCGTCTATTTCCGCTAAAACAGAACTGAGCTTATTCGCGAGAAGCGCGGTTTCGCTTTCCTGTTCGGTTTTTGCCGCTTTTTTATCCTTTCCGTCAGCCGATAAGAACTCATCGCCCTTATCACGAGCCGCAGGAGCTTCTTCAAAAATGGGTACATCGGGAGAACTCGCCGTAGCTTTTGCGGCAGGTGCGGCTTTTACGGGAACAGCCGCCGCCTTAACTGCGGCTTCCTTTGCTTCGCTCAAGCTTTTCTCGGTTTTAGCTAATTTATCCTCTAACGCCGTGATTTTTGCTTCGGCGTCTGCTATCTTTGCGGCGTCCTGCTTAGACGTTTCCTTAGTCGCGGCAGGCGCGGCTTTAGCGGCTTTGGAGACCTCGGCTTCGGTTTTGGCAACCTCGGCTTCGGCTTTAGCTAATTTATCTTCTGCTCTCAGCAAATTGCTCTTAGCTTCGCCTAATTGTGATTTATACCCGGCAGTTTCAGCCTTCGCCCCTTCTAATCTTTCTTCTAAAACTGTGACCCGTGTTGCAGACGCAGATGCCTCGGCTTCGGTCTTCTTTAATTTCTCCTGCATCTCTTTCAGCTGTTCATCGACCTTACCGCCGCTTGCCGGAGCGGACGCAAGCTTGCTTTCCGCTTCCGTTAATTTTGATTTTAATTCGGCGACTTTTGCTTTTAAGTCGTCTGCTTTTTCTTCTAAAATCGAAGCCTTCGCTGAAGCCTCGGTCGCTCTTGCCTCGGCTTTTTCCGCTCTTTCCTTCGCTTCGGCGACCATTTCATCAGTCGAACCGCCTATAGTGAGAGAGCTTAACTCTGCGGCGGCTAATTTCTCTTCGGCGTCATCTAATCTTAACTTGTACTCTGTAGCCTTAGCCTTGGATTCGGCAAGACTCTGCTCTAAGCCCGCGACCTTGGCTTCTGCCTCGCTCGCCCTTGACTCGGCTTTTGATAGGCTGAACTCTGCCTTTGCGGCTTTGTTCTCGGCGACCTTCAGCTTTGCCGCATCATCGGCAGAGCCGCCCGCACGAAGCTTGTTAGACAGTTCGTCCAACTCCGTACCGAGCCGCTTACACTCTCCCTCAAGCATAACGACAAGGTCTCTTTCTTTAAAATACTTTTCGTTTGCCTCGGCGAGATACCTTTCAAGGTTCTCCGTTTGAGCGAGTTTTTCCGGATTTACGCTTTCCATGAGCTTGTCGTTTTCAGCCTGAAGCTCGAGGGTCTTTTTCCTCAACGAGTGAATATATAGGTTTACCTCGTCAGGACTGAACCCGTAAGCAACTTTTTTGAAAGAGGCGGTATCCGATAGAGCTTTTTCATTTTTTCCCGCTGATTTTTTGGGTGCTGTTAACATAATTACTCCTACTTTAAGAAAAGAAAGTTTATTTTTAATATTTTATGTTTTACAGATAGCTTATTATATTATAGCAATTTACGGCGGATTTTGCAATAGTAATTATTTATAAATAATAACCGTTTTTTTTGAACGAATTGCCTATAATTTATGATATTTTTAGTAAATAATGCACAAAGGGGCAATTTTTTCATAAAAAGCACAAAAAGACTTGCAAATTTTAAAGAAATAATGTATAATAGAAATATCGTATTTATTTAATTTGCTATAATTTCAGGGAGTGAGAATTATGATTGATAAAACCATGACCTTTTCCGTTCATGACGACCGCGAAAGCGAAATGAAGGAAATCCTTTCCACAGTTTACGAAGCTTTACAGGAAAAAGGCTATAACCCGATTAACCAACTTGTAGGCTATATTCTGTCGGAAGACCCCACCTACATAACCACGTACAACAACGCCAGAAGCCTTATCCGCCACATAGACAGAGATGAGCTTTTACAGATGCTTGTCAAGAGTTATCTTACAGGCTGACTTTAAATTTTTAGCAAAATTTTCTTTTCATAATCCTCGGCGGAACCGTTTATACTAAATTTAACGGCGACGCTCAATCGGGATTTATTTCCGAACGCCGAATCTACAATAAAAGGGAATATGAAAATGAAATCGAAAGCCATTCTTATATCGGCACTTATTATCGCGGGCTGTCTTTTAATTTTTACGGGCTGTGAGCCTAATGTAACCCACTACGGTGCAGGCGAAGCGGGAACTACACCGCTCCATACAACACCGAGAGCGGACACAAACAGACACGATAACTTCACGACAACTCCGCATGGCGGCGACCTTACAACTCCGAACGGAGACCATACGACTCCTCACGACTCGGTACAGACGCCACACAGAACACATGAAAACGAAGCGGCAGCAGGGGAAAACCCGGCTGCCTTTCCTTTTGTTGCAAAGGAACTTTCCGCGCCGAATCTTTCGAGTGCAAAAATAGGCTGGGGTTTAGGTAAATCTGTTGACAGTAAAAACCGCCCGACAGACGCTCTTTCGGCAGGTCAAAAATACGGACACCTCGGAGCGATTTTTATTGATGAAAAGAGCGAGGATACTATATACCTGACCTTTGACGAGGGCTACGAGAACGGGTATACCTCTTTAATTCTCGATGCGCTGAAAGAAAAAAACGCGGCTGCCACATTCTTCGTTACCTATGATTATTGCCTTAGTGAGCCGGAGCTTATAAAGCGCATGATTGACGAAGGACACGAGGTTGCGAACCACTCCTACAGCCACCCGTCCTTTCCTGATATAACCGATGTACAGGTGCATGAGGAAATTATGAAGCTTCATGACTATGTAAAAGAAAATTTCGATTACGAAATGCGGCTGATACGCTTTCCGCGAGGCGAGTTTTCCGAACACGTACTCGGCATAACCCACGAACTCGGCTACAAGAGCATTTTCTGGTCATTCGCCTATGTTGACTGGGATGTAAATAATCAACCTGCGGCAGACGATGCTCTTCAGAAAATAAAAGCGAGTACGCATCCGGGCGCTGTCATATTATTACACGCTGTTTCGTCCGCTAATGCGGAGATTTTACCCGCCGTGCTTGATTACTGGGCGGAGCAAGGGCTAAAGCTCGGTTTAATTGAATAATAAAAACCACTAAAGGGACGGACACATCTACGCCGCCCCTTTATACATAGTATAATACAGTCTACACCGAATATGTCGCTCTGACTAACTCATCCATGGTCGTTGTTCCCGCTCTGACCATTTCCGCCACGTTATGCCGCAGAAGCCTCGTTCCGTCTTCGATTGCCTTACGTTCAATCTGCTCTGCCGTGCCGTTGTTGGAAATAATTTCTTTAAGCTGACTCGTAGATACAATAATCTCATGAATAGCCGTTCTCCCCGCGAAGCCCGTATTTCCGCACTCGCGGCAACCTCCAGGCTTATTCCTCTGTGCCGTTATGGGGGCTTTAACGCCGACTAACTTTAAGTCCGCCGGGTCATCAATAACATACTGCTCTTTACAGGCATTACAAAGCTTTTTAACAAGACGCTGAGCGATAACACCCACGAGCGAACTCGCTACCATGTACGGGGCGACGCCCATGTCAACAAGACGAAGTATAGTACTCGACGCATCATTAGTATGCAGGGTCGAAAGAACAAGGTGTCCCGTGATAGCGGCGCGTATGGCTATGTCTGCCGTTTCGTTGTCACGCATTTCCCCGACCATTACTATATCGGGGTCCTGACGAAGAATTGAGCGAAGCGCGGCGGCGAAAGTCATACCCGCTTTTACGTTTATTTGAACCTGGTTTACGCCGTCGATTTTCTTTTCCACGGGGTCTTCTACTGTTACTATGTTTATATTAGGCTTAGAAAGCTCTCCGAGGGTTGCGTAAAGTGTCGTGGATTTACCCGAACCTGTAGGTCCTGTAACTAACATAACCCCGTGAGGGCAACGAATAACGCTCTTAAACATTTCGTAGTTATGCGCGGTCATGCCGAGTTCTGTAACACGCATGGTCTTTGAATCACCCGAAGCGAGCAGACGTATAACCACCTTTTCGCCAAAGACGGTAGGTATACTCGAAACACGCACGTCAAGGTTAATCCCGTCTATAATCATACCGAAACGCCCGTCAAGCGGTATGCGCCGCTCTGCAATGTTCATACCCGCCAAAATTTTCATACGTGTGACGAGCGAATTATGCACGGCGGGTTTTACCGCCATTTGTTCCATTAAGTCTCCGTCTATACGGATTCTTATACGGGTTCTGTCTCTGAACGGCTCAATATGTATGTCGGACGCTTTACGTCTGAATGCGGTTTCTACGAGCTGATTACATAATTTAACTATGGGGGCGTTGTCTACGCGGTCTGACTCTGCCGCGGCAACTGCGGCGGCGGCGGCTTCTTCCTCGTTATACTCTTTATCAAGGTCGTCAACAACCGTTGCGGTCGCGGACTGTGAATACATACGCCCTATAGTATCCATAATCGACGACTTCGTAGCGAGCATGGGATGTATTTCCATACCCGTGGTAATTTTAAGCTCGTCAAATATGAAAAAGTTAATCGGGTCATTCGTCGCCACGTAAAGCCTACCCGCACCCACCCTGTAGGACACACAAATATGCTTTCTCGCTATTTGTTCGGGGATTTTCTTTACTGCGTCGATGTCAATTTTTGTAGTGGTGAGGTCTACGAACGGAACCTTTAAGCGTGTCGAAAGTGCGTGAACAAGCTGTGTTTCCGAAACGTAACCAAGCTTCAGCACCATATCGCCGAGCTTTAAACCCTCCGGATTTTCTTCCTTGTCTTTCTGCTTTCTCAGCGCGGAGTCGAGTTGCTGTTCGGTAATGAAACCGCTTTCTACCAGTAGTTGTCCGATAGGAATGTTTTTCATATGATTTGTATCCTGCCTTTTTTATGAAAAATATATAATTGACAAGCGTCAATTTTTGCTTTATTATTAGAGTATGATAATGGAAACGGAGAAATACTATGGAAACTATTCTTTATGCTGTAATAGGACTGCTCATCTTTATGCTCGGCGGGTGTTTAGGCAGTTTTTTTAACGTCGTACTCTACCGCTTGCCCAAAAAAGAGGAGTTCATAAAAACCCGCTCACACTGCCCGGAGTGTAAGCACGTTCTTAAATGGTACGAACTTGTCCCGGTATTCAGTTATATGATACAACGCGGACATTGCCGTAAGTGCGGCGTTAAAATGAGCGTACAGTATCTGCTCATGGAACTGCTCTGCGGCGGAGCGAACCTCTGGGCTTTTATCTCGCTCGGCTTCGACAGTCCGCACCGTATAATAATCGCTTTTATTCTCTTCCCCGTTTTAGTGTCGCTGAGCGTGGAGGACATCAGAAAGACCGAAATCCCCTACTGGTGTACTATAACGATTGCCGTACTCGGCATAGCCGCCACAATCTTTTCCGTCCTACCCGCCTTTCAGCCGACTGACGCTTTATGGTGGGAACATCTTATCGGAATGGTGATAGTTTCTCTGCCTTTCGCCGTGTTTTGTTTCCTCGGAGCCATGGGCGGCGGCGATGTACAACTCACGGCGGCGGCGGGGCTTCTGCTCGGTTTCGCAATAGTACCCTCGGTACTTATCGCCCTGATTATCGGCGCGGTTTTCGGTATAGCCGTAAAAATCTCCAAAAAACGCGCCACTGTTTGTTTCGGTCCTTTTCTTTCGCTCGGTATAGCCGTAGGATATTTATATGGCTATGACATAATCGCGGCATATTCGATGGCTTTTTAGATAAAAGCCGAAAACCTTTATTCTAAGCCTTTATTCTAATCCTTTGCAGTATACAGAATCAAAATAGGCTGAGGTTTTACTTTTTCTGTCGGGTCGAAAGGGTCGTCAGGCGGGTCTCTCATTAGAAAATTCGTCGCTATATTAATATCGCCGCCTAAGTTCTCTTTTCCCCTGTTAAACACAGGCTCATCTAAATAAGGGTTAATGAAACTAAAACTCGTGGTTCTGCCCTTTGTCACCTTGGTTCTGTTATCGGGTTCATACGGGTTAAACGTCCGGGCGACGTTCCGCACGGCTTGTATACTGATATTCAGTCCACCCGAAGGCAGAGGGCTAATTACATAATTTATCCCGCAGTTCTCGCATGGAGCGTAAGGCTCACAATAACCTATACCCTCATTACAGAGTATGGGTGCATAATAGTCGGGTTCAAACACCCTCGTCCGCATCGCGTGCGTCCCGTCAGGGTCGCTGTTTATATCTGTCAGTACCCCGTCCGTGCCAATCAAATATTCATACGCATCATTAGCAGTGACAGTCGGTCCTGATAACTCGTCCGTTATATCTCCGAGGTCATACAGATAGCCGTTCGCATCAAAATACAGCCCTTTGATTCTGTATTCCCGCTCTGCATCGGGGGTCGCTTCTAACAAATGTTTGCTCAGATGGGTTGTAGATTTTATAGACTCACAGGTATAAATGTCCGGGTGGTCAGGAACACCGGGCGGGTCGTAAATAGGACTCAACGTGCGGGTAGAATCACACGACTTATGGTCGGGACATACCCCTACATTGATACAGTGGGTGGTTTTACAGATGTCATCGCAATAATTATCTTCATCGGGGTCGTCTTGGCAATGATTTAAAGAGGCGCAGGCTGTATCATAACCATTTTCTCTTGAACAACGCGCCGCCTCAACCCTATCGGTTTTCGGGCAGGTTCTGAAAACGCAGGGTACATGATGGTCGGTATTGGGACAGCCATCGCAAAAACCGCCTGTTATATCATCGCAATCAATTTCAAGGTGAGGAGGGTTAGCAGAGCTGCAAAAATATGCTCTGTTTGTCGTGTTCTGACAGGGTAAAATAACACACCTGAACTGTTCACCTATGTGATATTGACAATGCGAAAAGTTTCGTAAATACATATCAGCTTCGCCGATATTCTTAAACCTGCTGTCAGCTACGCCCGGCGGAGCAATAGAGGTCTGAAGCTGAAGCGTCTGCCAATCCAATATTTCCACCCTCGTGGCAATATCGGTGCTTTTTTTTATATAATCGCCGATATTATCAACGATTGCGTCTATGCGCGTGTCTCGCCGAGCCCCCATTATCAGTCCGCTTATCGGTCCGACTAAAGCCGCCATTAACGTGACTAAAATACCGAAAACGGCGACAGCCACTAACAGCTCTATCATGGTAAAGCCTTTTTTGTTTTTAAGTTTATATAAGTACCTAAGCATAAAAAGCCCTCCTAATATTCACACGGGTTTCTCTCCGGCAGACATTTGTACCCTTCTGCCGCAGGGCAGGGGACAATCCCGTGACCTGTACAGGCTTTAGCAAAGGGGTCTTCGGGGTCGTCAATGCCAATTTCATCAATTTGCCTCGGGGTGAGTCCGAAATAGGGACAATTGTTAAGCGTGCCATGCTCGTGACGCCCATGCACACGGCAGGCTCTCGACGGAATATCACTGCTCAATATCGACGCCACTTCCGTGAAATTATATTCCTTTCCCGGTACGGCGGGAATCTTTAGGTTTAGTCTTTCAGGTTCGCCGAAATGGGAGCTTAAATCATCATCAGGGGCACCGGGGGTCACAAATGTAACTTTAATCCTCGCCCAACGGTCGCTGAAATTCATTATTCTGATAGCTTTTAAAGGCAATGTAGGGTCTGAACCCGTCATGTAGTGTGCTGTGGCGTTTCTCGCGCCGGCATCGACCACAACAAACTCAGCCGCATCGGGAAGGGTCAGAAATGTTATATGATTTTTAGTTTCCGTAGGACCGACCGGTAAATAAGAAAAGTCGATAACCCAGGTCACAGCGGTAAATCTTTCGTGTTCCGGATTTGAAGGGTCGGTACAAACATCATAACCGCAGGGAGCATGGTTGGCAGGTATGGTACAAATGTCATATCCGCATACAAATTTAATGTCGCCCGTGACAGTGTCCTCCGAGCCGCAGAATACTCCCTTTGTTTCCCAGATGTTCAGGTCTATTTTACCGTTTTTAAAGTCTGAATAAAATCTGCAATCAAGTTCAAGCGGTTCATCGGGTAAATATTTAAAAATTACATCAAGCTCATTGGCTATTCCGCTGAAACGAGGACTCGTAATTCTCATGAACTCATCTTCTCGGTAATAACCTGCAACGTCTCCGTCTATTCCGACATTTTCAGCGGCGGAGGCGGCGGTACAAATCAGCGTAGGACTGGTTCCCCTAAATTGGGGGCATCCGCCATTCGTCGGGCAGAAATTATTGATATGTTCATTAGTTTCGCAGAGGACATTATTAACGCATATATCATGCTTACACAGAGTACCCGCAGACAAAACACGCGCATCCCCGTCAGGGTCTTCAAACCTTATGTTATGTCCGCTCGCGCCGTCCCAAAACAGGTCGTCCATTTCGAGATTCAGCAGTACATCATCGAACGACAGCCCGTGCGATAAAGCTAACATTTGCGCCTGTTCGTCTATGCTTTGCGCCATGTTCACATTTTTAGTTCTCTGTGAAAGGCTGAACGCCAACATCTGCATAATAGCGAGCATCAGCATCCCGAACAATAACAGCGCGATTAAAACCTCGGTCAATGTAAAACCGCCGTTATGCTTTAAATTTTTAAAGCTTTTTAATGAATGTTTCATAATATCATTCTCCCGACATTACATAGGTTTATCTGTAGCCGATTGTTGTAAATTTGCCGACTTCTTCGATGTAGAATTTTTCGGATGGACCGGTGGACTCGCCGCCGCCGGAACCTGCGCCGCCTTTAAGGGCTTTCGCCGTCATATCGCTGATTATATCCCTCTGTACACGTGTTTCACCGTTAATCACAGGTCCGCGGTAGTAGTCCGCCGGCATTAAGTGGGTTATGGGTAACATGGCTCTTAATTGCTGACCGCCGTTTCCCATGTCTCCGTACAAAAATCCTCCGATAACATGTGCATAAAAATCATCTGTGTTCTCTACCTGGTTTCTACTGCCCGGCGAATAAACATAACCAAAAATGATACTTGCAATACTGTGGAAACGGGTCGCCGAGTTTTCATTGTCCCAGTCATCTACGAAGATAATATTATTATGAATAAACATTCCCGTGCCTCTCGCGTGACCGCCAACGGAGCAAATCGCTAAACTACAACCTGCCTCGCCGCACGGACCCGCTCCCGATGGGTAGTACCTGCCGTGTTTTTTTATTAAATTAACCTCGTCGTCCTGTCTTAATAGCCACCGTCCCGTTTCCTTGTTTTCCATATTGTTGTAACCAAAGCCGCCTTCGCCCGGTACGTCACTAATTGGTTCTAAGCTTGCGGGGTTACAATAGTGGCAGTTGGAACTAACACCCGCAACTATACAACTCGGCTGATGGGTGTCTGCGGAACCGTAGTTTTGCTTGTGGATATAATTATTTTTTATATGGTCTAAAAATCCATTACCGCGTTCCGGGGGGTTACTTATTCTGTAAGAAAACTGATTCATGCCGGTTCCGCTGGTTGCAGTAATCTTAGACATTGCAGTCAAACCTGACATAGCACTAAAAGCGGGTGGGGCGTTTTTCATCTCATAAATCCATGCCATATGTCCGATAAATGTATTTGCGTTTCTGGGATAATTCACGCTTCCATTCGTAACAAGCTCATTACAACCGGATTCACGGCAGTCGGCATAATGACCGACACCCGGAGGGCAACTCGGATTTGTCCTCCTGTCCATGACAAACACCACGTTCCCCGCGCCTTTAACTATAATATTCGTATAAAGTCCGCTGTTGGGGTTCAGGTCACCATTTGTACTCCAGTCAAACTCGCCGCTCATGCCGGGACTGTTATCCTTGAGTAGTATAAAGATGTTTTTATGCTTTTCGGGTTCGTTAAAGACTGGGTTTCCGTTTTCGTCATATCTCGTGTCTATGATTATTGTCGAGTTCCCCGGTGTGCGATTACCCGCTCCTCCTATAAACCCGCTGTCCGTAATAACCATTGCGCGTCCGGCAGAGTTCCAACCAATACTTCCTCCTCCGCCGTATTCAAAATCCGCGGCTGTCGCAGGGCGTTGGAACGAGGTAACTAAACCCGTACCGCCGAAAGCTCCCGCATCTATACGGATTGCATTATTTTCCATAGCATCTATCACTTCTTGGTGATAGTCGCTTGCTAAGAGTTCGGCTCCTTTACTTTTATCAACGCCTTGCGACTTAAATTTATCGGAATAGGTAGGGTACAATAATGTACGCGGGTTGGTTTGCGGTCTCCATTTCGGACCCCAAAGCGGCTCAAACCAATAATCTTTTTCTGCCGCGACATATGCCTGCCCATTGTTTGCATCATTAAGCTTTAGGCTTTGATAGTCTACCCCAACGGCGCCCGATGACAGCCTAAGCTGAACTTTCGCAGGGACTAACGGGTCTACCTGACTGTGTTCGGTTTGAATGTGATTTTGATTAGAGGGCGTCACGGGGGTAAGTCCCGAAGGGGCGGCGTATTCAACGCAGTCGGGATAATTATCACATTCTTCTCCATCATAACACTCGTATCTTATCACAACATCTTCGACAGGAAATGAAGTGTCAGCGGGTGCGGTTCTGTGCCACTTGCTGAGAATCCCTGTCCACTCGTTTAAGCCTTCGTCCCATTCATACCACGGTTCTTCGCCCGGTCCGTTTCCGCCTTTATAAGCTTCGATTAAATCAGACGGAAGACCTAAGCGGTTTTTACTTTCGCCCGTAAATGCTCCGACGGCATCCATGAGTTTAAGGTATTGCAACAGCATACTATGCTCAATTTCTTCCGCACAATTCAATACATCGTCCTCTAAAGAGTTAGTAGCACTATTCCACTTGCTCATTCTGTGAGTGGCGAACTGCCAGCCCACGGGTTTTACCAGTCCCTCATCAAGCCGCTCTTTTTTAGCGAGGAATTCATTCTCATCTACAGCAGTGTCCTCTTCCTCTGTATCCGGTGTGCCGCTCCCGTAGGTAATCGCATTCGATTCCCCGTTTATATTTCTTGCGTATAATTTTGTAGAACTGTTTACACTTCCCGTAATATTAATTGTGCCATAGGCTTCTATGGTGACATTGCTCCCCACGCTTCCGTCAACATTAACATTACCCCAAGCGGAAATCGTAACATTGTTACCCACTCTGTTTACTTGAATATCTGCCCAACCCTCTTTTAGTCCTATCGCATATATTATTCCGTTGTCCAAATTAGAACTGGTCATTTTATTCACGTTAATTGAGGGACCTGTACTGTTTATTTCCCAATTCTGATTAAGATAAGCATTTATATTAACAGTTCCATTGGAAGATAATCTCGCGTTTGCACCTATTCCTTGCGATGAGTTGTCTTGTGTGCGTAATGTTATATCACCCTTTGCAGATAAGAGTATACCCGAACCGATAGTTGCCGCATTTGGTGTACCTATTGTGATATTTCCATTGGCATAAACCCTGGCATTAGAGGCAAAATTCTGATGAATAATTGTGTTTCCCGCAGAAAAGATAGCCACATCGCCTTGTAAGGTTTCGTTGAAGTTAGAATCAATATCTACATTCCCGAAGCCATAAACCGTTGTCGGGTTTGCCGGGGTTGTCATACCGCCCCCAATACCGCGAGGGGTTTTAAAATCACCGCCGACCCTAAGTATCCCGCCGTCTCTCATAAAAGGATTTGACTGCGTAAAGTTTACGTTTTTTACCTCTAAATCTCTCCACATATTCATGATTATAGGCGGGTTCGGTCCGGGCATCATGTCAGCAGTACCATCTATTATAAGACTCCCGTAAGAATCCAAATCATACTTAAAGCCGGTATGGTCTGTAAACGTGGTAATGTTGGTTGAGTTTTCATTTGCGGGGTTTGTAAGCCCTCCGAAATAAGTACGTCCCATAATATTAAGTGCGTCCCATTTCGATGTTGCAGATGCTATTCCCGGTTGAGCGCGATAATACGCAGGTCTCTCGAAAAATCCGTCGTCATCGGAAGAGTTCGCCGTTCCGGGTTCTCCGACCGACATTATTTCTTTACTCGAACCTCTGTATTCCATGATTCTTACGAAGGTCTGTTGGTCAAAATCCCTCGAAACCGTGGTTTCTATCTCAAATATTTTAACAGGTGCTAAGCAATCTGCCATAGTATTAGGCACGCCGTTTGAAGGGTCTCCCATATGCTTGCCCAAAATATCATCTGTTAAGGGGGTACATTCGCAATAATGCTGAACCAAACTAATCTCTATTGTATAGTTGCCCATATAGGATTCGTCAACCTCATCGGCATCGCCCGCAAGCGCGGTTCCGTCGGGGTCGGTCGTAATATATACCTTTTCATGTACGATTCCGAGCCTTCCGTCAGTACCTAATGCAGTCCACTCGCTCGCGGTAAAGCCCGTCGGTTTCATCGACATTATATCGTAGACGAGCGGGTCTTTTATCCCATGTAAATAATAACCTTCCGGGATAAGCGAAACATAACGCTCTAAGTAGTTAAAGAGCCAGTCGTTAACCGCCACGGCAGACTGATAGAGCTGTTCGCTCCGCGCATCTTCAAAAACCTCTTCCTTTTCCGATACGACTGTGAAAAAGAGAGCGGATGCAAGCATGACCAATAAGGACATAACTATGAGAACCGATATAAGCGCGGCTCCGCTCTTTTTAAAAAGGTTTTTGTATCCCTTTGTGTTACGCCCGTTTTCGTGTTTTAAAGTTAACATTATAGACCCTCCCGTCTGTCCGTGGCGCGATACCTGTCGCGTTATTTATTTTAAAATTGCGCCGAAAGCTTCTCCCTTATTTAAAGTATTCTATTCGTCTTCCGTCTCATTGTCTACAACTTCTTCGCGTATGCCTATATTGTCGGGGATTTCCATAGGCTTCAGCACATAAAGTCCGAGTTCAAAGCTGTATAGCCCTTTACTCGCGGCAGCGCCCGGGAGCAGAGAACGTCCCGATATTTCTGCCTCGGCTTCTATGCTCTCGTATAGACCACCCGCACCGGAATTAACAGATGAATATCCGAAGAGTATGTTTCCTTCTTCGTCTTCGAGACTTCCGAGCGAATACAGATAGTCTAAAAAGTCGAGAAATTCCGAATAGTTCATCTCGATTGTGAATGTCGCTTTAATATAGCCTACGCCCTGCCTTTTCGTCGCGAGTGCGGAGCGGAGCATCTCTAAGTACGCTACTCTCTGCAAATCGGAAACGAACTCGCCGTCATCGTTTTTAAGCATTTCTATAGCGGCTTTTACATGAAGCGTCTGATTTTCTTTGAACTCGTTTATCTTATCTTCAATATCGTTTTCACTCGCACCCGGTCCGAGAACATAAAGCGCGACTTGTCTTTCGGGTTCCCACACACCTTCATCCGGGTCCTCGCGTAATCTGTCTTGCGCGGTAGGACGCGGCGGCGGCGCGACAAAAGCGTTCGCGTAGTTTCTGAGTGCGTATTTCGCTTCGGGAGAGCCGAGCCATAGCTGAAGCTGAAGCCCTGCCTCCGAAATTTCGGTAACTTTTACGCCTGTAGTGGCGATATAGCCGCCGTCATCGGTCGCTCTCCTGAGCAAATCCTGTATCATTGTGACGGCTTCGGTCGTGGTCATCTCGTCATAAAAGCCTTCATGTGCGGTTTTCGCTCTTTCGCGTTTAGGCACTATGCTGATTTTAAGCGTGTCTTCTTCAAGTCTCAGCGCCTCGGCGGCTTCTATTTGTTTTTCTTTTTCCTCGATTTTTCTGTCCACCACGCTTATCTCGTCATAAGCGGGACGAACGATAAAGTAATAGCCTGCGCCGAGAACCGCACCCATAACTAAGATGAGTATAATGATTTTCTCGACTGAACTGATATTACGGCTCAAGAACATGACCCCCTTTTATTCTCATATTTAAGGTGAAGGTAAAAGTATCTTCGCCCGTTTGTCCTAACTCTGACTGACTTCCTATCCTGTCATATCCGTAGAACTTTATGTTTTCAAAATATCCGTCCTCTATGAGGGCTTCGGTAAACTTTGCGGGATGGGTTTCGTCCTTACAGGTGAAATTCACGGTGAGAGTATAGCCGTTAATACCGAAAGAACCTCTGACCGACATACCCTCAAATTCTTCGCCATCGTTACCGTTTTGGATTACCCGTAAAATCTTTTCAGGGATTTCACGCGAGATGCGGGGCTGAAACTCGTACAGAGCTTTCGCTGTATCGACGTCGTTTGCGTAATTTTCTAACTTCGTTATAGCGGTCTTTAACTCGTTCACCCTCGACTGCGTACCCTCATAATCAAGCGCGACAAACACCTTTTCCTTATCGGCTAAGGTGTTTTCTTTCGCGCCTATCACTATCTGCATGACAGCGAAAACAGCGAAAACTAAAGCGGCACAAATACCCGCCGCGAACAGGGCGATAAGACTGAACCGCATATTAAGCGTGCGGATTCTTTTTTCCTTCGTGTTCAGCAGGTTTATATTCTCGGTCTTATCGTCAACTTTGATTAACGAACCGATAACCCCCGCGAACTCAAGGAAATTAAAATCTCTTTTAGATTTTACGAGGTCATTCGGGAACTCGAACTCACGCGCAGTCAGCTCTAACTTTTCTATTGTGCCGTGCAGTGTGCGTTCGTCTTGAACAGTACCGAAGTATTGAACCTCTTTAAGCCCTTCTCCGAGACCTGTTTGTTCAAGTAGGTGCATGGTTCTGAAAAGGTTGTCGAAAATGGCGAGGTTTATGTAGTCTTTACTGTTTTCGTAGTCTGATGCTTCGATTTTGGTGTGCCGTGAAAAAGCCACCGCTCCGCCCTTATGGTAGAGGTTTATGTTAATAAAGTTTTTATCGACCTGAAGCACGAGTAGCGGCGAAAACGCTTTATAAACAGACGAACGCCTGACAAGTCTCGTGATACAGCTGTTACTGACCACGACTAATTTAGCCTTCAGCCCCACCTGCCGCGACAGCTCAAGATAAATATCTATCATGCTCTGCGGACAAGCGGCGGCGATTACCTTCAGCTTCGGTCCCTCATCGGTTATAATTTCCTCGGAAATACTGTATGTAATGTTGTATTCGTCTCCGAGCGACATCTCGTTTTGTATTATGGTTTCTACTACGAAGTTTTCGCTCCCCGCCTTGGGTTTCGGGATTTCGATTTCTCTGTAGAGAATCATACCGGAGTTAATACATATGACCGCTTCTCTCTCGGATATTTTTTCAGTAACGAGAATATCCGTGATTTCACCCGCGACTATGTGCATGTCGAGAATACGCCCGTTTTCTATACAGCCCGGGGGTAGGTCTCTCACAACGGCTTTTTTGACGGCTATTTTGCCTGAAACAGCCGCGTCCAACAGTTTTATCCTGGTATCGGTAATATCGATTGATATCATAAATCTGCCCACCTGCCTTTATTTATTATTAATTTCAGTTTTTAACCTTTTTAACCTGCGATTCCCTCGAAAGAACCATACATAAGCGGGAATATGGAAGCCAAAATCAGACATACCAGACCGCCCATAAATATTATCATAACCGGTTCTATCATTGATGTGAGTTTTGCTAAAGCCGCGTCTGCTTCTTCATCGTAAAAGTCCGCCGCTTTCGTGAGTATTTCATCGAGCCGCCCCGATTCTTCGCCTATGTATATGGTTGAGGTAAACATACCGTCAAATACGTCAATTTTCGCGACGGCGGCGGATAAAGGCTCACCGCGCTTTATATCGTTTAAAACATCATCGAAAAGGTAGAGCAGATGCTTATTGTTAAGCGTGCCTACCGACTTTTCTATACATTCGACCATCTGCATACCCGAAGCGAAAAGGTTTGCCATGGTTCTGCCGAAACGCGCAGTGTATATTATACGTACTAACTTTCCTATCTTCGGCATGGTTATCTTAAACTTGTCTATACCGAGCCTCACGCCGGGGATTCTCATAACCGCCCTAATCGTAATGACGATTACTACAGTCGCCCCAATGGCGATATACCATTTTGAGGTCAAGAAATCGCTGATTGCCATCATAGGTCCCGCGAGACCCGGCAGCTCATCCCCTTCGGGAAACATGGATATAAAGCTCGGCAGAATCAGCGTAAACATGGCGAGAACGATAACCACCATTAAAACACCGAGAATAATCGGATATGTAAGCGATTTTTTTACGGTGTTTATGAGTTTATTTTCTTTTGCGTAGTGGTCGGCTACCCTGTCAACAATCATGTCGAGGTTTCCCGAACTCTCACCCGCCGCCATCATACCGATAAACAGGTCGGGGAAAACGCCCTCGTTCATCTCAAGTGTTTCGGTAAAAGAGCGACCTCTTTGAAGCTCCTCGTAGACGTTTCGTAATACCTCTTTTGCCTTTTTGTTTTCCTCCTGCGTCATCAATATATGCAGTGCGCGTACTAAGTTTATGCCCGAATACAGCATTGCGCTGAGCTGACGGCAAAAAATCGCAAGTTTTGCGGTCTTAAACTTGTACTTAACAGTTTGAACCTTTTCCTGTACAACCTCGCTTCGGTTCAAGAAAAGGTCTCTGCCACGTAAAAGCTCTGCCAATTGCTGACTGGTTTCTGCGGTTTCTGTGCCTCGTTTGACTTTTCCCGACAGGTCAGTAGCAACATAAGAAAATACAGCCATACGCCCTCCATAAATTTTACCGACGGTATAAAGCCGTCGTATTTTAACGCACGGGCGTAATAATACCGAGCCTGTAGCGTCACTGTTAAATAATTATAACATACTAAAACTTTTTTTTCAAGCTTTATTTAATAGAAATTTAACAAACATTTTTATGAGTTTTTACTAAATTAGTTCAAAACTCTTCCGGTAATTTATCCAAAGTAACAGTCAACTCATGATTATACACCCTATGGAGCCGCTCTTTATCGTTAAGTTGTTCGTTCAAATCTCCGCGTCCGTCAATAAGAAAATCGCCCCTGTAAAGCGCACACCAAAGCCATAAGGCTCTGTCACGGGCTAATAAATCAGGGGATGGGAGCAGTCCTGCCTCGGTCATCGCCGTAAGCTTACGGCGTGCCGAATAGTCCGCAGTCCGCACGAAAACAGGTATACTTGACACGTCTTCGAGATTATAAATATCCTCGCCGATAATATCTACGTAATCATCGCCCGGATAAAATACCGGAGACTGTCCCGCCCATACCCATATCAGATTGTCGAGACCATGAAAGTCGCTGAAGCGTTCAAACATGAGCCGCCACAGCCATTTATAAGCTTCAGGCTCGCAATCTCCCCACCAGAACCAGCCCGTACCCGCTTGGTGGAGCGGTCGCCACAGTACGGGTATATTTTCGTCACGCAGACGAAGCAGATTTTCCGCCATGTGGTCAATATCGAGTACAAGCTCATAACAACTGCGGGAAATCACGCCCGTTTCACGTAATGCCTCAAGTCTGCCCGCATCGAGGTCGGATATGTGTACCGTGGTGTAGGCTTCGTTTAGGTTAAAGTCGCTCGAAACCGCATAATAATGGCTTCTTCCGCCTTGTACCGATGGCGAATACCATGTCCAGTCATAGGCTACGATACCGCCGCTTTCAGCCCACTCGACAGCAAGTTCTATATCATCGTTTTGGGGGCTGTCCCCGATAAAAGAACGCGAAAGCCGCATGAGGTCAGATACCCTGATAGCGGGAAGCCGCCCCGTGGCTTTGTGAATTGCTCCTATTTCTGTGTTTGTGCCGGGGGTGACATGCTGTGCGAGCAGTACTTTCTCCCCGAATATTTCCCCGAAATAATCCATGAGCAGTCTTACGGCATTTGAGGAGTTTTGGTTCGCGGGGGGGGTGGAAACGGCGAACCGCGATTCGGGGAGTGAGTAGTCATTAATTGTTAAATAATCTATATAGACCGTGCCTTTAAGAGCCGCGAGCGAAAACCTGTTTAGTCCTGCCTCAAGGTATATACCGTGAAGCCTTTGCTCCGAAAACTCGTCTGTGTTTGTAACATAAAAAGCGCCCTGCCCCACTCCCGAAGCAGTCAAAGCAACGACCGCAAGACTGCTCAAATCCGCTGTTTCAAAAGTTGAGCCGTCATCGGAACTAACCCGCGCTTTTATACCTATAGCGTAATGCTGAGGCGAGGGTATATAAAGCTCAAAGTCTGCGCTGTGGCTTTCGTCGAGCCTGATATAGCCCGTTCCCTCAAAATCCTCGAACAGATTATGACTTTCATACGACGTCAAATCCTCAAGCTGATGCTTTTCGGTGAAAACGTGCCTCACCACGGGATAAAAAAGGCTCTGGCTGTCGTTATATTCCGGACGCACTCTCCCGGAACCGCGGCGGGTATTTATGTCGTTGTCGCCGTCGGTGTATTTTATATCGGCACAGCCCGCGAGAACCGCCGCCGAGATAAGCGCGATAACGTAAACTGTATACTTAAAACGCATATTAAACCGCCGCTCTCTCCGTAATTTCTATGACCGCGCTGTCGCCGTCCTTTATCGAGTCGTTAAAGCTTGCGTGCCTGTCGTTTAAAAGTAAAGTGTAGCCTTCCACAGGTCCCGTCAGGTCAAGGTTTGCATGATTTAACAATTCGAGAAACTTATGGGGGGCGCGGTCGGCAGTCGGTTCAAGAGTAACGGACGCGCCGTTTAAAGAAAGGGTGATTTCGCCGTACTCCTCCGGTTTTGTGTCGGTATAAATATCATCGGGATGAACCTCATCAAGCTCGAAGACTTCATCTTCCGAAGCCGTTATCTCTATCTTATCAAAGGGGTTTATATCGTAGAACGGCTTTTTAATCTCGCCGTTCACATAGACCGTAAAGCCGCCTTCAAATTCTCCGTATTCCGCATCATATTCCGCAATAAACTCCGAAACAATCTCAGAAAGTTTAATTTTTGCGTTAGCTCCGCTTATCGCGGGTGTAAACGTGACAACGTCGCCTTGTGTCACAAAGGTGTTGACGGAAGCGGGCTTTTTATTAACCGTGATAACCGATGGAGTAAGATGTCCGCCTTTCACGGTTCTGCGCTTACCGTTTACCGTAAAGTTTAATCCGCGTCCCGAACAGCCCATAATATCGGTGGTTTTTTGCCCCGCTAAGGTTAAAAGCTCGAAAACCGACAGCTTTTTTGTATCGAAAACGCGGATTTTTTCATCGTTAAGGGTTATGACCGAGAAATCATAGCCTTTGTTTAATATAGCCGTCAGCGCAATTCCGACAGGGGTGACAAACTCCGCGCCGAGTTCTTTACCGCCGGTATCGACCGAACGAAGGTTTCTGTGGTTTCCGATTGCCACACGGTTTTCATCAAGACCGAGCTTAGATGCTACCTTTTCATTTAACCCGCTTATCAGCGAACCGCCGCCGACAAGGAACACCGCCGCAGGCGATGTTTTATTCGCCGATTGGATATGCTCACAGACCGCCACGGCTAAGTTTTCGACAGCGTGTTCGATTTTTCTGTTAAATTCGGTTGTGCTGACCTTCTGTACAATCCCAAAGATGTCGCGGTACTCAAAATCTTTTAGACCCGATGTGCTGTTTTGCTTCATCTCCTCTGCCGTGTTAAAATCGACAAAGAACGCTTTTATTATTTCCTCGGTAATCTCGTCGCCCGCCGTAGTCGCCATAGCATAAGCCACAACACTCCCCTCTTTTGAAACAGCGATGTCCGACGTACCCGCGCCTATATCCACGAGAGCGATATTGATAGCTCTGATTTCGGGGGGTACAACTACATTCATGGCGGCAATAGGCTCCAGCGTCATACTCGAAACCTCTAAGTTGTTCAGCGACATAACCGAGTATAACCCGTCTACGACTACGCCCGGTAAAAACGTGGCAATAAGCTCAACCGAAGCCTTTTTGCCTTTGTGAGTTTCTAAGCTGAGCATTTTGTAGTCGTCGAGCATATAGCTGATTACCGAATATCCCACACAGTAAAACGAGGTGTTTTCCGAGGCGTGCCGGTCAAGCTCGCTTTGAGCTTTTTGTATTGTTTCTATCTCCATAGATTTAATCATGTCCGCCGTCACCGAATCTCGCTCGGAAATGTCAAACTCCATTTTAACAAGAGAAGTTCTGAGCGCCCGTCCCGCCGCCGCAATAGAAACACTCGAAAGCCTAACGCCCGTTTTCTCTTCAAGCTCGGCTTTTACCTTCGCTACAACCTTTGAGACCTGTCTGACGTCTTCAATCTGACCGTCGCTCATTGCCCTTTTGTTATGCGGCTCAACAGCGTATTCCGACAGCACAAACTCATCGTCTCTGTTGTCACCCACGATTCCTACGACTGTACGGGTTCCTATATCGAGTGCGAAGATTTTATCGCCCTGTTCTTTCAATGAGGCGAGTGGTTTACTTTTAATCGGTTTTTTTGCGTTTTTTTGCATTTTTACAACCATTCCTTTTTCAGGTGCAAGCAAGCTTGCTTTAGGGTTATTCACATCTCATTTTTGATGTGCCTTTTTTAAATTCTTTAAACTAATCTAAAAAATCCTTCAGCTTTTTACTTCTTGACGGATGCCGAAGCTTACGCAGAGCCTTTGCCTCTATCTGCCTTATACGCTCGCGGGTGACGTTAAATTCTTTCCCGACTTCCTCAAGAGTACGCTGTCTGCCGTCTGTCAGCCCGAATCTAAGCCGTAAAACCTTTTCTTCACGGTCGGTAAGCGTGCTGAGTACATCCGAAAGTTGTTCCTTAAGCAACATCAGCGATGCGGCTTCAGCGGGAGCGGGTGCGTCCTCATCGGGAATAAAATCGCCGAGGTGGGAGTCTTCTTCCTCCCCTATCGGTGTCTCAAGAGATACGGGGTCTTGCGCTATGCGTATGATTTCCCGTACCCTGTCAACAGGTAGGTTTATTTCCTTGGCAATTTCGTCGGCTGTCGGCTCGTGACCGTTTCTGTGAAGGAGCTGGCTGGATATTTTCTTTACCTTGGTGATTGTTTCGACCATGTGTACAGGTATACGAATTGTGCGTGCCTGGTCAGCGATAGCGCGTGTTATAGCCTGCCGAATCCACCAGGTCGCATATGTTGAAAACTTGTAGCCCTTTGTGTAGTCGAATTTCTCTACAGCTTTTATCAGTCCGAGGTTTCCCTCCTGAATCAAGTCTAAAAACTGCATACCGCGACCTACATATTTTTTAGCGATACTGACAACAAGGCGCAAATTGGCTTCGGAGAGCCGTCTTCTCGCGTAAGAATCGCCCTGCGCCATTCTGGTGGCAAGGTCTATTTCCTCCTCCGCCGACAGGAGCGGAAAACGCCCTATCTCTTTAAGGTAAATCTTGACCGGGTCGCTGGACATACCCTCCGCGGCTATGCTTGCTTCAAAATCTTCGTCTGTAGAAAACTCAAGCACAGAATCTAAGTCATCGTCCATTGTATAATCGTCCACAATTTCTATATTGTGGCTCTCAAAGTCCTCATAGAGCTTATCTATTTGCTCCACGTTAAAATCAAGGTCTTCGAGTACATCTGTTATTTCCTTGGTCGTGAGCTTGCCTCTGTTTTTACCGTGGTCTAACAGCTCATTCAATGCGTTTTTTGTGTTTTCCGCCATCTTCTACTTCCCCTCAATGTTTGTAGGCTTTTGCTTTTCGTGCGATAGAACAAAAAGCTCTGCTCCTTTGCTTTTTATCTGTTTCTTAATGTGTTGCTGTATTCTAAAAGCTCCTGTTCGCTCATGTCCGCAGGACTTTTTTTGTTTTTGGACCTCTTTATTTCCTCAATTTTCCTTACGTACTCTAAGAGCCGTTCATCGGTATAAGGTACCTCGGAATACATTAGCTTTATCGCTTCTATTTTACCCACTTCACTTGGCGAAAATTCGCTCTGTAATGCGGATATGTCCACTGACATACCTTTTTTTAACCTTAAAACGAGTATTTCCAACACACGCTTATTAAATTCGCTCGTAAAATCCTCTGCTGAAAGTCGTGAAAGTGTTTTATCAAGCTTGTCGGGTGAGTGGAACAGATAGGCGATAACACCCTCTTCGGGGTCCTGTATTCTCCTGTTTTGAGCCTTACCCCTTATCAGTTTGCTTTTTTCGTCCCTTTCGCTTTTCCGAATGTTGCCTTTTCGGCGTCCGTTTACACTCTCCTCTAAGGTCTGTGCCGAGATTTGGCAGAGCCGGGATACCTCGCTGATATAAACAGCACGTTCGGTAGGGCTGTCTATCCCCGCAAGTATAATAACCGCACGTTTTAAATACTCGCTTTTACCCTCAGGCGTTTCTGTTTCTATACCGTCAGCGGCTTTTTTTAACTCAAACGAAATAACCGAGCGAGATTTTTCCGCAAGCTCCGCAAACGCCTCACTACCGTACTTTCTTATGTAATCATCGGGGTCCTTCGTGTCGGCGGGAAGCTCAAGAACCCGCGCCGAAAGCCCTGCATTTCCGAGAATATTAACTGCTTTTTCAGCCGCTTTCCGACCGCTGACGTCAGAGTCGTAGGCGATTATTACCTGTTCGCAATACTGCCGCATAAGCCGTGCCTGCTCTGCCGTAATCGCCGTCCCGCAGGTCGCTGTAGCGTTCTCAAAGCCGGCTTGATTAAGCATAATTACGTCCATGTTCCCTTCACAGAGAAACATATGCTTTTTTGCGGCATTTTTAGCAAAATTAATCGAAAACAAGCTTGAACCTTTATGAAACGCAAGCGTTTCCTTAGTATTGAGATATTTATATCTCTGCTCTTCGGGGTCAATCGTGCGTCCGCCGAAGCCGATGACATTACCTCTTCGGTCTATGATAGGGAACATAACGCGATTTCTGAAAAAATCGTATGTATTCGTCTGCCCCCGCGACAAAAGCGAAGCTTCTACAAGCTCGTCCTCATCATAATTCTTTGACTTCATATGCTTTTTTAACGCATCCCATTCGCTCGTCGCAAAACCCAGCCCGTACTTTCGCAGCGTATTCGGTACAAGCCCCCTCGAATAGAGATAATTAAGTCCGCCTGAGCCGTGAGGGGAATACAATGTATCGCGGTAAAAACGCGCCGCTTCACGGTTCATTTCGAGGATTCGGGTTTTCTTCACGACAGTTTGGTCGGAAACATTATCTTCAGGAACGGCAAGTCCTGCCTTATCGGCAAGAAAGCGAACAGCCTCGGGATAATCTATATTCTCGATTAATCGAATAAACGTAATCGCATCGCCGCCCGCCCCGCAACCAAAGCAATAAAAACTCTGCGACTCCGTATATACATGACATGAGGGTGTTTTTTCCGAGTGAAAAGGACAAAGGCACACATGGTCTCTCCCCGCTCGCTTTAAAACGGTATAAGGCGTTATCACACTTTCTATATCAAGGCTGAGCTTTAAACGCTCGATGAAATCTTCCGGAATCATGTTTATTCACCATGTCCTTCCCGCACAAAAGTGCATTTGAAAGTTTCGTTTTCCCCGATTTGCACCGGTTATTTCAAACTTTCACCTTCATCTTTTAATCGTTAAAACGCCTTCGGTACGCATAACTCCTTAAATACATCAATAGCATAATCGTCTGTCATGCCCGAAATAAAGTCTGCCGCCGCCCGTTCAGCCCCTTCTTCCGCGGCAATTCTCTGATACTGTTCGGGCATCCTTTCGGGTTTTTTTACATACTTGTCGAAAAGAAATTCTATTATGAATTTTACTTTATCCTTTTCGCTGTTTATTTCCTGCTTCAAATATACCCGTTTGAACATAAACGCCCTAAGCTCGTCATGCGCCTCCTTTGTTTGGTCGTCATAACATATTATGTCGTCGGAATTAGCAAGAATGGAGTTAACAAGTGCGGTTATACGTTTGGTCTTTGTATCTCCCAAAACCTTCACCGAAAATTCGGGAAGCTCGTTTTCACCTAAAACTCCCGCTCTGATAGCGTCTTCTATATCGTGATTTATGTAGGCTATTTTGTCCGAAAACCGTACTACTTGTCCCTCGAGTGTTTCCGGCGAACCTTTTGAGGTGTGGTTCAAAATCCCATCGCGAACCTCGGCTGTAAGATTCAGTCCCGCACCGTCCTTTTCTATAGTGCGAACCACCCTTAAACTCTGTTCGTTGTGGCGGAAGGCAGTACCGCCGCTCCCGCGGAAAACAGCATCCAAAGCCCTTTCTCCGTCATGTCCGAAAGGAGTATGCCCTAAATCGTGTCCGAGTGCAATCGCCTCGGTAAGGTCTTCGCTGAGCCTTAAAGCACGCGCTATCGTTCGGGCAATTTGCGAAACCTCAAGCGTATGGGTCAAACGTGTTCGGTAATGCTCCGATTTGGGCATTAAAAACACCTGTGTCTTATGTTTGAGGCGGCGAAAAGAGTTGGAATGAATAATCCTGTCTCTGTCGCGTTGAAAATCGGTTCTCAGCGGACAGGGTGTCTCCGCTCGCTCACGCCCTTTACTATGCTCGGAAAAACAAGCCCTCTCTGATAGTAAGAACTTTTCATTTTCGTTTTGCAGTACTTTTAAATTTAATTCTCTCATAATTATTTCTACAAAATTCTTGGCATATGACCTTTTTTTTATTTTAAAATCGTCAGTTTGCCCAAAATTTTAAGCTCTGTTTTGTATAAATCTCACATCGCACATACTTCTATACGCCGCCACGGCAAGAAACCGCCCGTTTCAGGGCGGTTAAAATAAACCGTAAATTATTGCTTTTCAATATTGTATTTCTTATTAAACTTAGAAACACGACCGCCACTGTCAACTAACTTTTGCTTTCCCGTGAAAAACGGATGACACTTTGAGCAGATTTCCACCTTTATATCTTTCTTAGTGGAACGGGTGGGGATAAGCTCTCCGCATAAGCATTTTATGGTTGTTTCTTCATAGTTCGGATGTATATCCTGTTTCATTTTTTCACCGCCTTGTATAGTTGTATACCTGTTATGATTTACAGAGCCGCACTCTCAGCGGCTACGCTTTCGCTGACGATTTCCTGTAAACCCACTTGGGTTTCCGCCTCTAACGACCTTATGGGTCTTGAGGCTCTCTCGACCTTGCCTGAGCGCAGACATCTTGTGCAGGCGTGAACACGGCAGGGAGTTCCGTTCACGACAGCCTTTACTTTTTGAACATTCGGTTTAAATGTTCTGTTTGTACGTCTGTGCGAGTGTGAAAGTTTAATCCCGAAGACTGTGCTTTTACCGCATATGCCACATTTTGCCATTGTCTTACACCCCTTTCCTGATGATTATTAAGGAATAAAAGATGATAAATAAACTGACTCAAAATCCTTTATTCGCTATTCATTGTTTTGACACGCTTCAATAGTATAGCAGATATTTTATGGTAAGTCAAGGATTTTATGAAATTTTCGTTAATTTTTTTAATTTTTATTTCATATACGCGGGTCAATATGATTAAACTTATAAATAAACGCCCTTACCCTCTAAGCTCGCCGCCGCTTTTTTCTCCCGATTAACCGCCTCGGCATCGCCGTCTTCTTCATATTTTTTTATCAGCTCTGTACGCGCATGGTAAATAATCGCCGCACTCTCGTCATAAATAGGGTTACTCTCTTCTAAATAGGCTGAAAGAATATTGACGGCTTGTTCAAAGTCGCCGTTTTTATATGCCTCTTTACCTCTTATGAGTTCGTCAAGAACGGACTGTGCCGCCGGTTCTGCATTTTCCGTGTTTGTTTGTGTCACGAGTTCGGACATAGGCACTTCAAGCACGCCCGAAAGATACTCTAACGTGCGGATAGAAGGAAACGCCGCCCCGCTCTCGATTTGACTGAGCATATTCCGAGTTATGTACCCGCCCACAACATCAGATTGGGTCATTTTTCTCGCAAGACGCGCTTCTTTGAGTTTTTTACCTAAAATTATACCGTTCATATTTTTCCATGCCCTTTTGCACAAAAGATAAATAATAAATCTTGAGTAAATCTGATTTACTTACATTTTAACACTATAAAAATAAAAAATCAAGTCTTTTTTCAGAAAAAAATGAATAAAAAATAACGTCCGAAATTTGTGTATTTTTTTTATCGTAAACATCTTGACATTAAAGAGAAAAAGTTCTATAATTGTAATTAGGGTAAATTCTATTTACAAACATTAAAAAAAGAGAGGGGGTTTTATTTAATGGCGTGGTTTACAAACTGGTGGGATGAACTTAATATAGTTTTACAAATACTTTATTGTATAGCCATACCGGGGACGTTACTTTTGATTATTCAGACCGTGCTTTTAGTTTTCGGGATAGGCGGTGAGAGTGCGGAGTTCGATGTTCCCGAAATTGACGCCGCTGATTTATCGACTACGGGCGGTCCCGGTGATTTCGGAATAGCTGGGCTTTTCACCTTTCAGGGAATCGTAGCGTTTTTCTGTATATTCGGCTGGAGCGGTATAGTTATCATGAACGCGACACAAAACGTCCCGCTCTCGTTAATCTCCGGATTTATACTCGGAATCGGGGCAATGTTCGGCGTGGCGAAGGTCATTCGCTTCACCGCTTCTCTCGCGTACAACGGGACAGCAGACATCAAGCTCCTAATCGGCGAAAGCGGTACTGTCTACATACCTATACCGGAGGATAAGTCAAAACGCGGAAAGGTCAATGTGCAAATGGCGGAACGTATGTTTGAGTGTGAGGCTGTCAGTGAGAGCGGTCCTCTCCCGACAAACACCCCCATCAGAGTTACGGACATAATAAGCGGTAATATTTTAGTGGTAGAAAAAATTATATAATGTGTCCGCACACACATCGACCCCGTAAAGTATTAACTAACAACTATAAACTATCAGGAGGAACTCATGGACCCTAATCTCATTATTTTAATCACAGTTCTCAGCATTATCGGTTTTGCCCTGTTTATGGGTATTCTGTCGCGTTACAGAAAATGTCCGTCTGACAAAATTCTCGTGGTCTACGGAAAACTCCGCGCCGACAAAAGCGGACAGGCGCGAAGCTCTAAGTGTATCCACGGCGGTGCGGCTTTTATCGTGCCTATTTTCCAGTCGTATCAATACATGGACTTAACCCCTATGTCCATTAATGTGGATTTAAGAAGCGCGCTTTCAAAGCAGAATATCCGCGTTGACGTACCTTCACGCTTCATGGTGGGTATTTCGACAGAAGCGGGTGTAATGCAAAACGCCGCAGAAAGACTGCTCGGTCTGCGTCTCAATGAAATTCAAGACCTGTCTAAGGATATTATCCTCGGTCAGCTTCGTTTAGTTATCGCGACAATGGAAATAGAGGAAATTAATACCGACCGTGATAAGTTCTTGCTTGCGGTTTCAAACAACGTGGAAATAGAGCTCAAGAAAATAGGTTTAAGGCTTATTAACGTAAACGTCACCGACATAAACGATGAGTCGGGTTATATCGAGGCTCTCGGAAAAGAAGCGGCGGCGAAAGCAATAAACGACGCTAAAAAATCCGTAGCGGAAAAAGACAGAGACGGTGAAATCGGTCAGGCAAACGCACAACGCGACCAGCGTATTCAAGTAGCGGCGGCAAACGCTACAGCTGTGCAGGGTGAAAACGATGCTCTGGTAGAAATAGCGCGTTCAGAAGCGAGTAAGGAACAACGCGAAGCCGAGGCTCGTGCAAAAGCACAAAACGACGCCAAAATAGCCATCGCCGAACGGGACAGAGACGGTGAAATCGGTCAGGCGCAAGCCCAGCGCGAACAGCGTATAGAAGTCGCGGCAGCAAACGCCGTGGCGGTTCAAGGTGAAAACAACGCTAAAATCGAGGTAGCGAAATCAGAATCAAATAGGCGCGAAAGAGAAGCCGAAGCCCTAAAACTCGCTATGGCGGCAGAAGCAGTCCAGGCGGCTAAAGCAAAAGAAGAGGCATACGAGGCACAGCGAAAAGCCGAGTTAATCAGAGCCGAGCTTGAACGTGCCACACAGCAGGCAGATGTAGTCGTAAAAGCCGAAATTCAAAAGAAACAGGCAGAAATAGACGCCGAGGCACAAGCAGAGGTCACCCGCCGACACGCCAAGGGTGAAGCTGACGCTATTTTCGCAAAACTTGACGCACAGGCACGCGGCGCGAAAGAAATATTAGTCAAGCAAGCCGACGGTATAAGAGAACTCGTAGACGCGGCAGGCGGAAACGCAGACAGCGCGGTTAAACTGCTGATTGCCGATAAGCTTGAAGAACTTACGAGGATTCAGGTTGAAGCGATTAAGAATATTAAGATTGATAAAGTCACGGTCTGGGATTCAGGTTCGGGTAATGCGGACGGAAAAACCGCCACCTCTGATTTTCTCAGCGGTCTGATGAAATCCGTTCCGCCGCTCGGCGATGTGTTTAAACAGGCGGGTATGGATTTACCTAAGTTTCTCGGAGAAGAAACAGCGGCATCCGATGAGCAACCTACGCTTTAGACTAATAGATTATTGACAGAAACACATTTCTGTGTTATTCTTAATATAATCAATTTTTAAAAGCAGGAGGAAAACATGAAATTAAAAAAATTTACCGTAGCGTTAATCGCACTTTCGCTTGTTGCAAGCTTCAGCATATTCGCCGGTGCGGCGGACTTTAACGAAGAAGAAGCAATAGCGAGAGTAGAAGCGGAGCGAGCCGAGATTCTTGCGGACTCTTCCGCGTGGGATAACTCAAAATGGCTTCAGCTCCACGACAGAGCAGGAGACCACAGCGGCATAGACTTTATACTTGAAACACTTCTCGACGAAGTTGAGGAGAAGTTCGGCAGAGCAGACGAGGGCTTTTACCGCTTTATCAGCGTGGTTGACGCAAGGCACGCCCTTTTCGGCGGCGCGAAGCATAAAATCCTTACGTGGGGCGATGAAACAGCAGACTTTAAGCGTGTGCGTTTTACGGGCTATGACCGCTTAGACGGTTTAGTCGCACAAGTAACCTACTACAACGACAGGCTCCCCGATGACAACCAACCCACATCGGGCATGATTCCCGCAGAGTTTATACGCCAAGCGGCAGACCACAAACACGCCATGAGAATTCAGACTCATGACAATGATTTAGCCGACTTTTACATTTTAGAGGTCATCATTGAACATTATCCCGATGGCGAAGACGGCGAAAAAGTTGAAGTTTACAGACTCTCCGAAGACCCTATAATCCAAGCCATGCACATAGGCGAAAGATTCGAGGGCGGCTCAATGGGTATGATGATTTCGGGTGGTGCGTCTTTCCTCATCATCGACAAGGATAACTTAGACCCTCCGCTATACATCCCGCCTGAAGACGGCGAAGAAGAGCCTGCTTCCGATGAAAGCGGTAACGACGAAAACAATGACGAACCCATTCCCGCCGCGGAAACTCCCGCCGCAGAAGCTCCAGTAGCCGAAACTCCCGAAGCCGTAGCTCCCGCTCCCACAGCTGATGCGGGCAGTGACAGTAATGAAGGCTCCTCCGGCGTCCTTTCTACAGTATTATTGATTGTCGGCGGCTTGTTTGTCCTCATTGCAATTATAGGAATCATCGTTAAAAAGAAGAAATAGTCCTGACAAATAAAACGGGGTGTGATATTTTACATCACACCCCCGTTTTTTATGTAGTATTTATGGAATTTAAACAAAATAAACTGTTCCGGGGTTCCCCCGCCTCTTTACTTTCCCCTCGTTATATGGTATAATTGTAAAAACCCCACCTTTAAAAACCGAAAGGAACCCTCTCTTATGAAACGCTGGAACATCAGACCCTACATAACCGACCAAAGCGATTCGACCGCCGCGCCGAATTCATCCGCCTCGCTCGCCTCGCAGGTCACAGCCATAAGAGGTATAGACATAAAAGACGGTGAGATTTCCGAGCCGCTGTTAATGGCGGACATGGAAAAAGCCGTAGAGATAATAAAATCCGCATTATACGAGGGGGAGAAAATCGCCGTTTTCGGCGACTACGACTGCGACGGAGTAATCGGTACGGTCATTTTATGCCGCTATCTCGCGGCGCAGGGCGGTGAACCGTTGCGTTATATCCCGTCACGCGATGAAGGGTACGGCTTGAATAACGATGCGGTTGACAGTCTTTTTGAAAAAGGCGTAAAGCTCATTATTACAGTAGACAACGGTATAAGCTGTGTAGAAGAAGCAGACTATATAAAAGAAAAAGGCATAAAACTAATCATCACCGACCACCATACCGTTCACGAACTGATGCCCCGTGCTGATGCAATCATTAACCCCAAACGCCCCGACGACGCTTCTCCGTTTAAAGAGCTTGCCGGGTGCGGCGTGGTTTTAAAACTGATAATGGCTTTAGAGGGCGATATAGAGGGCGTGCTGGAACAATATGCTGACCTGGCGGCGGTCGGTACTGTCGGCGATGTTGTACCGCTTCTCGGTGAAAACCGTATAATAGTAAAGCATGGTCTCAATGTCATACCCTATACCGAAAACATAGGTTTATACAAACTTTTTCGCCAAAGCGGATTTTCACTTGAAGAGAACGACGACAGACCTACCGCAAGCTCTCTTTCGTTTACCGTCTGTCCGCGAATCAACGCGGCGGGTCGTTTCGCACACGCCGATAAAGCCGCCGAACTCCTTCTCACGGAAAATGAAGAGCTTGCCGACCTGCGAAGCGCGGAACTCTTAGAGCTTAATAATCATCGTCGGAATGTCGAAAATGAAATAATGGAACAAATCGACATTATGGTAGCGCAAAACCCCGCACTTCTCAGCGAACGGGTCATGGTTCTTGTCGGTAAAGGCTGGCATCATGGCGTTATAGGTATCGTCAGTACCCGCGTTTTATCCAAATGGGGTAAACCGAATATAATACTCTCCGACGACGGCGTTAACCTGCGCGGAAGCGCGAGAAGTGTTGACGGGTTTTCGCTTATGCCGCTTCTCGAACACTGCTCGCCCTATCTTGAAAGATTCGGCGGTCACGTAAAGGCGGCGGGGCTTTCCGCAAAAAGCGAAAACGCAGACGACATAATCCGCGAAGTAAAAGCATACAGCAAGCTTCATTATCCGCAAATGCCCTTCGATGTTTTTTATATAGACAAGTCGCTCGTTTCGGCTGATTTGAGCCTTGAAAACGTGGAGAGCTTAGCCTCGCTTATGCCCTTCGGCGAGGGTAATCCCATACCGCTGTTTTTAATCCAAAACTGCGTAATCCTCTCTAAAAAACCCCTAAAAGAGGGTAAATTTCTTTCCTTTAACGTCAGGCTCGAAGGCGGCGGTGTTCAAAAAATACTTCATTTCACCTCTACCTATAGCGACTTTGCTTTTGACGTTGGGCAGAGCGTTGATGTTTTAGTTACCCTCGAAATAAATGAATACAACTCGGTACGGAGCGTTTCGGCGCGTCTTAAAGACTGCCGCCCTTCGCGGTTTGAACAGGAGCGGTATTTCGCGGCTCTCCGCGCCTACGAGAGCCTAAAACGCGGCGAGGAAATTGACCCCTCCTTAGCCTGCCGCGCTTTACCCGAAAAAAGCGATATAAAAATTATTTATGATATTCTGCGCCTGTATTCCGCTATAGGAAACGGCGGCGGAAACGGAGTATATATCGACCGTATATATACCGAAGCGGCGGCAAAAGGTCTGAATTATTGTAAATTCAGGGTCGTCTTAGACGCGCTTTCGGAACTCGGATTAATAGAACATGATATAATAAATAAAAAGCTAAGGCTCATACCCGATGCGGCAAAAGCAGATTTAAGCAACTCGCGTGTTCTCGCTGAAATGCGCGGTCTTATGGAGGGCAAAGTATGATTGGCTGTACTATAGACTCCCTTATTGAGCGAATTACCTCAGAGGGAAAGCTTAATTTCGATTTAGAAAAAATCATGGCGGCTTATACCATTGCGAACACCGCGCATGAGGGTCAGACCCGCAGTTCGGGCGAACCTTTTATATCTCACCCTCTATCGGTGGCGAATATCCTGCTCGGGTTCAATATGGATACCGATACTATTGTCGCCGCGCTTTTACACGATGTAGTAGAGGACACTAAAATTTCGCTCTCCACGCTCGAAAAACAGTTCGGGAAAGACGTAGCCCATATGGTAGACGGCGTGACCAAAATCGGACTTGTACCCTTAGACACGACCAAAGAAGAACAGCACGCCGAAAATATACGTAAAATCCTCATGGCAATGGCAAAGGACGTGCGGGTCATACTTATAAAACTCGCCGACAGACTGCACAACATGCGGACACTCGCCGCCCGCCCCCCCGACAAACAGCGGGAAAACGCCCTCGAAACCATGAGCTTTTACGCGCCTATAGCACACAGGCTCGGCATGAACAGCGTCAAAGAGGAGATGGAAGACCTGTCCCTGCGCTACCTCGACCCCTTCGGTTTTAAGGCTATCGAAGAACAGATAAAATACCGCGAAGAAGAGCGGAATTTTTTCATCGAGAATAAAAAAGCGCAGATTCTCGAACGTATAGGTAATATGTCGCCCACCCCGTATATTGAAGGGCGGGTCAAAGGCGTCTACAGTATATATAAAAAAGTCATCGTAGGCGGTAAAGAGTTCGATGAGATTTATGATATATACGCGGTTCGTATTATAGTACAGTCGGTCATAGAGTGTTATAATATTCTCGGCATTATACACGATATGTTCAGACCCATCCCCTTTCGTTTTAAAGACTATATAGCCACCCCGAAACCCAACCGCTACCAGTCGCTTCACACCACCGTCATGAGCAGAGAGAGTATTCCCTTCGAGGTACAAATCCGTACACAAGACATGCACAGTACCGCCGAATACGGCATCGCCGCGCATTGGAAATATAAGGCAGGTCTCGGAAAACAAAAAACTAAAGCATCCGACACCAGCCGTCTGGAATGGATTCGCCATATCTTAGACCAACAGCAGGAAGCCGAAAACGTCGTACAGATAACAGAATCCATAAAAACCGACTTAGCCACCGAAGACGTCTATGTATTTACCCCGAAAGGCGATATAATCACCCTGCCGCTCGGCGCGAACGTCATAGATTTCGCCTACGCCATACACAGTCAAGTCGGAAACAAAATGACAGGCGCGAAGGTGGGCGGTCGCATGGTCAGCTTTGACTACAAGCTTGAGACAGGAAACATCGTAGAAATAATGACCACCAACTCAGCCGCATACGGACCGAACAGAAACTGGCTTGACACAGTAAAGACGAATCAAGCGAAACTCAAAATCCGCGCATGGTTTAAAAAAGAGCGTCGTCCCGAAAATATAAAAGAGGGAAAAAGCATGTTGGAACGCGAACTGAAGCGTAACAGCCTGCCTTTTGAGGACGAACTGCTTCTTGAAGCGGCTAAGGGTCTGCGCTACGATAATACAGACGATTTCTATGCGGCTATTGGTTATGGCGGCTTACAGCTCACCCGCGTAGTGCATAGGGTAAAAGAATTTTATACTACCCGAAACACCGACAGCGAGCGTGCGGGCTTGTCCTATGAAGAAATAAACCGAACAATTGCCAAAAGGCAGTCTAAAGGCGTTTTGGTAGACGGCATGGAAAACTGCCTAATACGTTTCGCGAACTGTTGCGCGCCGCTCCCCGGTGATGAAATCTTAGGCTTTATCACCCGCGGCTACGGCGTCTCGGTTCATAAAAAAGACTGTGTAAACGTAACAGACATAATCGAAAAAAGTCCCGAACGGCTCATAAAAGTCGAATGGATAAATACGGGCGATGTATATTACCGCGCCGCAATCGAGCTAATCGCCGAAGACAGAACCGCTCTAATCGCCGATGTTACCAACGTCATATCCCACAACCGCCTGTCTATCAGCGAGTTCACAGGCAGAAAACTCAAAAACGGAAACGCCTGTATAGACGTCGCACTCGAAATAGAAGGCGTCGAACAACTGAACAACATACTCGCAAAACTGAAAAAAATACCCGGCGTGATTATGGCGACCCGCCGCGATTCATAATAAATGTAGGGGACGCCGCCCACGGCGTCCCGTTTTTACGCCGTGGGTGAATTATTTTCGGTACGCCGTGGGCGGCGTCCCCTACGATACCGTTAACGACGCTTTCTGCTCCCCGCTAATGCGGCTGTTCCGAGCATGGTGGTTCCTATTGTCGCAAGTTCGAGCAATCCGAAATCTATACCTGTTCCGGGGTTACGCTCGTTTGTTCCGCGGGCGTGTTCGCCCGTTCCTGCGTTACCCGTGTTGCCCGTGTTATTGATGTGATTGGTCGTGTTGTTATTATTAGCGTGAATGTTATTATTGGTGTTGTCGTTTACATGATTGGTCGTGTTGTTATTGGCATGAGTGTTGTCGTTTACATGATTGGTCGTGTTATTATTATTAGCGTGAGTGTTGTCGTTTACATGATTGGTCGTGTTGTTGTTATTATTAGCGTGAATGTTATTATTGGTGTTGTCGTTTACATGATTTGCCGCGTTATTATTGATGTGAGTGTTGTCGTTTACATGATTGGTCGTGTTGTTATTGGCGTGAGTGTTGTCGTTTACATGATTGGTCGTGTTGTTATCATTAACATGAGTGTTGTCGTTTTCGTGATTGACTGTGTTGTTATTACGGTTATTGTTTACGCGAGTGGTCGTCGTGTTATTATTAATAGCGTGATTACGGTTATACCCGCTTGCATAGTAGGTTCCGTTTCCCATATTATCTACGCTGTCTGTTATACCGCCTACTATATCTTTTGTGCCTTCAGCGAGACCGTCTACGATTTCTTTTGTGCCGTCAGCGAGACCGCCTACGATTTCTTTTGTTCCGTCAGCGAGACCGCCTACTATATCATTAACCGCGCCTATCCCCATTATTTCGTCCGCTTCTTGCTTCGGTATGAGGACACCGTACCGTCTATCATACTCATTTAATATTTCATGTCCTGTGCCATTCTCTGTGAGTGTACCGTGTCGTCCCGTACCCTGCTCTGTGAGTGTGCCGTGTCCCGCGCCATTCTCTGTGAGTGTGCCGTGTCCCGCACCATTCTCTGTGAGTGTAGCGGTTTTCCCGTTTATATCATGCTCTCCTCCGGCAGACGCGCCTACGGATGAGGCAATAGCGAATATTGCCGCGAATATGCCTATAGCAAACTTCTTCATATCGTTTTAACCCGCACCTTTCATTCAATTTTTACTTAAAAACCAATCTCGGCTTTTTTTCCTATATTTTCACAAGAAAGATTGGTTATGAGGGCAGAAAAAATCCCGCCGATTTTATTGTTCTCCGGCAGGATTATATTATTATATGTAATTTTTAGAATTTTTAAATTTTAAAAATGTAGGGGACGCCGCCCACGGCGTCCCGTTTTACGTTACGGGCGAATTGTTTTTTCGGGACGCCGTGGGCGGCGTCCCCTACGTTCGATGTGAATATTAGGCGGCGTCCCCTACGTTCGATGTGAATATTAGGCGGCGTCCCCTACGTTCGAAACGGAAAAAACCCCTGTGGCGTTATACCACGGGGTTTTTCCAAAATTAATCTTATTCCGGGGGGATTCAAGATTTATTATTTTCTTTTGCGAGATACTACTGTTGCTGCTGCCGCTACTAAAACAGGAACGATTGCAAGAGCTACGCCTGTCTTTTCGTTTACGTCACCGCCTGCATCGGGAGCTACGGGAACGGGGTCAGGAGTAGGAGCAGGAGGAGGAGGCGGAGGAGGAGCCACGGGAAGCGCGCCGCTTGCTGAGCCGGTGATTCCTGCATATTCGTCAACGCCTGTTACAGATACGCTGAAAGTATCAGCTGTTACTGAGAAATTAAGTGTAGCCAGTACAGAACCTGCCGCAGAGTCTAAGCTGATAAGACTAACTTTGCCTTCATGCTCTTGACCTATAACGCCTGTTCCGTATGCAATGCTGATGAATGTTGCGCCGTTTGCGTCAAATGTGAATGAACCTGCTTGTTCGCCACCCGCTGAAGCGAGTACGTTTACTGCGAATGTTCCGCCCTGTGCATCGGGAGAACCGTTGTCAGATACTGTGAAAGCGGAAGCGCTAATTGCAAATACTGAGAAAGCAACGAGAAGCACTGCCAATTTTAAGATTTTTTTCATAATGTTATATTCCTCCATATTGTCAGCCCCGGTACCCACGGTACTCGCGGGTACCGAACTGACTTGATTTTGTTAGTATTTTTTGATTTACCCGTGCGAATTATCTGTTAGTCAATCTTTTATGCTAATACAACTAATTCGAGGATAGCGAGTGCGTCTGATGCTGTGATTTTGCCGTCGCCGTTTAAGTCGCCAACGATGATATCTACTTCAGATGCAGGGAGAAGTCCGCTCGAAATCTGGAGAGCCATGAGAGCGTCGATTGCGCTGAGTCTGCCGTCGAAGTTAAGGTCGCCCATGAGGTAAGTCGGGTTAATTTCCCAACCGTCACGTCCGCCTTCAATCATGGATTCAAATTCCCAACCTAAGACTGCTGCGCGTTGGTCGAGACCTGCGTTGTCTTTGAGGAGTGACCAAGTCGGAGTTTCCCAAGAACCGCCGCCCATGCCTACAGGTGCCATGTGGTAAATAGCGAGCGATGCGAGGTTCCAGTCGAAAGCTGAATCAACGAGTAAGTTTGCGGGAATATCGAATATGAGTGCGTCAAAGTTTCCGCCTACCATCCAGACTAACTGGTTGTTGTAGCTGATGTTATAGTCTAAGATATCGACATTCTTGCCGTATACTTGGTCTAAACGAAGTCTGAATGCAGTACCTGCAGCATTGTAAGTTCTTAACTTAGCTGTAACTCTGAGGGGCGCGCCGTAATCGCGAGCGGCTGCCGAGATTTCTCTCATTTCCTGAGCTGTGAAAGGAGTGTTAAGACCCCATGCTCCGGAGTTTCCTGCCGGTAAAGTCGATGCCCAAGGTACGAATGTTACAGTAGCGTCTTTCGCGCCTATTCTTGCATTAGTTCCCCAGTTGGTAGCCCACTGAATTCTACCTTGATTCTGAGCAATCCACATACCTGTGTTGCTCGGACCGATGCCTTCCCAAGGAATACCGGTGTTAGCCATTACAGCTGTTTGAACCATGAATCCGGTGAGTTCGCTACCGGGTTCTGCTATTTGATTGAGAGCGTCTTGTAAACGGTCCATATCACCGCCGTCGTATCTTAAAGTGATTCTGAATGTTCTGGTTCCGATTGCGCCGTAGCGTACTTGGTTAGCGCCTTCAGTACCGGTACCTACCCAGAGAGTACCTTTGCCCGAGTATAAAACGTCATTTCCGGAAGCATCTAAGCTTGCGGGAGTCGCAACATAGTCGCCTGCGAGTACTTCTTTAAGAGTTATACCGCTTGTACCGTTGCTGTTAATAGCTGCTATGCCGTCAATTACGTCTTCAGCAGCAAGGATTTCTTCGAGTCTCGTTCTCTCTGTCTCCCAAGACCCCCCGCCACTTCCGGGAGCTACGTTAAATCCGCGAACACCGTTCATGGTAATATCGCGAACTTTACCTTCAATCGAACCGCCGTAACCGGTAAGGTTTACGGGATTACCGTTTGCATCAACACCCATTAAGGTCATTGTTTCGCCTATCGCAACACCGGGTACGAATATAAGTCCACCCTGGCTGATTATTGCGTTAGAGTTAATGGTTCCGCTGAGCGTAAAGTCAATTTCCATTATTGCAGTATTACCGAATTCCCACCACGGGAAGCCGCTGTCGGGGTTACGTCCCCAGAAGAATACGCGACCATAATCGTCAACGAAGGAACCGGGAGTTCCCCATGTTTGGTCCCACATCCACCAGTTGCTTGCGCTTGCTGTTACTGAAAAGCCTGCGAGCATTACGACGGCTAAGATAACTGCAAGAATTTTTCTTGTTTTCATAATTGTTTTCCTCCATAAATTTTGAATCGTTAATCGGTCGAATTCCTTAAAAAAGCAAATAAACAGCAAATTTGTCAGGATATTCTTCCCTTATAGCATTATAACCTATACCGCCAAAAGAATCAATAGTCAAATTAAACAGATTTTCAAAATATTTTCAGATTATTTTCACAAATCCGTTCTCTATGAGCATTGCGGGGTCCGATTGACATTTATTCGGACATTCTTTCAGCGTTTTTTAAGCTCTGCCGCCGTATCGGGAAGTTCGCTTTTTGACCGCTCACATTTAGGTAGTCAAGCGGCGGCAGAAAAAAGTTTCAGCTTTTTTAAAATTTTTTGTTTTTAAAAAACGCACTATGCCATTATGATTTACAAATTGGTTTAATTTATTTATTTTTACCGCTCTTTTCCTTTCGGCAAATTTTGCAAATTTTTTGGTTTATAATTGAAATACCGCCCGCCGCGATGTCATGATGTTCATAATGTAGGGCGCGATGTCCACATCGCGCCGCATAACATTATTTTCTTAATTCTTCTAATTTTTCCATTGCCTCGTCATAGGGCTGAATATTTAAGCCCTCGACATTAGCTATCTCCATTATTACCGTATAGGCTTCTTTTACGGTTTCGGATTTTAATATATTGTTCGCGAGCGAAGCAAGCAGCACCTTAGTGTCATAAGCCATTTCGTCACCCCCTTGCCGTTTTATATCGTTCATACATTATTATAACATAAAAATTTAAAAAAAGCAATTATTATTATACATTATTTAATGAAAGAAAGGGAAGTAAAAAATGAAAATTACGGAAAAAATTCACAGCATCAAAAAATTTTTACCCGAAGGGCGGGACGAGCTTTACAGAATCCCCGCCATAGCGGCGGCGGGTCTGCTTTTAAGTCTCACCTCGCTCTTCGGGCAGGCGTCGCCCTACCCCATAATTTTTCTCGGCGGCTTGTCGGGGTTCGACTGCCTTTATACCCTCGCGGGGGCGTTCACGGGCTTTTTACTGCGCGGCGGATTCAGCGGCTTCGCGGAGAATTTGAGCCTTATTCTTACTATGGCTTTTGTCACGGCGTTCAGATTTTTCGCGGGTATGAAATTTCCCGCCGCCACGGCTGTTATTGCGGCTCTCGGCTATTTTACGAGCGCTCTTCTGCTTGGCGGCGGCGTGGATTTTCTGCCGAATGTGCCTGTATTCGCGCTTGTTATAGGGTTCGGAATACTCGCCGCCGCGAAGGTTCGGACACTTATATTATCGGGTCTGCCGCTTTCGGAGCTTCCGCCGTCGGCGTCTGCCGCACTCGGCTATACATATTCGCTTGTTATTGCCGCGCTTTCGAGCTTTGAATTTAGTATGCTAAATATAGGTGTACTGACTGCGTCTGTTTTTACTGCCGTGTTTTCCTACCGATTCAAGTATACGGGCGGCGCGGTCTGCGGGGCTCTCGGCGCGTTCGGAATCATTACAGCCGCCCCCGAATATGCGGCGGCGGGGCTGACTATCTGCGTGGCGGGTATGGGTTGCTCTGTTTTTTCGCGAAAAGGGGGGTACAGAAAACATGCCCATATGGCGGGTTATATATTAAGTATCGGGTTGGTCGCCGCTTTTTCGGGAATCGCAGGTTATACTTTCGCGGAGATTAATTCTGTCATAGCGGGCGGACTCGTCTTTCTTTTCGTTCCCGTCGATTTTCTCTGCCGCAGATTTAAGCGTGAAGCCGTCCCTAAGAGCGGCGCAAATGTCTCGGAGATTTTTGCGCGGCGGTTACGGCTCACGGGCGAGGCTATGGGCGATGTACAGGGTGCAATAGAAAAAACTGCCGAAATCTTAGAGCGGGCGGGGAGCAGGGATATTTCATGGGTTTATAATACTGCGTGCGGCGAGGTCTGCCGCCGTTGCCGCCATAACATGACCTGCTGGGGCGATGAATACAATGATACACTGCGTGTTATGGGCGATATTTCGAGCCTGCTTAAAAAAGGGAAGATAATTAAGTCCGAGCATTTTTACGGTCCTTTAGCCTACCGTTGCCCAAAGCGGGAACAGCTGTCTGTCGCGCTAAACGCGCAGTACCGCGAGTTTACGGCTATAAACACAGCGAACCGAAAAATAGCCCAGATGAGAACCATTCTGCTTTCGCAAATATCCGCGACCCGGACCATGATGCTCGGAATGTCGGGCGAGTTCGGCTCATCGTCGGGGTTTGACCGCGGGCTTGCTTTTACGGTCGAGAACATACTTTTTGAACGCGGTATTTTCGAGCCTATAGCGGCGGTGAGCCTTAATGAAGGGCGAATGACCGTAGAAGCCTACGGCAGAGGTAAATTAAAGTGCAGTCCGGACAAGCTTTGCGACCTGCTCTGTACGGCTATGCACCGTGAATTTGACCTGCCGGAAATAATTCATTCTAACGGCGAATTTCTCATGACCATGTTCGACAGGGCGGCTTTTGCCGTCGAGTGCGGCGTTTATCAGGTCAGCCGCGGAAAAGAGAAAAACTGCGGCGACTATTTCGACAGCTTTACGGATAAAAAAGGGTTCGCCTATATTATTCTCTCGGACGGTATGGGGAGCGGCGGACGCGCCAGAATTGACTCCGCGTTCGCCTGCGGTATGCTCATAAAACTGCTCCGCGCGGGTGTCGATATTACAGCCGCAATAGAGATAATAAATAACTCTCTGCTCGTAAAATCAGCAGATGAAAGTTTCGCCACCCTCGATATATGCAAAATCGACCTGTTCAGCGGTAACGTGGAATTGTATAAAGCGGGCAGTGCGCCTACCTATATAAGCTGTAACCGCCGGGTAGTAAAAGCGGGGGGAAAGGGTCTGCCCGTCGGAATAAATCATCGCCCCGTTTATGAGCGGCAGACCTTTACTATAGGAAACCGCGACCTTATTATAATGGCGAGCGACGGCGCGGAACTGTCGGAACGCTGGCTTGAGCAGGAACTTCGTAAAAACGAATGGAACAAAGACGACATGAACGGCTTCGCCCAAACGATAGCCACGGCGGCGAAATACTCCTCAGCGCAGGAACGGGAGGACGATATTTCCGTAGTCGCAGTGAAATTAATAAAGTGAGTTGATTTATTATTATATAGTATATCTTCCTTAGTTTCGGGTACGCTAAGTTCATGCCGGTGATTCTTATTCGCACAGTCCTTTCATATATTCTCATAATATTTTCAATCCGCCTAATGGGGAAAAAACAGCTCGGCGAGCTTCAGCCGTCGGAGCTTGTCACCGCTATTTTAATCTCGAATATCGCCACCCTCGCACTCGAAAATCCCGATTTACCCATGCTCGCGGGGGTGATTCCGATTTTGGCTATTGTCTGCCTTGATGTATTTATTACGAGCCTTTCTTTAAAGTCGGACAAGTTCAGGCGGGTAGTGACGGGCAATCCCTGCGTTATCGTAAAGGACGGTATAATAAATCAGCGCGAGATGAAAAGACTGCGTTATACTATACACGACCTTGCGGAAGCGGCGCGGGACGCAGGGGTTTTCGATATATCGAAAATACAATATGCTGTAGTAGAAAACACAGGAAAAATCAATATATTGCAGACCTCTGAAAATCCTCCGGTTCTCGCGGTCAGTGACGGCGTAACGGACAAGAACGCGCTTAAAGAAATCGGGTTAGACGAGCGGTGGCTTAAGAAAGCTCTTTTGCAAAAAAATATCCCTCTTTCGCGGGTCTTTTTACTCGCCGCAGATGAAAAAGGGAATTATTATATTGTAGAGAAGGGGACAGAAAAATGAAGCGGGTGGTTTTTTGCATACTCATTTTTGCTTCGCTCTGCTGTCTGACGGTGGGGAGCTACTTATATATAGTAGGGCGAACCGCACTTATGATGAACGAGGTGGAGCTTGTCGCCGTGAGTATTGAAAACGGCGAACGCGAGAACGCGCTGAACGCCGCACTCAAGGCGGAAGAAATATGGACGGATTTTAAGAGGCGCGGCTGTTTCATCATCAACAGGGGCGAAATATCGGAAATAACGGCGGTCATAGCGCGAATCGTGTCGCTTGCCGCCGAAAGTCTTGATTCCGCTGAAAGTCTTAAACCCGCCGAAAGTATTAACTCCGCCGAAAGTATTAACTCCGCTGAAAGTATTAACTCCGCCGAACCGCGCAAAAGCGGCATCTCTCAAAAAGAAGGCGAGCTTTTGACGGAATGTTATGTCGCCTCGGCACTGCTAAAGCAGTACGAAGAACGACAGAGAGTGAGTTTTTATAATGTTTTTTGAGATTTATAAAGCCGCCCCTAATCTTCGAGCATTTCTATAAATTGAAATTAAAAACATTTGTATCTATAACAACCTTACAAATCATATTTCACCGCGCTTATCTTTTCGGACTTCTGCGATTATATCGTCTATTTCGTCCATAGTCATGTCGCTTGTTCCGTTAATAATAGATTGCTGCTGCATATCTTCTACATTTTTTAAAAACAGCTTTCTCGCTTCTTTTTTACGGGTATCAATATCAGTAACCGCAAATGGTAATTCGCGTGTCCGCAGTGTCGCTTTAACAAACATGTTAAAAGCGGTTGTCAGATTAATGCCTACATTATCGCAAAAGTTCTCAAAATTCCGTTTAGTTTCTTTATCTATGCGTATAGTTATATTTGTTGATGTTGATTCCATTATAAACACCCCTTTCTTAACTTCGTGCTGTGTATTTAATTATACAGTAAAACGTGTGCATTGTCAAGGGGTGTTTGAAATAACCTTTTGTGAATTTATAAAGCCGCCCTCGAAAGGGCGGCTTATACATACCGAGGTGGCGTGACCCACTTACCCACATCTCCAATCATCGTTTACACGATGGGCGACGGTCGCCTGTTCCGTCCTCAGCGGTATGTATTGTTCCTTAAAACTTTAAGTTGACATCTGCCTTTTTGGCTTCTTCTGCCTGAAAGAAGTCTGCTTTTTGCAGATGCTTTGAGTTTGCCACTATGCTTGAGGGGAAGACCGCAATTGCAGTATTGTATACCGTGACGTTACTGTTATAAAGGCGGCGGGCGGCTTGCAGATGCGCTTCTGCTTCGCGTATGCCTTTTTGAAGCTCTGTGAACATTTCAGCCGAACGCAGTTCCGGATAGCCTTCCGCGACTGCGTTAATACGAGCCATAAGACTGTCGCACTGCGCATTAGCCTGATTCAATTCATTGACGTTCATGCCTTTTCTGAGGGCTATGACCTGCGAAAAAGTTTCTTTCTCATGTTTCGCAAAGCCCTTAGCTACGTCAAAAAGCTTTGTAAGCTTGTCGAAGCGGTTGGTCAGCGCGACCTCAATCCCCGAAAGAGCCTCCTTGATTTTAATATCCATGCGATGAAAATTGTTGCTTGTTTTGACCCACCATACTAAGAAGCCTATGCAAAAAATTAAGACAACCGCGATGATTCCGATAATTAATTCAGACATTTTCTTTTTTCCTCCCTGTTACAATATTATTTTTGGTTTAATTCCGAAACGCCGAAGAATTTTTCACTCTCCAAAAATGCGTCAATTACGCCGGTTATGTAATTTATGTCCCATTTTACCTGCATTCGCAGAGCGTCAATATTTTTTATATCGAACATTCCTTTTTCGCCGGGTTCAAATAAATCCCGCCCGCTATGCAAGGCTACGTGTATTTGAGTCCCGTCAATGCTGATATAAGTCCGTGCTTGGGCGCGTTTATCCGCTTTCAATATGTATTCCATGAAATGCGGGGTCAGTATATAAAACGCTGTATGCGGGTCGCTCGATTTTATTTCAAATTTTTTATTAAACTCGATATTCTCGGTTTCTACGTCTGATTTAGCTAACTTGTTGTCAATACCGCGTTCGCGAAGCTTCACCCCCCACGGAATCTCGTTATTAAGCTCTAAAATCAGCCACTGCCCTTTAAACAGCGTAACCGATGCTTTTTCATCACCCGTGCTTAGGTGTATATCCGAAAAAGAAAACTTCACGCCTTTATAACAGCCCTCGGTCAAATCACTGCCGTCTATGCGGCTCCAGTTATTAATAAGCCCTGTCCATCGGATTTTTTCCGGTAAAATATGCCGCGCAGAGGCATAATACTTTAGCTCAAACCTTTCAGCCAAGAAGCATTTTACGACATTGCCCCTTATATACGAGCTGAGCCTTTTCTTATCATGGAACGCCGAATTGAGAAACGCGCCGCCGACAATCAGTACGGGTGCGGACGGAATAAGCGCGATTCCTAAGGTATCCTCAAGCGAGGAATATAGGTTTTCATTCGCGTAAACAAATGCGAATATAAAAATAACAACCCCTAAGCAGATAAGGATAACGGAAATAATATTGTTTCGCTTTATTTTCGGTATATAGAAGTTTATTCTCGATTTAATCTCGTCATCGGTAACAGGCAAGGGCATATCGCGTTCTCCGACTCTGTTCATAACAGACCTCCTCGGAAAATGAAAATGGTTTATTTTTACACAGTCTGCTCACCATTATACCATAATTCTATTTAATTTTCAATGCTCTAATTGTAAACAAATTGTAAAGTTTTATTCCGCTCCCCGACTCTCAAACAACCTCTCGCACAGCAAAAACTCATCAATTATGCCTGTTATGTAATTCACGTCCCACCTCATCTGCATACGCAGTGCCGCTATATTGCTCATGTCGAATAGCTTTCTGCCCGTAGGTTCAAATAAATCCCGCCCGTTATGCAGGGCTATGTGTATTTGTTTGCCGCCTATGTTTATGTATGTTCGTGCATTGGCTTTCAAGTCCGCTTTCATTATATATTCCATGAAATGCGGCGTGAGTACGTAAAACGCTGTATGTCCGTCGGACGCTTTTATTTCAAACTTGTTGTTAAACTCTATGTTCTCGGTTTGCAGGTCTGATTTGGCTCTTTTGTTATCCGAGCCGCGTTCACGAAGCGACAGTCCCCACGGAATCGAACGCGAGAGTTCTAATATCAGCCACTGCCCTTTAAACACGGTAACACAGCTTCTGTTTTTCCCCGACCTTGTTTCATGTTGAAGATGAAGGTCTGAAAAAGAAAATTTTACACCTTTGTAAGCCCCTTCAACTAAATCGCTCCCTTTTATTTTGTTCCATTTTGGAATAAGCTTTGTATACAATATTCTGTTTTTCGGGATATAATGAGTAGGTGCATAGTGCAGGTCTCCAAAGGTTTCGGTCAAAACACCTCTTACTACATTATTGCTGATGAGTTCTTTCAGTTTCTGCCTGTTTATTGCTGTGGAGATTCCGAAAATTATCGACAATACTAAAAAGGGCAGCATAAACAACCCCGCGAAAATAAACGAAATGAAAAGCGCGATAACCGAAAAAGTCAAAATCAGCCCGCCTTTTTTCAACTTAGGCTCAATTTCGGCTATTTTCGCGCTTAACTCTTCGTCGCTGAGAAGTTTCTGCGGCGGTAAAGCCTTCATGTTCGGCGCATTTGGGTGAAAGCTTCCGAAACTTTGAAAAACTTCATCTGCTATATTTAGTTTGTTGAACATATATTATCTCCTTATGAATTAGAGCGAATACAACCTCTTTACATTCTCATAAAGAATTGATTCTTTCGCCTCTTCCGATAAATTCAACCTCTCAATAAATTCAAGCTCGCCGTCTGCGTCCCACATGGGATAGTCTGTGCCGAACATGACACGTTCTTCACCGAATACTTGTATAAGCTCTCGCGCTTGTTCAGACGAAATAGCATAAAGAGAACTGCTCGTATCTACATAAAGGTTTTCAAATCCCGCCAAGCACTTAACGTCCCCCCACTCCGACCAACCGCCGAAATGCGCCCCGACAGCCATAAGCTTCGGAAACATATTTAAAACCCTCGCAAGCCGCGCAGGATTTGAATAGTTATATCGCTTATCGCCCGTGTGAAATAATATTGGAAGCCTGCCCTCGGCGCGTTCGTATATTTTATATGCTTTTGGGCTGTCTACCTCAAACTGTTGAAAGTCGGGGTGAATCTTTATTCCCTTAAACCCCCGCGCTTCTGCTTTTGACAGTTCGCTGTCGATTTGGCTTTCGCTAAGAGCGGGGTGCAAAGCACACAGTCCTATGAAAAATCCCTCGCTCGCGGATACAATCTCGGCTAAATATTCGTTTATGACAGATACCCTTTCCGCACTCGTCGCCACGGAACAGGCTACGCAATTTACTATATTGTTTCTACGGCAGATTTCAATAAGCTTTCCGACAGTACCGTCATATTTTACGGGCATTTCATAAAAATCGGCGATGCTTTGAGACGCTTTTTCGGCAATTTTATCGGGGTAGATGTGTGTATGTGAGTCAATGATTTTATTCATATGGAGTCCTTTGTTTTAAGTATATAGCTTGAACCCGCCGCACTTTCAATCACGCCGTCTATTTCGAGTTCAAGCAGTAATTCCGAAAGCTCGTTTACAGACAGAGCCGAATTTTCGGCTAAAAAATCCACGGTTTTCGAGCCGTCTTTTAGTAGCTCGGCTATTGTCAGAGCATTTCCCTCAAGTGCAGACAGGTCTGCTTCCGGCGGTTTTTCGGGGACTATATTAAACGGCTTTACTGCCGCAGACTTAAATAAGCTTTTTCTGTCGGCGTTGTTATTAATCTGCCCTGTATCTTTCTCAAAATGCCCCGAACCGTCCTCTGTCTCTTTTCCGCCGCCCGAACTGTATTTAATATCGGTAGCGTCAACATCGGTATAATCGGTTAAATACTCATTTAATATGTCGCTATGGTCAAAAACAGGAACAGCACCATCCCGCAGATAATTAATAACGCCTCTAAACCGAGAGCTGAAAAGATTTGACGGCGGGATACAAAATAGGTCGCGATTTTGGTTTATTGCGTGGCTTGCCGTTATGTGACAACCGCTTTTTTCGGCGGCCTCGATTATTAAAACACCGCGTGAGAGACCCGACATTATGCGGTTACGTTCGTTGAAATAACCGCGTTCGCCCCTACTGTACGGCAATAACTCGGTAATCACCGCACCTCCCGAGTTTATAATTTCGTTGCGAAAGGGTGTTGAAAACTTGGGATAATCCACCGCAAAGCCGCAGGCAAGCGTCCCGATTGTACGCCCTTTTACCTCTACGGCGGCGGTGTGGGCGGCTTTGTCAATCCCTACAGCCATACCGCTCACAATAGTCACGCCCGCTTTAGCGAGCTTACGGCAGAGGTTTTGTGTGACTTTCAGGCTGTAATCGCACGCATCGCGTGTTCCGATGACGGTTATGCAGAGCTGTTCATCCGCAGGCAGAGAACCCGAAACAAAAAGCACAATCGGCGGATTGTATATATTTTTAAGTGCGGTCGGATAATCGTCGTCCGTAAGTGTCAGTATGCGATAATTATATTCGGTGCAGATTTGCATAATCTCCTGCGATTTTTCAAGAGACGCTGTTTTAAGGTTCTCGGCTTCGCCGGGTTTCAGAAGCTTCACGTTCCCGCCGAGCTTACCGAAGGCTTCATAGACCGCTTCGGGAGAGCCGTAATGACGTATTAACTGAATGGAGCGCGGGTTAGCCGCGCCCATTACTTGAAGAAGCCATAGATAGTGTTCGTTCATTTTACTTATCTTCCCCTCTAATCTGAACACGTCTGATTTTCCCACTGATTGTCTTAGGCAGTTCGGTGACAAACTCGATTATACGCGGGTATTTATAGGGTGCGGTGTTGTCTGTTACGTGTTTTTGAAGCTCTTTCACGAGTTCGGGGCTTCCCTCAGCGTCTTTGACAAGTACCACGGTAGCTTTAACCACCTGTCCGCGGACGGGGTCAGGCGCGCCCGTCACGGCACACTCAAGCACGAGCGGGTGGGTCATCAGCACGCTTTCGACCTCGAAAGGTCCTATGCGGTAGCCCGAAGACTTAATTATATCGTCGTTTCTGCCCACATACCAGAAGTAGCCATCCTCGTCTTTCCATGCGGTATCACCTGTATGATACAGTCCATCATGCCATACAGAGTCGGTCAGTTCATCGTTTTTGTGGTAGCCGCCGAAAAGCCCATCGTCGCCTCTTTCGCATTTTATGCAGATTTCACCGACCTCACCTACAGGGACAGGCTCGCCGTTTTCGTCATATATATTAATGTCGTAAAGCGGCATGGGTTTTCCCATAGAACCGGGCTTGGGTTCGGTACCGGGCAGGTTTGACACCATTATGACTGTTTCGGTCTGCCCGAAGCCTTCCATCATTTTATGACCTGTGAACTCGTACCATCGCTCAAAAACCTCGGGATTCAGAGCTTCGCCCGCCGTACAGCAGTATTCAAGCGCGGAAAGGTCAAAGCTCTTTACGTCCTCCTGAATAAAAAATCTATACATGGTCGGCGGCGCACAGAAAGAAGTGACTTTATATTTTGAGACTACACTAAGCATATCTAATGGGTTAAACCTGTCATAATCGTATACGAAAACCGCGCTGCCCATAAGAAACTGACCGTACATCTTTCCCCACATGGCTTTTGCCCAACCGGTGTCGGCAATAGTCAGATGAAGCCCGTCATATCTGTTGTTAAGCCACATAGCGGTTTGAGTATGCGCCAAGCCGTAACGATGATTGTGGTGAACCATTTTCGGATAACCTGTTGTACCTGATGTAAAATAAAGCACAAGCATATCACGGGCGTTTGTATTTGCGCGATTCATGAAATCGGGTTGCTTCTCTATTTCGGCATCAAAGTCAATCCAGCCGTCTCTTTGCGTGTTACCGACTACAAATTTTCCGACAAGCACGCCGCCCGACTCTTTGTCGGCATCCTCGGCATTTTGAGCTACCTTCGGGTCGTCTCCGGTTATGACTATATGCTTTATTTCCGCTTGTTCAAAACGATAAATATAGTCCTTAGGGGTTAGCATATGCGTTGCGGGTACGGCGATTGCGCCGATTTTCTCAAGTCCGAGCATAGCGAGCCAAAACTGATAATGTCCTTTAAGCACGAGCATAACCGTGTCGCCGTATTTTACACCTTTTGAAGTGAAAAGGTTCGCCGCTTTAGTAGAATACTCCGACAGCTGTGCGAAGGTAAAAGTACGCTCGAAGCCTTTAGGGTTGGTATAAACAAGTGCCCGCGCGTTCGGCTCAAGCTCCGCATATTTGTCGATTATATCATAAGCAAAGTTAAAATTATCGGGACATTTAATTTTAAAATCGGTTATAGCCCCGTTTTCATCACAGGTTGTTTCTATGAAATTTTTATAATAGTCTTTGAGCATTGTCTTTCCCCCTCTATATTAATACAGCCAAAAATTCGCAGTCCGCGCCGCCGTATGCGACCATGCCGTGAGGTTGTGAACTGTCGAAATACACGCAGTCGCCCTCTTCAAGAATCTCGGTTTTATCTCCGATTATAAACTTAAGCTTGCCTTTTATAATAAAGTTCATCTCCTGCCCTGCGTGGCTTGACATATGGACAGGACAGTCTTTTTCAGATTCACAATGCGGCGCAGTAACGAGCAGAGGCTCGACCTTCTTTGATTTAAACAGATAAGCCATATGCTGATAGACGAAGCCGGCTCGCCTGTCAATAGGCAAACCTTTACCGCTTTTTACAACGCTGTATTTTTGGAGGCGCGGCTCACTCCCCGTAAGCAGTTCAATAAGCTCAACGCCAAGCGCGTGAGCGGCGTCGTTGAGGAAAGACAGCGAAAAATCCTTTTCGCCGTTTTCGAGAGAGATATATTCATCAAGCGGGGTTTTTGTTTTTTCGGACATAGCTTGGGCAGTTATGTCTAAACATTCGCGGGTGGCTTTAAGACGCGCAGAAACGTCTTTAATTTCATAGTTCATCCTTTTCACCTCGTTTATAGTTTAGTTGCGACTTTGCCGCAACCATAGTCGTTTTCACAGACTATGATAAAAGTTTTTCTCTTCCTTATTCTACCATAGAACTCATTAAAAATCAAGCCCATAGCAAAGAAAAAGCTTAACAAACGCTACCTTTGTACTCGTCCCGAGCCGTCACCGCCCATAAGCTTTTCAACCTCGCCTACTTTCACGCGGTTTATATCGCCCTGAATCGTGTGCTTCAGACAACTCGCCGCCACAGCGAATTCGAGAGCTTTTTGCGGCTCATCATACGCCGAAAGCCCGTAGATTAAACCCGCGCCGAACGAATCTCCTCCACCCACGCGGTCAACTATATCGGTGAGCTCATATTTTTTGCTTAGATAGAAATTCTTTCCGTCGTTTAGGCAAGCCGCCCAATTATTAATATTCGCACTCTTACTTTCGCGCAGGGTTATTGCTATGTATTTTAAATTCGGGAACTCCGCCATTACTTGATTGCCGAGCTTTTTGTAAGCGTCTGTGCAAAGCTCGCCCTTTGTAACGCTTTCATCTGATTTTATTCCGAGCGACTTTTGGCAGTCCTCTTCGTTGGCTATTCCGACATGAACGTATTTAAACAACTCGCGCATAACCTCAGGCGCGGCTTTGCCGTATTTCCACAGTTTTGCGCGGAAATTTAAGTCGCAGGAAACCGTAAGCCCCATTTCATTTGCGATTTTTACAGCTTCTAAGGAAGCATCCGCCGCGCTTTGACTGAGCGAAGGGGTAATTCCCGTGATGTGAAACCAATCTGTACCCGTAAAAACCTCACGCCAGTTTATATCACTCGTTTTAACCTGCGAAATAAGCGAACCCTCACGGTCATAAATAACATTTGAGGCGCGTTGATTAGAGCCTGTTTCGAGAAAATATATGCCGAGCCTGCCGCTTTTTCTCAAAACCGCACCGGTGTCAACGCCGAAACGCCGCAGTTCTCCGATACAGGCATCCCCTATATCGTTGTCGGGTAGAACGCTGACAAATCTTGCCGGAATACCGAACATAGAAAGTGACGCCGCTACATTAGCTTCGCCGCCGCCGAAGGTCGCCTCAAGCGCGGGGCTTTGAAAAAGCCTTTCAAAATTCGGGGATTTCAGACGAAGCATTATCTCCCCGAAGGTTACGGCTTGTCTTATTTTTTTCATGGTGTCCTCCTACATATTATGTTTTATTAAACCTGTAAAAACCCGATTTTCTCCCGTGCGGCGTTAAGTGTCGGTCTCGCCGCCGCAGATGCTTTTTCCGCACCTTTTCTCATACATGCTTCAAGGTACTCGCCGTCTGTTCTTAGTTTTTTGTATTCTTCTTGAATCGGGGTAAGCAGAGCGGCGACGCTTTCGCCTACGGCTGTTTTAAAATCGCCGTAGCCTCTACCGTCGAACTCTTTTTGAATTTCGTCAAAGCTTTTGTCTGCCGCCGCCGCGTAGATTGACATCAGACTGTTTATTCCCGCCTTAGTTTCGTCGTTTTCGCGGTATTCGACTTTTGCCTCGCTGTCTGTGACGGCGCGTTTGAATTTTTTTATAACAACGTCCTTGTCGTCGAGCATGAACACGGCGGCATTCGCGTTTTCGTCTGATTTCGACATTTTTTTGAGCGGCTCGGAGAGGGACATTATTTTTGCGGTATTTTGGGTGATGTAAGGTTCGGGAAGCTTAAACGTCTCGCCATGTGCATTATTAAATCGTTGGGCAATGTTACGTGCCAACTCAAGATGTTGCTTCTGGTCCTTACCTACAGGCACAAAGTCGGCTTGATAGATTAAAATATCAGCCGCTTGAAGCACGGGATAACTGAATAAACCTATGTTGCTTTCTCCCTCTTTATAACTGACTGTTTTTTCTTTAAACTGAGTCATACGCGAAAGTTCCCCGAACTGCGCGTAGCAACCCAAAATCCACGCTAATTCCGAGTGTTCGGGGACATGGCTCTGTACAAAGAGTGCGGACTTTTCCGCATCAAGCCCCATAGCCAAAAACAAGGCATAACAGCTTAAAATCTGCTCCCTAAAGGCTTTGGGGTCTTGCCTTATTGTAATCGCATGCAGGTCAGCAAGAAAATAGAAGGAAGAAAGCTCGCCGCTCTCCTGTGACTTAACCCAGTTTTTTACTGCTCCGAAGTAGTTACCTATATGAGGTATGTTTGTGGGTTGTATACCGCTGAGGAATACTTTTTTATTTTGCATTATCGTTCGTCTCCTAAACTTTATAATAACATTCTTTGAGTATTTCTACGCCTTTTTCTATTTGTTCATCGGAGGGCGTAGCGTATGTCATGCGAAATGACATGCTTTTTTCACTTTCATCGACTGAAAAGGCGTTGCCAGGAACAATGGCGACCTTGTTCTTAACGGCTTTTCGCGAAAACTCTACGCTATCCCCGAAAGGCAGTGTCCCCCAGACGAACAGTCCGCCCTCCGGTTCGGTGAACTTTACCTGTACGGGGAAATTGAATTTAAGGCTGTTAAGCATTAGGTCTCGCTTACGCTTATATACCTGCCGAAGTCCCTCAAGATATTCGTCAAAGCCGTCACTCGTAATAAATCTGTACGCGAGCATTTGTGCTAAGATATTAGTATGTACGGTACTGCATTGAAGCGCGGCGACACTTTTTTGCACAATTCCCTCAGGCGCACACATGAACCCCACCCGAAGCCCCGGCGAAATCGTCTTTGAAAAAGAACCCGCATATATTACATGACCTTTTTTATCCATAGATTTAATCGTGGGAATATCCACGCCTGTGAACCTCAGGTCTCCGTAGGGGTTGTCTTCAAGCACGACTACATTATATTTGTACGCAAGCGAGAGAACGTCTTTTCTGCGCTGTAGTGACGTGGTCAGACCCGTAGGGTTATGAAAATTCGGAATTATATAAATAAATGCCGTTCTGGGATTAGCTTTCAATGCGGCTTCAAGCTTGTCGGGACATATGCCCTCATTATCCGTATCCACGCCGACGAGCTTTGCATTGTAAGAACGGAAGCTGTTAAGCGAGCCTATAAAGGACGGCTTTTCGCATATGATTGTTTCGCCTTCGTTACAGATTACTTTTGTTGAAAGCTCCATAACCTGTTGCGCTCCGGCTGTTATGATTAAATCATCTTCGCCGGGTCTGAATATGCCCTTGGCTTCCATATCGGATTTTAACCACTCGCGCAGCTTCGGATAACCCTCCGAGATTGAGTACTGCAAAGCCGCCACGGGTTCTTCCGCAAAAATATCGGCGGCGAGCTTCGCGAGCTTGTCCGTCGGGAAGACCTCCGGTGATGGATTGCCTGCGGCGAAAGGTATTACCGTCGGGTCGGCGGTGAACTTAAAAATTTCTCTGATAATCGAGGGTTTAAGGTTTTTTATTCTGTCGGAATAGACATTCATTTTCGGCTCTCCTTATGATGCTTGTTTAGGCTGTTGGTTATAATTCTATCATAAAACATAAAGATATGCAAGAGAAATTTGAACTATTCGGCAACATGTAAATGTGCTTTTAATGCTGACTGCAATAACTGCGAATAATTGACATCGGATTTCTCTGCTAATTCATTCAGCCAAAAAGGAATTGTAAGCGTTTTCTTTACCGATTTATTATTTTTTAAAATATAAGCGTTTATATCTGCCGAAACCAAGCTTACAAACCCTTTTCCGCAGTCAGTCACGACATCGCGAATATCGGTCGGCGCAGGGAGTTCTTCGCCGTCCTTTTTGCACTCTAAAATCCATGTGCAGAGTAAATCCTCCGCCATGTTTAAAGCATCCTGCAAATCGTTACCGTAAGTTGCTATCCCGCCCAAATCATTAAAAACAACCGAGTATTGCCCGTTTTCTTCGGGATAAAAACAAGCGGGGTATATATATTTGTGATTCATATTAATTGCCTCCTTTCAAGCCGGTCTGTCTGTATATCGCGCTGAGTGTTCCTTTGGGAATGTCGCCGGTATGGTTCGGAACGGGGACTTTCTTGCCATTTTTCCTGTACATTACATGAGAGCCGCCTGTGCCTTTGACTTCACGCTCCCAACCGTTATCTTTTAATATTTTGTCTAACTCTCTAAACTTCATTCTAAAACCCCGCCTTTCCGTAATTCTATTATAATATAATAACACGTATTTGTCAATACGTGTTATTTAGAAATATTAAATTATTCAGTAGGATTACATTTGAAAAAAATTTATTTTTCCGCTTGCTTTTAATGAAATTTTGTTGTATAATGGTATATGAGGAAGAATCCGTCACCTCGCGAAGAAACCAAAAGGAAAGGGCAAGCAGTATGGATGAAATAATTTTTGACACTTCAATGAACGAGCTTCAGCTTCTCGAATTCTTGGTAGGAGACGAGTATTTCGGGATAAACATCGCTAAAGTCAGCGAAATTATCAGGTTCACCGAGCTCACACCTGTTCCGGCGGCTCCCGAAGCGATTGAGGGGGTTTTCATGCACCGCGACAAGTTAGTCACAGTCATAGACCTCCATGCCGTGTTGGCTCGTCCTCTACAGGAGGAACACGGAAACGGACTTTTCGTTGTCTGTGATTTTGAGCAGTTCAGCGTTGCTTTTCACGTTTCATCGGTTCTCGGTATACAGCGTCTGATGTGGTCGTCTATTGAGAAGCCCCCCGCCGTGAGCAAAAACGCCGATGACAGTATAACTACAGGTATGGCGAAGCTTGAGGATAAGATAATCATGATTCTCGATTTTGAGAAGATTATTTGCGACTTGAGCCTAAACCCCGAATTTGAACAAGAGGGCTTTGACTCTATCGACATCCCTCACACTCTTGATTTAAACCGACATTTAATTATCGCAGAGGACAGCCCGTTCTTGTGCAAGGTTTTAATCGAGGCTCTTAAAAACGTAGGCTTCAAGAACACCCACCCTTTTTATAACGGTTCTGACGCATGGGATTATATAAAATCCAAAAAAGGCTCGCCGAACCTCGGTAATGACGTTGCCGCCGTTATAAGCGATATAGAAATGCCGCAAATGGACGGTCATACTTTGACCCGCTTAATTAAAGAAGACAAAGAGCTGAAAGAAACCCCCGTTTTCATGTTCTCATCGCTGATTCATGAAAACATACGCGGACGGGGCGATTCAGCCGGCGCGGATGGTCAGTTTGCGAGAAGTCAAATCGGCGAGCTTATCAATACTCTGATAGAGTTTTTGACTAAATAGAGGGTTTACTTTTCCCGTTATGCTAAAATTGTATAAACATACAAACCCGATTCGTTAAACTGTACAAAAATTTTAAACTATTGCAAAAACATCTTAGCTTTCGACAAAAGTTACAATTTGGTAACACTCCTCTCACCCGCCCAATTTGTGCATTATTCACAAATCGGGTGGGTTTTCTCTATTTGACATATACAAAAAATGGGGATATAATAATATTATCCATTTTATTTTAACCGAAAACAGGAGGCTCATTTTGTTTCATTTTGCATCTGCGTCTATTAAAACGGCTGTTCAAAGAGCCGTAAAGGCGCGTAACAGTTTACAGTCACGAACCGCAGTTTCTTTGTTGTCTATATCCGCTACCTGCGTTGCTCTGTTTGTTTTTACGGGTGCATTATATGCCCGTAATGTTATAATGATAACCGATGGCGACAATACCTACAGGGTTTATACAACCCAAAGCGACCCCGATTATATTCTCTCAGAGCAAAAAATCGCGCTTGGCGGTCTGGATTATTACAACTTCGGAGGCTTTAACGGTACCGCGGCGACACTTTCAATAACCCGTTCACATGCCGTCACTGTCTCCGTAGACGGTACAACTATCAAAACTAAGGCATATACCGACACTTCTGTCGGGAAAGTCCTCGCACAGGAAGGTGTTATTTTAAAAGACGGCGACATCGTCACCCCTGCTTTAACCGAAAAAATCTCGGATACATGCGATATTGTCATCGACCGTACATTCGGAATCACCGTTAGAATTGAGGGCGTAACACTGAACATATCCGTAAGCCCCGGCGGTAAAACCACCTTGGGCGAGATTTTAGAAAACGAGGGTATTCGGCTTGAGGACGGCGATATTGTTTCTGCGGGTTTAAATACAATCGTTTATCCGGGTATGGATGTGATAATTAATACAATCCGCATGGTTGAAAGAGTCGAGGTCAGAACCATTCCCTACGAGGTGCTTGAAGAAAGCTCAAATCTACTTGCAATCGGCTCAACCGAAGTGTTGACGGCAGGGGTAGAAGGCATCGAACACGTCACTCTGCGCGAAAAAATAGTAGACGGCGAGGTCATGACGAGCGAGATTATTAAATCGGAAACGATAAGTACGCCCGTAAATGAGAGTCTTTTAGTCGGAAAAGCACTTGCAGAGCCTTACAGTAAACGGGATTTCCCCGAAATAGAGCTTGTTGACGGACTGCCTGTTAATTACGAATACAAGCTGTCGGGAACATCCACCGCCTACACCGCGGGTCCCAATTCGGGTACGGCGAGCGGTCGCCCTCTTATAATAGGAACTGTTGCGGTTGACCCTCGTAAAATACCCTACGGCTCTTTGCTTTACATAGTCACGCAGGACGGTGGGATTGTATATGGAGCCGCTGTTGCGGCTGATACCGGAGGCTTTATATACAGTACAGATGTTATTGTTGACGTTTATAAAGGGCTGACCGAGGATAATTACCAAAACGCTTTAAACTGGGGTTTGCGTAATGTTGATGTATATGTCATAAGCACGGGAACTTATTAATTTTCCCGATAAATCACCATAAAACTAATATAGGGGCGGTCGAGAACGGGCGTCTCTATTTTTTGATTTGACTTTTGCGGAAATATTTGTTATACTTTATTATATGGTTAACGAAAATATAATTTACGGTAAAAATGCCGTTCTTGAGTATCTCCTTTCAGGGAAACCTTTAGATTCTCTTTATGTGGTAAAAGGTACTCAGGGCGTAGGTCAGCATATTGCCCTTGCTAAGAAGGGGGGCGGCGTGGTCAAGGACTGTGATGTTGCAAAATTAAACGCCTTCACAGGCGGCGATAACGCCCGTCACGGCGGCATTGCGCTGATAATTCCCGCTGTCGAATATGTCTCACTCGATGAGATTTTAGCTGTTTCAAAAGAAAAAAATGTTCCGCCCTTTATTCTTATCGCCGATGAAATAACCGACCCGCATAACTTAGGCGCGTTGATTCGGACGGCTGAAGCGGCAGGAGCGGATGGTCTCGTCATTCCCAAGCGGAGAAGCGCGGGCGTCGGGGCTACCGTACATTCAGTGTCGGCAGGCGCGGCAAGCCATTTAAAAATATGCAGAGAAACTAACCTGTCCGATGTTATAACCCGTCTGAAAAAGCTTAATATTTGGATTTACGGGGCAGAAGCCGACGGAGAACCCTATTATAATCAAGATTTTACAGGCGGCGTCTGCCTTGTGATAGGCTCCGAGGGACACGGGCTTCGCAGATTAACTAAAGAAAGCTGTGACGCTATAGTCGCTATTCCCATGAAAGGTAAAATAAATTCTCTCAACGCTTCTGTCTGCGGCGGGATTCTGATGTACGAGGTCGTAAGACAAAGAAAATAAAAAACAGAAAGGCAGTTTGATGAGTAAAAATTTTTCAGTAGACGATATTCTTGCTGAAATAGATAAAAAGCGCGGCGGCGCAGGCGAGAGTTCGAGTATAGACGAGATTTTAAATACAAAACGCCCGTCGGGCGTTACAGAGCTTCCGAGTGATGAGAAGCTCCGCGAAGCCATACCCGAACAAAAGCCCGAAGAGTCCGAAAAGCCCGAAAAGCAAAAGCCCGTTAAGCCCGAAAAGCAAAAGCCCATTAAGCCCGAAAAGCAAAAGCCCGTTAAGCCCGAAAAGCAAAAGCCCGTTGAGCCTGAAAAGCAAAAGCCCGTTAAGCCCGAAAAGCAAAAGCCCGTTAAGCCCGAAAAGCTAAAACCCGTTAAACCAGAAAAACCGGAACCCGTAAAAATAAAAAAAGAACCCGAACCCTCACTGTCGGCAACGGAAGAGCTTTGGGAAAAACCGGCAAAACGCGAAAAACACAGGGAGCGTCCGGGCGAGGTATTCTTCAATAAAGCGACCGTGACACCGAAGCCTATTATCGAAAAACCTATTTCAAGCGAATCACCCGCGGGTAAATTACCCGTGAATAAAATATCCGCAGAAAAACCGTCCGCACAGCCGTCTGCCGCGGCAGAAAAAGAAAAGATAAACAAAGGGGCGGCTATTTCGATTGCGGGAGATTCGGATTTTGAGTTTCCGAAGCTCGAAATTACCCAGGTTCTCGAAAAGCTCAAACCCGCGCCAATGGACGAGGCTCTAAAGAAACGCGGAGAGGCTTTATTAGAGCGGGATATGGCGTTGGAGCAACCGCTCGAACAGATAGAGGCGTTAAACCCCTACGACATGCTCGACTCTCTCTCAAGCAGTAGTGACAAAGACGATGCCGACCCGAAAAGCGAAAAATTTATTTCTTTACTTTCAGGTGACACAAAAGGTATTGCAGACGGTGATTTAAAAGAGCTTGCCGTAGAATCACGCAATATGTCCGAGGAGCCTACTGCCGAGGTCGTAAAAACCTATGTCCCGAACTCCGAGCAACGCTCGGAGCAACAACCCGCTCCGCCGCAAAAACCGCCCCCCGATTTAATCACAAGCTCTATTGCCGGGCATCTTACCGAAAAAGCCAAACGGAGCAACACAGCCCTCATTGAATCCTTAAACAGGGCGTTGCGCGAAAAGCGCGAAAGCGACATCACCGCATACCGCACGCTTTCATCGTCTGAAATAAAAGCCGATACCCCCGTCACTCACGGGCTGAATATAGATTATAAAAAACAAATACTGACCGATACATCCCTTTCTATGACTGACCAGCACCCTCAGCTAATCGAGCAGAAAATGAAAGAATTGAAAGGTAAACGTAAACGTAAAATCCGCGACTTTGTGCTTGAAGACATTGAGGACGAAAGAAATGCAGATTATGCCGATGAACAGGATTCAGACTCCGATGATTATGACGATTTTGATTCCTCCGGGCAAATCTGGAACGACCTTTGTGAGGCACATAAAGGGCTTAAACTTCGCTTTTTACTGCTTTTAATTATTACAGGACTGTCAACAGCCGTAACCCTAATGAACGACTTGGGTATTCAAAGAGCTAATATATTAGGTATAAACGTATATTTTTTAGACAAGGTTTACGACCCAAAGGGATTTCTGTTTTTTAATCTGATTCTGGGTATTTTAGGCGTGCTGATTTGCTCGCAGGTGGTAAAAGGCGGTCTCATAAAACTTTTCACAGGGAAAGCCGATTGTGACAGTCTTTGCGCCGTTCCCGCACTTGCTTCGACGCTTTGTATAATCCCTATGCTTTCGGGCGAGGGTTATTTGTCGCAGGGACTCACGAATGTATTTGCGGCGGTGGGACTTGCCGGGTTGTTCTTTAACACGGCGGGAAAACTCATGATGATGTCGCGTGCAAAACGCAATTTTGGTTTTATCAGCGGCGACAGCCCTAAGTATTATGCGGAAATAATAAAAGACGAGCAGGTTTCGCGTGCCTTCACAAAAGGCGTTATGCACGAACTTCCCGTGCTTTGTACCATGAGAAAAACCGAATTTCTGACAGATTTTCTTAAAAACAGCTATTGCAACGATAAAGCCGACCAACTCTGCCGCTATCTCGCCCCTGCGGCTCTTGCGGCGGCAATAACCACAGGTTTAGGCGCACTCGTCCTGCCTTATGAAAACGCAATGCTTGTCGGTAATGTCTTTTGGGCTTTGTCTGCGGCTGTCGCGACACTCTGCGCCTTGTCGCCGCTCTCGATAATGTTTTTGATTAACAACCCTCTGCTTCGCGCCTCAAAAGCTCTTGCGAAAAACGAGGCGGTTGTACTCGGATATAACTCGGCGGAGCATTTCTCAAAAGTCAACTCCGTGCTTATAGACGCACAGGCTCTGTTTCCTGCGGGCAGTGTTAATTTCAGAAACCTCAAACGCTGTCAGCAACCCAACTCTTTAGCCCCTTACGCCATAGACGATGCAATTATAACCGCCGCGAGCCTTGCCATAAAGAGCGGCTCCATACTTAGCCCCATGTTCTACGACATGATAGCGGCGAAGAGCGATATGCTCTACGATATTGATAACTGCATATACGAAGTCAATATGGGGATTTCCGGTTGGATGGGAAATAAAAGGGTAATGCTCGGTAACCGTGAGCAGATGAAGCATCACGGCATAAAAGTCCCCGACAGAAAAAAAGAATCCGCCTATTCAAAAAAGTTCGGCGATGTGGTTTATTTGGCTACGGGCGGCGAAACGGTCGCTATGTTCTTCTTGAAAATTGTCCCGAATACAAAGATTAAACGCTCCCTGCAAGCTCTGCAAAGGCATGGCGTATCTATAATAGTACGTACCCGCGATTCACTCGTCACCGCACATTCGTTAGCGGAAACTTTTGAGCTTACTCCGGAAAACCTACGGATTATCCCGTTTGACCTACACGCTAAGTTCGATGAATGTACCAAATACACCTCGCGCGGTGACGGAAATGTTGCGTGTTCGGGTACATTCTCATCTTTCGCAAGCGCACTCATTATCGTCAAAAAAGTGATGAACAGCATAGTACTTTCATCATCAAGCTTATTTTCCGGTGTGTTTCTTGCGGTTATACTCAGCGTTATCTTCACTATCTTCGGCGGCGGTATACCGTTTTCTTCTACGGGGATTCTGATATATAACGGGTTTTTCTTCCTTGCGATGCTACTGATGCAGGGGGTAAAAAGGTATTAAAACAAGTTTTTTATCGGTTTTGAAGAAAAAAAGGTTAATATTAGGGTTCATAATTATAATTCTAACGCTATACCTTTTAGTATCACTGTGGCTTATAGTATCCTATACAAATTTAGTTAAAGCACTTAATGCTTCATATGGCATGATTACTCCGGAAACAGAAATGTATTTTACAGAAATTGGCGATTCGTATGAAAAGACAAGGCTCGCAAGCAGTATAGGATATTATTATCACCACTTTCGTACCGGTCAGGAATACCATGAAAAATATGATATTGTTAAAGACGAATTTTGCATTTATTTTGTTGCACATTCGTTTTTTAAAGCGCGTATTTATTATGAGTATTCATACATAGCCGAACCAAAGGAGCGTACTGAAGAGACGCCTCATGGTCATGGTTCATATAAAATTCCGTGCTACGTTGATTTAAAACTAAAAGGTATTAAGTGGGTGATTGTAGATTATCATGAAGCCCCTTAATATTTCGTTTTATGCAGACACCTATATCGGTAAGGCGAGTTTTATCGAAATAGAGAGTCTCTCAAATGAAATTATGCAAACCGGAATAAAACAAAAAGACGCTACTCATTTAGCTTGTGCAATAATTGCAAAATGTGATTATTTTATAACTACCGATACTCGTGTAACTAAATATAAAACCGATAGAATAAAAATTGCAAACCCAATAGATTTTATTAGAATATGGAGGGCTTAACAATGCAAAGAAATATGCAAACCGATGCTATAATGACCGCAGGAATGAAACTCTTAAATGAGAATCTCGGTTTTATTGAAACTGAAATTTTTATAACAACTGTAAAAAATGTTGGCTTTGATTATACTAAATGGCGTGAAAATCTCTGGGAAGATTTAACGCTTAATGAGCTTTTGCAAAAAGCCGCAGATTATGAAACCGCCCACCCCGAACTTGTTCCCGAAAATGTACGAGTGATTTGAAAATTAACCCCGTTGTAATATAATATTTAAAAGGTGCGTATGAAACAGCACCTTTTTTCTTTCAATCCTGTAACCTTAGTGTTATTTAATCACAGCATAAAGTACAAAAGTTATCGACATTCGCTTTAAAATATGAACACGTATACAAAAATATATTTTTTAATAAAAAACATCTTTACTTCTACCAAATAATGGTATAAAATGGAAGCAAAGAAAAATAAACTAAACTCAAAAAGGAATTTTGCCATGAAATATCTTAAAAACGCCCTTGCGATTCTCTTATCTTTATCATTAATTCTCGGAACAGCCGCAGGTTGCAGCGAGACACTTCCCCCTGCTCTATCAGACGGGGAAACAGAGAATACCGAACCCGAAAACCCTGATGACCTCGAAAATCTTATAACCCCCGACGAGGAAGAGGACGACGAAAACCCTGTATATATAGTAGGGCAACAGATGACCCTCGACCTTATCAGTGAGATGAATGACGGGGTTATGCCGGAAATAACTTATAACGATGACGGGACAATTAGGCGGTTGGAATACTTCACGTATAACTCCCCCAAAAGAGGGTTATCGCCATTTCCGGTTTTTACTGCTGATGATGCGCGGACTTTAATTGATATGTATCTTGGTATATTCGGTTTAGGTACGGATATTGATATAAGGTTAATAGAAGAACGCTCAAGGTCAACTAACCTCTTTGATTTCGACCAATATTATAATGACATAAGATTCAAAGGGTGGGGGATTTTGGTCAGCGCAGACATAGAAACAGGAAATGTCAATTTTATAGCAAATGGGTATATGAAAGATTTAGACATCGAAACAACCCCGCAAATTTCTTTAGAAGAAGCGAAGCAGATAGCAATGTCTGAATTCGGTCAATTTGGATATACAGGAACTCAAACCCCGGAATTAATTATTTACCATGACAGAGAAGATAACACATTTGAATTGATATGGAGTTTTAGTTGGGGGTATATGAGTGCTGTCACCGGAGAAATTATCTACGAAATAGAGAACCCTTCGCAGAGTGGATAAAATAAAAAACCACACAAAAACTAAATTTGACAGAAAGAGGACTTAAGCATTATGAAACTTCTTAAAAACGCAAATCTTAAAAAAATTCTCGCGATTCTCTTATCTTTAGCATTAATTCTCGGAACAGCCGCAGGCTGTAGCGAGACCCTCCCCTCTGCTCTATCAGAAGGGGAGACAGAAAATACCGAACCCGAAAACCCCGGCGACCTCGAAAACCTTGTAAACCCCGATGACCCGAACGGCGATGACGGCGACGAGCCGACCGACCCCGATGAAGACGAAGACCCCGACGAGGACGAAGACCCTGACGAGGAAGAGGACGACGAAAACCCTCTATATATAGTAGAGCAACAGATGACAATGGAACTTCTGCAAGAACTAAACGCGAACGGTTCAATGCCGGAAATCACCTATAATGATGACGGAACTGTTAGGCGGTTTGAGAACAGTGGCGGGTTTAATGAACCCAAGAGCGTCATATCCCCGTTCCCTGTTTTCACTGCCGAAGATGCACGGGCTTTAATTGACATTTATCTTGGGTTATTTAGCTTAGATGAATATGTGGATATAAGATTTGATGAAGTACTCCTAATGTCAACGAATATTTTTAGGTTTGACCAATATCATAATGAAATTAGAATTGCCGGAGTAGGCGTAGTAATTAGTGCCGATAAGGAAACAGGGCGAGTTATTTCTATAGGAAGTGGATATATAAAAGATTTAAACATCGAAACAACCCCGCAAATTTCTTTAGAAGAAGCGAAGCAGATAATACTGTCTGAATATAATGTCGTCCTGTCTGAAAACGAAGAACCCGATTTATATCTTTATTATGACAGAAATACAGATACTGTAGAATTGGTATGGGAAATATATGCTAACACAGAATTTGCATACTATGGCAGTGAATATGATAATGTCAGATGTGTACAAATTAGTGCTATTACGGGAAGAATTGTTTCTGATAAAGCAGCATGGATAGGCGGGCATTAATTAAAAACACAAGAAAAAACTGACATAAAAAGAAAGGACAAAAAATGAAATTCTTTAAAAAAACTATATCTCTTTTATTAACTTTAGCTATTGCATTAAGTTTAGTTGCAGGCTGTAACAATACCCTATCCCCTGCTCTATCTGACGGCGAACTCGAAAACCTTGTAACCCCCGATTTTCCGGACGACCCGACAGACCCCGATGAAGACAAAGACCCCGATGAGGAAGAGGGCGAAGAAGACGAAGCCCCTATAATGATAGTAGGGCAACAGATGACAATGGAACTCCTGCAAGAACTAAACGCAAACGGCTCAATGCCGAAAATCACCTATAATGATGACGGAACCATTAACCGTATTGAAAACAGCGGTAGATTAGATGAACCCAAGAGCGTTATATCGCCATTTCCCGTTTTCACTATTGAGGATGCACTATCTTTAATCGACTTTTATACTGATTTCTTAGATATAGATGAAAATATAGATTTAAGAATAGATTTTAGGGATTTACACTCTAATGGTATTTTATATCGTTTTAGGCAATACTTTAACGACCTCGGAATCGTCGGTTTGGGCATGACAGTTGTTGCCGATAATGTGACAGGGTATGTGTCTATAATTGGAAGTTTTTGTTTTAAAAATTTAGACATCGAAACAACCCCGCAAATTTCTTTAGAAGAAGCGAAGCAGATAATACTGTATAATTATAATGTCATTCTGTCTGAAAATGAAGAACCCGATTTATATCTTTATTATGACAGAAATACAGATACTGTAGAATTGGTATGGGAAATATATGCTAACACTGAATTTGCATACTATGGCAGTGAATATGATAATGTCAGATGTGTACAAATTAGTGCTATTACGGGAAGAATTGTTTCGGGTGAGGCGGCATGGATAGGCGGGCATTAATTAAAAACACAAGAAAAAACTGACATAAAAGAAAGGACAGAAAATGAAATTCTTTAAAAAAACTATATCTCTTTTATTAACTTTAGCTATTGCATTAAGTTTAGTTGCAGGCTGTAGCGAGACACTTCCCCCTGCGTTATCAGACGGGGAAACAGAGAATACCGAACCCGAAAATCTTATAGCCCCCGATGAGGAAGAGGGCGAAGAAGACAATACCCCTATATATATAGTAGGGCAACAGATGACCCTCGACCTTATCAGCGAGATGAATGACGGCGTGATGCCGGAAACACATTACCATGATGACGGGACTATTGAAAGAATTTTATATCCCTCATTTGACTTTCCCGATAATAGCCTTTCCCCATTTCCTGTTTTTACCGAAGATGATGCTATAGATTTAATTAATAGTTATTCTAATATGCTCGGTATAGACGAAGAAATAGATATAAGATTTAATGAATTACATTCAATGCAAGATAATATCTTCAGTTTTAGTCAGTATTATAAAGATATTAGAATCAACGGAGCAGGCGTGACGATTCGTGTAAATAAGGAAACAGGGCATGTTCTGTCTGTAAATAACTTACATATTCCAAACCCCGATATTGAAACAACACCGATTATATCAATGGAAGAAGCAAAACAGATAGCGATGTTGAAATTTGATTTTAATGATATTGAAGACCCGAAACTAATTATTTATTATAATAGAGATAGCGGCGCAATTATGTTAGCATGGGAATTTAATTTGGGGCTTTTAAGTGCCGTCACCGGAAATTTTATCTATACTCAATCAATTTCCATATCGCCATTTTAATAAACAAAATTAAAAGGCGAGAAATATGGTATATACAATAAAAACAACAAAACTCCGCCGGTTTAAAGCGGAGTTTTGTTGAGAAAAGTAATTTTTACACACTATAGTACCTGTCGTAGTTAACAAGCTCGTCTAAGAGCTTCGGTAGCTTTTCCGCTATATCATCGTCCTTGAACTGGCATGTTCCCACCATAGGATGTCCGCCGCCCCCGTATTTGAGCATAAGGCTACCTACATTTACCTTACTTGTGCGGTTTAATATCGAATATCCGACCGCCACGGCACAACCTAATCCCCCGCGTCCCGACACTATCCATGCCGATATATTCTGTTCGGGATAAAGACTGTAGATAAGAAAACGGTTGCCTGTATAAATAGGCTCCACGCCGCGCAGGTCGGTGATGATTACATCACGCTCTGTTCTCGTGTGTTTTGACACCATTTCTTTAAAAAGCGCGGTTTGCTCGTTATACAACTCGATACGCTCTTTTATGTCGGGCATGTCGAGAATTTCCTGCGTGGACATAACGCGGCAACAAACGAGTAATTTTTCCATAAGCTGATAATTACTGATAGTGAAGTTTCTGAAGCGTCCGAGTCCCGTCCGCGGGTCCATGAGATAGCCGACTAAAATCCAACCCTCAGGCTCAAGGATTTCCTCGCGTGTCAAATTTCCGGAATCCACTTTGTCGACAGCGGACATAAGGTCGTCAAACTGCGGAAATTTTTCGCGTCCGCCGTAATACTCATATATAATTCTCGCACAACTCGGTGCAGGGCGACTCTCGCCCACATACTTGCCTTCAAGCTCGTTTCGCTCAAGCTCGCTCGCATGGTGGTCAAACCAAATGCCGCAACCCGGCGCATACGGAACATTCGCAAGTACATCGTTCTCAGTAACGGGAACTAATCCATCCTGTATGTCCTTAGGATGCGCGAAGGTGTAGCTGTCTATAATGCCCGCTTCAAGCAGTAAAGCCCCGCAAGCAAGTCCGTCAAAATCTGAACGGGTAATTAATTTCATCGGCAAAGCTGACGCCCCTTTCGTTGTTCTACAGAGTAAGTATAGCAGATTCTTTACATTTATGCAAGACATTATTGAATTTTTTTATCGTTTTTATGCGTTTTTCACTAAAACGTACAATATATCACCCTATTTTGTCATTAAATCGGCAACTTTCATGACAAAATCCGCCGGATTTTCGAGGTTGATTCCCTCTATCAGCATGGCTTGATTGTATAATATATCTGCATAGGCTTTCAACATGTCTTTATCATTGTCGTATAAGAATTGCAATTTGTCGCAAATCGGATGGTTCGCATTAATTTCTAATATTTTATCGGCTTTAGCTTTTTTGTCGCCGGGCATCTGCGAAAGTACCTTTTCCATTTCCACAGACAGCGTACCCGCACCGGAAACGCAGACAGGCAGGGTCTTCAACTTCTGTGAAAACCGCACATCCATCACCTTGTCGGCGAGAGCTTCTTTCATAATCTCAAAAAGCTCCTTGTTTTCCTTGTTCTTCTTCTTAATTTCTTTCTTTTCTTCCTCTGTTTCAAGGTCTAAGTCCGCACTCTGTACCGACATAAAGTGCTTTTCTTTATATTCCACAAGCATTTGTAAGCAAAACTCATCAACATGGTCAGTCAGATACAGTATTTCAAAACCTTTATCCTTTACCGCTTCTACCTGCGGCAGTGCGTTTATCCTTGTTATACTCTCTCCGCTCGCAAAATAAATATTTTTCTGCTCTTCTTTCATACGGGTGACATATTCATCGAGCGTGGTGAACTTTTCTTCACTCGATGAACTGAACATCAGTAAATCCTGTAGCCCTTCTTTAGCGGAGCCGAAGGTGTTGTAAATCCCGAACTTAATCTGCGCGCCAAATTCTTTCCAGAATTCTTCGTATTTTTCGCGTTCGTTGGAGAGCATTTTTTTAAGCTCGTTTTTAATACTGCGTTCGATACTACGTGCCATAATTTTAAGCTGACGGTCATGCTGAAGCATTTCACGCGAGATATTAAGCGACAAGTCCTCACTGTCAACCAAGCCTTTCGCAAAGCTGAAGTAGTCGGGCAATAAATCGCCGCATCTGTCCATAATCATAACGCCGTTCGTATATAATTGCAAACCCTTTTCATATTCCTTTGTGTAGAAATCATAGGGCGGCTTTTTCGGAACGAAAATAAGCGCGTTGTAGGTCGCCGTACCCTCGGTTTTGGAGTGTATACGAGCGATAGGGTCTGTGTAGTCGTGAAATTTGCTCTTATAAAACTCGTTATAATCCTCGTCTTTCAGCTCGGCTTTGTTCTTTTTCCAGATAGGAACCATGCTGTTTAAGGTTTGAATTTCTTTTACTTCCTCAAATTCTTCGCTGTCCTGCTTCTTTTGGCGTTTTACGCACTCCATTTTGATAGGATAGCGGATATAATCAGAGTATTTCTTAACGATACTCCTGATTTTATATTCGAGCAGAAATTCTTCATAATCTTCGGCTTTTTCACCGTCTTCAGTTACGACATTCTCCTTTATGAAGAGCTTAACCTCGGTACCGGGACTTTCCTTTTCACAGAGTTCTATGCTGTAACCGTCCGCACCCGAAGAAGTCCAGCGGTAAGCCTCTGCCGCACCGAAAGCTTTTGATGTTACCTCTACTTTTGACGATACCATGAACGCCGAATAAAAGCCCACGCCGAACTGACCGATTACACTCATATCCTCGTCTGTTTTTATGGCGTCCTCGTTGTCCTTGCTAAACTGTAGGGTTCCGCTTTTCGCGATTATGCCGAGATTGGATTCAAGCTCGTCTTTAGTCATGCCTATACCGTTATCCGAAATACTCAGTACACGGTTTTCGCTGTCGGCGGTTATAAAAATCTCAAAATCGCCCTTTGACAGCCCTTTGTTTTCCGTAAGGGATTTAAAATACAGCTTATCCAACGCATCGCTCGCATTGGAAATAAGCTCACGGAGAAAAATCTCCTTGTGGGTGTAGATGGAGTTAATCATCAGCTCTAAAAGCCGCTTTGACTCCGCTTTAAACTGTTTCTTTGCCAATTTCTTACTGTCCTTTCTTTAATCTATATTTGTTTTCAGAATAACCCACTCGATAATAATATCCTGCGTGGGCTTGCTTATTTCTCCCCGCCCGTTATTAACCACTTCAACGGCGGAAATTGCATCAATAACATCAAAGCCGTCTATCGTATACCCGAAGACCGTATAACCGCCATCCAACTGCGGCGTGCCGCCGCTTTCGGCATATCGGGCTTTAGCTTCGGGCGTTACATTATCTAAAATATCATTAAGCATCTCGATAGCCTCGTCAACAGCTTTATCGCCATACATGGCTCTGTACGATGCCTCTTCAGCGGTAATCTGCCGAAGCTCCTCCTCAACGTCTCTTATCCTTTTTTCATATGCGCCGGTGTCCTTGCTGTTGACGATATAAAACGAGTCGCTACCCTCACCGAGTGTATTCGCCGCAAGGCAAAACGCGCCGTAATAATGATTTGCGTCAGGGTGAGTTTCGGTCTTTATACCCGTGACATTAGGGTCGCCGCCGCCGTTTCCGTCAAAAGAGCCGCCCTGTATCATAAAATCGGATATTACGCGGTGAAAGTTTCTGCCCGTATAAAAACCGCTTCTGACGTTTTCCGTAAACCGTTCCACCGTCTTTGGTGCGTACTCCGGGTAAAGCTTAACGGTTATTTCCCCGAACCCCCTTACGTTGATTATTGCAAAATTCGCCTCACCGGGGTCGCTTTCGGGTATCTCGGCAGTCGGGGATTGCTGTCCTTCGCCGGTTTCGGCTGGTTCTTTTTCAGAACATGCGGCGAAAAGCGGTAACATCAAGCTCAGGGTAATAAAGATTCTCCCTATTTTTTTCATGCCTTCTCCTTAATTTAAAGTTTAATGATGGAACAGCCTGATTCCGGTGAACGCCATCGCCATACCGTATTTATCGCAGGTCTCAATTACGTTATCGTCTCTCACCGAACCGCCGGGCTGTGCTATGTATTTAACGCCGCTTTTTCTCGCCCGTTCTATATTGTCTCCAAACGGGAAGAAGGCGTCCGAGCCGAGCGAAATTCCGTTCATCGTGTTAAGCCACGCACGTTTTTCCTCTCGTGTAAACACTTCGGGCTTAGTCTTAAAAAGCCCCTGCCATACGCCGTCACTAAGTACGTCCTCGTACTCCTCACTGATGTAAACGTCTATGGCGTTATCCTTCTCAGCCGGTTTTAAGTTGTCCTTAAATTGCAGGGCAAGCACTTTTTCAGATTGCCTTAAATACCAGTTATCGGCTTTGTTCCCTGCGAGCCGCGTACAATGAATCCGCGACTGCTGACCCGCACCGATTCCGATAGCCTGCCCGTTATAAGTATACGCCACGGAGTTGCTCTGGGTGTATTTTAGTGTTATCAGCGCGATAATTAAATCTGTTTTAGCACTGTCGGGAATACTTGTATCAGCCGTGACCACGTTCTGCAACATAGAGCTGTCTATTTTAAGCTCGTTACGCCCCTGCTCAAAAATTATACCGTAGATATTACGCCTCTCGATTGGTGCGGGGGTGTAATTACAGTCAATTTTAACCACGTTATAACCGCCGCCGCGCTTCTTTTTTAATATTTCGAGTGCTTCCGGCTCATAATCGGGTGCAATGACGCCATCGCTGACAAGGGTGGAAAGCATTTTAGCTGTCGTAACATCGCAGGTATCTGATAACGCGCAAAAGTCGCCGTAGCTTGACATTCTGTCCGCACCCCTTGCCCTTGCGTATGCCGATGCAACAGGGGATTTATCTAAGTCTGTACCCAAATGCTCTACATGGTAAATCTTTTTCAGCGTATCCGAAAGCGGCAGACCTATTGCCGCTCCCGCAGGGGAAACATGTTTAAATGACGTAGCGGCGGCGACACCCGTAGCTTCTTTCAGCTCCTTAACCAACTGCCAACCGTTAAGTGCGTCCATAAAATTAATATACCCCGGTTTGCCGCAGAGTATTTGAATCGGCAAATCGCCCTCTTCCGCAAAAATCCGCGAGGGTTTCTGATTAGGGTTGCAACCGTACTTGAGTTCAAGCTCGTTCATGAAAATCCTCCTACACATTTTTATTGATGATTCTGCTCTCGTATTTTCCCGTCCCGATATTAATAAACCGTGTCCACAGCGACACTTTATTCTCTTCATTAAGCGAGTTCCAGAGCATATCTGTGAACTCGTCAATACCGCCGTTTATTTCAACAGGCACAGGTTCTCCCTCAAATGACGGAAGCGGTTCTCCATCACATTTATAAGTGCTTATAAATCGTCCGCACCCGGCTGACGGGTTGTTGTATGCGAAATTATAACGCAAGCAGGAAGCGGGGTTTCCGGATTCACCCGTCTTAAGTATCGAAAGAGCGTAATTATAATCGCCCTTAACATTCTCACAAAAGTGTATTATCCCCGAAATACGGGGCGTATAATTAGGCGCGTCGGGTTCATATTCACGGGTTCTCAACGATTGTTCAAATGTGAACTGTTTATCCATTAAATCCGCTATTGTATCTGTCTGGTCGCCGTTTGTTATTATAGTCTTATTTCCGGTTACTCGGACACAGTTATAAATAACAAGGGAAGGGTCGCTCATTTTAGCTTCGTCAAAGGCAGATGTTCTTATTCCCCCATATTCGTTTTCCTTAAAAACGCGGTTACGGGAGTTAAGGCTTCTGCCCATGATGAAATAGGCGGCAACGGCACTTTCTCCGTCCGCACTTTTGCCGATGATTATTCCGCGTCCGGGATAGGGGTTGGATTTAAGAATTTCGCTGATGTTTTGTTTTTGCATAATCTCGCACTCCTTTTTATATAGTTAAACTATTAGTTATTATCGCCCTATTCCCCACAACTTCGATTCTATCCTCGCAAAACAACGCCGCCGCCAACGGCAACAGAATCTGCTCGGCTTCTTCCATTACCCGTTTTTGCAGACTTTCGGGGGTATCGTCGTTTTTAACCTCCACTGCTTTTTGTAATATAATCGGACCGCCGTCACAGACTTCATTCACAAAATGAACCGTTGC
>WRKM01000002.1 GCA_009778065.1 Oscillospiraceae bacterium
CCACTGACAGGCTTTTTGAAGCCTCGCCTAAAACCTGACGCGCCGCCCCGAAGTCCAACAGCTTAATCTTTCCGTCACCTGTCATATAAATATTATCGGGTGAAATATCTCTATGCAAAACGCCTACGCTGTGAACAACGATAAGCGAGTCTATGAGGGGAACGACTATATCTAAAACTTGACGTTCGCTTAATTTTCCGCCGTTTTGGGCAATATGTGTTTTTAAGTCCGTACCTTCGAGAAACTCCATAACGAAATAGGCGGTGTTATTCTCGTAAAAGAATTTATGTACCCAAATCAGCCCCGGATGTCCGTTAAAACGCGAAACAGTCTGCGCTTCTTCGTAGAAACGCTCCGCACCTTTTTTGAAAGCGTCTTCTTTATCCCCCGCAATGGTTGAAACAAGGGTATCGCCTTTGTTTCTGTGCGTGATTGTATCGGGTAAATACTCTTTCACGGCGACTTTCTTATCCTCTTTACTGTCATAGGCAAGGTAAGTCACGCCGAAACCGCCTTTTCCGAGGGTTCGTCCTACTATATATTGTCCTAAGAGAACTGTACCTACGGGCAGGGCGGTAGTATACGAACTTTCCGCGCCATCGGTATAACCGCAGGAAGTACAGAATTTTGTCTCTTCGCTTTTCTCTTCAAAACAGTTTGTACAGAGGTTTTTGTTGTTGATGTACATAAAAATTATCCTTAAATTAGTTTAAATATGCTAAAATAGCCGCAGACAGAAAAGGCGGCTACCCTCCGAATTTGAAAACATTTGAAAACTATAGTCGCATTTGTAAATATTATAGCATATTTTAAAAGGGTTTGTCAAGAGTTATTTTACCGGTTAATGATTAATAATTGAGCCTATAGTTTCATAAATAACTTTACAACATAAAATATATGTGATATAATTGTCTTGATGCTTTAAAATTACAAAAGCAAAACTAAAAACTATTGTAAGGTATTTCGGAGTTTAAAATGAAAAAAGCCGTATTTCCTGTTTTGTCACTCGTTTTCCTGATAGCTTGCGCGGTTTTCGTATATCTTACGCGGGAGGCTGTTCCGACATATGTAAATGTTATTTCGACCGTTACTGAAGAGCCGTCAGATTCAGTCAGGACAGTTTCAACACCGCAGATAACGAAACCGCCCGAACCGATAATAACAGAAAAAACCGAAACAACAACTGTATCACAGCCTGAAATAACCGCCGCACAACAATCTGAGCCGCCTTTAAGTAACGATGCTCTCATTAATATAAACACAGCGAGCCTTGAGGAACTTATAACGCTTCATGGTATCGGTAACGTGATAGGACAACGAATTATAGATTATCGTGAGGACAGCGGCGCATTTAAGAGCATAGAGGAATTAAAAGCTGTCAGGGGAATAGGCGATGTTGTGTTCGAGAGAATAAAGGATAAAATTACAGTATAAACAAATTATACCAAATGAGAAAATAAAAAAAGGCTACTGCACTTTAAAAGTTAAAGTGCGGCAGCCTCTTTAATTTTAGTTAGTCGAAGCGGTGTTGCTGTTGTTCTCTTTCGACAATTTCGTTTTTCCTGAAAAAAAGCGAAATACACCAAACGGCACTGAGAGCGACAAGAATATATATCAACCTGCTGATTATTGACGCACTTCCGCCGAACGCCCAAGCTATACAATCAAATCTGAAAAGTCCGACTAAGCCCCAGTTTAAACCGCCTAATAAAAGTATAAACAATGCGATTCTGTCCATCATAATTTTAATACTCTCCTTTGCAAAGACGATGTTTTAATATCATTTTGACCCCGCATATACGGCGTCGCTCTTATTATTCGTTGTTTCTTTACGATTATTCATTTTTTCGTATTTCTTTATTTGCTAATATTCGACATTATTTGACATATAATTTATATAAAATGGTGATAATATACAACATATAATTCCATATATTGATAATAATCACAATAAATCTTTGGTTTTTTCAAAGGCATTTATAAAGAAAAAGTGCGTTAAAACTCATTAATAAAAGGTTTGTGCGATTTTAAAATAATATGTAATTATATCCAAATTACCTGTTGCATTTCCGAAATTCATGTGGTAAAATAAAAGACGAAGTATAAATTTTGGAGGTAAAAATGACGACAAAGCAATTTAAAGTCTTAATCGGAGACGACAGTATGGAAAACGGGCTTGCCTGGGCATCTCTCTTAAAGCAGAAGGGTATGTATGCCATAACAAGACCGCGAAACGGGAGGGTTATTCTCGAAACATTCAGGCAAGAAATGCCGGATGTACTCGTAATTGACGCAAAAATGCCCGAGTTCGATGCTGTATCTCTCATGGCGAAGATTAAAGACGAAGTGGCGAAATCCCCGATAGTAATCGTTGTTTCAAGTTACGACTCCCCACAGGTCGAACGCGAAGTGATGGATGCAGGGGCAAGGTATTATATGGTCAGACCCTTTGAACCTAACGAACTTGCGAGACGGGTGGAGAATCTGCTCGGCAGTTCTCTCGGAAACATGAGCGTCGAATACAACGTCCACGACGACATTCCCGACGATATTGAGTATGTAGTTACGGAGATTATCCACCAAATCGGAATCCCCGCTCACATCAAAGGTTATCATTATCTGCGGACAGCCATTCTGCTTTCGGTTGATGACAGCGAGATGATAAACTGTGTGACGAAGCTTCTCTATCCCACCGTAGCGAAAAAGTACAACACTACCTCATCTCGCGTTGAGCGAGCTATCCGTCACGCGATAGAAATAGCGTGGGACAGAGGCGATGTAGAAACGCTTAACGGATTTTTCGGCTATACAATACATACCTCAAGGGGAAAGCCCACAAACTCGGAATTTATCGCGCTGATTGCAGATAAGTTAAGACTGCAATTCAGGCATAAAATGCAAAATCGGATGCCTTTAAAATAAAAGCAAAAAGGGGATACCGCAAAAAAGCGGTATCCTCTTATTATTTTTTCCTATTCCCCTAAAAGAAGAACGAAATCGTCAATATATACATCGTTTGTATTTACGCCGGCATAATCGCTTGCTCCCGTACCCTCTTCATTCGCGCCGTTGCTTGTTTCTATGTAGGCGTGAATACTGTCGAACTCACTTTTTATTTATATTAATTTTACCTCGTAATAATACCCAACCGTCTTTATTTACATGATTAGGAGGGTATCTGATGTCCCAGCCTGTTGATTCGGGGGTGACTATACTCGTGGGGAGTTTAAACTTAGATAAAAGATTTCGCTCCGGGTTATAATCGTCCCACCAACTCTGCACAGGAAAATCGACACCCGCTAATTTTACATTCGTTTCAAGCGACAGATGAACCCGCGATGGTGCCGCGTCATTGCGCATCTTCACCCAAACCATAGCCACATAATTTTTTACATTATGCTTTAAATAGTTCGTAATATCAAGAGAAGCACCGTTCCAGCTTCGTGTTCTGCCGCTTATTTTCATACAACTTTTACCGCTGTGATACTCCTCATCGGTGAGTTCGACTCGAACCTCGTACTTTAAATAGTCATAATGGCACGATTCCGGTCCGCGAGCGACCCAACCGTTTAGGTCAGTTTCAAAATCATTTCTGTAAAGCAGTTTTGACTCGTCGTATTTGACAGAAAATACGTCTTTCATAACTTCCCCCTGTTTTTGAACAACATAGTAAGTTTTAATACATCTATAGTATACAACACCCGATTACTTTTGTCAACATTATGTAATCGCATTTAGTTAAATAAAATAATAAATTTGATAAAAAAGGGTTAAAAATACGTCATTTTTACGGACTTCGTTTTTTACTATTGACAAAACCTTAACTTTAATATACAATATTTATTAAGATAATAATACAAAAGAAGGAAAGACAATGATGATAGTAGTACTTAAAAAAAATTCCACCACGGAACAGCGAGCCGATTTAATCGAGTGGATAAAAAGCCTCGGACTTGACGTTCATTTGAGCGAGGGGAAGTTCCAGACGATTTTAGGCTTAATCGGCGATACCGCAAGCATAGACACCGAACTGATTGAAGGGCTTGCTATAGTAGAAAAGGTGACCCGCATTACAGAGCAGTTCAAAAAAGCCAACCGTAAATTCCATGACGATGACAGTGTTTTTGACGTCGGGGGTGCGAAAATCGGTGATGGAAACTTTATGCTCATCGCCGGACCCTGCTCTGTTGAAAACGAGGAGCAGATTTGCGAGATAGCGGAGCGTGTGAAAAAAGCAGGCGCGCATATGCTTCGCGGAGGCGCATTTAAACCGCGTACCTCACCATACGATTTTCAGGGACTACATGCCGATGGAATTGAGCTGTTATTAAAAGCCAAAAAGCTCACAGGACTCCCCATCGTTACCGAGCTTATGGATATATCACAGCTTAAATATTTCGATGATGTGGATGTTATCCAGGTCGGAGCGAGAAATATGCAGAATATGGAGCTTTTAAAGGCGCTCGGCAGAGAAAACAAGCCTGTTTTACTAAAGCGCGGTCTCGCCAACACGGTGAAAGAACTTCTCATGAGTGCAGAATACATAATGGCGGGCGGTAACGAGCAGGTAATTTTATGCGAGCGCGGAATCAGAACCTTTGAAACCGCCACTCGTAACACTCTTGACATCTCTGCGGTACCCGTATTGCAAGAATTATCGCATCTACCCGTAATTATCGACCCGAGCCATGCCTGCGGAATTGCGCGGTATGTCAGACCGTTGACCCTTGCGGCGGCGGCGGCGGGTGCGAACGGTATAATAGTAGAAGTGCATAACGAACCCGCGCGTGCATTGTGCGACGGACCGCAGTCGCTTACGCCGGACGAGTTCGGGGATTTGGTTCAGAGCATTGAGAAGGTAAGGGAAGCCATATTATGACGATAGGTATAGTCGGACTTGGTTTAATCGGCGGTTCTTTCGCTAAAGCAATAAAAGAAAACACAGACCATAAGGTTCTCGTCTTTGATAAAAATAACAGCGTAAACCTTCAGGCAAAGCTTGAAGGGGCGTGTGACGGTACATTAAACTCTGAAAACATAGGAGATTGCGATATAGTTTTAATCTCGCTTTACCCGAAAGTAACGATTGATTACATTAAAGAAAACGCGGACTTATTTAAAGAAAACGCACTTGTTATTGATGCGGCGGGTATTAAAAGAAATGTCTGTGAGACCGCCGCACCGCTCGCAAGAGAGAAGGGCTTTTCTTTCTTAGGCGGACACCCGATGGCAGGGACGCAATTCTCGGGTTTTCGGTACTCGCGAGGCTCGCTCTTCAAAAACGCGCCAATGTTACTTATTCCGCAACCAGACGAGAGTATAAAGGTCTTAGAAAAAGCTAAAAACTTTTTTACCGAAATCGGTTTTGCGAGTGTTGTTTTCACTACGGCTGAAGAACACGACCGCAGAATCGCCTATACTTCACAATTAGCGCATATTGTATCAAATGCCTATGTTAAAAGCCCCGCGGCTTCAGAGCATAAAGGATTTTCGGCAGGCAGTTATAAGGACTTGACGAGAGTTGCGCGGTTAAACGAGGAAATGTGGACAGAACTGTTTCTCGAAAATAGGGATAATCTGATTTACGAGATAGAATATCTCATTAAAAGTCTTACGGAATATAAAGTCACGCTTGAAGAAAATAACGGAGAAGCTCTAAAAGCGTTATTAAAAGACGGTAGAGAGCGGAAGGAGCGTGTCGAGCGGGGCAGGGAATAAGAGTGATAGAATTACGCTTCGGTATTACGCTTAAACAGCCGCTTTGAAAACTCGCTTCCCGCAAGAGTAAATAATACAAACGCCGTGCAGACCGCGAATTGCACAGGATTCAGCATAGAAGTCGTGAACATATCATTTAAAAAAGGTACATACATAACAGCGAAAAGTATTGCCATAGAAATAACCGTTGTTATATTTAAAAAACGATTCTCAAATAATTTTTTCCTAAAGCAGAGCGGCGTGTCTGATTTTGACGGATAGGAGACTAAAAGTTCACTCGTCACTAATGTGAAAAAGCACATACTGACAGCGGCAAGCGCAACACCGTCATCGTTGTTACCATAACTGAAATAACCGAACAGAAACGCTCCGAGAGCTCCCGCGCAGATAAAAAGAGAGCGAAGCGCGACAGATACTTTTATAGCTTTATTAATAATAGGCTCCTTCGGATTTCGTGGTTTTCGGAGCATTATGCCTTCTTCTTTACCTTCCATACCTAAAGCAAAAGCAGGGAATGCGTCTGTAAGAAGATTCACGAAAAGCAGTTGTGTAGCGACTAAAGGCGCAGGCAACCCTAAAATAATCGCGATAAGGATGAGCAAAATTTCCGCCATGTTACAAGCTAAAAGATAGCTTGTAACTTTTCTTATATTCTCATAAATTGTCCGCCCTTGTTCGACCGCCCCGACTATACTGACAAAATTGTCATCGCTCAAAATCATATCAGCCGCTTCTTTAGAAACATCTGTACCGGTTATGCCCATAGCTATCCCGATGTCTGCTCTTTTTAAAGAGGGTGCGTCATTAACGCCGTCGCCCGTCATGGCAACTATATTATTGTTATGCTTGATTGCCGTTACAATACGCACTTTATGCTCGGGTGATACCCGGGCAAAAACATTGACTGTTTTTACCTTTTCTCGTAATTCAACATCGGTCAAGCTGCTTAGACTGCTACCATCGAGAATTTCTTCATCGTCTTCATTTATTCCAAGCTCTTTTGCGATTGCTCCTGCTGTAATTTTATGGTCTCCCGTTATCATTTTCACGTTGATTCCGGCGGTGCGGCATTGACTCACCGACGCCCGGACTTCCTCACGCGGCGGGTCTATCATACACATCATTCCGACGTAAATCAACCCGTCCTCCGAAATGTCGTTTTCGTCTTTATTTTCATATTCCTTATAAGCAAAACCGAGAACCCGCAAAGCTTGAGAAGCGAACAGTTCATTTTGGTTTAAAAGCCTTTGTTTTATTTCATCCGTCATAGGAATAATTTCACCATCGACATATACACGCTCACATCGAGCTATTATCCCATCCGGAGCCCCTTTAACGCTCATGAAAGTTTGAGAACCTTTTATATTTAAAACGGACATAAGTTTTCTGTCCGAGTCAAAGGGGATTTCCCCTACTCGTTTATACCTTGCGTTAAGCTCGTCTTTATCTAAATTTAATTTTGCTCCGAAGACAAGCATAGCCGCTTCCGTGGGGTCGCCTATGATTTTAGCAGCTTCTTTATCGTAAAACGCATCGTTGCATAAAACGGCGATTTCTGCCATTAGGCTTATATTCTTCGTTATTTCCTGCCCATCAGAACCGACCCTGCCTTTTGCGCTGTAGCCGCTCCCCGTGACCTCGTAGGTAGTTTTAGTATCAAAAGCTTTTACGACACACATCTTATTTTGAGTCATAGTGCCTGTTTTATCGGAGCATATAACGGTCGTACTTCCGAGGGTTTCGACTGCTCTCAGCTTTTTTACTATGACGTTTTGCCGAACCATTTTTTGAACGCCGATAACAAGAATAACAGTGGCTACAATCGCCACACCTTCGGGTACTGCCGCCACAGCCAAAGAAACAGAAATCATCAGCATTTCGATAATCCCGCGTTCGTCACCGATTCCGAGAAAGTTATATAAAAAGCTGATTCCGAAGATAATTGCACAGGCGACAATGCAGATAATACCGAGAGTTTTTGCCATAGAATTAAGCTTGTCCTGCAAAGGGGTAGAACCCTCGTCGGTTTCACTTAAAACAGTTGCTATTTTTCCCATTTCCGTGTCCATACCGGTCGCGCAAACCACGCCTGCACCTCTGCCATATGTTACGACCGTTCCCATAGACGCCGAGTTAATCCTGTCACCCAAGTCTGCGCCGATTTCGAGAATGACCGAAGCGTCTTTTGCGACAGGCTCCGACTCCCCGGTTAACGCAGATTCGTCAATTTTTAAATTCACGCTTTCTATTATCCTGACATCTGCCGGAACATAATCACCTGCATCTAAAACAACTATATCTCCGACTACCAAATCTTCGCAATTAATTTTTTCGATGTGTCCGTCTCTTTTAACCTTAGCTTTGGGACTCGACATATCTTTAAGTTCTTTCAGAGCATTATCCGCTTTGTTTTCCTGTGTTATCCCGATAATCATGTTAACGATGAGTATACTGAGAATTATTAATGCGTCTTTTAAGCCATCGCCTGTAAGCACCGAAACGAAAGCCGCTAACAGCAGAATAATCACGAGAAAATCTTTAAACTGTGCAATAATTCGCATGAACAACGACTTTTTTTTCGCTTTTTTAAAACGGTTCGGTCCGTTTAGTTCAAGTCTGCGACCTGCCTCTTCTGCGGCAAGTCCGCGTTCGCTGTCTGTTTTTAGTTCCTCCAACGCTAAGACGGTAGATTTGTTGTAGAATATTGAACTCATATATGCTCCTCCAAAAAATAAAATAAACTCAAGCACAGCCCCGCAAAGCGAGCTACACTTGAGTCTTGTTCATTAAGGTAAACCGGGGCGTATTCGGAACTTTTGCGAAAATACGACCGTGATGACGACTTACCACGCGCTTTATACACAAAGAATCTCATAAATCGCGCAAACTACTCCCTCACCGACAAGTTTATCATAAAAATTCAAGCTTGTCAACAAAAAAGTAAAAAATAACAAAAATTTTATAATTTTATTCAATATAATTTGCTTGACAAATATTTAAGCGTATGATATTATGTAATTAATAAATGGCTTAACTGAACAGTCGATGGGTTTTGTCCTATTAGACGGGCGGCTTCGGCGGCAGCGGGTTTTTCCTGCGGGACAGTAAAATGTTCCGCGGGTTTTTGTTTTCTCGCGGACTTGAATTAAGGAGGCATCATGGAGAACAATGTAAAAACAGCAAACCGTGTTTCAGTCGTCACAATCATAGTAAACGCCATACTTTCTGCTTTTAAGCTCTTAGCCGGAATTTTGGCAAACTCTGCGGCTATGGTCTCGGACTCGGTACATAGTATGTCGGACGTTTTCAGCACGTTTATCGTTATTATCGGCGTGAATGTGTCAGGTAAAAAATCCGACAAATCGCATCAGTACGGTCACGAACGTTTCGAGTGTGTAGCGTCCATTATTTTAGCTGTTATTTTAGCTATAACAGGATTAGGTATAGGGCAGCGAGCGATAATGAGCATAATAAACGGCGAATACGAAGGTATGGAACCGGGGATTCTTGCGCTTATTGCCGCACTTGTATCAATCGGGACGAAAGAATGGATGTACTGGTATACCCGCGCCGCCGCGAAAAAAACTAACTCAGGAGCATTAATGGCAGACGCATGGCATCACCGCTCGGATGCTATGTCTTCCGTTGGTGCGTTTATCGGGATTCTCGGGGCGAGGCTCGGATTCCCCGTACTTGACGCAGTGGCGGGAATTGTAATCTGCGTGTTTATACTTAAAGCCGCTTTAGATATTTTTAAGGACGCCATCAACAAAATGGTGGACAAAGCCTGTGACCCTAAAACTATTGCAAAGCTTGAAGCCGTGATTATGGAGCAGTCGGGCGTTATGGGTATTGACCTGCTCAGAACCCGTATATTCGGCTCGAAAATATATGTCGATATAGAGATTGCGGCAGACGGAAATCTGACTCTTCACGAGGCTCATATTATAGCCGAAAACGTACACGATGCAGTAGAAGAGGGAATTGACGAGGTAAAGCACTGCATGGTACACGTTAATCCGATGAATAACGAAGAAAAAAATGAATAGGTAAACAGTGAGCAGAAGGGCTGAAAGAAAAATGGACGGTTTTGTACATCTGCACATTCACACCGAGTACAGTATCCTTGACGGCGCGTGCCGTATAAAGGAACTTGTTCATCGTGTTAAAGAACTCGGACAGCACGCCGCGGCGATAACCGACCACGGTGTTATGTACGGGTGTGTGGATTTTTATGCAGAGTGTATTAAAAATAACATAAAACCTATTATCGGTTGTGAGGTCTACGTTGCACAAGGCTCGCGTTTTGACAGAACGGGCAGACGTGACTCTTCTCCCGATGACAGGACGAGGGGGGGGCTATCGCCGTATCACCTTGTTTTGCTCTGTAAAAATAATGAGGGTTATAAAAATCTTGTAAGACTTGTATCGAACGCCTATATTGAAGGTTTTTACAACAAACCGCGCTGTGATAAAGAAACCCTGCGCCGCTATTCAAAAGGGTTGATTGCGCTGTCGAGTTGCCTTGCGGGCGAGATTCCGCGGCTTCTTTCCGATGATAAATACGAGCAGGCGAAAAATACGGCGTTAGAGTATCAAAGCATATTCGGCGTTGATAATTTTTATATAGAGGTTCAAAACCACGGTCTAAAGGAACAGCGTGACATTCTGCCTCTGCTTTATCGCCTCTCTGAAGAGGCGAATATACCTCTGTGTGCAACTAATGATGTACATTATCTCACAAAAGCCGATGCGCCTGTTCAACGTATTTTAACGGCAATCGCAACAAATACGACAATTGAACAAAAATCAGGGTTCGGCTTTGAGACAGACGAGTTTTATATGAAAAGCGGCGACGAAATGACCGCTTTGTTTAAAAAAGAAGCCATAACGAATACCATGAAAATCGCGGATATGTGTGATGTCACTTTTAAGTTCGGTGAATACAATCTGCCGTATTTTAAAGAGCAGGGAGTCACCGACAACACCGCCTTTTTTAAAGAACAGGTACAAAAAGGACTGCTCAAAAGATACGGCAAGGATTTTTCAAAAGATATTAGCGTCCGAGCAGATTATGAAATAGAACAAATCGAGAAAATGGGGTTTGTTGATTATTTTTTGATTGTTTCCGATTTCGTAAATTACGCACACAAAAATAATATTCCCGTTGGTCCGGGACGCGGTTCGGGCGTAGGGAGCTTGTGTGCATATGCACTCGGAATAACTTCTGTTGACCCCATACGTTTCGGGTTATTGTTTGAGCGATTCTTAAACCCCGAAAGAATAAGTATGCCCGACTTTGATATTGATTTATGTTATCGGCGCAGACAGGAAGTAATAAACTATGTTATCCGTAAGTACGGCTCCGAGCATGTAGCTCAAATTATCACGTTCGGTACAATGGCGGCGAGAGCGGCAATCCGTGACGCAGGACGCGCTATGGGTTTACCCTATGGTAAGGTTGACAGCGTGGCAAAACTTATCCCTTTTTCAACGAGTTCAAGCATAGCGGCGTCGCTCGAAAGAGAAAAAGAACTGCGTGAAATGAGGGAGCGTGACGGAGAAATCGCAAGCCTTATCAATACCGCGCTTAAAATCGAGGGTATGCCGCGGCACGGCTCAATTCATGCGGCGGGCTTGGTCATCACGCGTGAGCCGGTCACCGAATTTGTACCCGTACAAAAGAATGAAAGTGATTCCATTGAGGTAATAACCCAATACGCTATGGGTAATCTTGAGAAACTCGGACTTCTCAAGATGGATTTTCTCGGACTGCGCTATTTGACGGTCGCATACGAAACGGCGGCGGCGGTAGGGTTAGAAGCGGAAAGTATTCCCGAAAACGAGCCGCAGGTATACGCCATGCTCTCGCAGGGCGGCACAAGCGGCGTATTCCAGTTTGAAAGTGCAGGTATGACAAACCTTCTTATAAAACTCAAGCCTGAAAGTATTGAGGACTTAACGGCGGCTATTTCACTCTATCGTCCGGGTCCTATGGCGTCAATACCCCGTTATATTGAAAACCGCCATAATCCCGAAAAAATTCTGTATAAACACCCGCTATTAAAAAAGATTCTTGAGATAACCTACGGTTGTGTAGTATATCAGGAACAAGTAATGCAAATTTGCAGAGAGCTTGCAGGTTTTTCTTACGGCAGGGCAGATTTGGTTAGGCGTGCCATGAGCAAGAAAAAGCCTGAGATAATGAGAGAAGAACGCAAATCGTTCATAATCGGAGCAAAAGAGAACAATATAGATGAAAAAACAGCTTCAGAGATTTTTGATGAATTGGCGGGCTTTGCATCATACGCATTTAATAAATCTCACGCCGCCGCATATGCCTGTCTTGCTTATAAAACTGCGTATCTGCGCAGGTATCATTATAACGAATATATGGCTCGCCTCATGACGAGTGTACTTGAAAACACGAATAAACTAACTGAATACATTTCCGAGTGTGCCAAGCACGAAGGTCGGGGAGTAAAAATCCTGCCGCCCGATGTAAATAAAAGCTTGCTTGAATTTTCTATCGAAAATGAAGGTATAAGATTCGGACTGCTCGCTGTAAAAAACCTCGGAGCCGGGGTTATAAACGAGATAGTCAAAGAACGCGTAAATGGTGAATTTCTTTCGCTCTATGATTTTTGTAAACGGCTTTCGGGCAGAGAGCTTAATAAACGAGCCGTTGAAGCCCTGATAAAATCGGGTTCTCTCGACAGCTTTGGGCATAAACGCCGCGCCATGATTATGATATATGAGGAAATTCTCGACAAAATTTCTTTGAGCAGGTCGGGAGGAGTCGAGGGACAGCTTGACTTTTTTGACGTCTTGGGGAAAGAAAAAGATACTGAGGCTGTTTTTAAAATGCCTGATGTTCCGGAATTCGACAGTATGATGCTTTTACAGATGGAAAAAGAGAGCCTCGGTATTTATGTTTCGGGACACCCCATAGAGAAATATGATTCATATGCACGGCTTCATGGTTTTTTACAAATAAGAGTAATTCTGGCGGGTGCATCGGAAAAGAGCGATGGACTGCGCGATAATGACAGCGTTTGCATCATAGCCATGCTTGTCTCTAAAAAGCAGTTTGTTACAAAAGCGGGAAAAACTATGTGTTTCACCGAATTTGAAGATAAAACAGGAAAAATAGAGGGTATAATTTTCAACGACCTGTATGAAAAAGAAACTGAAAATCTTAAAACGGGCGAAATTTACGCACTTTTCGGCAATATTTCCACAAAAGAGGAAGAAGATGCAAAAATTATCATTAAAAGGCTCCAAAAAGCGAAAACATTGCAAATAGGCGAGTTTGATTCTCTGTATATTAATTTAGCTTCAAACGAAACCGAGAAAATGGCTCGGATTACTCAAACCCTTTTAAGATATGAGGGGACGCAAAAGGTAAGAATTTGTTTTTCGGACACCCGCGAGGTAAAACGCCCAAAGGGCATTTCAGGGGTAAATATAACAAAGGATTTGCTTGTTGAGCTTGAAAAATTATGCGGAAAACCGAATATTAAACTAAAATAAAACCAAATATCCAAAAAGACTTGACGGTTTTATTAAAAAAATGTTATTATAGTAGTGGCGAAACGTAGTTTCGTTTGTATAAGTCAGACTGGAGAAAAGCAATGAAGAAAATCGGAATATTAACAAGCGGCGGGGACGCTCCCGGCATGAACGCCGCTATCAGAGCGGTGACAAGAACCGCCCTGAAAAACGGCATGACGGTCATGGGTGTACGCAGGGGGTACAACGGGCTTATCAACGGCGATATGGTTGCCCTTGAGATTCGCAGTGTGTCGGACATAATCCAGAGGGGCGGTACAATCCTTTACACTGCTCGGTGCGATGAGTTTCGCTTTGAAGAAGGGTTGCAAAAAGCTAAAGCCACCTGCATAAGAGAAGGTATTGAGGGGCTTGTGGTCATAGGCGGTGACGGTTCTTTCCGCGGGGCAGGGGATTTATCGGCACGCGGGATTCCTTGTATTGCTTTACCGGGAACGATAGACAACGATATAGCTATGACCGATTATACGATAGGTTATGACACGGCAATGAACACTGCGATGGCGTTAATAGATAAACTGCGTGATACTACGCAAAGCCATGACCGTTGCTCCGTAGTCGAAGTAATGGGCAGACATGCGGGTCATATCGCGGTGAATACGGGGATAGCCTGCGGAGCCACGCATATCATAGCGGAAGAGGTTCCGTTTACGGTAGACGATGTGATAGAGCGTATACAGAGTACCCAGACTACAGGTAAGCATCACTTCATAATAGTTGTGTCCGAGGGAATAGGAAACTCGCAGGAAATAGCAAAGAAAATAGAGCAAGCCACAGGAGTGGAAAGCCGTGCGACTATTCTCGGTCATGTACAAAGGGGCGGCGCGCCTACTGTACGCGACAGGGTTGTGGCGAGCCATATGGGGCATTACGCCGTTGAACTTTTGGTTAACGGCTACAGCAACCGTGTGGTGGGTATGAGAAACGGAAACATGGTAGACTTCGATATAAAGGAAGCACTGGCGATGAAAAAATCCTTTGAAAACGACCTATATCGAATAGCTATGGATATTAGTTTCTAATCCGGAGACGGTTTAATTAAAATTACAGAGTAGAAAAGCAAGCGTTAAGTGTTTCGGGGATGGAGAGTTGCCCCGAAAACGAAGGGTTTAAATCCGCGGTTTGTTTTTCGCGCTCGCTGTACATAATGATTAGGAATGAGACCATTCCTCTTTGTTGATGTGCAAAGGAGGAAGGTTTTATGAAAATTTTATCAATGTTCCGCGCTTCGGCGAGGGAGCTTAAAAGCCCTTTGTGCCTGTCCGTGACAGGTCTCTTAATCGCAATGTATGTAATCTTAAATATGTTTGTGAGAATAGAGCCTTTTGAAGGTGTAAAAATCACCTTCAATTACTTACCGCTTTCGGTTATCGGTATGCTTTACGGACCCGTAGTTTCTACTGTAGCGGCTGTGGCATGTGACATAATCGCACCTCTTTTCGAGGGACGGGCTCTTTCGTATTGGCTGATTCCGAGCAGGATGGCTGAAGGTTTTATTTACGGTTTTTTTCTTTATAATATAAAAATAGAAAAAAACAAAGTCTTTTTAGCTGTGAGTTCTTTTAAAATCATCGCGGCAAGGGTTTTGGCTATGGCTTTGTGTTATCAGATTTATAACACGAATGTTTTGTTCTACATCTATGGTATGAGTGAAGATACTTTTAACGCTTATTTTCTTGCGCGGCTTATTAAGAACTTAATACAGTTTCCGATGGACATTATTTTGATGTTTATGCTGTTACCTGCGATAAATATTGCATATCGCAAAGCTCTGCAAGGTTTCGGCGAAGAGAGGAGAAATTTATGACAACTTTAGGATTTATCGGCGCGGGTAACATGGGTATGGCGTTGATAAAAGGATTCAGTACCAATCGCGAAAAATCGCGTGAAGCTGAAATCTATGTTTATGACGCACTCTATGATAAAAGAGAACATATGCGGAATTTAGGTTTTTCCGTGCTTGAAAGTGAGGTAGAGATTGCAAAGACGTGTAAGTATATAGTACTCGCCTGTAAACCCTTGCAAGTCGCCGAAGTACTCGATAAAATAAAGGAGCATATAACGACGGAGACTGTTTTTATTTCTCTTTGTGCAGGAATTACCGCAGAATGTATCCGAGGTGTGACGGATGCAGAAAAAAATAAAATAACAAAAGTGGTTTTAGTCATGCCGAATATGCCCATGCTTCTCGGTGAAGGTGCGAGTGCGTTATCTTGTGACGAGTCTGTGAGCAATACAGAATTTGCTTTTGTCCGTTCGGTAATCGAAAGTTGCGGTTGGGTTGAACTCATACCGCGCGATAAAATGAACGAAGTAATCTGCATAAATGCCAGTTCTCCCGCATTTATATATCTTTACGCAAAGTATTTCATTGAGTACGCCGAACAAAACGGAATAAACCCTAAGGCGGCTTTAAACCTGTTTGCGAAGACGTTAATCGGCGCGTCGAAAATGATGACCGATTCGGGTTCCGGTATAGATGCGTTGATTGAACAGGTTTCATCTAAGGGCGGTACTACGCTCGCGGGTCTCGAAAAGTTTTATTCGGGCGGACTTGAAAAAGTTGTGAAAGACGCTTGTGAAGCGTGTACAAAAAAAGCCTACGAATTAGGAGCGGAGAAGTAAAATAAAACTATCCGAAATAATATCGACTGTCAATAGGTTATATTACATAAAAAGTCGTTAGACTCGTCCCTCAAACCGCTCTTTTAATTTTTGAAGCGCCCTTTTCTCAATCCGGGAAACATAGCTTCGGCTAATTTTGAGTTGCGCCGCTACCTCTCTTTGTGTCATAGCTTTAACCGCGCCGCGGGTTCCGGTATTTAAGCCGTAACGCTTACTGATTATCAGTTTTTCGCGTTCATCGAGACTTTCGTTTATAAAGGCGTACAGCTTTTTAAAATTAATTAATAAATCCACCTCGTCCGCTATATTTACAGGGTCGCTGAATATATCCGCAATCGTGATTTGGTTGCCGTCCTTGTCTGAGTCGATGGGTTCGTTCATATGTACTTCTGACTGTTGTTTTTTTACTTTACGGAAGTACATTTTTATTTGGTTGTCGATACATTTGCTCGCATATGTGCTGAAGCTTATATTCTTACTTTTTTTAAAGGTTTCCGCCGCTTTAATTAGCCCGATAGTTCCTATTGAAATGAGGTCGTCCTGCTCCTTTGAGTCTGAATAGTTTTTCCGCACGATAAAAGCAACTAACCTTAAATTATGTACTATCAGTTTATTGCGGGCGAACTCGTCGCCTGCCGCAATTCTTTCGAGGTAATCTTGTTCTTCTTTTTTCGACAACTGCTTCGGGAACACACTGCCGTTTTCGAGATGGAGTGCGAGAAAAATCAGGTTTTGCAATGCCGTCTGAAATACAACTGAAAACATTATTTTAGTCCTCCATAGGTGATTTTACTCTAAGCCTATGAAGGACTAATTGTCATTTATTACCGATTTTTGTATTGATTTATTTAAAATTTATTCAGATAAAAAGAACGGTTGTAACTGTTTTAGTTCCGTACAATTCTTCGCTTCTCCTGTCAGGCTGACCGAAGCCCGCGCTAATAAGCCATTCACCGCATATTTTATATAAATCTCCGTTTTCGTCGCGCCGCGAAAATGCGTTCTTGTCGAGTGTGACAGAGACTGTCTTAGATTCTCCCGAATCTAATAAAACCCGCTTAAAACCAATCAGACTGCGAATTTCTTTTGTATCGGGATGCGATGCATATATTTGGACTACGTTTGCGGCGGTCATAGAGCCGGAGTTTTTTACAGTGAGTGTAACATTTGTTTCTGTGGCTTTAGTATCAAAAATTTCAAATTTACAATAACTCAGCCCGAATCCGAATGGATAAAGCGGTTCGCCTTCGTAATAACGATAAGTACGGTTTTTCATGTTATAATCGCAAAAATCAGGTAAATCGCTATCGCTTTTATAGAAAGTCACAGGCAGTTTTGCCGATGGGCTGACATTACCGAACAAAATATCGGAAATAGCCCTGCCGCCCTGCGCCCCGGGATAAAAGCCATACAAAATAGCATCAACATTCGTATCCGCCCATGTTACAGCGAGCGCGCTTCCCGCGAGAACGATGAGAATCACAGGCTTGTCTCCTGCCGCCTTGGTCACTTTTTCGAGAAGATGTTGTTGTCTTCCGGGTAGGTTCAAGTCATATTTATCGCCGGCTGTAAACTCGTTTCCGGTATCGTTTTGTTCACCCTCTATAGACGGGTCAAGCCCAAGACAGACGACAACAGCGTCACTGCTTTTAACTGCGGCTACGGCTTCGGATTCGAGGCTGTCAGGTAATGTAAGAGCTCTCACCCTGTCTTTAGTAAGATGGCATCCCTCGCTGTAATGAATACGAATATTATGCTCACGCGCCTTTTCGGTAATCCCCTCGACCACTGTTACGTATTCGCTTGCCGTACCTTCGTAATTCCCGACGAGAGCCAAACGGCTGTTTGCGTTCGGACCTATCACGGCGATTGAATTAATTCTATCGGGGGATAGGGGTAGTACATTATTATTCTTGAGCATAACTATACCATTTTGTGAGGTCTTTAGGTTTAATTTTCTATGTTCGGGACAATCAATAATGCTATAAGGTAAATCGGTATACTTGGGGTTTTGCGGAAAATCTCCGAGCAGACCGAGCCTCATTCTCGTAACAAACAAATGTTCAACCGCATCATCGATTTTTTCCTCAGACAATAAACCCTCTTTTACCGCGATAAGGCAATATCCGTAAAGGTTTCCGCAGTTAAGGTGACATCCCGTATTTACAGCTAAAGCCGCCGATTCTGCCGCGTTAGAAGTAACTTTATGCGTTTCGTGAAAATCTTTAATTGCCCAGCAGTCGGAGGTAACATAGCCGTCAAACCCCCATTTATTGCGTAAAATGTCAACGAGCAGTGCCTTCGAGCCGCAGCACGGCTCGCCGTTTGTACGGTTATACGCAGGCATAAAGCCTTCAACGTCTGTCTCATAAACCAACGCTTCAAATTGCGGAAGATATGTATTCCAGAGGTCGTAGTCGTCACATTCGGCGTTAAACTCATGCCGTAAATCCTCAGGTCCCGAATGAACCGCAAAATGTTTCGCACATGCCGCGCTTTTCAGACAATCCTTGTCGGGTCCTTGAAGCCCGTTTACATACCTTATACCGAGACGTGAGGTCAGGTACGGGTCTTCTCCGTATGTTTCGTGACCTCTGCCCCAACGCGGGTCACGAAAGATATTAATGTTCGGAGACCAGAAGGTAAGCCCCTTATAAATATCCCTGTCGCCCTCGCGTACTGAAGCGTGGTGCTTGGCTCTGCCTTCATCAGCGACAGCATCAGCGACCTCGAAAAGCAGTTCCTCATCGAAAGTCGCCGCCATAGCGATAGCTTGCGGAAACACAGTAGCTGTCCCGGCTCTCGCCACGCCATGCAGTGCCTCGTTCCACCAGTTGTAGGCGGGGATTCCGAGCCTCGGAACGGCGGCGGAATTGTGGAGCATTTGAGAAACCTTTTCTTCTAAGGTCATTTTCGAGATTAACTCCCGTGCGGCTTTCTTAAAATCAATCATGGTGTGTGTTCCTTTACTTAAATTAAAGGGGTGATTATTTCCTATAAACAAAAACAGCCCTATTTTATCATAAATATAACTCATTAGGGCTGTTTTGTCAAGGAATATTTTCTTTTTGCTTTAAATTTTTAGGGGGAGCTAATCTATTTTTCTTATGCTCACCACGCCGCCCGTGTTTAAATCAATTTCGGGAGAACCGCTGTACTCAATACTACCTACGCCGCCTGCGTTTATTTTAAGTTTCTCCGTGCAATTGATTTGTATTGTACCCGCACCCGAAAGATTGATTTCGGATTCAAGCGTTTGAAGTTCAAGCGCGTTCAATTTTCCCGCACCCGACATGTTAATGTAGGCTGTGTCCGCTCTGCCCGACAGCGTAAAGTTGCCCGCTCCGCTGACTGTTACCGACAGGTTATCAGCATCAAGCTCTACATTTCCGTCTGCGGCGCCGCTTATTATCAGTTTAAAGCTGTCGGCAACAATCGGGTCATGCGTTTTGAGTGTACCTGCGCCTGACAGGTTGATTTGCTCCAAATCAGGTGCGTAAACGCTGAGTACGGGGATTTTTGCAGAGTTAAAGTTGATACGTTTTTCGGCACGGACTATTAATTCGCCGTTAACTACCTCAATGGTGTAATACTCGCGGATATTGGATTGAACCTCTAAAGTAATAGTGTCTGAGGGCGAAGAGTAATAGTTTATTTCACAATAACCCTCTACGCGGATTTTATTATACTCATCGACACTTGTTTCATAAACCTCGCGTTCGCCTTTAGCTGTTACTAAATCTCTGCTTGTGAAACCCACGATGACACATCCCGTCAGGTTTAACATAGCTAAAATTACACACATCATTAAAACTATAAATTGTTTTTTCATATGTTTAGCCTCCTTTCTGTTAATTTTGCGGTTAAGATAAATAATGCAGCCGCCGCTCCTAAAATAAGCAACGTACATGCCGCGATTCCCGCCGCACCGTTAAGTGTTACGGTAAAAAATATACCCCAACGGGAAATTGTCGCCAAAGGCGCAAGTATCAGCCATGACAAAGAAACGACATAAAGACAGCCTAAACACAACAGGAAAGCCCAAAGCCACGAAAGAGGCTTTTTGAAAAAGATTGAACCCCGTGTCGCGTACCAAAAGAAATCAAGCACGGTTAAAAATATAAAACCCGAGAGTATTAATAACGCGAACAATACGACATACATAACGTCTAAGACATTAGCGTATCTGATTGCACGCCAAAACTCGTCCCAAGCGGCTACTCCCGCTAAATTAAGCGACAGCCAGACCTCTCCGATAATGACGACTGCCGTAGTTACAACATCAAGAATGACCCTTGCGACACAGCTTGCAAGAAGGTATTTCCAGCGCGGCATAGGGGTCAAAGCATACAGATATGCTTTCTGCGAGGAGTACAAACGGTTAGTAATCGAAATATCTGAAATCATATTCACCATAAGCATAACCGCGATACCGACTCCGCCGAGTGATACTGCCGTGATATGAGCCGCCATCGGCAATAAGCCCATTGAACCGAGGACTATAAAAGTTATCATTACTAAAGAAACTGCGGCAAATACAAAACCGCGCGTATGCAGTGCTGTTAAAAATGCGTATTTAAACTGAATCTTCATTGATAAGTACCCCCTTCCTTAATGAATACTTCGAGATAGACCTGCTCTACGGTCTTTGCGTTTTCCTCGCGTATTACATCGCAGTTCCCCGAAAAAATAACTTTACCTTTTGAAAGAAAATACACGCTGTCTAATATGCGTTCGGTATCTTTGACTAAATGGGTAGATATGAGAGTTGACGCACCTTCGGGAAGCATGGCGAGTATAGCGTCTATTACCTTGGTTTTACCGACGGGGTCAATACCGTCAAGCGGCTCATCGAGTAAATACAGCTTAGTATTACGCGAGAAGGTCAGCGCGAGGACAAGCCGCTCCTTCATGCCTTTTGACAGACTGCGGATTTTGGCGTTTTTTAAACTTTTGAGCTCTAAGATTTCTATGAGTCGGTCGGCTCGTTCCTGCGAATAGTCGGGATAAAATTCCCGATAAAAGATAAATGCGTCACATACCTTCATCCAATTCGGAAACGTCATGGTATCGGGGCAGAAGGCTATGGTTTTACGCGCTTCGGGACCCGGTGCGGCGTTTTCATAGTAACGCACTTCTCCTCCCGTAGGTTGAAGCAGACCTGCTATAGTTTTTAGGAGCGTGGTTTTACCCGAAGCGTTAGGTCCGAGCAATCCGATAATCTGCCCTGCATTTATTGTTAAATCCGCACCGTTTAAAGCGTGACAGCTTCCGAAATGTTTTTCAAGCCCTTTTATTTCAAGAATCGGCGTCATTTTCGGAACCCCCTTTCATATATAGTGTAAGTTCATCAAGAATTTCTTTATCAGCGTAACCTATCGCCCGCATTTCTTCAACAAAGCGGTGTAAAGACTCGATGGCGAGATTATATCGCGTTTTTTCGCTCATGCTTAAATCCTCCGTAAAAAAATATCCTGTACCCCGCTTACTTCCTATTAGTCCGTCACGCTCCATTTCTTGATACACTCGTTGGATGGTATTAGTATTGACCTTTAAAAGCGCGGACATCTCTCTGATAGACGGGATTCGCTCCCCCGGCTTAATTTCCCCGCTCGCAAAGGCGCGGTTAAACCTTAGGATAATCTGGCGATAAATGGGCATTCGGTCATTAAACGTCAGATTCCAGTGTTCCCATAGTGGCATGGTGTACCTCCATTTCCTTTTTGTTTCTTAGTGTACTACTATACTAACACACTAATTTCGATTTGTCAATAGGTTTCTAAAAAAAAATTAAGAATTTTTGCAGAAAATATTCAAAATGTTTAAAATAATGGAAATTATTTAGAAAGCTTTGCTTACACACCGCCTTTCTGTAGAATATTTTCGTAAAATAAAAAAAGCAAAGCGTATACCTTGCTTTTAAGTGATTCTATTGTTTTTTAAGTCTGTTCGACTGAATAAATTTGAATCGGGGTTTCTCCTGTTGAAAGCGTAGGCTTGTCTTTACGTTCAAACAATCTTAATTCACCTGAATCATAACAAATTTCTCTGTTGAAATACTTTAAAATATCGCTACCGAATAAACTGCGAAGGGTTGTCCCCAAAGCAAAGAACACACGGCAGTGTTGTAATTCACGGTCTCCGAATTTAATTGAAACATTAGTGATGTATTGCAATGGGATTGTTTTATCGCCTGCCGCTAACGAAGCACCCCCTTCGTGGTGGGGACAGGATTTTAAAAATTCTTCTGAAAAACCGAGATTATCCAAATCGTCACAACTTATCGTTGTAAAGTCTGAGCCGGAGTCATATTTTAAATCCACGTCTTTCAAAGATTTTCTGTCTCCGGTCATAACCTGTGCTCTTATTTTAACTCGACCTAAGCTGTTTGGCGTGAACGGAATGATTATTGGAAGCATATCTCAAGTCCTCCTATCTGAGGGGTGTCATCAAATCCTTCAATAACCATATTTCGACCCATGCTATCGCCTAAAGCCTTGGCTGTAGTATACGCTTCTTTTTTATTAGGAGTAACTAAATAGATGTCACCGTATGCTTTGTTTGTTTTTGGTTCATCCTCCATGTTTACCATAACAATCCATTGTTTCGGGTATTTCATACTGGCTTCGCCATACCATAACCTTTCCATGTCAATCCCCCTTCACATTAATAAGGTTTTTTACTCTTTACACTATAATAATAGCACAAAAAAGCATAAAAATCAAGCGTTTTTCAGAATTTTCATAAAGTCTCAAAAAAAGGCAGTACCACAACCCCACAGGCAAGCGAACGCTTTATTTCTCGCCGCTTCCCCTTCATTTATAAGCCTTTTATTACAGAGTAACGCATAAATCAACTTTGCGACCGGCTTGTGCGGTGTGTACACGGGTGTACTTTTTTATGGTTCAATTTTTCTTAAACCGCTTTTGTTATAAAATCCTTGACATTATACTTTAAATATTATATAATTAGGAAATGAACTACGTTTATATCGGCGATGTGAAAATCGAGAAAAATTCTGTACTCGCTCCGATGGCGGGGGTCTGTGACCGTACACAGCGGATTTTAGCGAGAGAGTTCGGCGCCGCACTCGTTTTCGGAGAAATGACAAGCGCGGCGGGACTCGTCTACGAGGATAAAAAATCCGCGAAGCTGTTAGTCTCTGATAAAGATGAAAAACCTTTCGCGGTTCAGCTTTTCGGGAATAATCCCGAATTCATGTCAAAGGCGGCGGAGATAGCGGCTGAGTATTATCCCGATATATTAGACATAAATGCAGGTTGCCCCATGCCGAAAATCACGGGGAACGGTTCGGGTTCTGCACTCTTAAAGACACCGACAAAGCTCGGCGAGATTGTGAGGGCGGTTGTAAGGGCTGTTAATATTCCGGTCACTGTTAAAATACGTTCGGGATGGGACATGGATAGTGTAAACGCTGTCGAAACCGCTAAAATCTGCGAAGCCGCCGGAGCGAGTGCAATAACTGTTCATGCGAGGACAAGGGAGCAGTTTTATTCGGGAAACGCAGACTGGGACATTATAGCGCAGGTAAAAAAAAGCGTAAACATTCCCGTAATCGGAAACGGCGATGTTACGAGTGCGGAGAAATGCAAATTAATGTACGAGCAGACGGGTTGTGACTTAGTTATGGTAGGCAGAGCGGCTTGGGGTATACCGTGGATTTTCGGGGAAATAAAGACCTTCCTTGAAACAGGTATTGTCCCCGAACCGCCGACTTTAGAGAAACGGCTCGAAATAATGGCTCGCCATGTGGAGCTTTTAATAGCGGATAAAGGCGAAAATACAGCCATGAAACAGGCGCGTGCACATGTAGCCAAATATCTGCGCGGAATCCCCGGAGCGGCGAAATACAGAAACTTATGCTCCGGTCTTGCGACAAGACGAGACTTTGAAATACTTACAGAAAGAATAAAATCGGAAAAAATACCATGAAATTCATACAGGTTATATTAGCTCTGATATTTGTTATCTCGATTGGGGCGGGCTGTGATAATAACGGAAACGGCGACGACATAGGCGAGACGGATATTACCGCAGAGCCTGACCCCGAACCGACGCCGTACCCTTTATTTGTTCATGATACCGAAATAACGCGAAGCCCTGAGCGGGTAGTCAGTCTTTCTCCTTCTTTGACTGAGATTATACATGAGCTTGGTTATGGGAGCAGGATAATAGGCAGAAGCAGTTATTGCGACTTTCCGCCTATTATACGGCAGATGCCCGTCACGGGAAGCGGAGCAAATCCCGACATTGATATGATTATCACGTTGTCGCCGTATTTAGTCCTCACTACTATGCCGCTGTCCGCAAAAGATATGTTCCTCATGGAACGTCACGGTATAAAGACTCTTACGATTCCCGCTTGTATAAGTCTTTCGGATTTACGGGATTCTTACCGCGCAGTAGGTCTTGTGTTTGAGGGGTTGTTCACGGGTATGGATGCGGGGGACAGTGCCTTTTCGGACATTTCGAGAGTCTGCGACAACAGGAGCGTAGTTAACATCGGGAAATATATCTACATTACGGGAGACTTAAAAGCCGCCACGGGAGATACTCTTGAAAGTGCGATTTTCTCCTGCTTCGGTGAAAACATAGCAAAAGACGGCGAGGATTATGAATTCGATTTTGAATTACTTATTGAAAATGAACCGGATATAATTTTACTCAGCGATATTTACGAGGTCGGCGACTTACTTGCTTTAGAGCATTTTAGTGAACTCAACGCCATTTTGGAAAACAAGGTCATCTTAATTGACAACTCTGTTTTTGAGCGTCCGTCGTCGCGTCTTGTACCGGTTATAGAAAAAATGCTGGAAGACTATCGAAAAATAGCCGATTAAACGAAAGGTGCGAGCGGACTATGCAGCTTATTTATTTAAAAGATACTTTCAACAACTTAGTCAGTATAATAAGTACAATGGGTGTCGTAGATTATATTGAAATCCTTTTGTTCTCATATCTTGTTTATAAAATATTAAAATTTGTAAAGGAAACAAGAGCGGAACAGCTTCTTCGCGGAATTATTGCAGTAGTCGTAGTCCTGCTGATTATACGCCAGTTAACCCTTTATAACAGAAGTTTTTTCAACGCATTCGGCTTTTTAAGCGAAACATTTTTCAGCGTTGGAATGATGGCTATCATAGTGACGTTTCAGCCGGAGCTTCGGCGGGCGCTCGAAAGAATGGGACGCACGAAGGTTGTACAGACTTTTACTTTTAGTACCGCCGAATCCGGTGCAGATATTAGCGCGGCGATAGACCAAATAGCGGGTGCATGTGAAAAACTTTCGAGGTCGGCGACGGGTGCGCTTATTGTTATGGAGCGTAAAACAAAATTAGGCGAACAGGTTAATACAGGTACGATGCTTAATGCCAATCCTTCCGCAGAGCTTTTCGGTAATATTTTCTTTCCGAATTCACCACTGCACGACGGCGCGGTCATTGTCAGAGACGGTATAATCCTCGCGGCAGGTTGTTATTTGCCTAAACCGAACAACGAGGAGTTAATATCAAAGGACTTAGGTACGCGCCACAGAGCCGCTATAGGCATGAGCGAAATAAGCGATGCTGTTATTATTGTCGTTTCGGAGGAAACGGGGATTATATCAATCGCAGAGAACGGAAGTTTAAAAAGGGGTTTAGACCGAGCCGCACTTACAAAGCATCTTAATGACTCCATAATAATAAAAGACTCGGAAAACGATGCCCCCAAGCAAAAGCGTATTAAAAAACGCAATAAAAGAACTGAAGAGATGGTTTAAACAAATATGAAAAGAATATTAAAAAATTATGTGTTATCGCTGAAATCTAATGTGAGAACGATTATATCCGCCGTTATTATTTCGGCGGTGCTTTGGCTTTCTATCTCGCTTCAGATTTTCCCCGATGTTACAGTAACTATAACTGATATTCCCATAAGAATTTATCCGCCGCACAACATGATTGAGAATAATCTTCGGCTTGCGGAGCAGTATCGGTTTACAACTAATGCGGAAGTGAGGGGAAAGCGTTATGACGTCGGTAATCTCGGACCGGAAGATTTTGAGGCTACTCTTAATCTGGCGGGGGTTACCGAAGAGGGCGATTATGAGGTCGGTATTGACATAAGGTCAATATCTCAGAATACTTTTGAAATTCAAGACTCGGATACGTCCGTGAGAATAAAGGTTGAGAGAATAGAATCAAAGGTTCTTGAACTAATTCCGGTTTCTTCGTCTATCAGAGTTGCGGAGGGTATGCAGATTGACGAATCGAGTATAAGTGTAAATCCTTCAAAAATTACTATCAGGGGCGAAAAAGGCATAATAGATTCTATAACGAGGGCAGAGGTTTATGTCGAGCATGAGGAAGAAATGTTCACGACACTTTCTATAGACGGAGAACTCAGACTTTTTAACCGTGAGAATGTCTGGATTTCTAATCCTGATGTAATCTATGACAACGAAGTATTTTCCGTAACTGTTCCGATTCATAAGGTGAGAACGCTACCGCTCAGAATTATTATCACAGGCGCGCCGAGTAATTTTGATTTACCGGGACTGCGTATGAAAATGGAAATTACACCGCACGAACTGACTTTGTCCGCTCCCGATATGTCTATTGACCTTTTGCCTTTCTTTGATGTGGGAGATATATCGCTTAACGATATTGATATGCAGATGCTCACATACGTGACTCGCGATACATTTGCACCAAAGTTGCCTGAAGGATATAAAAATATTTCAGGGCTTGCTTCTTATGCTCTCAGTTTTAACGATGTAGACGATTATGCGCAGTTTGATTTTCCTATTGACAGGGATAGTATAACTGTTTTAAATAAGCCTGTCGGATTTGATGTTGAGATTTTGACCAGAGTGCTGACTGTGACGGTGGTTGGTCCCGCTTCATACGTTCAGGCAATGTCCGTAAACGATATAAACGTAACCTTGAATCTGATTAATATTCCGGAAATAACGAACGACAGCAGAATTGATTCAAGACGGGTACAATGCAGAATAGAGGGTGAGCTTGTACCGGCTTGGGTCATAGGATACCCGCAGGTGGATGTCAGCTTTACAAAGGTTTATTAAATACTTTTGCATATAATACAGGAGGATTGATTCTTTCATGGAAAAAATTAAAGTAACGATATGCGGCAGGGACTTTAACCTTGTTACAGACGACGCACCCGAACTTATATTCGGAATAGCAGAGAAATTAGAAGCAAAAATCGCTGAACTGGGTCAACATAAAGTCCGCTCCGATGAAGAGCTGATAACTCTTGTCGCGCTTAATGTCCTGTGTGAAGCCGAGAAAGATATGCTTGCGGTTAAAAATGTAATTGGCGAAATGCACAAAAAGATTACCACTCTCGAAAATGAAAACGAAAGCTTAAAAGGCTCTGTACAATTGACTCTCACTGAGAATCTGCAAAGCGCGACCCGTGAGCTTGAGCAAATTGCGCGTGTTCGCGACGAGGATAATGAACAATTACGCAAAAAGCTCTCCGCGCTTGAACTTAATACCGAACAGCTTGTAAGAGAACGCGAATATCAGATAAAAAGACTGACAGATAGTTTCGACAGCGCGTATAAGGAAATGGAGAATATAGCAAACAATAAGGACAGCGAGAATAATTCTCTGCGTAATAAGATTTTTGAATACGAACAGCATATAGATTCGCTCGTAAAAAGCCGAGAGCAAGAAATAAAAAATCTTCATGACGGCTTTGAATCCGCTGTGAAGGAAGTAAATCTCATAAAAGAAAATGAGAATAATAACCTTAAAAACACTTTAAGTACATATGAAACCACTTTCGATAACTACGTAAAGCTCAAAGAAGAAGAAATAGTAAAGCTACGTAAAAATCTCGAAGAAATCCAGCTCGAATACGCCGCGTTTAAATCAAAACATACCGAAGGAAACAACGGCGGCGGACAGCTGAACTTATATTCTTAAAACGGGCGAAATTATGATTGAAATACTTGCTCCGGCGGGAGGCACCGAAGCATTAAAAGCCGCTCTTTACGCAGGTGCGGATGCGGTTTATCTCGGATTGCACAGCTTTTCTGCGAGGCATAATGCTGAGAATTTCAACGCCAAGGAGCTTTATGAGGCGGCTCGAGAATGTCGTCTTTCGGGTGTGCGGCTGTACTTAACTCTAAACACTCTTGTTTTTGATGACGAAATACCGGAGCTTCGCAATATTATTACAACCGCCAAAGATGTAGGTGTTGACGCAATTATAGTGCAGGACCTCGGCGTGCTTTCGTTAATAAAAGAAATTGCACCTGAGATAAAGCTTCATGCTTCTACCCAGACGACAGTCACATCAGTTTCGGGAGCAAGGGCGGCAAAGAAGGCGGGTTTTTCAAGGGTTGTTTTGGCGCGTGAGCTATCATTTTCGGAAATAGCTGATATTTCCCGAAATACCGATATAGAAACAGAGGTTTTTGTCCATGGCGCATTATGTACATGCGTCAGCGGTCAGTGCTACATGAGTGTATTTTTCGGGGGCAGAAGCGCGAATCGAGGTCTGTGCGCGCAACCGTGCAGATTGAATTTTAAAGCAGACGGCGATGATTATGCGTTATCGCTGAAAGACCTTTCGGTTATAAAAGGGATAAAGCCGCTCGAAGAAGCAGGGGTTACTTCTGTAAAGATTGAGGGACGTATGAAGCGTCCCGAATATGTAGCCGCCGCAGTCTGCGCCTGTCGTAAGGCGCGTGCGGGGGAGGTTTATGACGAAGAGGTTCTCGAATCCGTTTTTTCAAGAAGCGGATTCACAGACGGGTATTATAGCGGTGAAACACATTCTATGCGCGGTTATCGAGGCAGGGAAGACGTAATAAAAACCGAGAGTGTCTTAAAGCAGTTAAAAAATTTATACAAAGAACCGATAAAACGCAGAGAACTAAACATAAGCTTAGTAATTAAAGCAAACGAAAAAGTTAATTGCCGGGCTTTTTGTGATAATATTTGTATAAATCTTGAATTTCAACCTGCGGAAACCGCCGTTTCCCGTACAACCATGCCGAACGAAGTAACGGCACAGTTATTAAAGCTTGGAGGTACGCTCTTTTACGGAGGCGAAATAAAATGCGAAATAGAAGAAGGCTGTTTTATAAGCGTAGGGCAAATAAATAAAATAAGACGCACTGTTGTTTCGGAAATATCGGAGAGATTGAGGGCGGGGAAATGAGAATAATGGCTGTCGATTACGGCGACTCACGTACAGGTCTCGCGATATGCGATATGAGCGAAACCTTAGCTTCACCATACAGCGTTATTCACGAAAAAAACACCGATATGCTTATAAAAAAAATAGCGGCGGAGGCAGTAGAAAACGAAATCGCAGAAATAATTGTCGGAAATCCCGTTAATATGAACGGAACCCGCGGAGCGAGCAGTGAAAAATGCGTTAAATTTGCCGATAAACTGACAAAAAGCGTCCGTGTCCCTGTTTTAATGTGGGATGAACGCTCTACAACCGTATTGGCGAATACCCTGTTGAATGAAGCTGACAAAAGAGGAAAAAAAAGAAAATCAATCGTTGATGCGGCGGCGGCGGCGGTTATTTTAGAAGGGTATCTTTCTTACAGGAAAAACAAGGTCCGGTAAGAAAAAAGTGGAAAGGACATGGAGAAAGTTTGAAAGTTAATCTACATAATCGGGGAAAACGAAACATTTCAAAACACTTTTATGTTGAAAGGACATGGAGAAAGTATGAAATACTTTAAAAAAATAGTTGGCGAGAGGGTTTATCTCTCACCTTACAGCACAGATGATATTGAAATATTTACAAAATGGCTTAACGACCGCGCAGTGACGGACGGTCTCGGCGACAGTGCCATGCAGTTTAATCTTTTAAACGAGAAAGAATGGATGGAGGGTATTCTGAAAAAAGGCGAACATTCCTACGCAATCGTTATGGACAGAACCGATGAAGTAGTAGGAAGCATCGGCTTGTTTGAAGTCAAGAACACACACGGAACCGCCACGGTCGGGCTATTTATAGGCGAAGCCACGAACAGGGGGAAGGGACTCGGCACGGAGGCTATGAAGCTTATGGTGGGTTATGCTTTTGACGTTTTGAATTTTCAAAACATAATGCTCAATGTCTTTGAATTTAACAAAGGGGCATATAAATCCTACCTGAAAGTCGGCTTTAAAGAATTCGGCAGGAGAAGAAAGGCTGTTTATCTTGATAACAAGCGTCATGACATTATTTTCATGGATATAACGAGAGAAGACTGGTATAATGGGGAAAATGACTGATAATAAAGAAATAGCAAGACAGGCGGCTTTGGCAGACTTCGCGAAAACTGTTAAGTCTATGCAGGAAAAATCCGTTGCGAATGGCATGGACGAATTGACCATGGACGAAATAAATGCCGAGATTGCGGCGTATAGGCAAAAGATAGCGAGGACGCTTTAAGTTAAACCATTCAGGCGGTATTTTCACGCTTAAATCCTCGTTCGAGCGATAAAAAAACAAGGCTTCATTAAAAACCTTGTTTTTTTATTATGTATTATTTTTACTTAAACCTTGTCTACCTATCCCCCGAATCGGTCATCGTCATTGAAACCGCGTTTTTGTCCCGCTTAACCGCTGCGAGGTTCGGGGAGTTGGTTTTGAATGAATAAGTAGCAGTTGCTTCTCTAGTGCCTGCATAGAATACCGAAAACGAAAGTTTGTCTAGCTGAGTCTCAAAAAATTCTCTAATCTCCCTATGCTTCGCATCATTCGCATCGTATTTTGGTTTTTTAACCAGATAGTTCAAATGATCAGTAGCTTTTAAGCAAAACTCTTCCGTCATCCAAGAGTCAGGTCCCGATCTAAGTAGTTCAGAAAAATCGTTCCAAGAAACAACGTCACAATTTGCTTCGAACCTTTCCTTAACGGCTCTTTCCTTATCTTCAAGAGTCTCCTTTTTCTTGAACTGAGTCCAATACCACTCATGGCCGACTATTTGTGCGCATGCATCAACGGCTAAAGCGCTCCCGCTTTGTCTTATATAGTTTGGCACTTCGAAGCCATAAACCTTACTCAGTTGTATCGCTAACCAATTCGCTTGCCACTCTACATGTCCTGCAGATTGTCCATTCCTCACCGGCCCCACAGTTCCAGTGGCTGCATGTCCACCTTCATGCGTGAGCGCATAAAAGCGATAATCTCCCTTAAGATCACTCCCAACAACAATTTGATGATGCTCATCAGGATAATAAACCGCCTGTCTATACCACGCATGCCCTGGATCCAGCACCCTTATCGTCACCGTCCCAATCCGCTCCGTCACGTACTCCCTGCCCATAACCTTGCCCTCGGGCGTGCCCATAATCCCCTCAATCAGCCATTCCCGCGCCCATTCTTGGAACTGCGCCGCCTTAGCCGGGTCATTCGAATAATCCTTCCACTCAATCCCTTTCGGCATAGGCGGCGGCGTTTTCACCGTCAACCCGGGCAATAAATCGTCCGGATGCGCCTTAACCACAACCGGCGGTTCGGTCGTAACGGGCGGCGGGGTTGTCGTCACGGGTGGGGTAGTAGTTACAGGCGGTGGGGTAGTTACAGGAGGCGGCGTGGTACTTCCCACCGCCATTTTCAAAATAGCAAGTGCGTCAGCCGTATTAACCGCGCCGTCACTGTTAATGTCGTACTTTGTTTTCTGCTCTGCCGTCAGAGTGAGCGAGCCTACGGAGCTTTTCAGAACCGTCAACGCATCTGCCGCAGTAAAAGCTTCTCCGCTTGCATAAACGGAAATCATGTCAAGCGGCATGGTCGCCGCTAAGGCAACCGCCGTTAATTTAATAAGTATCTTCTTTATCATATAATGTGAAAAGCCTCCTATAATTTAGCATTACCTCTAAGACGCCCATTCCTTGAGGTACGGTCTACTATAAAAAAGCACACCTTTTTATAGTTGCCCTTTTTATGCTCTTAGAGCCTATTTTTTTCAAAAAAACTGTAAAAAAGTTCAAAAAAACACTTGACAGCCGTAAGATTTTGGTGTATAATCATGAATGTGGTCGAACTATAAAAAGGTGTACTTTTTTATAGTTCGACTTTCCTTAAACCTCATTAAACAGCGGGTTTTAGCCCAAACAAAAAGAGCGACCATTAAAGCCGCTCCGGATTAAATTATTGCTTCTGTGATAGAGTAAGTTCATAGCCTAAAGCATCGACATATTTTATTAAAGTCCTCAATGTAGGGCTTCTTTCTCCAGTGCCTCTTTCTATTCTCGAAATTGCTTGCTGTGTCAGTCCGGCTGTTTCTTGAAACTTATTTTGAGTGATTTGTTTTCCTTTGCGTAGTCGTGACAACATTATTCTAAACTCAAATTCTTTTTGTTCCGCTTCAAATTTCTTTCTAAGCTTGGGGTCTGAATCCAATAATGCGTTAAGTTGCTTTAGCTCTTCTGCGGGGTTTGATTTTACAAAGGGCATTTTACACAACCTCCTTACAACAAATTAATATTTTTGGCTCGTTTAATAGCCTTGTCAAGCTCAAATTTTTCTGCCTTATCTTTTTGCTTTTTACAGGCGTGAAGAAAAAATACGTTTTTACTGTCTGCAATGACATACATAATTCTGTTTCGCGAAATTTTTATTTCCCATAACTTTTTATACAACTGCCTTGTATTCAAAAATCTAAACGCTTCTAACCCGAATTTGGTAATATTATATCTAACCTTAAGTGCTTCTGCTTTCTCCTCGATTGGGAGCTTGTTAATATATTCTATAATCAGATTTTTTCCGCTCTCGGTTTTATAGTCGTGTATTTCCATTATGTCACCTCATAAATATATTATACATCATAATGGCTGTATTGTCAATAGTTTTCGGGGATTTATTTTTTTAATCCGAATATCTGAATTGAATAAGCTTTTTAAATTCCTTGACACTAAGGCGGAAATATGATAGAATAAATTTAAAGGACGAAATTAAAAACCTCAATAAATGTCTTGACAAATTGAAATATGTATGAAAAAAGTCGGGGCTTTATCCCGACTTTTTTCATGCTATGGTGGGAATACAAAAGGTGATTGTTCCCCATAAATGGCTTAAATCCCTATTCCCATTCAATAGTTCCCGGCGGCTTATCCGTAATATCATAAACCACCCTGCTTATGCCGATGCCCCCTCGGGGGACTACCTCGCTTGTTATACGTGCCGATACCTTTTCTAATACCTCATACGGGAGCCTCGCGAATCGGGCGGTGACTAAATCCACGGTATTCACCGCTCGCAGTGCCGCGATATAACCGTAGGTTCGCATACCGTCCTTTACCCCCACTGAACGCATATCGGTAAGAACCGCAAAATATTGATTAATGTCTGTATTTAACCCCGCCGCCGCTATTTCTTCACGGTAAATATAATCTGCATCTCTTAAAACGTCTAAGCGTTCCTTCGTAACCTCGCCAATCACGCGAATCGCAAGCCCCGGACCGGGGAAGGGTTGTCGTTTTGTTATATAATCGGGCAAGCCGAGTATCGCGCTTATTTCGCGTACCTCGTTTTTATACAGTTCTCGAACCGGCTCAATTATACCTTTAAATTTTATACTTTCGGGTAATCCGCCGACGTTGTGATGTGATTTTACGGCGGCTTTTCCGTCTTTGTTTTCACTTTCGATTACATCGGTATAAATTGTCCCCTGCGCTAAGAAATCTACCACGCCTATTTTCTTCGCCTGCTCTTCAAAAACCCGAATAAACTCCTCTCCTATGAGCTTTCGTTTTTGCTCAGGCTCGCTCACGCCTTTAACCTTCGCTAAGAACCTTTCCTCGGCGTCAACTGTAATTAACTCCAAGTCCCAATCGGCGAAAGCGTTTTTTACTTCGTTTGCCTCGTTTTTCCGCATAAAGCCGTGGTCTACTAAAATGCAGGTCAATTTAACGCCCGCCTTAGACAAAAGCGCGGCAGATACCGAACAATCTACTCCACCCGAAAGCGCGAGCAAAACCCGTCCTCCTCCGACTGTTTCTCTGATTTTTACAATCTGCTTTTCAATGTATTCTTCGGCGGAAATTTGTGGTATTCTTAAAACTTTCATGACTTTTTCCTCTCTTTTTCTTTTCATTTTACCATATTCGGGAAAAAAAAGCAATATTTACTTGCAAAATAGGTTATCATATTCTATAATATATATTAGGGGCGGTTATCAGTCGTCCGTAAAATAAAGGATATGTTATGAAAATTACGTTAAGAGGCGAACCCTTTATTAATAAAAATAACCCCGCTTTTATTGAAAGTGTCGAGGGTGAGATGGTTGACGCCGAAACGAGACGCCTTACACAAAAATACAATATAAGTATATATGAGCTTATTTTAATTGACGCGAGACCTTTGTACTCGTTTAGGGTGAACACCAAAACCAAATCAGAGAATGAGGCGCGGCGGCTACTTCTTTTTAAATCTATCCTGAGGGGTAAGCGAATTTATTTCATTCGGCTTTTTCTGAGTAACGATTGCCTTGAATTTTCTTTGCCCGAACAGGTCACATTTGAAATCGAGAAACCCGACTGTAAAAGCCTGCGAAAGCTTAATAACCGCTTCGGGAAAAAGCAGAAAACCGCTTCTCTGAAGAAAGAGCATATAAAAAAAATAGCGGGCTATCTCGCCGAAATAAATAAGGAAACGCTAAAAGGGCTTATTTCTTGTGCTAAACGAGATTTCGATTTCATTTTTCATTTTAACAGCGAGATGTTTCACCATAATATTAGCACTAAGGGCTTGTCTTTCACGAAAGAGAACGTGACAGGGATATATGAGCAGGAAAAATACACAAAAATACTCGACCTCTCCGATGCGAGGGAACGAATGGGTTTCATCTCCCTTTACGCCATTACCTTTTACGGTCTTGAGCTTGACGACCTTTACTCGGTAGACGGGATTTTCGCGTTACAGCCGAACCGTGAAAACGATGAGAAAAAACGTATGGCGGGACGCGAGGTGTTTGAACTCGTGTTCGGTGAAGAATGCGAGGAGATTCAAGCCCGTGTACTCAAAATGGCAACGGCTCTGAAAAACCTGCCCCTACCCGAAATATCCGTCAACATCACAAGCGCGGTGAAGAAAAACTACACGCTGTACTGCGGTATAGGCGACATCGGACGCGCTTTTTCAAGGTTGGTTTTAAGCGATGACGAGAGCATAGCCGATGCAATCAAAATAGCGCAAAGGGTTTCTTTCTATAAAAAACTTGAAAAATACTATGACGAGCTCTCGACAGGCGCGATAAGCCCTGATTTTGAGAAAAGCGAGATTTATAAAGGCGTCATGAACCTCGCAAATGCGGCGCAGGGGAAAAAGACAGCAGGAGAATTAGTATTTTCGATTAAATAAAGCTTAAACAGAGGTAATGAATGTCAGAATCTGAAAAAACCGTCGCGGCAATCTACAGCCGCGAGCAGTCAGAAAAACTCGGTAAACACATAATCAAGTATTTCGGTGAGCCTTCATCTATAATTAAAGAGGACATACCCGGCGATGTATGCGTGGATATTTACATAATAGAGCCTAACGAATTAAGCGAAGCTTACACGCTTTTGACAGTCGGGGCGGGGGCGTTAATAATGGATATACCCGACGAATACGAGCATCCTGTTAATTCAAGAAGAGCCGAGTTTCTTATCAGACTCCCCGAAACCTGGGAGTTTCCCGATGATTTAGCCAGTATGGATGAATCCGATGAAAATTGGTACTGGCCTGTCAGATGGCTCAAAAACATAGCAAAAAGACCCGCCTCTTTTAAAACATGGCTTGGTTGGGGTCATACGGTGCAGAGCGAGGGCGGCTCCTTTGCCGAGAATACGGGCTTTTGCTGTATGCTTGTCGAAATGCCGCACAGGTTCGCAAACGGAGCCTTCAAAGCCGATATAGGCGAATATGAGCATGTGCATTTTTATCAGCTTTTACCGCTCTACAGAGAAGAAATGGATTACAAGCTCCAAAACGGTACACAGGCACTCACAGAATTATTCGGTGATGATTTTTCGGACATTGTCGATATTGACAGGGAGAATTATTGCGAGTAAGTTATTAAAAAATTATTTATGGTTTGTCGGAAGGAGAGCGATTTTATGTTTAAACCCTCTTTAGAGGAGACGAAAAAAATAGCACGGGGCTATAACTGCGTCCCTATTTACCGTGAGGTGTATTCAGACTCGGTAACGCCCATCGAGGTCATGAGGCGGCTGAAAAAACACAGTAAGCAATGCTTTATCCTCGAAAGTGTTGAAGATAGGGTAAAATGGGGGCGTTATACCTTTTTAGGCTTTAATCCGAGACCGGAAACAATAACAGAGCCGAATCGGCTAAAAGAGGTAATAGAAGAAAACCGCTCCCCCCGAATGGAAGGTCTGCCGACATTTACGGGCGGGTTGGTCGGATATTTTTCATATGAATATATAACCGGAACGGAACCCGACTTAAAGCTTAATACAAAAGACGAGGAGAGCTTTAAGGATTTCGATTTAATGCTGTTTGATAAAATCATAGCGTTCGATAATCTGAGGCAGAAAATTTTACTTATAGCCAACGCTAAAACCGACAATCTTGAGGAAAACTACAAAAAAGCCACAGCGGATTTAGATGAGATTTACCGTATTATTACGGTCGGAGACGCCGCCCCAATCGCGCCGCTGAAACTGCTTTCTCCTTTTCGTGAGCTTTTCGATAAGGAAAAATACGGCTCAATGGTAGAGCGGGCTAAAAAATACATTTATGAGGGCGATATTTTTCAGGTCGTGTTGTCGAATCGGCTCGATGCGGATGCAGAGGGCAGTTTGTTCGACGCATACAGGGTTTTACGGACAATAAACCCCTCGCCGTATATGTTTTATTTCGGGAGCGATGATGTAGAAATCGCGGGTGCGTCGCCTGAAACATTAGTTAAGCTTACCGGCGGCGAATTACTTACTTTTCCGCTCGCGGGAAGCCGACCGAGAGGTAAAACAGCCGAGGAAGACCTGTCGCTCGAAAAGGAATTGCTCGCAGACGAAAAAGAGCTTGCAGAGCATAATATGCTGGTGGATTTAGGGCGAAACGACTTAGGAAAAATCAGTGAGTTCGGCAGTGTCGAGGTCGAGAGCTATATGAATATAGTGCGTTTTTCTCACATTATGCACATAGCATCTACAGTAAAGGGTAAAATCCGTCCCGACAAAACCGCCATAGACGCAATAAATGCGGTACTTCCTGCGGGGACACTTTCAGGTGCGCCGAAGCTCCGCGCCTGTGAGATAATCGCAGAACTTGAAAATAATTGCAGGGGAATCTACGGCGGCGCACTCGGTTATATAGCTTTTACAGGCGATATGGATGTCTGCATTTCGATAAGATTGGCATATAAGAAAAATAATAAAGTCTACGTTCGCTCCGGGGCGGGAATCGTCGCGGACAGCGTACCCGAAAAAGAGTATGAAGAATGTGTAAATAAAGCTAAAGCGGTTTTAAACGCGCTGAAAGAGTCGGAAGGCGGTGTAAAATAATGCTCCTGTTAATCGACAATTATGACAGCTTTTCGTATAACCTCTATCAAGCTGTTGGCGCAATCAATCCGCAAATCGAGGTTCGGAGGAACGACAAAATCACGGTAGCGCAGATTTTAGAGCTGAACCCCTCACACATTATACTTTCGCCCGGACCCGGAAAACCCGAAAACGCAGGAATATGTATAGACGTAATAAAGCAGTTAGGGGACAAAATCCCGATTCTGGGGGTTTGTTTAGGGCATCAGGCTATATGTGAGGCTTATGGCGGGGTGGTTTCTTATGCACGCGAGTTAATGCACGGTAAACAGTCGGAAATCGAAATTGTCCCCGAATGTCCTATATTCAAAGGTTTACCGAAGACTATAAAAGCCGCGCGGTATCATTCTTTAGCGGCTGTACCGGAAACACTGCCCGATGTTTTGGAAATTACCGCCCGTACTATCCGTACTATGGACGGGGAGCATGAAATCATGGCAGTCAGTCACAGGGATTTTAAGGTTTACGGGGTGCAGTTCCATCCCGAATCCATATTAACACCGCACGGAGACAAAATAATTCAGAACTTTATTAAGGAGAAACGGCATGATTAAAGAAGCAATAATAAAAGCGTCAAAAAAGGAAGACCTCTCATATGAAGAAGCCCATACCGTAATGGACGAAATCATGAAAGGCGAAGCCAGTCAGATACAAATGGCGGCTTATCTCACGGCTATGTCGGTAAAAGGGGAGACCATCGACGAAATATCGGGTTCGGCGGCAGGAATGAGAAGTCACTGTATACGCCTCTTACATCATGTAGATGTTCTCGAAATCGTAGGTACCGGCGGCGATAATTCAAACACCTTTAACATCTCTACGACCTCCGCTATAGTCACCTCGGCGGCGGGGATTCCCGTGGCGAAGCACGGAAACCGCGCGGCGTCCAGTAAATGCGGGGCGGCGGACGTCTTAGAAGCACTCGGAGTAAACATAATAGCCACGCCTGAAAAAAGTCTCGAAATGTTAAAAAGCATTAACCTCTGCTTTTTATTCGCGCAGAATTATCACATAGCCATGAAATACGTAGCTCCCGTGCGTAAAGAACTCGGCATACGTACAATTTTTAATGTTTTAGGTCCTTTAGTAAATCCTGCGGGTGCGAATAAAGAATTGCTCGGTGTTTATGAAGAATACCTTGTTGAGCCTATGGCACACGTACTCTCAAACCTCGGAGTTACCAACGCTTTAGTCGTACACGGGCGTGACGGACTTGACGAAATTTCTATGAGTGCGGAAACGGTGGTCTGCGAAATACGGGATAAAGAGTTAAAATCATATGTAATTACACCTGAGATGTTCGGGTTTAAGCGGTGCGACAAGAGCGAGCTTGTCGGCGGCAGTCCCGCCGAAAATGCGGAAATTACCCGTGAAGTATTAAGAGGAAAAGGCGGCGCGAAAAAAGATGCGGTGGTGTTTAATTCCGGCGCGGCAATTTATATAGCCAAGCCCGAACTCGGCTTTGAAGGCGCTGTAAAGACCGCGTCCGAAATTATAGAAAGCGGCAGAGGCATGGAACAGCTCGAAAGATTTATAAAAAGTTCACGGGCGAGCGGGGAAGGGAATATTTAATTTAAAATGACAATACTTGATGAAATTGCCACTAAAACGAAAATCCGCGTAGAGGCGCGAAAGGCGGCTGTACCTTTAAAAGAATTGGAAAACAAATTGAGAATAAGGCGCGGTTTTGCTTTTGAAAACGCGCTGAAGGCAGACGGGTTGTCTTTTATCTGCGAGGTAAAAAAAGCGTCGCCGTCAAAAGGCATAATCGCAGAGGATTTTCCGTATATTAAAATCGCCCGCGAGTATGAAGAAGCGGGTGCGGCGGCGATTTCGGTATTGACCGAACCTGAGTATTTTTTGGGCAGTGACGTTTATCTCGCGGAAATATCGAAAATTTCGGGAATACCTGTTTTAAGAAAAGATTTTACTGTCGATGAATATCAGATTTACGAGGCGGCTTCTTTAGGTGCGTCTGCGGTTTTATTAATAGCGGCTCTGCTCGATACCGATAGGCTCAAGAACTATATAAAAATCGCCGACGCTTTAGGGCTGTCTTCGCTCGTTGAAACACGTGACGAAGCGGAAATACATTCTGCTCTAAAGGCAGATGCGCGTATAATCGGTGTAAATAACCGTAATCTTAAAACCTTTGAAGTAGATATACGCCTTACGGCTCGGTTACGCGCTTTTGTCCCTGATAATATAATCTTTGTCGCCGAGAGCGGAATACAAGACTATGAGGACATTAAACTGCTCGGAAAAGTTGATGCCGTGCTTATCGGGGAAACGCTGATGCGGAGCAGTGACAAAAAAACAGAACTGATTAAGCTGAAGGGAAGCGCATGAAAATAAAAATCTGCGGACTTTTTCGTCCTGCCGACATCGATTTTGTAAATGAGGCTCTGCCCGATTTCGTCGGCTTTGTCTTCGCTGAAAGCAGACGGCAAATAACGCCTGAGACAGCGCGTGAATTTAAAAAGCGGCTCGCGCCGCAAATCGCCGCCGTCGGCGTGTTCGTTAATGCTGAGACTGATGAAATATTGCGGCTTTTTGAAGAGAAAATAATAGATATAGCCCAGCTTCACGGAAATGAGGATGCGCAGTATATCAAGAATTTAAAAAAGCTTAGCGACCTGCTTATAATAAAAGCTGTATCTGTCGGGTGCGAAAAATCCGATTTTCCCGGCTTTCCCGGCTTCCCGAAAAACGCCGATTATTTTCTATTCGATAACGGTACGGGCGGTACGGGACAGGCGTTCGACTGGGAGAAAATCCCCGCTGTAAATAAACCATATTTTTTAGCGGGAGGAATCGGACTGCACAATATAAAAGACGCAGTAGAGCTTCGTCCCTACTGCATAGATTTAAGCGGCGGCGCGGAAACGGGCGGCGTAAAAGACAGAGAAAAAATAATACAGCTCGTAAGAGCTGTACGCTAAAGAAAGGAGGTAAGTTAAAATGTCACGAGAAACTGACGCTATACTTCAATCAATTCTTTATCATCACAGAAAAGCTAAAATAAATTCGGGTACAATAGACGATTGTATACGTGCCGTAGAAGCCATGTGTACCAAGGAGAATTTAGACGCAATCGAAGCGTTACTCGCAAAAGAAAGAGAAGAGCTTGAAAAAAAATAGTAAAAAATGAGACCGCTTTAATTTAAGCGGTCTCAAAATTTTTATATTGCCTTTTTTAAAACTTTAGATGCTGCCGATAGCTCCTACAACAAGTTTCAGAATGTTCAGAGCATCGGTCGCTGTGGGGCTGCGTCCTGTGCCTGTCGCTACAAACTGCTGAATCGGGCTGAGGGTTGTTTGACCTGTCAGAGCTTTAAGCAGTTCGAGAGCGTCAGTCGATTCAACTTTGCCTGTACCTGTGATGTCGCCTGTCTGACGAACTATTACTAAGTAATCGCCCTCTGTGGGTACGTTTACTGTCGCATTTCCGTCCGTGCCTACTACAGCTACGTTGACGACTTCGAGTTCTCCGGTTTCTGCGTTAAATCTTACGAGGATTGCATTCTGTCCCGCACTCGCTCTGCCTGCCGCTATTACCTGAGGACCGGGGCTTTCTATGCTTAGCTGAATAACGGGTAGGTCGCTTGCACCTGCCGCTTCGTTAATCGCGGCTATGGGTATATCGACTATTATTTCATCTGTACCGACTACTACTTCATTTTCTTCGGAAGTAGCTGTAGTTGTTGTTGTGGTCGTTGAGGGTGTGGTGGTTGTGGGTCTTCTGCCGCTGTTTATCGGTATGTTGTTAGAACCGCCGCTGTCAATATCACCGCCGCCGCTACCGGGTTCACCACCACCGCCGCCGCCGCCGCCACCGGGGTCATCGCCGCCGCCGCTACCGGGGTCATCACCACCGCCGCCACCGGGACCAAAGTTACCGGCGGACAAAGCGAATGTAGGAGTAGCAGACCTTTGAACGCCGCCATAACCGGCTCCCCCGGAGTTTAATGCGTCTACTAAGTCTTGGTTAATTTCGAGTTCCCAAACTACAACGCCGTCAGCTTCGATAACAACGCTTGTAATTGTGAAATCTGCCGTAGTTGCTGTACGAATACGAACTCTGTGTCCGTCATTTTGCGTAACACCGTTATCGGCAACGGGCATAGCGGAAGGGAAGGCATCGGATGTAACGCCCGTTCTGTTTCCTCTTGTTTCCCACATATCCCACGGGGCAGCATCAAGAGGGAAGTGAACCCAGAAAGCTTCCGAAGAAGAACCGGTAACGATTATTTTGTTATTAGTTGCATGTAAGGGCAGAGTCGATAACAATACATCTAAACCAAACCAAGCATCTGTACGTCCGCTGACGACTAAACCTTGAACATCAGGGTCGGGTTCGGTTGGTTCGTCACCGCCGCCGGGTCCTTCGGGTTCTTCATCGCTGTATATCGTGACGTTGAAGACTACGAAATCCACATCGGACGAAATTTGCAGGTTATTGTGTTCATGTTCTACCTGTGTCCATGTAAGCTCAAATTCTGTTCTTGCCATCGGAAGGGTAAAAGTTTTTGCTACTCCGGAAGGATGGTTATCGGGTACTATGTTCAAATTGCCGGCTGTCGATAGAGCGGCGGCTTCGATAACTACCTTGTACTCAACGCCTGTTTTACCTTGGAATGTTTGAGTGTGTCCGTAGTCGCCTTGAAATTGAATACCTCTCGAGTTAGCGGAAGTTTCGTTTGTAACAGCCAAAGAGCCGTTGCCAATCGTTAATTGTGTTCCCGCAAAGTTGAGACCCATGTGACCCGACCAAGCCATTCTTTGTATTCCATAGCCATTGACATACTGGTCATTCGCTATAGTCAAGCCTGTGAATGTTCTTATTTGATAAACTGCGGAAGAATCGGCATCTATAACGGGGGTGTTAGTGGGAATATTCGGTTGTACAACTACTGTCGCTACGTTTGAATTCGCCGAATCGCTTCCTTCCGAGACGACACAACGGAATTTGTACGTTCCGACCGCTAACGCCGTCGGGATAGCGAATGTCGCGCTTGTCGCGCCACTGGCAACATCAGTCCATGTGTTTGTGGCGGTTTCCTGTTGCCATTGAAATGAAACCGTATTGCCCGAGGTTGCCGTCGCGGCAACTGTTAAACTTCCGGTAATAGCTCCAACCGTAACGGTAGTGGTCGCCGCAGGCTGGGTTGTAAATGTAATGGGAGCTACGACACCAGGGTCGCAAGTCGCACAGTCGTCGTTACAGTCTACAGCTTTTAATTTTACATTGCTCACTTTATATGTAGTGGGTACATCGGTGCCGCTTCCGACAGGCTGATTTCCCACAGCGGCAAGTCCCGGCGCAAACGCAAAGAAAACTTCACTTTCATTTTGCAAACCGGAAAAACCATCTAAATCAAATGAGAAGTTTTTGGAATTAATACCATTGTCGCTCCAACCAGCGGCGGCTGCCACAGAAGCTGCACTGTCTGCTGTCGAGTCTTGCGATGAAAATGCATCCGCTCTCGCAAAAACTTTAGGGGCGGGTTTCCAACCGGTATCACCCTGAACGCCTTCCCAAGTAAGAGTAAGGGCTTCATAATCGGACAACTCAAAAGTACCGAAATTTGCGGAAAAACGAACTGTCGCCCAGTCGTTTCCGCTCCCTGTACCATGTTCAAAGGTAATAAACTCGGCACCCTGTGTAACTGTTCCGCCGGAACCGGTCAAAGAACTCAAAGGTATTATAACGCAATTTGCGCTACTGTTTGCACTTGTCATAATAGGCAAAATGGTTACTAACCCCAACACAAGCGCAAGGGACGTAACCATAGCCAAGATTTTTTTCAATTTCATTTAAAATCCTCCTCAAATTTTCATAAAAAGTTTTTGTTAATATGATAAACGCTGAATCAGCGTTTAATCCGGGTTAACTGCTCGCGCTTTCTCACGTTCCGCCGCAAGTAAAAAGACCTCATCGACAGTTTTATCGCTCCATAAATCTCTCTGCCATTCGGTGTAGTTGAAGCTTTCGCACGTATCTATTTCTCTCATCCGGGTTCAAATCCTGTCACTTAAAAATTATATAAAGACGTTAACGGAACGACTAAAACGATATTAAAATTATTATAACAGTTTTCACATATAATGTAAAGATGTGGTTCTTACAAAATATGGGTATCCGGTTTGTGTATATTGCACAAAATGCAGGGTTTTTACTTAAATTTTACTTGACATGGGGTAGGGAATGTGATACTATATAAGTAACAAAGGCGAACCGATAAGCGGTCGCCCTCAGTGCGAAAAAGAAATTAGCCGCTCGCTTGGGACGCTTGGCGGCTATTTCCTTTATAATCACTTCGCCGATGGAACAATTTCCAAAGTATAACCCAACGGCTTCAGCACCTTAAAAAGCGTGTCAATCTGCGGAGTTGCTTTCATGCTTTCGAGCCGCGCGACTGCCGACTGGTTGATTCCCGCCTGCTGTGCAAGTTGTTTTTGGGTTAAGCCCTTAATTTCCCTCGCTTCAATCAGCTTACCGATAAGCGAGACCTCAAAATTGATGCGGTCTTTTTCGTCTTCGGTGAGCAAATCGGGGTCGTTCCAAAGGTCGCCAAGTGTAGTAAAGTTCGTATTATTTATTCTTTTCATGTTTCAGATTATTCCTTTCTAAATGGTCGGCTAATAACCGCTCTGCCTGTTCGATTTCAAGGGGCGGGGTTTTCTTTGTTGTTTTTACAAAATGATGAAGCAAGACAAAAGTTTTGTCTTTCCAGTAAAAGAAAAACACGCGATGGTCAAGCGGTCGAAGCTCCCACAAATCGTTCCTGATGTGCTTTACGGTCGGATAACCCGCCCTTGTTCCATAAGTTTCCAACGTCTTGATGTAGGCTAAAATTTTCGTGGCTTGAATTCGCTCATTCTTGCTTGTCAATCCCTTTTTCGCCAATTCGTAAATGAAATCTTTAATCGGCTCTTTGCCGTCTTTGTCTTGATAAAATATAACGTCGAACATAAATACTATACCCCTCTTTTTGTATTATAACATATTCGTAATTAATTGTCAATAATAAATTTGTTCCCCGTTTATACGTGTCATGTACACTCATAATAAATATATTTTTAATTTTGCTTGACATGGGGTAGGGAATGTGATATTATATAAGTAACAAAGGCGAACCGATAAGCGGTCGCCCTCATTGCGAAAAAGAAATTAGCCGCTCGCTTGGGACGCAAGGCGGCTATTTCCTTTTTTTATTGTCAGACTGCATAAGATGTATCACGTTGCAGACAACGAGTGCTAAAGTAAGAAACTCAAGCCACGTCATAGACATCACCTCGTTTCCGAGGGAGGATTTGACCGCTATACCGCCGTTTAAACGCTTTTTCATCAGATGAATCAGCGTGTTACACAGGTTTCGCCTTTGTTAGATTTTATTCTATCATTAATGTAAAAATTTGTCAATACTTTAATTCTGTTATATCATAATAAATTTTTGTCATATCAAAATAAAATAAATGCTTGACATGGGGTAGGGAATGTGTTATTATATAAGTAACAAAGGCGAACCGATAAGCGGTCGCCCTCATTGCGAAAAAGAAATTAGCCGCTCGCTTGAGACGCAGGGCGGCTATTTCCTTTTGCACAAAATAATTTGTGCAAATGCTTGACAAAACGAATAATATATGCTATAATGAAGCTAATGAAATAAAGAAAGGGTGTTTTTATGGCTAACACAACAAACTTGAGCATACGGCTCGACCGCGATTTAAAAAACGAAGCCGACCAAATGTTTAATTCTCTCGGCATGAATTTAACAACCGCAATTACTATTTTTGTGAAACAGGCGGTAATGCTGAAAAGGATTCCTTTTGAAATCGCGCTATATGACGACGAAAAGGAAGCTTCGAGGCTTAGGGCAATAGAAGCCGTCGAAAGAATACACCGCAATTCCGTTCTAAACGGCACAGACAATATGACTTTGGACGAGATTAACGCAGAAATCGCGGCGGCGCGGCGGGAGCGGCGCGAACGTAAACAAAACGAGGCGAACGCATGAATATACGCCGGGTTGTAATATAAGTAACAAAGGCGAACCGATAAGCGGTCGCCCTCAATAGAAAGTTGCTGTTGAAACAGCCGCCTTATTGGGAAGCAAGGCGGCTATTTCCTTTTTTTATTGTCAGACTGCATATTAATCAAGAAATTTCAAGGTATTGTTTTAGTCCTTGTTGCAGTATCTGAGAAAAATTTACGTTCTTTTTTTCTCCGGCTTCTTTCAACCATAACGGAATAGTAGCATTGATTTTGACAGATTTTTCCTCAAAATAATTCTTATAGAACCTTGTATTACAAGCTATAAGCGTAACTATATCGTCTTCCTTGACTTTTATATCCCGAATGTTTTGCGGTTCCGGAAGCGGAACACCCCGTCTTTCTAATTCGTATAACATTAGACATAATGCGTCTTCAGCGTTTTCTACACATTCGGGTAAAGTCTCACCTTGGGAATAACAACCTTCAATATCGGGAAAATAGATTGAATATCCGCCTTCTTGCTCTTTTTCAAAAACAGCGGGGTAACTGTATTTAGCCATGAAAAACACCTCCTATTTAATGCCTGCATCTTTTAAGATTCGATTTAGCGTCCCCTTTTTAACATCTTCGGTATCGTGTCTGCCGACTTGAAAAGTACGACCGGAGTTTGGCTCAATCCAGTTTTCGTGTCTTGAACCCTCGGAAATTTTATAACAACCATTTTTCTTTAACAGCTTTTTCAGCTCAGAGTACTTCATTTTTAATGGATTCCCTTCATCTACTATTTACATTATACTCCTTTTTATACGTATTGTCAATAAGTTTTGAAAATTTTGCTTACGGTACTCCTATTATTCTTTGTGTCGCTATGTTCTTTCTGTAAATGATTTTTACCTCTGCGGCGATACCATCCTCTTTCGTTATATACTTTTCATCAAATGATACAATCTCGCCGTCTTCGTAGAAATTTTCCATATATGTTTCAATCTGCTTTTTTAACCTCTCGCGTGCCTCTGCCTGTCCGATTTTTACCTCGACTATATCATAATGGCTGTAAATTTCGGTCTTTAACCGATAGGGGAGCGGAAATCCGAGAATCCGCGGTGCACGAGTTTCTTCGGTGTAGAATGTGTCTTGACTATCGCCGCCAAACATGAACAATGGGAAGCTCCGCCCCAAAAAAATGATGAAGTTATTTTCTTCGATTTTTCCGTTGTTCTTTCTTTCTGTTGATACGAACGGAACAAAAAACTCAGTGTTGTCCTCACATTCTGCGATTATTACAGCTCTCGCATGGCTTAGTATTATATTTCCCGCACCATCTTCAACTACCCCTGAAACTATTATATCGCCCCTGTTAACCCCCGAATCCTTTTCAATCACGAGTCTGCCTCTGTATACCTCTGTTTCTACGATTCTGCCGCTTCTGTCGGCTACTACATTACAGGGGGTTGTTATAGGGATTTCAGGGGATATGACCTCGAGCCGTTCACTCACATTGACGTGAAGACGGCTTCCTCTGCGTTCGATATTCACCGTGGAAAGCCCGTCAAGCTCGATGATTATGGCAATTTCTGCTCTTTCTTTGTCGTAGCCTTTTATATTCACCCCGTTTTTTATACCGCAGTTCTCCATTATTTCTATGATTTGTGCGGCACTGATGTTTTCGTTTCCTTTCACTTTTACATCCCATATGAAATTAGAGAGCAGTACAATAATACCCATGAAGCTGACCGCGCCTAAAAAAACGCCATGTCTTTTTTTATATCCTCTTAGCTTAAAATACGCTCCGTGTCTGCTTTCAACCCTTGTCCGCACGCCAAAATCGAAGGCTGTGCGGGCTATTTTTTTATAAAAATAAGGTGATATATTAAAATAAATAATGCCGCCTTTATTTTTAATATTCCATACCTTTATATTTATTTTTAAAAGTTCGTTCACAAATTCTTCGTTGTATGAGCCGAACGATGAGACTACAATATAGCTTTTCATTTTTCTATGACTTCCTTTCTTTTTTTTCTCCGAATTCTGCGGAGTGAATCTTTCCTTTAATAATAACGCCATCGATACTGAAATTCTGCATTAACAAACCCGAACCCGTTATGGTAAGGGTGTTATTCAGCATTTCTAATTTAATTACATTCTCATCATATGCGGTTATTCGCTCACAGCGGTCTATTACAAGCTCGGTGTTATCAATCATTTGTATGTACGAATGTTTATAAAAGCCCGATTTAAGCTTGTCGAATTTTTCCGCTAAATTAATTACGTTCATACTTTTATTCCGCCTATGTCTATAAGATTTAACTTTAAAATATATATGTTGTACAGGCATTTAAAATTCATATATTTATTATACGATATGAGGTCTGAAAAATGAAAAAACACGCAAAAGCGGCGGCGGCGGTATTTTCTTGTGTTCTGCTTTTATCCGCTCTTATTTTCGATGCTAAGGACATGACAGCTGAAATAATAAAAGCGGTCGAGGTCTGTCTTTATACAATAATTCCGGCTTTATTCGGCTTCATGGCTATTTCGACATATTTGCTTAAAAGCGGGCTTTACAGATTTATTTTCCGACCTCTTTATTTGATTTTCCGCCATATAATCAGACTAAGCGAGGAAGAATTCGGAATTTTTCTGCTTAGTCTTTTCGGCGGTTATCCTGTCGGAGCAAAATTAATTTCGAGCGGCTCTTCCGATATGGTAAATAAAAACCTGCTCGCCTTCTGTTACTGCCCAAGTCCGGGGTTCGTAATCTCCATAGTCGGAATCGGCATTTTTTCTAATGCGAGGCTCGGAGCGGCGGTATATCTCTCAAACCTTATTTCTTGTGTTTTGATTGCCGTCTTTTTGAATATTAAAAATAAAAAAATAACGAACGAATTAAAAAATTCGTCCGTACAACTTTCGGGTGATGTTTTTATTTCATCGGTTTTATCGGCAAGCTCTGCACTGTTTACAGTTTGCGCGGTCGTTGTTGCGTTTGGGGTGATAGGGGGTACGCTTAGGTTTTTGGGGTTGCGGTATGAGTTTATCTTTGCGGTTTTGGAGATAAGCAGTGCCGCTCGGTTTGCCCCTGTTTTATCTAATCTGCCACTGCTCGCGGCTTTGTTTTCAACGGGCGGAATTTGTATATTAACCCAGATTAACGCACTCGTTAGCGGAAAATTTCCGCTGAAGAGATTTTTTTTATGGCGTATACCCGCGGCGTTATTATCATCGATTATTTGTAAGCTTATTATCACGTTTTTCGATTTTACGACATACGTGACGGTCAGCACAAAGAACGTCATAATCCCGACAAACGCGGGAAATCCTATTGCATCGGTTTCTCTTTTAATTATGGCTGTGATTTTAATAAAAACGGCTGATGAAAAACGAGAATTTAATTAAACCGGCAGAATCTCTTCATCGCCCGTTGCGTCAACCTCTCTTAAATTTGCCTCCGCTCTTTTATATCCGTCAACGGAAATACATTTCGTAGGGCAAGTTTTTGCGCAAACGCCGCAGGAGTTACAAATTTCATAATCAATAACCGCGCAGTTGTTTTCAATTCTAATAGCGTCTTTCAGGCATTTTTTTACGCATATACCGCAAGCGATACAACCGTTAGAACATATGGCGCGGGTTTCCTTTCCGCTGTCGCTCGAACGACACATGACTTTTACTCGCTCACTGTGTTTTCGCAAAGAAATCAGGTTATTCGGGCATACAGGGATGCACATTCCGCAAGCCCAACACCGTTTACGCTCAATTACAGCCGCGCCGTTTACAAAACTTATCGCGCCGTAAGCACAAACACGCTTACAGTCGCCAAATCCCAAACAACCCGATTTACAGTTACCTTTTCCGTTATAATAGCGGCTCGCCGCAACACAGCTAAGCGTACCGACGTATGAGAACTTATGCTCGGTAGTAACGCCCCCGCAATGTACAAACGCCGTTTCACGCTCACCGGGCTTAACGTCTATACCGAGAATCGCGCCTATACCCATTGCGGTTTCGATACCGCCGGGTTTACATAGGTTAGGGGCGCAATCGCCGTTTTTTACCGCTTCCGCATATGCCTCACAGCTTGCTTGACCGCAGGCTCCGCAGTTGATTCCCGGTAGGTTGGCGAGAATCAGATTTACGGTTTCATCACTTTCTACCTCGAACGTCTTCGCCGCGAAGGTCAAGGCGAAGCCCGCCGCGCCGCCTACGAGCAGAAAAACTAATACAGGTATAACATATTGAATAACAATCATAATAAATTCTAACCTCCGAAGATTCCTTCCACTATACCGCCGAAGCCTAAGAAAGAAATTGAGACTATTCCCGCCGCTATTAAGGTAATCGGCATACCGCGAAGCGAAACAGGGACATCACACCGCTCCATTCTTGCTCTGACGCCCGAAAATATAAGCATAACGAGCAGAAAACCGATTCCTGAACAGAAGGCGTTAAAAAGAGCTTCACCAAAGTTGAAATCGCCTGACACATTAAGAATTGTTACGGCTAAAATCGCACAGTTAGTCACCATAAGCGGGAGATAAATACCCAGCGACTTATACAGCGGCGGCAAATGCTTTTTTAAAATCATTTCCGTTAACTGCACGAACAGAGCGATTATAAGAATGAACGAAATAGTGTTCATAAATTCTATATTAAGCGGCATGAGAATGAAATTGTAAATAGGATAGGTCAACATAGTGGCGCAGACCATAACAAACGTAATCATGAGTCCCATACCGAGCGAACTCGATGTTTTCTTGGATACCCCCAAAAAAGGGCAGACCCCTAAAAACTGCGAAAGCACTAAGTTCTCGGTTAAAACGCAGGTTATAAGTATTATTATCAGATTTCTTGCTAAATCCATTATTCTTCCTCACCCCTTCGGCACATTCCCTTATGCGGACAATTGTCACAGCTTATGTTGTGCGGACGCCTTTTCATAAACTTATTCACGGCGGCTATTACAAAGCCGAGCGTGAAAAACCCGCCCGCAGGATAAATGAAAATTGTCATCGGCTCCGAAAGTTCCGGTAAAGCAATATTAAACCACGTTCCCGTACCGAGAATTTCTCTTATTGTACCCATTATAAAAAGCGCGAGCGTAAAGCCGAGTCCCATTCCGAGTCCGTCAAAAGCGGAAGCTAAGACGCCGTTCTTACTTGCGAATACTTCTGCACGGCTGAGAATCACGCAGTTCACCGCAATAAGGCTCAGAAAGATACCTAATTGGTCATACAGGTCAGGTAAAAATGCTTTCAGCATCAGCCCGACAAAAGTAACGAAGCCCGATATTATCACTATGTAACACGGCAGTCTTACCTGCGAGGGGATTAGATTTTTCAGCAGGGAGATAACTATGTTAGAGCAGGTCAAAACGAACATCGTCGCAATTCCGAGACCTACGGAGTTTTCCGCTGACGATGTCAGCGCAAGCGTGGGACACATTCCGAGAAGCGTAAAGAAGACAGGGTTTTCTTTAATCACGCCTTTTGAAAAAATACTAAAATACTTATTAATTGTCTTCAACCCCTTCCGCATTAAATAACTCCGCATAGGTGCTTATCGCAATATTCACAGCATCCGCAACACCTCGTGCAGATTTCGTTGCACCCGTTATCCCCGCGACTTCCCCCGCATTACGGGGCTGAGCTTTTACTATCCTTACGTCTTTGCTTTGTCCGATGAAGTTTTCAAGAAAACTACGCTCATTAACTTTTGTTCCGATTTGCGGCGTTTCAGAGTTTTTCACGACCTCAAGGTCTCTGACGCTCCCGTCCTCATTCATAACGACTAAAATATTTAAGCCGTCTTTGTTGTAGCCTTTTGTAATCACCTGAAAAGCGATTGTATTATTATCGGTGTTTATTATCAGCTTCGCTATTTCTTTAGGTCTCTCGATTGTGTAACCTGCCTCAAGCCAGTCAAGTACAATTTCAAATTCTCCGTCACCCATAAGCAGGATACACTTTTCGCCGAGTACACCGCCTAAAGTATTTTCATCGGTTCGGATTCCGCGTTCTGCGATTATAAGCACTAAGGCGGTTATTGTGACTATCAAAGTAAGAACCAACACAGGTTTATAATCAAGCTTCTTTTTATTATCAGACATCTTTTGTTTCCTCCTCTTTTTTCTTTCTAAAGAAAACCGAAGGCTCTCTGACCATACCGAAAGGACGCGGGAAGGTTATTTTATCTATATAATAAGTCAGTATGTTCATAATAAGGATTGCGTATGAAACACCTTCGGGCATGTCTGAAAAGAACCGTATCGCAAGGGTTATAATCCCGCACCCAACTCCGAAAACAAACTTTCCCGACATTGATACCGGAGTTGTGGAGTAGTCTGTAGCCATGTACACCGCGCCGAGAATGAGTCCGCCGGAAAGTACATGAAGCCCGACATTTTCACCCGCAATAAACGCGCCGAGTGCGACTGTTCCGACAAAGGCTACAGGCGTTACGACACGTATTACCCTCGTCATCAGCAGGAAAACAAAGCCTATTAAAAGAGCTATAATGCTTGTCTCGCCGAACGAGCCGCTATGAAAACCCATGAGTAAGTCCCACAAGCCGGGGAGCTGTTCGCCCGCTTCAACAGCAAGGGGCGTCGCACTCGTAATAGTATCGACATCATCTCTATACCAAAACGGAGAAACCCAATAGGTCATCTGCGAAGTAAAGGACAGCATAAGGACGATTCTCGCTACAACCGCAGGATTCGCGAAATTCTGTCCGAGTCCGCCGAAGAGTTGTTTCACTACCACGATAGCGACAAAGCAACCGATAATTGCGATATAGTAGGGCAGGGTAACAGGCAGACAAAAAGCAAGCAACAACCCCGTTACAGCGGGTGAAGGGTCAATGCTGAAGTCCTTTCTCACAAAACGGCGGAAAAGGCTTTCAAAGATTATACACGAACCCATGCAAACGATGCTTAAGTAGAGAGCCCTTATCCCGAATATGTAAACAGACATAGCGAGTGCCGGCGCAAGCGCAATCAACACGCGCATCATAATCTTATCTGTTGTATTCTTGCTTCTTATATGCGGTGATGGCTCGATAATTAGCTTGTTCATTTAGTTTTAATTTCCTTGTTATTTTTTTCAAGTTTTTGTAAGAGTTCCTTGGCTAATTTGTTTCGTTCCGTCAGGTTTCTCCGTGCGGGACATATATAAGAACAGGAGCCGCATTCCATGCACAGGTCTACCCTAAGTTTTTTCATCATCTTTAAATCCCGCATCTCATATGCTTTCATAAATTCTGTCGGCATGAGGTTCATAGAGCAAGCGCGCAGACATTTTCCGCAACGAATACACGCCGTCGGTTTATATTCGGGTAAATTCTTAAAAAACAATACCGCACCCGTTGTTTTACATATGGGAGTATCGGGGTCATACACGCTCTTACCCATCATGGGACCGCCATATATAATTCTGTCAGGCTGAAGTCTCAGGTCAACCTTTTTCATAAGCTCGCCTAACGTCATACCTATGGGTACCGAATAATTTGAGGCTTTATTGACGATATTACCGTCAACCGTCAAACGGCGGGAAATCAGCGGTATGCCTGTCCGGGCATATTGTGCAATAAAAGCCGTACTCGATACATTAAGGATAACACACCCTACCGACATAGGGAGCTGTCTTTCCTTAACGACCCTGCGTGTCGTATTATAAACTAATACTTTTTCCGCACCTTGCGGAAAATTTGTGGGAAGCGGGCAAACGGTTATATTTTTCTCATTTTTTTCTTCAATAACCTCGCGCATATGCCTTATCGCATTAGGATTACTTTTTTCAATCCCTATTATAGTTCTCTCGATTTCGCACCATTTCATAACGAGTTTAGCACCGTTTATCACATCTTCGGCGTTTTCCATAAACTCGCGATAATCGCTCGTTATGTAAGGCTCGCACTCCGCACCGTTTATAACCAATGTATCTATATTGAATTTCTCAGGGTCGTAACTAAGTTTTACATGGGTAGGGAAGCCCGCCCCGCCAAGTCCGACAAGTCCGCTATTTCTAACCGCTTTTATTAAATCCGCGCGACTTTCAATCACGGGCGGTTTAATTTTGTCGCACATAGTTATCTTTTGTTCGGGGATTATCACAATAGCCCCGTCACGGTTTCCGTTTATATCGAGTATGCTTCTTTCCGCCGATACCTTTCCCGTTACGCTCGAATGTATCGGCGCGGAAACAAAAGCCTCGCTGTCCGCTATAAGCTGCCCTGTTTTTATGAAATCTCCGACTTTAACTAAAGGAACGCAGGGCGTGCCTATGCCCTGGGTCATATTAATGATTATCGGAGCGGACGAATCTAATTTCTTTGTTCGTACTTCTGCCGCATCTTTTTTGTGCGGCAGAAAAAAGTTTTTACCGTAAATATAAATCCCCTCCAGTCTTCATATGTTCTATGTTTAATTATAATATAAAATAGTGATTAAGTCAACAATAAAATTTGGCGTAAACGTCAAATCCGACGTCTACGCCAAGGTATTATTTGTTAATTATTTATCATTGAGGCGACTTCATCTGCAAAGTTATCTTCTTTCTTTTGGATTCCCTCGCCTTTTTCGTATCTCACGAACTTAACAATCTTAATGTTCTTGCCGACTGACTCAATATACTTGGCTACGGTTACGTCCGGGTCTTTAACGTAAGGTTGGTCAAGCAGGCATATTTCCTCAAGGAATTTTCTGAGTCTGCCCTCGACAATTTTTTCGAGTACGTTTTGCGGTTTCGGCTTTGCTTCGTTTTCGTTTTTGACCACACCCATTTGGGTATCTCTTTCCTCATCAATCGCCGACTGCGGAACATCGTCTCTGCATACATATTGCGGACCGCTCGCAGTAATTTGAAGAAGCAAATTCTTTGCACATTCAGCTACAGCAGGGTCTGCGCTGTCGTCTGATTCGAGTTTTATAATCGTACCTATTATGCTCCCGCCGCCGTCATGTACATATGAGAATAAATCACCCTGTAATTTTGCGAAACGTCTTATTTGAATATTTTCGCTGATAGTAGCAATTTTTTCTATTAAAACGTCTGCTAATTTCTCATTACTTCCGAAAGCGTTACATTCTTTAAGAGCCTCAACGTCATTAACATCGTTTTCGAGTATAGTATCCGCTACCTGCTCAACAAACTCGATAAACCTATCAGATTTCGCCGCAAAGTCTGTTTCGCTGTTTACTTCAACGACTACGCCGATTCCTTTTTCCTTATTGATTTTAGTGAATACCAAGCCCTCAGCCGCTATTCTGCCCGCCTTTTTCGTCGCCTTTGCCAGACCTTTTTCACGTAGATATTTAATTGCGGCGTCCATATCGCCGTTCGTTTCTTCAAGCGCGCGTTTGCAGTCCATCATACCGCAGTTTGTCAGCTCTTTTAATTGTTTTACTTCCTGTGCGGAAATAGCCATTTTTGTTTCCTCCTGTTTACTCTTCTGTTGTATTTTCCGGTGCGGCTTCAACCGTTTCACTTTCGGGATTCGGCGTTTCTTCGGTTTTTTCGGGTTCGTCCGGTTCAGCTGTGTACGCTATGCCTGAACTGACTTCTTCCTGCTCCGCCGGGGGTGTGACCTCGCCAATCACCCCGCCTCTCGCTGAAATAACAGCATCGGCAATCGCACCCGCTATTAATTTTACTGCTCTTATAGCATCGTCATTTCCGGGTATAACATAATCAATCTCGTCGGGGTCGCAGTTCGTATCCACAATCGCGACTACGGGGATGCCGAGCTTTTTTGCTTCTGCAACGGCGATTTTCTCCTTACGGGGGTCAACAACGAACAATGCGCCGGGTAATCCGTTCATGTTTCTAATCCCGCCGAGGAATTTTTCAAGCTTTTCGATTTCGAGGTTAAGCTGAATTACTTCTTTTTTGGGGAGTAAGTCAAAAGTTCCGTCTCCCGCCATTTCCTGAAGCTGTTCAAGCCGCCTGATTCTCCTTTGAATCGTCTTGAAGTTAGTCATCATACCGCCGAGCCATCTGGCGTTAACATAATGCGCGCCTGCTCGTTCCGCTTCTTCTCTGATTGAATCGACTGCCTGCTTTTTTGTACCCACGAAAAGGATTTCTCCGCCTTCTGCGGCTACCTCGTGTATGAAATTGTAGGCTTCATCGAGCTTTTTAACGGTCTTTTGCAGGTCTATGATGTAGATTCCGTTTCTTTCCGTAAAAATATACGGCGCCATTTTGGGGTTCCAGCGTCTTGTCTGATGCCCGAAGTGAACACCCGCTTCAAGAAGCTGCTTCATTGATACTACTGCCATTTGCGTAATATCCTCCTTTGTTTTAATTTATTCCTCCGCCGCATAAACACAAAGCCTCCGCTTTGCGCAATAAAAACAATGCAGCGTGCTGAAATTGCCGATTTTTTAATCAGCTTTAAAAGTATAACATAAAAGCGGGGCGTTTGTCAATCATTTTATAAAGTTTTTTACGAATCCTAACTTTTTTCCTCTTAGTGCGAGGTCGCAGGCTACTAAAATCGTGTCTTCGCCTATGATTTCTATATCGCACCAAGGTATAATAATATCATCCTCCCGCCCGAAAAGTCCGAAAAATCTCGACCTGCCGTAAACAATCAGCTTTATGACCTTTGCCGTACAGCTCTCAAACTCTATATCATCGGGATAACCTATTTTACAGCCTGTTTTTATGTTTATTATTTCTTTGCAACGTAAATCCTCGAAACAACATACCATAATTTCACCCCCGTTATATAGTATGAACGGGAGCGGGATTAAATACCGAACGACATATTGACTTAAATAACTTAATGTGTTAGAATATGTACAAGAAGAAACACAGCTACAGGCAGATAAAATAAAGGTTAGGTGTAAAAAAATGAAAAAACTCTTACTCGTCATCGACATGCAAAACGATTTTATAACAGGCACACTCGGCTCTGACAAGGCACAGGAAATAGTCGAAGCCGTAAAACTAAAAACAGATGAATACAGGAAAAACGGCGATGCGATTATATTCACACGCGACACCCATACAGCCGATTATATGAAAACACAGGAAGGCAGACTCTTACCCGTACCCCACTGTATAGAAGGTACAGACGGGCATTTAATCACACCCGAGCTTGAAACAGAAGGCTGTGAGATTATAAATAAGTGTAGCTTCGGCTCGCTTGAGTTAGCTGAATATATAGCCGCGAAAAATTACGAAGAAATCGAGCTCTGCGGGCTGTGTACCGATATTTGCGTGGTTTCTAACGCATTAATTTTAAAGGCACGATTACCGGAGGTCAAAATTACGGTAGACCAAAGCTGTTGCGCGGGCGTGTCGGAAGAGAGCCATAAGGCGGCACTATTGACTATGAAAATGTGCCATGTTGAAATGATTGGAGAAAGTCGGGATGTTTAATGTGAATCCGTTATTGTTGCTTGATTTTTATAAAACAACCCATCATGAACAGTACCCGAAGGGCATTACTAAGATAGTATCATATTACACGCCGCGTATGTCAAAAATATGCGGAGACGATAAACTTACGATGTTCGGGTTACAGAGCTTTATTAAAGAATATCTTATCAAAGCCTTTAACGAAAATTTCTTTGATGTAAAAAAAGAAAAGGTTATCGGCGAATACAGGCGTATTCTCGATACCACGCTCGGAAAGGGCGTAGTGGATTATGAAAAAATAGAAAAACTGCACGATTTGGGTTATTTACCGATTGAAATAAAAGCGGTTGACGAAGGGGAGCGAATCCCGGTTAAAGTACCGATGATAGAGATTTCCAACACGCATGAGGACTTTGCGTGGCTTGTTAACACGCTCGAAACCTTGCTTTGCTGTACGCTGTGGCATACCCAGATTTCCGCGAATGTCGGTTACAAATACAGGCAAATCGTAAACAAGTACTACGAAATAAGCGTTGACGACGATGTTCCGCGTAACCGAGCCATGGGCGACTTCAGTATGCGGGGTTCCGAGAGCTGCGAAAGTGCGGTAAAATCAAGCGCGGGATTCTGTCTTTCTTTCGTTAATACCGCGACAGTACCCGCTATTATTTACCTTGAACGATATTATAATTGCGATGCGGAAAACGAGCCTGTAGCTTTCGGCGCGGTTTCTACCGAACATTCCGTGATGAGCAGTAATTTCGCCGCAGACGGTGATGAAATAACTATGGTAAAGCGGCTTCTCACTGAGATTTACCCCGAAACAGGCTTTTCTATGGTATCTGACAGCTATGACTATATGAATATGATTGAAAATATTTTACCCGCCTGTAAGCAGGAAATTCTTAACCACGGCGGGTATATAGGAATCAGGGGCGACAGCGGCGACCCCGTAGAAATATCCACACAGTCTGTATTTAAGCTATGGAAAAGTTTTGGCGGCAGGCTCAATTCAAAAGGCTTTAAGGTTCTCGATTCGCACTTAAAGATAATATACGGCGACGGAATAACGCCGCAAAGGGCGACTCGAATTTTTGAAATCCTTATAGAAAACGGCTTTTCATGTGACAATGTTTTTCTCGCTTCCGGCAGTTATTCAATGCAGTGTACAGAGCAGAACGGTGAGCCGTTACCGCATACGCGGGACACTTACGGAATCGCCGTAAAAGCCACCTATTGCGAAATAAACGGTTCTCCCGTTCCTATTTATAAAGAGCCGAAAACCGATACAGAAAACTTTAAGAAATCCGGACGAGGTATGTACGTGGTGTACCGTGACGAGAGCGGAGAATTTAAGTGCAAAGACGGTTTTAACTCGAAAACCGTCCAAGAGTTTTCGGGCGATAATCTGCTCGTGGCTGTATTTCGGGATGGTAAGATGTTAAAGGAGCAGAGCCTACAGGAAATACGCGGCAGATTACACGGAGGTAAATTTTAAATGGACTTATTGTTTGACGCGAAAAGGGTCAAAAGCGAAATAGTCGCTTGGATTGCGGAGTATTTTGAGAATAACGCTCCGCCCGAAACGAAAGCCGTTATTGGTATAAGCGGGGGAAAGGACAGCTCTGTCGTCGCCGCGCTGTGCGTTGAGGCTATCGGGCGGGAACGGGTTATCGGCGTGCTTATGCCGCAGGGGAGGCAGGACGATATAGACGTTTCGCATATGCTTTGCCAAAAATTGAAAATTGAGAAAATTGAACTAAACATCGGTGAAGCGGCGGAAGCATTATACACGCAAGCAAAAACGGCAGGATATGAACCAAACACTATTGCGATATTTAACACACCCGCACGTATGCGAATGGCGGCGTTATACATGGTTTCTGCCATTGTCGGGGGCAGGGTAGCGAACACGAGCAATTTCAGCGAGGATTATGTCGGCTATGCGACAAAATTCGGGGATTCGGCGGGTGATTTCAGCCCTCTTTCGGATTTGACCGTTACTGAGGTTAAGGCTATAGGGCGGGAAATAGGTCTCGCTTCAATATTTGTCGATAAAACACCGCTCGACGGGTTGTGCGGTAGAACCGATGAAGAAAATTTAGGCTTTACCTATGATGTTCTCGACAGGTATATTCGCGTGGGGATATGCGAAGACGAAAGGATAAAAGAGAAAATCGAAGACCTCCATAAAGCTAACCGCCATAAATTTATACCTATGGCGGCGTATCGGAGATATTAATCGTTAAAGTCCGCCTACAACCTCATCAAGTGAATAGCGGTTACCACTGTCTACCACCTTGCGCCGTGCGATTAACTCCCCAATCTCAGCATGTTCCATGCTGTCCAACACCGAAATCAACTGCTCATATCGGGCAATATCCATCATTACGATGTCGGGGCGATTGTTCTTGAAAATAAAAGTCGTCCCCATTTCCTTTGTTTTATCGCAAGCAGTCTTGAAATGCTTTGTGGCATCCGTAATCGGGATTATTGCGTTTGCGGCGATTTGCATTGCAAGCACCTCCTCATTCATTTTTTTCATTATATCACATTCAAATGATTTTGTCAATAATTATTTGAATAAATATTAGGAGATTTATTCATGAAAAATATTCAAGTCAATTTCACCGAGGCATCAAAAGCAGATTTTGACGGGCTTACAAAGGAATTACGTACCGAGTGCGGGGTGTTACTCCGTAAGTTGGAAAAAGCAGGCAAAAGGCTCGGCATTGAACTCGAAAACAAGAACGGAAGGGATTTACGCGGTTATTATAAGCTTTATTTTAATCAGGCACGACACAGAGTTGTGTATACCGTCACCAATGAGAGCATTGAAATCACCGCCATAGGTAAGGTGCTTAGTGAGACCCTTGAAATTGTAGGAATCGGCAAACGCGACAAAGCGTTTATTTATGATATAATCCGGCAGAGGATTACGGAGCAGAAAACGAGCGGCGAAGTTTAACACATCTATTGTAATCCTACTCGGAAATAATAGTCGTTTACTAAAGAATCTTGACAAAATTAATCGAACCATGTAAAATATTATTATAGTACCCACACAAGTAAATATAGTAAGTATATTTCAATTAATTTTTTGGGAGGATTTTTAGTATGAAAAGGTTTATTTCGATAGGGCTTATGACGGCATTGGCTCTATGTCTTACCGTCTTAGCTTTAGATATAATTCTGAGCCGTACTGAGTTTAATTTGACGGTGTCAGCCGCGCCTGTAGGACCTACGGACAGCGGAACTTTTGATGAAGCGGGTTGGAACTGGGACTTGGTGGACGGCGTTTTGACCATTACCATTAATGGCGGCTCTAAAACTTGGAAAAAACCGGAGTTGGTGCCCGATTATCCGTGGGGTAACTACAAAGACGAAATAACCGCTCTTATCCTACCCGATGAATTAACCGATATTGGCAGCCATGCGTTTCGGGAATACGGGGAACTTAGAAGTGTAACTTTTCCGAGTAGTCTTCTAACAATCGGGGAATATGCATTTAGTCTTTGCGGTTGGCTTCAAACGGTAAATTTATCGGGTACGCAACTTACAACTATTGAACAATATGCATTTTTTAATTCCGGTCTAAATTCACTAACTTTACTACCCGATACCCTTCAAACAATCGGGCAAAGTGCGTTTTTGAATTGCGTTACCCTTCAAGAGGTAAATTTATCGGGTACGCAACTTACAACTATAGAAGATAATACATTTAATGGAGCATACAAACTTGAATCAATAACTTTTCCGGGCTATCTTCAAGAAATCGGGCATAATGCGTTTAATGGTTGTTCGGAACTCGGACGCGATGGAATAAATTTATCAAACACGAAACTTACATCCATAGGGTATGAGTCATTTTCCTATAATGCCGCTCTTTCTTCAATAACTTTTCCGAATACCCTTTTAACTATTGGCGAAAATGCTTTTTTAGGATGCCCGAATTTGGATGATATTTTTATTCCGGAGAGTGTAACTAATTTCCCCGTGTACACCATACCCGGCACCGGGCTTATATCCAACACCGTTGACGACTTAATAATTTTCGGCATATATGATTCACCTGCGATTGAGTGGGCGCACACAGTCGGTTACACACGGTGGTTTTTTCAAGCCCGCGCGGAATCTATGAGTGAAAACCCGCCCGAAATCCATCAAAATGTCCCCGTTGAATTTACTTTTAACACATCGATTCCTAACAATAATGGCATGACGTTTTCGATAGCTCCGGCTCTTCCCGCAGGGCTTACTTTACAAACCGACAATACGGGCAACCATATCCCCGGTACGATTTATGGCGTTGTCACCGACCCTAATATTATAGATGAGTATAACGGTAAAGCCTTTAAGATAACCGCACACCCGGCGGGTTATCCAAGCGACAAATATAATGTTACGGTTGATTTCACGCTTACGCTGATTCCTAAAGATTATGACCCCACCGCCGGCTCCGATATTACCGGAATTTTCGGATTTGAGCAGGGCGGCAGACTTGGCGGCGTTTCGGGTATAATTGAAGTAGGAACCGGCGGCAATCTTATCGCCCCTGCGATAATGACTCTTGACGCACCGTTTTCAAAAGATGATGAAGGCTGGGAGTTTCATGAGTTTTACATAAACGGTGTATTACAAGAAAGAGGAACCGTAAAAGGCGACCCTACCGATGGCGATTATTACGCAGAAGCGGGCAGTACGATATTAACAATCAGAGACCAAACAATAGCGGCGCTTGGCGATGGGTATTATACAGCAACGGCGACAATTCGGCGCGTTGATTCCGATAGCAGCATTTCTCTGAGCAATTGGAAAGCAAATGAAGCAGGGAAGTGGGATAGTAAGATAGAAGTAATTTCGCAAAACTTTATTAAAGTAACTACAGGTTCGCCGCTCCCACCACCTCCCGTAACCACAACCACTCCTCCGCCTTCAACTCCACCAACGTCAACAACAACCCCTCCGCCTACAACACCGGCTCCGAACTATTCAACCCCTGCACCTACTTCGCGTCCTCCTACTGCCACGTCGCCCTCAAGACCGACAACGTCTTCAACAACTCCGATTATGGTACAAAGAGGCATATCTACTCTTATAGTAGACATACCTTTACTGCGTATTCAAGAAATCGCCAAAAACCTGCCCATATTCCAAATCAGAGCCGATGAAGCAGGTATTCAGACAATAATTGCAAGCTCGGATAACGCAGGGCAAAATGCAGTTCTAATGCGGTATAACGCTGAAACAGAACAGTTTGAAGTCGTTTCGGCAACAACGGTAAATACGGACGGCACAGCGGCAATAAACATACCTGCCGCAGGGGATTATATCGTAGTCATAGCGCAAACAGGCGACCTCACAGGTACGGGAACAGTCACAGAGGAAGATGCGTTCTTACTTCTTCAAGCACTCGCAGGAAAAACCGAACTTAACCCGCTTCAACAGTTTCTGACAAGCTCAAGAAGCGACAGCAAATTCACAGCGACAGATGCGCTGAATATTTTGAAACTCGTGGCAGGAATTATGGGTGAGATATAAAGATTTACTAAACAAAAACCCCGTCTGCTTTGAACGCGGACGGGTTTTGTTGTTTTATTGTTTTACATGTTAAGTCGCTTGTTTACGGTTTTTAGAAAGTACATCGAATATTACAGCGGCGAGCAGTACTAAACCTTTAATAACCCTTTGCAGATTCTGGTCTGCACCGAGTATCGACATCCCCATGTTCAGTACACCCATGAAGACCGCACCGATAACCGCGCCGCCGACCCTGCCGACCCCGCCGTATGCCGATGCTCCGCCGATAAAACATGCGCCGATTGCGTCAAGCTCAAAGCCCTGACCCGCCTGGGTACTCGCCTGGTTAAACCGTGCAACGCTGACAAGCGCGGCAACGCCGGCTAAAAATCCCATATTGGTATAAGCGAAAAACATCATTTTTTTCGTGTTTATACCCGAAAGGCGAGCCGCTTTCTCGTTACCGCCCATAGCATACAGATAACGTCCCGGGGCAGTGTTCTGGGTAAAATAAGCGTAGAACATAACAATTGCTCCCAATATCAGAAGCAGAACAGGAACACCCCTGTTTTCGCCTAAACGGACAGCCAAAAACATAACAACCGCACTCACAGCTACAAGTTTTGCGATAACAAGGGCAATGTGTTCAACTGCGTATTCTTTCTTAATTTTCATGATTCTGGAGACAACCTGCGCTATTATTAACGCAAGACAAACAACTACACCGAAAATGATTGACACCGTGAGCGTTTCCGAGGGTTGCGGCGGAATGTAGTTAACAACCCCATCTATATCAATTTCCTTTGAAGGTAAAGGTATGTAGCTGTTAAACATATTCTTATAACTGTCAGGGTAGGGACCTATGTTCTTACTGTCCATTATGACAAGGGCAAGTCCGCGGAATATAAGCATACCTGCAAGAGTGGTAACAAAGGGCGGGATTCGCACATAAGCTATCCAAAACGCCTGCCACGCGCCGATGAGTGTCGCTATTGCAAGACAAAGGAAAGTTGCAAGATAGGGGTTCATACCCATGTTTACGATAAAAATTCCCGAAAAAGCCCCGACTAAAATAACAACGCTTCCTACCGAAAGGTCGATGTTACCGCCGGTAAGAATACACAGCAACATACCTGTAGCCAAGATTATAACATAACCGTTTTGGCTTATAAAGTTGTTTATATTAGCCGGAGAGAAGAGCGAACCGCTTCCGTTTGCTCTGATTAACGCTTCAAAAAGCAACATAACCAAAACTAAGACTATAAGCATTGAACTCTTGCCCAAATAATTTTTTACTTTACTCATTGTTTAAGCTCCTTTGCATGACTGTAGTATAAGTGACATAATCACTTCCTGACCGGCTTCTTCTTTACTGAGTTCACCCGCCATTCTGCCCTCGTTCATTACATAAATCCGGTCGCACATACCAAGAAGCTCCGGCATATCGCTCGATATAAGCAAAACTGCCTTTTCCTCTGCCACAAGCTCGTTGATAATGTTATAAATCTCATACTTCGCACCCACATCTATTCCGCGTGTAGGCTCGTCAAGTATTAAGACATCGGGTTTTGCGAACATCCATTTTGCTAATAAGACCTTTTGCTGATTTCCGCCCGAAAGATTACCTACGTTTTGTTCGATTCCCGCGCATTTTACGCGGAAGCTTGCCTTAAAGTTGGTGGCGTAGTTAATTTCCCGCTCTTTGTCGATTACGGTAAATTTACAAATTCTGTTCAGGTTGGCGAGGGTCATATTCATTCTTATAGTGTCCTTGAGTATAAGACCGTCGCCCTTTCGGTCCTCCGTAACGTAGGCTATTTTGTTGTCAATAGCTTCTCTTATGGTTTTCAGCTCCTTGCGCTGACCTTTAAGGTACAGGTCTCCTGAAATTCCTGTTCCGTAACTGCGTCCGAATATACTCATGGCAAGTTCTGTACGCCCCGCACCCATAAGTCCGCTAATACCGACGACCTCACCCTTACGGACATTAAAGCTGATATTGTCGCAGACCTTGCGTCCTTTATACAGCGGGTGGTAAACCGTCCAGTTCTTGACCTCGAGGGTGACGTCGCCTATATTGCTTTGACGTTTCGGGTAGCGGTCGCTTATTTCGCGTCCTACCATTCCTTTTATAATGCGCGGTTCGCTTAAATCGTCTACGCCTTTTGTGAGGGTTTCTATAGTCGAGCCGTCGCGTATGACCGTGATTTTGTCCGCAACCTGCTCGATTTCGTTAAGCTTATGAGAAATAATGATAGAGGTCATACCTTCTTCTTTAAATTTCAACAGAAGCTTCAAAAGGTTTTGAGAATCCTCTTCGTTAAGCGAAGCCGTCGGTTCGTCTAAAATTAACAGCTTAACATTTTTAGCCAACGCCTTAGCGATTTCTACAAGCTGCTGTTTCCCTACGCCTATATCCTTAATTAAGGTTCTTGAGGACTCCGTCAGTCCTACCACTTTTAAATGCTCATCGGCGGCGGCATATGTTTCGCTCCAGTTTATTCGGGAAGCACTGCCTTTTTCGTTACCTAAGAACATATTCTCGCCGATTGTCATATAGGGGACAAGGGCAAGCTCCTGGTGAATAATAACGATGCCTATTTTTTCGCTGTCTTTTATTTTTGAGAAGCGGCGTACTTCACCACCGTACTCAATATCACCCTCATATGAACCGAAAGGGTAGACGCCGCTGAGTACGTTCATAAGGGTGGATTTTCCCGCCCCGTTTTCGCCTACGAGTGCGTGAATTTCCCCGGGCATAACCTCCAGATTTACATTGTCTAAGGCTTTAGTGCCGGGGAATACCTTTGTTATGCTTCTCATGCGCAACAATGGTTCGCCCATAAATAAAATTACCATCCTTTCCGCATTAGACCCGCTCGAAAATTCGCTCATGGCGGCTTTACGAACATGTCTGCTTTTTATAAAGGTAAACAGAGGGTTCCTATACTCTTATATACAGGAACACTCCGTTAACCTTTTGAGGTATATTACATACCTAATTCTGCTTCAGTATAATAGCCTGTGTCAATCAGCAGCTCCTGAATGTTATCGACTGTGCCTATAACCGGCTCACAAAGGAACGAGGGGATTACGCCCGTGCCGTTGTCGTAGGTTGTTGTGTCGTTAATGGGAGGCTCACTGCCTTTCATAATAGCATCAACCATTTCAACAACCTTGTTTGCCAATGTACGGGTATCTTTAAATACGGACATAGCTTGAGTTCCTGCAAGCATGTTAATAACCGAGATAACGTCACAGTCCTGACCCGTGATAATAGGGAAGTCGCGGAAATTAAAGCCTGCGTTAACAAGGGCGTTAGTCGCGCCTTGAGCAGTCGAGTCGTTGGAACACATAACTGCATGGAGCGGTGTTTTGTCCGGTGCATAATCGTTAGAAGTTATGAGGTTTTCCATACGCGCCTGCGCCGCTTCTGTAGACCAACCCGGGGTCGCTACCACGGATTTTTCAGTCTGTCCGGACAGAGAGACTAATTTTCCGCTGTCGAGATAGGGCTGAAGAACGCTCATTGCACCGTCAAAGAAGAAATTAATGTTGTTGTCGCCGGGGTCGCCTGTGAAAAATTCAATGTTGAAAGGACCTTCTGCGTTATCCAAATCCAATTTCTCAACTAAGAATTGACCCTGCATTTCTCCTACTCTCCAGTTGTCGAAGGTAGCGTAGTATGTAACAGCGTCGGTTCCCATAATCAATCTGTCATAAGCGATAACGGGGATTCCTTTTTCCTTGGCTTCGGCAAGAACTTCAGTCATTGCATCGCCGTCAATAGCCGCGATAACTAAAACTTCACATCCGCCCGCTATCATGTTCTCAATCTGAGAAATCTGCATAGGAACTTCGTTTTCGCCGCCAAATTGCAGGTCAACCACGTATCCTGCCTCCTCAAATGCGCGTTTCATGTTTTCGCCGTCTTGATTCCAGCGTTGCAAACTCTTTGTGGGCATCGAAATACCGATTTTCTGACCTGTACCCGTACCTGTTCCGGTAGAGGTGGTTACATTGTCAGTGTTGCAAGCCGCCAACGACAGCGTCATAGCCATCGCCAATAAAACAGCCGCAATTTTTAAATACTTTCTCATAATGGTTCTGTTCCTCCTAAATTTAATACAAACTTTTCATAAGACATACACATATTATTACATTTATTTTCCGTTTTGTCAAGTATTTACATAAATATGAAGAAAAAAATTTTTTTTATTACCTCTCTTATTAGGAAGGTACTTAAAAGTTTTAACTCAAACATACTTTCGTATATTATATACAGTGCTTGACAACTAAGTATAAAAGTGGTAAAATGGAATAAAGAGGAGGTGTAATCATGGCTTATGACACAAAGGCATTACTTTCCGTGTTAGCTGACACCGTTATTAAATCGAAAACGCTAAAAGAAGTATACTTGTCAATAATGAAGGCGGCGAATGTTGAAGGGGTAACAATTTTGCCTTACGAAGAAGCAATAAAGGAAGTAGAAAAAGCAAGAGGGGACGGGTAAACGCCGTTCCCTTAAAAGTGCTTGACAACTAAAGTATAAACGTGGTAAAATGGAATAAAGAGGAGGTGTAATCATGGCTTATGAAACGAAAGTTATTCTGACACTGTTGGCAAAACATGTTGGTAAGGCTGAGACGCTCGAAGAGGCATACGAGGCAATAGTAGAGGCGGCTTGTGTTGAGGGACTTGAATTGCCTTCATATGAAGAATGCAGAAAAAGGATAAAAAGTTTTAAAAAGCAGGATTAACCCTGCTTTTTTATTTTATACCGAGGATTTTAAAAAGTAGATTCTTGCAAAAATAAAATAGATATGATACAATAGGTGAAAGACCTGACGAAAAAGAAAAATATAGCCAACCGCGTATAATCAAAGTTATGCGCGGTTGAGGGGAGCGTTAATTTATTTCATGTCTTCATTATTTGTTTAATTTATACATTGTTAACAAAACAGAGATTGTCGCATAGACTTTCTCTGTTTTTATTAACGGGTAAATTATATTAATTATACGCGATTGGCTATATTTTTTATTTTTTGTCAGGTCTTTCACCTATTGTAACATATCTATTTTATTTTTGCAAGCTTCTCGTTTAATCGCTTTGTTTCTTCGACTGGTCAAAAGAGTTCGGAAAAACAGAGTACTTTTATTGGCAATTACATTATACCAGTCTGTTTCCGCTTCATCTATGCAGTAATTTATGAGGTCTTCAAATTCTGTTATGTCGTTATACCTTATAAATGCTATTATTTCCTTCTGTATTCGCATGACTTCAGCATGGGTAGAATTACACAGGGTCTCAAGGTCTGCGCCGTTATGCGCGATGATGTCTTTCCATTCGTATTGATACTTTTCGGGGTTATCTTTATGTACCATATATCTAATAGTACCTTGTGTTGATTGGCAAGGCGCAGGTCTCGGAGCATTTAAAGCGTCTGTTAATGCGATAACCTGTTCATATGATTTCACCGAAGGGAAGCACATTAATATATGCCAGTGTGCCTTTTTTACGGGGTCTAACTCGTCCTCATCGCCCGTAAATTTAGGGTTTATATCCTTATCGTGTAACGGACTTTCGACCCACTGGATATGATGTTTATTGATTATATCACGCCAATTGTCGGGTACACTGTCGGGATAGACTATCGCTAACCAATTTCGGGTACGTTCCGACTTGCCGAGCATTAACGGCTTTGTATGTGTCGTTTTATTTGTTTCGGTGTCCTTCTTTTTTCCCGCACCGTCACGCTTTCCACCTCTCGGCATTTTATCACCTCTTAAATATTCCTTTTTTCTGCTGATTGATTATAACCGAGGGGTCTGTCTGATATAGTCTTTCGTTCGGACTGAATCCCTCTATTGCCATTTGCTCTATTTTCTTATACGTATCATAGCTTTCTCGCAGTTCTTCATTATGCACGAAAAAGAAGACCTTACGAAGCTTCTTTTTATCCGTCTGTCCGCTGTCTGCCTTAACATATGGCTTATAGACCCTAACGATAGTAAGGCAACCAAACAATGTTAAAGGCTCGTACAGCATCATCGTTTGTTCTCTAATTGGTTTCGCAACTCTCGAAAATACCTGTGATGTGCCGAAAATGCACTTTTTCTGCTTCCGCTGCTGTGTTATTTCCGTAATCATCTCTATCGGGAAATCCTTAGACTGTAAAGAATTAAACCAGTTCTGAATTTCATCTATTACGTCTACCTCGCCGTAAATGCCGTTTTCTGATGCGATAACGTCTTTCCAGTGTTTTATAGTTCCGTCTTCGTTCTTGTAGCTGAAATTGGTCTTTATTTTCAATTTAGGGTACATCTTCTTTAATCTCATGAGCATGTAGGCAACTGTTATAGTTTTCCCGCTTCCCTGCTCCCCTGCAAAAATATGTAACCCGCTCTCCTTAAACATGTCGGGATTCATCGTCAATCGGTCATATACAAATTGTTTTGGCAATAATATGAACAACCGAAAAATGAAATTTCCGTAACCGACCCGCTTACTTTCGCCCTTGATAGGCTTAATCTTTTTTATGAAGCGATAGAAGATATAGAAGACTGTTAAAGAAAATAAAAATGGCGATGAAATATATAATATCCATTTTAATACTCCTGTTATAAACTGCATAATTAACCACCTTTCTAAGTTTGCCTCATGGGGCGTAACCCGCCGAAATGTTCAAGCTCACGCTTTTGAACATTTCGGCGATGCTTACGTTCCCATAAAGGGTATAAAGCTTTTCACTCTTGCGATAATTGCCATGACTATTTTAGCCATGTCTACCGCTAATGATGATGCGAATAATGGTAATAATAACACCGTAGGGAATACCCATGCAACGCCTTTTAAGACGTTAAGAATGTTGTCGTTAACCACTTTTGGGATTGTAAACTCTAATTCGGGTAACATTTCTATAAGCTTTTCGGGCAAAAACATCATTAAATTTATAATTGCTTCGGTTATCATTTTAATGCTCCTTTCGGATTAATGGAAACCACCTAATACTTTAGGGATTTTCCTCAATAATTTTCTACCATAAAAAAAATATGCGATTACTAAAATAAAACCGTGTATATATGTTCGATATTGCTGAAAATATGTAAAATCTATGATTTTCATTTCATTTCCGTGCCAATTTATAATAAATACTGGTACGTCTTCGTTTCTATTCATAAACAAAACGTCTATCACATTATTTATAAATTCCGATAATTGTGGTATTAATGGGAATTTTTCATATAGTTGGTTTTTCATTAAATTAAAATTATTATTTATTACTCCTTCGCTTGGCACGAATAAAGACAACATCAGATTTTTTAACGCTTCCCAAAAGCCCTTAAAGAAGTCTGTAACTACATCTCTGAATCCTATTATAGTATCTACTATCCATTGAAAAGCCGTCTTAAAAGCGTCTGCTATTCGAGTAGGAAGGTTTATTATTCCATTAAATATAGCCTGTAATATGCCGAGTATTCCCGTTAAGTTACCGCTTAACATCGAATGTAAATTGTCAAGACTTATCCCGTCTATTTCTACTAATGTTCCCGTATCATCAAAAGTGAGCGTAGGGTTGTCTGTCTTTATAAACCCGTCTTCTTGCGCCCACCTCGCTAAATCCGTTATAGGCGTAGACCAGTCAACTACATATGGTCTATCTCTCGGCAGTACATCATTTCCCGTAACTAACCCCGCATCACTGCCGAGCTTCAACACATCGTCAATCTGCATTCCGTCTGCGGTCGGCGGGAATAGTACAAATCCTTCTATCGGGATTCCGATTCCTGTTGCGTCAATCTGTACATTACCTCTAATTCGCCTATAATATTTACTGACTAAAACTCTTTCTACTCTTTCCCAATTGGGGGTTAGCGTAAATTCCCTGTATTGGCTGTTCGAATAATTTACAATGCCCGGCTGTAATGTCATTATAGACCCGGGCATGATTTTAGACGACACAGAACTAATACTCCCGCTTGATGTTCGCAACATAAAAGAAAACGATTGAGAATAACCGTTCACATCTCTTGGTGTACTAAGAGACCATTCTATATATAAATCACCATTATATGTAAAAAATGCTCCTATCTTCGTTCGTCTGTTTGTCGGCAATTTCCCGTTATCTATTGCCAAGTCTACGAACGCTTGAAAAGGAAAACTCGTTCCAATCCACGTAGGATAGTTAATCCCGTTTATAACCATTTCTGTTGTTCTAATGTCGTATATTTCTCTTACCGCTGTTTCAGCGGTCTCAAAAATATCACTCATCAGCCATTCTGCAAAAACTTTTCCCGCTTCCGTAGTTTTTACATTTACAGTGCTTAACGCATCAACCATTACGTTTGCCCATGCTTCATTTATTGCCTTATGTATTTCTAATACATCATCTAAAAAAATTCCCTCACCCGAAGGGGTGTAGTTTGCGGGTGCGATTAATCCGCTTTCCGTAAATTGTATGCCTGCTACTGCGTAATCAATTTCAGCTTGGCTGAATCCTCTCTCTGCCAACGCACCTAATATTACAGGTAATAGCGTAAAAAACGCTATTCGCGCCACTTCGGCAATTTCTGCGGCGTAGGCAGAAGAATCCACTACAGACGGCACAATCACGCCCGTTAATGTTATTGTTATGACTAAGATTATACTTAATAACCGTTTATATTTCATCATTTCTGATTAGCTCCTTTTAAAATAACGTGCGAAGAATTGACCGATTCCCCGCACGTTATACTTATTGCTCGACCGCTTATTATGCTCCGCGAATCATGCCGAAAACGAAATTCAAGCCCTTGCGAAGTGCAAGCAGACCGACTACAGCGGGTAAAACTATCGGAAGTAAACCGATTATATCTTGTACTATGCCCGTGAACATCGAAGCCGTAAGGCTGTCCCACATACCTGTCATTTAAACAACTCCTCCTTTCTTAAAAAAATATATTTAACAGCTTGTACAATGCTACCAAAACAATAACAACTATTATGAGTTGTAAAAATCCTGTGGCGAAATTAATGAAGTCGCTTAATTTTATCGCCATTTCTTCTGTGAATCCGCATATGCAATCTTCCATTATGCACCTACCGCTTGTTCTGTTTGTTCTATAACGCTGATATGTTCAACCGCGCCGAACTTGTCGTATGAAAACCATATTTCTTTACCGAGAAGGTCTTTAAATTCTTCTTCGGATATTCTGAGAGACCTAACCACAACAGAGTATTTCGCCTTTACGATTTCAACATGTTGTCCTGTAACATTTTTTCCTTGTGCGGGAATGATGCCAAAGAAAACCACGTTATGATAATTGTTGCCGTTAAATTCTCCCGTTTTAACTGATGTCCCTACTAAAATCATGTTTGTTACTCCTTTCACTGTTATTTTTTATTAAGGTCGTTTCGTCAAACAATCCTATAAAATCTTTTTCCGCTTCATCTACGTACAATAGAGCTACGTAAAATGCGTGATTTGCTTCGTTCACCTCATCAAAGCTTATACTGCTTACCTCGCCTGTTTTGCGTAGTCTTATCACAGTGTACACGTGTAATTATAGCTGTACTTTCTTTTGAATATTTTACCCTTGACCTCGTACAGGCTTTCTAATACTCGCTTGTGTGCGAATACTTCACAAGCTGTACAGCCGAGGTGGTTGCCCTCTGCTGTTATTCGGCACTCTTTGCAGAGTTCCGTGAGGTAATTGTAACGCTCTGTATTCATAGATGTCATTATTTTTCCTTTCATGCTATTGACATGTGTATTGTTTTGTGTTATAATCTATCTGCATGTGGTGTAGAAAGGAGCTATTTCCTTTCCCCTTCCCGTACTTGTCTTCGTTCCCGTGCTAATTGGCAAATGTTGATGATGTTACCCAACATCGAATCTGAATAAACAGTTTCAATGTCTATTATTTTAGAAAGTTCTAAAAATTCTCTGCGTATTTCCATAAGTCTCCTTGCCGCATCGTGTTTTTGTGTATAACGCTCATTGAGGTTATTAGCATATTCTCTTGCTGATTTCTCTGTTACATGCTTACTCAATATATTATCACATTCATCTAAAACGAGCCATAAATAACCACAGTGATAAAGATTCGAGTTTTCTTCTACTCTGTACATGTTTAATACCTCTTCTTTCTGCGACCGTTTCTCCGCGACCGCTCGGTTTTTATGATTTTAGAGACGAGAGCGAATTACATTTGATATTTAGGTGTTACTCAATTTTATTATTGAGCCTTTCATAAAGTAACTCGCTTCCCTGTCCCTTGATTATATTATAGAACATTTTTAACTATATGTCAATACGCATATAGTACAAATATTTCTATATTTTATTGTTGGTTTTGACTAAAAATAAAGGAGTACACAAATGACACTATTCTCGGAAACACTAAAAAAGCTCAGGGAGCAAAAGGGACTAAAGCAACAAGACATTGCTGACGTTTTAGGTATTACGCAACGAGCATACAGCTTTTACGAAACAGGCAGGAGTGAGCCAAGCTTAGAAATTATACGAAAAATCGCCGATTTTTATAACATACCCATTGATTTACTTGTCGGAAGATATTTCACAGTTAAAAACTTACTAAGCGAAATTCAGAGAATATCAAAAATACTACATACAAGATATGACGGTGACTTATTAGATGTTTCTCTTGAGGTGCTTCAAATGGTTCAGAATTGGGCTATAGATGAAACAATTCCTTGTGATTAATTGCTGAATGGGTGCTGATGTATGGAATCTGTTTTTTATTATGTTTTTATATTAATTATTAACCTCATTGTCTTTTTGCCATTTATAATTATCGGTATATTAGCGATTATAAGCAATAATACCCCGAATAATAAAATAATTACATCTATTCGCAAACAAACCATAAATGAACGTAGGGGTGATATTGGCGAATGGTTAACTTATAATGTTCTTTTATCACCACAAGTATTAGGGTCACGAAAGATTCTTCGTAATTTATATATCCCTATGAATAAAGGTCACTTTACTGAAATCGACATTGTCATGATACATGAATCTTTTATTTTCGTGGTAGAAAACAAAAGTTACAGTGGTTGGATATATGGATGTGAAGATGCTACACACTGGACGCAAACTTTTAAAAGTGGCAGACGTTATCATTTTTACAATCCCATGAAACAAAATAACACACACGTTTACGCCTTGTCGAAATACCTTAATATGCCTGTTAATAATATTTTTTCTATTATAGTTTTTGGCGAGGGTTGTACACTGAAGCAAATCCCTTCATCTTCGCGAACGCCTACTATTATTCTTAATAGACATGAATTAGCTGTTGTTCTGAATAATATTATAAGCTCAAGTGAGACCCGATTCACGTTAGAAAATATAGATGAAATATATAACGCCCTTCTACCGCTATCATTAACTGATGAGAAAACCCTCGAAAATCATGTCGAGCGAATAAATAGCATTAATAATTAAACTTCCCACTCTTATACTTAGTTGTCAAGCACTTTTAAGCGGTTTAATATACATTCTGTATAATGTATTTCTATACGTTTACTTTTTGCCCCCTTAATACCGCCCGTAGAGCCTATATAACTATCTGTATAATTTATACAGCAACCTTTGATTAGTTGGCGCAATATTTGAGGATTTTCAGGCTTCAAAATGACCTCAAACCCGCTTGTAGAGCAGACGTATGATTTGTTTGATTAGATTCTTTGATTAAACCCGCATGGTTATGCGGTTGTTTGAAATATTTGATTAGTGAACATTGAACACTATGGGGGTGTCGTAGTACCCCCATAGTGTTCGGGTGGGCTTAACGCCCCCCCGACAAAATAACGGCGGGATTCTTACGAATCCCCCACGGGGCTATAGAATCTCTCTCCTGTCCGCACAAAACGATGAAAACCCTTGCGGGTTTTCTACCGTTTTAGCTCACTTTCCCGAACTTACAGGCTCGCTCTTCTGCTCCATTTATCCGTCACGCCGATAAAAACAAAAAAATCGCCACGTAAACCATATGACAACATCTGCCAGATTTATGAACAGTGAATAAACAAGCAGTTTTCCATTCCGATTTTGTTTGTTTTTTACCGTCTGACTATGTTTTTAAAATCTTAAAGGTAGCGACATAAACCGTATTTTATATTATTAAACAAAACCATGTGTTCATATCGCTAATATAAAGGAAATTTAGATATTATAAACAAAAAAGAGAAAGTCGCGTAGACCTTCCCTGTTTTAATTAACGGGTGAATTATCAAAGTTATGCGCGGTTGAGGGGAGCGTTAATGAATAACCAATCCTATAAGGACGATGCACCGTCATATTTACTCGAGTTTCTGAATTATGCGTCTACAATAAAAGGTCGTTCTGAAAACACAATTAAAAGTTATTACAGCGACTTAAAGCAATACTTCCGTTTCATGAAGCAAAAAAACGGATTGTGTAGCGGTGATGATTTCGATAAAATTAAAATTCACGACCTGCCCGAAAGCGTAATAAAAGAATCGGGTCTTGGTGACGCACTCGAATTTCTCCACTTTGTAAGCTCGGTACGAAATAACAGCGCGAAAAGCCGCGCCAGAAACGCCGTAGCTTTACGGCAGTTTTATAAATATCTTACTTATTATAAATCGTGGTTTTCTGTGAGTCCGCTTGACCGCCTTGAAATGCCGTCGCTTAAAAAGCCGCTCCCGAAACATCTCTCTTTTGAGCAAGCAAAGGCTCTGCTTGAAACAATGCCGGAAAAAAAAGGTGTTGCAGATGCACGGGATTACTGCATACTTACGCTTTTTCTTAACTGCGGACTGCGGTTGAGCGAGCTTTCGGGACTAAATATAACCGATTGTAAGCAAGAAATTGATTTTGAAACCGGTGAAACTGTTCATACTGTTAGGGTCACGGGAAAAGGCAGTAAAGAACGGCTCATTTACCTTAACCGTGCTTGTATTACCGCATTAGATGCTTATAAAAGCGAAAGAATCAAGCTCGCTGATAATAATAAAAGCCTTTCTCGTGAAAAGGCGTTGTTCTTGAGCAAGCTGAATAGGCGTATTTCAAACCGCAGAATCGAAGAAATTGTTGAAAACGCACTAAAAAAAGCGGGATTGGACGGAATGGGCTTCTCTCCGCATAAACTTCGTCATACAGCCGCAACGCTGATGTTTCAAAACGGCGTAGACGTGCGTGTTTTAAAGGAGGTTTTAGGACACGAAAATCTCGGCACAACGCAGATTTATACACATGTCGCGAATAAGCAGGTTAAAGAAGCTATGGACAAAAACCCTCTCGGAGGAAAGATTGAGGAAAAGAAGTAACGATAACCTCCCGAGGTTCTGACAAAGCCACACGCTCCAAAGCTAACCCGACATACAAGGGCGGTTCACCGTCCTTTTTTATTGTATGAAACCTCCTGCTTTTCAGACCTTCTAAGGTATCTATACCGCAAAATCCCGCTGAAAACCCCTGCCCTGTCAGTTTTGAATAGGCTTCCTTTAAAACCCAAAACCTGCATAGCAATTCCTGCTTGTTTTGCGTGTTTTCAATAAACGAGAGTTCGTTTTCCGTACAGATTTTACTCGCAATTCTAAGGTTAATGCGTGATACTTCCTCAATATCGATACCAACGGGAAAATCGGCAATTACACAAACAATCCCCGCTTTACAGTGCGAAAGGCTCATGTGTATATCCGTACCGGGGATATAAGGCTTACCGCGTTCATCCTTTACATACCCTACATCGGTTATACCTTTTTCCTTTTCAAGAGCATACTTAAAAAGACAACCTGCAAAAGCACGCTGTCTTTTTAATTCTGTTTCATTGCATTTAAAGAAATAAAAATTCATATAGGTCTATCCACCGTCATTTTCGAGTTCCGGTTCAGGTGTAGGCTCAGGTTGAATTTCTGCTCCGAGTTCCGGTTCTGTATTATTTTCAAAATCAAGCACGGGCGGCAGTTCGAGTAGGTCGGTATTACTGATTTGCGGTTCGGTTGCCGGCGGGATTTCCTCTGAGGCAGTTGTCGTCGTTGTTTGTGCGCCTCCTCTTCTCGGAGGTGAAGTGGTTTCTTCCGGTTCATCTTCTTCGAGCGGTATCCTTACTATAGTGATTCGTTCTATTATAATTTCTTCGACAGGCTTTGACCTAATATCCTGTTTATCATCTTCTTCATTTCCTGCGGCAACTAATACACCCGCTATTGCGTCAAGAACGTCGCCGCCCGATACAAGCTGTCCGAAAACCGATACAAGCCCGTCAAATTCGGGTACGCCGCCTCTTGCGAGGTATTGTTCCTTTATGTTTTGCGGAATGGCTTTCATTATATCAAGGTTAGATTGAATCCTATTTTTTGCGTCCTCGTTAAGCGTACCTTGCTCACCTTTCAGCAACCCCTCGGCAATTTCGATTTCGGCGTCAATATCCACAGGGTTTTTGTTAGTGACGACAAAGAACTGAACATAATTCTGCCCTCTGCTATCTGCAACAAGGCAGAGTGCGCCATAAAAGTTTCTTGCGTTTGGTGAAGTTTCAATAGGGAATAACTCCCCGGACTCAACATTTCCGTCAGAGCCGTCGAAATTAACAGAACCGCCCTGTATAATATAGTTTTGAATTACACGGTGGATATTCTTTCTGTCATAATAACCGCGTTCAGCTCTCGTGGAAAATTCCTCGACTGCCTGCGGCGCGAGTTCGGGAAAAAGCTTGAAAATTACGACTTCGTCATAACCTAAAAACTTTATTTCGGCATATATATCACCGGGTTCAGGCTCGCTTACGTCAAATAAATTGCCTGTATCTCTTTTTTTGCCTCCTCTGTTACACGCCGTAAACGACAGCAACAAAGCCGCAGTAATTAAGAGAATGATAATACGTCTAATCATATATAATGAATCCTTTCTTATATTTTAGTTATGATTTATAGTACGACAATTCGATTTTCTCTATTAGGATTTCTTCTATTGGTCGTTTTGTCGTATCGTCTGTTTCCGCTGACAAAAGCTCGTCCAATACGTCAAAGCCATCTGTAATCTGCCCGAAAATGGTATACATCCCTATAATTCCCGGTATGCTCTCATTGTCATTAAAAGCTTCCATGAGTTCGTCCGGAAATAACTTTGTTCCGTCTCTTCCCACAGTATTGCTCATGGCTTCTGCCGATTCTTCATCAAGAGGGAATCCGCCGATAACTATAAACCTGCTGTCCCCATATCCTTGTCTGCCCGAAATAGCGAGCATAGAGCCTTTAAACGGCCATAAATTCACTGAATACTCATTGGGAATCAGCTTACCGTCATTAGTCATACCCTGAGTTATTTCTTCGTTGAGTGCACCCGTAAGAAAATACTCGTCATTTATCAGCGATAAAACCGGCTTGTTCAGGTAGAAACCGTCCTCGATTCTTGCTATGAAGTTCGCGACGGTATTCGGTGCGTAAATCGGAAAAAGCATAGCATCGAACTCCCCGAAAGAGGTATAGACCTTTATGAGCGGCTGACCCTCATATGGCGGCTCAAGCTGAACTAAAGCCATCTCGGAATAATCGTAATCCCAAATCGGATTATACGGTATATCGAAAAGAGTACAGCCACTCGCAATGAACATAACTGCCGCGAGTATTAAAGATACGACTGAAAGTTTTTTCATTTGTTTTCCTTTTTTATCATTATACTTAAAAATCACGCTAAAGTCAAGAACCTATTTTTTTTATAGTAGTTCCCTGCCGTGTTTCTTCTACCATATAACCCCTACCCGCAATTTCGTCCCTTATTTTATCGGCTAAAGCAAAATCTTTATTTTTACGCGCCGCAGTACGTCTTTCGGCAAGCTCAAGAATCTCTGCGGGAATCGCGGCGTCTTCTTTTTTGTAAAGCAGTCCCAAAACCTCCGTAAGCTCCTTAAAAAGCCCATAAAGCATGGTTAATTCTGCTTTCGTAGTTACAGAATCAGACAAAGCTTTATTAATTTCTCTCGTAAGCTCAAATATAACGGCAATACCATCAGCGGTATTAAGGTCGTCGTCCATCGCTTCGATAAAACGGGTTTTATGCTTTTTTATGATTTCGGTGATATTCGGACGGACGCTGTTATTCCCGGTATCTGCTTTTTCAGCGAGAACTCGTTTTATTCCGCTTTCGCAGTTATAAAGTCTTTCGAGAGAAGCGACTGCGCTTTTTATCACGTCTTCACTATAGCTCATCTTACTGCGGTAGTGCGAAGCAAGCAACATAAATCTAATCGGCTCATAACCATAAGCTTCAGACGCATCTCGGGTCATGAAAAAGTTCCCCTCGGACTTTGCCATTTTCTTACTGCCTACGTTCACCATTTCGTTGTGCATCCAAATCGAAGCAAGCGGTTTTCCCGTCGCCGCCTCGCTTTGTGCGATTTCATTTTCATGATGCGGAAAAATCAAGTCTGCGCCGCCGCCGTGAATATCAATTGTCTCGCCTAAATACTCACGCGCCATAGCCGAACACTCGATATGCCACCCCGGTCTGCCCCGCCCAAAAGGCGACTCCCAATAAGGCTCGCCCTCTTTCGCGGTTTTCCATAAAGCAAAGTCCATGGGATTTTTCTTTAAATCCGATTCCAAAACACGCTCGCTCGCCCCTGCCTGTAATTCTTCAAGCGGCATTTTAGAGAGTTTACCGTATTCAGCGAATTTTTCCGCCTCAAAATAAACATCGCCGCCCTCTTCTACAGAGCTTCCGCACCAATAAGCAAAACCCTTATCAATCAGCGTTTGTATAATATCTATTATTATATCCATATTTTCCGTTACTTTAGGATAAATATCGGCATCGAGAATGTTAAGCCCTTTAGAATCCGTGAAATACTCTTTTATGGCGTCTTCTGAAACTTTTTTTGCCGATACGCCAAGCTCAGAAGCTTTTTTTATTATCCTGTCGTCAACATCGGTAAAATTCTGGACGTATTTTACGTCATATCCGCGATACTTTAAGTATCTGCGTAAAACGTCAAAAACGCAAAGAGGACGGGCGTTACCGATATGAAAAAGGTTATAAACCGTGGGACCGCAGACGTAAATATGCACGGTATTTCCGTTTTTCGGCTTTAGTTCTTCCTTTGTCCTTGACATTGTGTTATATAGTCTCATATTTAAAAACCATTCCTTATTCTTAAAAATAAATTGACAGAATAAATTAATTATGATAGAATGTTATTGGGTGATTTAAGTGAACAAACGTGAACAACGTGATGAGAGAAGACGGCGCGAAGAGGAAAAAAGAAAAAAACAAATTACGCGAAACTGGGTTCTTTGTGCGATTTCGCTTTTCTTAGCTATGTTTTTCTATTTCTTTCTCTAAGGCTTTGCGTAATTCCGTAACGCCCTCGCCCGTTTCTGCGGAAAACTCAATAACATCGAAACCTTCATGAGGTATTTCTGCCTTGAGTGCGGCGCGTCTTTCGGCGCGTTGCTTTTTTCTGAGCTTATCCGCTTTAGTCAGTGCGATTATAAAAGGAATCCCTCTATCCTTTAAAAAATCAATCATCAACAAATCATCAGCGGTTGGCGGATGCCTGAAATCAATCAGCTGTACGAGCAACTTTATTCTGCCCGAATTTATATATTTTTCGGTCAGTTCACCGAAACGCTCACGCTCGGACTTCGCCGTCTTAGCATAGCCGTAGCCCGGTAGGTCAACGGCATAAATACCGTGCGGCGACGGCGTACTGTCCGATTTTAACCAACCTACGGTAAAAAAATTTACGGTTACGGTCTTCCCCGGCTTTGAGCTAACGCGGGCAAGCGACCTACGGTTAAGCAGTTTATTAATAAGCGATGATTTCCCTACGTTGCTTCGCCCTGAAAAAGCTACCTCCGGTTTTTCTCCTGCGGGGATAATCTGTGAAAACTGTCCGTAAGAAGCGAAAAACTCAGCTTTATTCCAGTTCATTATGCTACGTCTTCGGGGGTGATTAGATTCACGCCCGCTTCTTTTAACACTCTGCCCGCCTCGGCTGTTTTTTCCGAATCTTTAATATAAATCACGATTCCGGCTTCGCTTTGGTTCTTGCCCATGAGCGAGTAGGAATACTCGATATTTATATTATTCTCGCAGAGAACTTTAATAACCTCGTGTAACGCGCCGAATTTATCGGGAATGGTAAAAGCGATTACGTCAAAAACTTTTGCGGTGAAGCTTTTTTCTTTAAGAGTCGCTACCGCCTTTTCGGTGTCGTTTACTACGAGCCGAACAATGCCGTAATCCACGGTATCGGCTATATTCATCGCACGAATGTTGATTCTTACTTCATTTAGAGCTTCTACAATCGCGCAGAGCCGCCCGGCTTTGTTTTCCACGAAAACTGAAATCTGTTGTAACATGATGTTCCTCCGTTATAATTAGTTTTTAAGAAATTGCGAGGTATTGAGAAAATAATAATATGGCGGCGACCTATCCTTCAAATTTATTCTTAATCTTCCGGTTATCCACTACCCTCACCGCCTTGCCCATTGAGCGGTTGAGCGATTTAGGCTCTTTCAGTTTAATCGACACGCCTACCCCGATGGCGGAATCTATAGCGGCTTTAGCCTTCTTTTCATATGCCTGTAGGTCGGCTATACTGCCAACTATCTGGGCGGGTGTTTCGATTTGTACTTCAAGCGTATCTAAATTGTCAGCTCTGTCAACCACAAGTAAGTAGTTGGTCGCCTTGTTATCGAAGCTCAACAGCGCAGCCTCAATCTGTGACGGGAAGACGTTTACTCCGCGTATAATGAGCATATCGTCGGTTCTGCCCTGCGGCTTTTTCATACGTACCAACGTCCTGCCGCACTTACACTTGTCATAAATCAGCGTGGCAATATCGCGGGTTCTGTAACGCATCAGGGGTAACGCTTCTTTCGTTATACACGAGAATACAAGCTCGCCCTGCTGTCCCGCCGGTAAAACCTCAAAAGTATCGGGGTCAATTATTTCAGGGATAAAATGGTCTTCGCAGACGTGCATACCGCACTGTTCCACGCACTCGCAGGAAACAGACGGACCTATGATTTCTGAAAGTCCGTATATGTCATACGCCTTCAGCCCGAAACCATCTTCAATTTCACGCCGCATTTCTTCTGACCACGGCTCCGCACCGCAGACAGCGGCTTTAAGATTAAAATCTTCTTTCTTGAAGCCATTTTCACGTGCAAATTCGATTAAACTGATTGCATACGAGGGGGTCATACAGACTATAGAAGAGCCGAAGTCGCGGAACATCTCAAGCTGACGCATGGAGTTCCCTGCTGATGCGGGGATAGTCACCGCGCCGAGCTTTTCCGCTCCGTAGTGCATACCGAGACCGCCCGTAAAAAGCCCGTAGCCGTAAGCCACATGTACATAGTCATTCTTATCGCCGCCAAGCCCGACAAGAGAACGCGCCGCACACTCCGCCCAAATATCAATGTCTTTTTGGGTATAACCGACGACCGTTTGCTTCCCTGTTGTACCTGAGGACGCATGGATTCTCACAACCTCACTCATAGGCACGGCGAACATGCCGTAGGGGTAGCTGTCACGCAGGTCCTGTTTAGTCGTGAACGGCAGTTTTGATAAATCTTTAACTGACTTTATATCATCGGGGCTAATGCCTGCTTCGTCCATTTTTTTACGATAAGGCTCTACCCTATCGTAGATATAACGTATTTTTTGTGCCAATCTGAAGGATTGGAGTGCTTCCAGTTCGTGGCGCGGCGCGGTTTCGATTTCTTTCATGTAGTAGTTCATTTTTTCTTTACGTCCTTTCCGAAGTAACGAGGATTGAAAATGTTTCGTTTTCCTCTAATTCGCAGATTAATTTTTAAAATTTAATTTCTCCCGAGTTCAAAAGCTTTAAGATTCATTTCTAACGCCTTTTGCGGGACACACTCGCGTATAGCCGTCTCCCACCTCGAAACATCAAAATCAAGCTGTTTCGACAACGCGCCCATCATGACCACGTTTACCGTTTTAGCACTTCCCGCCTGTTCGGCAAGTGTTAGCGCGTTTAGCTCAATTACATCTATTCCGAGTCCTTTGATTTTATTAATAATGTCTTCGTTGTATTGAACCGCGCCGGTTATAACAGGCATCGGGTCGAGCTTCTGCGTATTTATTATCATAAGTCCGCCTTTTTGCGTTGGTGAAGCCGCTTTTACGTAGCTTACCCAGCGTGCCGCCTCCATTAACTCAAAGGCTACAATAATATCAGCCTCACCCTTGTCGATGATTGGAGAATGAACCTCTTCCCCGAATTTAACATACGTAGATACAGAACCGCCGCGCTGGCTCATTCCGTGAACCTCGCTGACCTTTGCGTCGAAGCCTTCCGCGATTACCGCGTTGCCGATAATTCTTGACGCTAAAAGCGTTCCCTGACCTCCTACACCTACGAACATTACTGATTTTGTCATTTGCTTAAAACATCCTTTCTTCAAATATTAAATTTCTTTTATTTACTTATTTACTCGTTGCTTTATATTTTTCCTCTAAGAAAACCGGGTGATATGACATTTTAGCCTTTCTCAGGTTTTCGTGTCCGATGTCTTCCTCGCGGTTTATAAAAGTATAACCTGTACAGGCATAATTTACAAATTCTTGGTTAATAGTAGGGTATGCTCCCATTAGCTGTTCACCCGACGGCGTTTTTGTAAAAGCCTTTTCAGCGTGTACGACAAAGGTATCACTCGAAGCGGGTTCACCGAATGTAAAAGCCGCTACCTCACCATCGACCCGTAAAAGTCCGCCCGAAAGCCCTAAATCGAAGAAATGCTGAAGCCCCATATTTACAACGCAACTCTCGCGTATTACCCCTTTATCCGCCAACTCGTATTCTTTTAGCCATTGTTCATTCATTTCTGCACATTCTAAGATATTTTGCGGTGAAATAGGCTCAAATTTCCAGTTGTTCTCTTTAAACCGATTTATGAAATTTCTCTTTGAATGATACTTTTTACCTGCAAGCTCTGACAAATCGGTAAAATTATAAACATAGTCATAAAAATCGCGGTTTGTACTGAACTCAAATTCGCCGGGAAACTCTTCTTTGAGCCACTCCATAGACGCTTTATTCATAGTGACAAAGTTTAAGGGGCGATTATCCTTAGCGGCGTCGTCTCTGAGAACCGAAACAGCGTCACTGAACTCTCCCCTGCCGGCAGGGAAAAAATAGCCGCCGCTACCCGATTTTATAAGATAAAAGTCTTTATAACGAGCGATTTTTGTATAAAAAACGCCCTGCCATATAAAATTATTACCGAAGGTATATTCACATCCGCGATAACCCGAATACGACAATAACTGCTTAGCCCACTGCCCGTCAGACAGCTCGACCCCTTTAAATTCTATCATTTTTTCAATCCCCTGATATGTGCGTAATCTTTATATTCATCTATTTTACCATAAATTAGAATTTTAGTCAAGTGTTCGGAGCAAAAACTGTTGACAAGTCGATTATTTCATGTTATACTGTTTCGGTGGGGTTTCTTTTTAAACACTTTGGGCTATAGCCAAGCGGTAAGGCACCAGACTTTGACTCTGGCATTCTCAGGTTCAAATCCTGATAGCCCAAGCCGAGTGCCTCGGCACGCAGTATTACTGCTACACTTAAAAACCGAGTTTGTACAGCCGAAAAAAACCGTCTGCTTTTGAACCGCAGACGGTTTTTAAATTTAACCTTTAAATCTTATCGAGCATTCCCGTAACGAATTTTAAGATAGTCAGCGCATCGTTCGCATCTACTTTTCCGTCTCCGTTTACATCGGCGGCTTCAAGGGCGTTGCCCGTTATAATCTCTTTACCCGAAACGTGCTTTAAAATCAACAGTGCATCGCGTGCTGTGATTTTCCCGTCGCCGTTAACATCGCCTTTTTCGTAGGCGGTCGTGGTGGTGGTGGTTGCCGTATATGTGGGTCTTCTTCCGCTGTTTATCGGTCTGTTAGAACCGCCGTCGTTACCGGTATTGTTAGGATCGTTGGGATTGTTGGGAACGTTCGGGTCGGGGTCATCGGGGTCGTCGGGTTCGTTGGGATCATCGGGTTCGGGACATTCGCAGGGGTATTTTCCACATTCCTCGCAAAGCTCGGCATATACGGCTCTGAAAATCAACCCGTCAACGCCGGGCAACATAACCGATGTCGCCGGGCTTTCGGACTCTGCCGGAGCGGCTACAGCGGTGAGATTGTCGGTGCGTTCCCAGTGCGAGAATATATATCCTTCAGGAGCGGACTCTGCTATTAAGGACACGGTTTCGTCCATATGAAAGCTTCGTTCGTAATAGCGGTAGACAGGTTCAACGCCAATAAAGCTATCAATAGCGTATTCAACCCGCAAGTTATATTTGGTAACGTCAAAAAGCGCAGTTACTGTTACATCATGTGCGGGCATTGTGAAAGATGCGGTGGATGAGTGCAGGTCTGCTCCGAAATCAACATCGCCGCTGTTGCTCGTCCAGCCTGTAAAATATCTTCCCCCGCTTGCCACTATGTTGCTGACCTCTACATTAGCGCCGGCTACATATTTGTATATACTATTTTCAGTAACACCATCTATAACCGTAAGCGTATATTCAATCGGCACGAAAACAGCGGTTAGCCTTACATCATCGTCAGGCAGAACAACAACTGTATTCGGAGCGTACTGGTCAATGTCAAAATTTGGGTTAGATGTAACCCAGCTTAAGGAGGCGGATGTCGTTACATCCCAGTGGCTGAACTCAAAGCCTGAGGGCGGGTCATCGGCGGAGATATTTAGAGTTGTTCCGATATAAAAGCTTTCGGTTGAATTATTGATTATTTCTCCGACAGAGGTTGAAACGATAGTGCCGTTTATGACTTTAAGCTCTTTAGTCTCCCAACGCGGGCGACCGGTGTTGGGAGACCAAGCAGCACCGACATATGCTACCCGAGCGGGCATTGTAAACTCCGTAGCTTGGGCTGTTGGGCTATCAAGAAGAGCGGTGTCGCCGTAATCCCAACCAAAGGTAGTGAATAGACCCGCAGGTCCTGAAGAATTAGCCGTTATGCCGATTCTGTCGCCCTCTGCGTAATAGCCGGAGGTAAGACCTCCTCCTGCGATTTCTCCGTTATATACTATGAAATAGTAGAGCGGTTTAAAGAGAGCTGTTACGGTTGTGTTTTCGGCGGGCATGGTAAACGAGGTTGAGCGTGAGGAACTATCATCGAATGTTACGCTTACGTCTGATTCCCAATCGGCGAAACGATTTCCGCTGCTTGGGGGAAATTGAGGCGGACCGGTGCGTTCGGGAATCGAGACGGAATAGAGTTCAGCATCGGCAACAATGTTCACAGTCTCCCCCTCTTCTACCCAAAGAGAGGTTTCGCCGTCTGATTCGCCATTTATAATAGTCAAAAGATATTTATCGCTGTAGACTTCAACGTCAAGCGGGAATGTGTTTAGAGTTCTCGCATTGTTTGAATAATATAATCCGTTCTCGCCTGTTACCGTATTATGATGCCAATAGACAGTCTGAGGATTAGATGATGGCGTCATCAAGGTAAGGTCTGTAGCATCATCTCCCTCGTGATACGGGGAAATGCCTGTTCCGGTAGTTGTGTCCCAAGCGGCAATAATTCCGTAGTCGCTGGGAGAAAGAGAAGTTTTAGCCACCGTAACGACATTGTTAATCCCTTTTCCCCAAGCAAACACAAATCCTCTCGTTATTGTCACGGGAGTTTCGGGTACGCCGGAAGCATCGATTGCAAGCCCGGATTTCGCCGTAACCCAACCACCGGATGTAACGGAAAATATCGACACGGTACTGTTAGCTCCCGTGATTTTGATTGCTGTTCCCGTTCCTGCCGCCTCTACATGTCCGCCCGTAACTACGATCCTTGCATTCGCTACCGTTTCGGGCTTGGTTGTTGAGGTGCTTATGGCGGTACCCGAGCCGGTAGTCCGCACTACGCCACCGCTAATGTAGGCTTCCCCGTTCATGCCGACCAAATTAATTGCACGCCCGTTCTTCGCCTCGACAAGACCGTTGATAATAGTTACATTACCCATTGTCTGAATCGCGTAACCGTTATCGGAATCAGACTTGACCGTTCCGTTTTCTTGTACCATTACATTCATGTAAGAGGGAGGAGTAGCATCCGCACCGTTATAGCCGGAAAGCATGTTTATAGCGGGGTTAACATTATTGCCTGCGCTGTTTGATACAGTTCCGCTTTGTATGTTTACGATAGAACCTATGCCGGTTGAGCGGATAGCGCAAGCTGTTCCCGCTTTAACAGTGCCGTGAACATTCAGACGGGAATTGTTCGGGACGGGCGTATCTCCGAACACACCGATATTTACGGCATAGCCTGTACCCTCGGAAATAACCTTGCCGCCATAATCGACTGTTACGATAGTACCTGTGCCTGTGATATTTAAAGCACCGCCGCTTCCGCTGTTATTGAGCTCCTTGTAAATAGTGAGTCTACCTCCGCCTCCTGTAACAGTGATAAGGTAGGCGGCGGACGAGCATATGAAATCAGCATTCCAAATTACCGCCGCACCGCTTGCGATATCGAGAGTAAGCCCGAGTGTGGTTTCGGAAAGCGACCCCTCTACCGTTACGGTTGCATTTTCGGGAACATTAAGTGTTCCCGCCGCGCCATTTTGCACAGTTATAATGTCGCCGTCTGCGACAACAGGCTGACTTGCACTGTCCCACGAAAGATTCGCCGCCCGAACAGTGCCGGGCATTGCGGGGAATATCGCGAGTACAAGCGCAAAGGTTACTGTCCATGCAATAGTTTTTGTGAATGTTTTCTTGTTCATGTTCATGTTCATGTTGTAAGCTCCTCGTATAATATATTTTTGTAATTTTTGCGAATAGCCTAAAACGCGAAAAGACGGCTACCCCCGCTCATACGGGAACAGTCGCCGTGAATATTATATGTAAAATTGGGTACAAGAAAATAAAGCGGTTTAAACCGCGAAGCGATTGATTGATTGATTGATTGATTGATTGATTGATTGATTGATTGATTGATTGATTGATTGATTGATTGATTGATTGATTGATTGATTGATTGATTGATTGCTATTTCTTATTATACCACATTTTTCCATAAAAGTCAAGTCCTTTCGCGTGGTTTTACGCCGAATTTACTTATATGACTATTGTACCATAGTTCTGATAGATTGTCAAGGTTTTTTTGCAGGGGATGCGAATTTGCGGGGTGAATTTGCGGGACGCCGTGGGCGGCGTCCCCTACGAAGGCGAAGATAAAACAGTAAAAACCGTCTGCGTTCAAAGCAGACGGTTTTTAAATTTAACCTTTAAATCTCATCAATCATTCCCGCAACAAATTTTAATATATTCAGCGCGTCTGTCGCCGTGAACTTACTGTCGCCTCTTGAACTTGCTAAGAAAGCTTGAAGCGGGTTAAGTTCTGCGTTTCCTGTTAAAGCTTGAAGCAGTAAGAGTGCATCAGCCGCGGTGACTGTTCCGGTTCCCGTGAGGTCGCCTGTTTGCGCTACGACTACGATATAATCCCCTGCACCGGGTACATTTACTGTTGCTGTGCCGTCTGCGTTTACTGTAGCCGCAGAAACTACTTCAAACTTGCCTGTTTCGGCGTTATAGCGCATGAGAACTGCGTTTTGTCCTGCGTTCGACGCCGCTGTAGTAATTAATTGATTTCCTGCCGAGGTCGCCGCGATTTGTGTTGTGGGGAGATTTCCGGCGATTTCCTGAATTACGGTTACGGGTATATCGACTATTATTTCATCTGTGCCGACTACTGATTCGTTTTCGTTGGAAGTTGTCGCGGCGGTCGTCGTAGAGCCGGGTCTTCTTCCGCTGTTTGTCGGGTTGTTAGAACCGCCGCCGCCGTTACCGCCGGGGTCATCGTTACCGCCGTTACCGCCGGGGTCATCGCTACCGCTGTTACCGCCGGGTACACAGGGGTCATCGCATAAGCCCTCGCCTTTGCAGTCGGGTCCGCAGGGAATGAAACTGCTCCCCGGTACGCAGGGGTCATCGCATACGCCGCCATTTCGTGCTTTGCAGTCAGGACCGCAATAGGTGGTAGGTGGTGTTCCGACCGGAATCCACCTTGCGTATACCGTCATTGATTCGTATATAATAGTAATGTTACTGACCTGTGTGCCGCCTGTCGCCGCCGAAGTTGTGTACCAAGCTTCAAACCTATAACCCGTTCTTCTCGGGGGGAACATGGGGTACATTGCTCCGAGTGATTCTCCCGAATTAAGGGTTTCGGTAAAGTTATCGGGTCCTCCTGTGTAGTTATAGTTAAATGTAACTGTGACAGTGACAGGGGGAGGTGCATTAACTGTGATTGTGAAATCTTGGGTAAAGGCAGTAGTTGCGGTTGCACCGTTTGCGATATTCGCCCTTACTACAACCACTCCCCCGCCTGTTGCGGTAACAACGCCTGTGACCCCGTTAACTTCCGCACCCTGTGCGGTTGTTCCGCCTGTAACAATGCTCCATGTTATGTCTTTATTAGTTGCAGTCGAGGGGTACACCATTCCGCTACCGAGGGTGTGGTTTTCTCCTGCTGTGAAAGTCTCGGTGTTAATGCCTATGATTTGGTTTACGGGGATAAATGCCTCTGTTACAGTTACTTCTACGGTATCGGTATAGCCGCCGTCATCAGATGTAACCTTAATAGTCGCCGTTCCCTCGGCTACCGCGGTTACTCTGCCGCCTGATACTGTGGCGACTGAGGGAGTGTCTGATTCCCAAGTAACGCCTTTGTTTGTTGCGTTAGCGGGGGCGAAAGTAACCGTTAAATCTTTGGTTTCGCCTACGCCTAATGAGAAATCGCCGCCATTTATTGTAACGCCATATACGGAAATCTCATTGGCTTCTGCAACCCAAATTGCATAAAGCGTGGTGTTTGCGGTGATTTGTATTAATTCGCCCGGATAGTATTCGACTTTATCATCGACAGACGCATCAGTGTTCCAACCGGCGAATACATAACCGTCCATTATAAGGTTGCCTGTATTATCCGCAACTACTGCCCAATCACCGTCATAGTAAGGTGATTTTGCATCGGTAGGAGGTGTACCACTGTCTGCACCGCCGCCTTGATAAGTCAAAGTAAATTGGTCGAGTTCTATCCACTGTGCGTGTAAGGTTACGTTGTTTCTGACTGTGTACGGGAATGTAAATGCAGTTCCTCCCGAAACCGCCCCGAACCAACCGTTAAATGCGTATCCTTCCCTTGTCGGTGCGGTGGGGGGAAGAAATGTGCTGCCGTAGGGTGCATTTGTAATAGCCGGAACATCAGAACCGCCATTTGAATTGAAAGATATGGTATATTTGTTAATCTCCCAATGAGCATATAAGGTAACATCTTTTGTTATGACAGTTGTAGCTGTATACTCCGTTCCGCCGTCCGCATCCGCAGTGTCAAACCAACCTACCAAGGTGAAGCCTGTTCTGGTAACGTTCGGTAACGTTCCGAGCGAGTCGCCGTCGGCAACCTCTTTGTGCGGTATACCAAGTCCGCCCGTGTAGTTGGAGTTGAATGTTACGTCGTAGATGGTAACACTACCTTCACCTTCACTTTCATCACCTTCACTTTCACTTTCATCACCTTCACTTTCACTTTCACCACCACCTTCACTATCACCACCCGCACCCTGCAAAACAACCGTTGCTGTCGGAGTAGTTTCCCAAGTAACTCCGTCATCAAGCGAAACTTGTATTGTGAGGGTTATATTAGTTGTGCCGAAATTTTCGGGGAATTCAAGGGTTGCGGTTTGGGTTGTTGCGTCTCCCGTGGCTGCCTCCGCAGGTACTATTACATCGCCGTCACCGTTAATCGCTCTTACACTTACCGTAGTCGTATCAAGATTAGCACCCACAACGGTTATAGTGCTTGCACCGCCGCCTTGAGGAAGTGTCGCAGGGGAGGCAGTCATAATTGTGTTCCCCATAGCTTCCGCAATCGCGGCTGTAATAGCCGGGTGAAGAAGCGTATGCGGAGTTGCTCTTTGTATAAGTCCGAAGCCGTCTTGTATGGTTACGGCAGAGCCGTCATCCCACCAAACTGCCTTCATTCCCAGATTCCGCGCCGCCGTAATGTAGTCTTTGGCGTGTTCCGCCCTGTCAGCGGCACGGCTTGAGCCTGTGCCGTTAACAGAACCCCATTCGCCCAGCACAACAGGTATACTTAACGCATCAGCGCGGGCTTTAACCTTAGTGAGGTCAGTTGTTATAGTGTTCTTGTTGTATGTTCCTTGTCCTTCATGCGCCCAAGCAAAAGGCGAATAGGTGTGAATTGACAGGGCGATTTTATTAACGGTGTTGCCCGGGTCGGTTGGTCTCACGAACCCATTTAACGCCGCATCCGCTGTACCCGCCGCATAAGTAGGCACCATCAAGATTCTGTTTGCGTTGTTGCCGCCGGATGCACGCACCGTGTTAACAAAAAGCTGATTAAGCTCATTGAGTTTTGTGAGTTCGGCAGAAGTGCCGCCGGTCAATTCGTTTTTATAAACCCAAACATCCGGTCTTTGCTCAATTAGTTCATCATGACCTGTGGGCAGAACAGCCGCTATAGTCCGCGGCTCGTTAAGACCCTCAAAAATAAGTTTCTCATCGTAATCATTGTTGAAAGTCTCGGCGATTTGCTCCCATATACTTTTTAAGAATTTATCCGCGTACTCGGGGTCGGCAGAATGAATCGTATCATCCCTCAAAGGTATAACATACTCATCATGGTGAACATTCAAAATGACATACATATCCAAATCATAAGCCCAGTCAACAACCTCTTTAACCCGAGCCATCCAATCGGCGCGGATTTCCCAGTTGTTAGCAGGGTCGGCAACCTTATGCCAAGTTACGGGGATTCTGATTGTATCAAATCCCGCATTTTTAACCGCTTGAATGAGGGTTTGCGTAGTAACATTTCCCGCTCCGTTGAGCCAATGTGTTTCAAGCGCGGTGATGCTCGTGGTGGTTAGTGCGTAACCGGGAGTTCCGCTTCCGTTGTGAGAATCAAAGGTATTCCCAAGGTTCCACCCCGTACCCATAGCGGCTACGACTTGGGCGGCTGTGATGCTCGCGGGAATCGTGTTACTCGCCGATACCCTCCGCTCAAAAAGATTGAGTCCGTCAACTGCCGAGAAAGCCACTGCAAAAGCGGTCAGTATGCCTATTAATTTTTTTACTTTCATTAAGAGTAATTCCTTTCCGTAAAAGTCAAGTCTTACGCGTGGTTTTACGCCGATTTTACTTATATGACTATTATACCATAGTTCTGATAGGTTGTCAAGGGGTTTATTTCATAAATTCAGCCAAAAAAGCCGAGAACCACCCGTAGGTGGCTCCCATTGTAAATATATTTTTCAAGTATATGCCGTGGCATACACTCATTGCACATATATCACAGCTAAATTGTATCATAATTTTACTTATTTACAGGATAAAAATCATGATTAGGGTCATACCATATAACATAAAATACTCGCCCTTCTTTTAAACCTATTAGCCTGATTTTATTAGTAAGGGCAAAAGAAAATATAGAATCGGCATAATTACAAACTCCCATAGTAATTTCCCATTGATTCTTTTGATATTATATTTTCGCTACGCATATTTTCCGGGGTTTTCCCGCGAGCATCCTTCCAAGGCAATTCATCATGGGTTTGTTCTCTAAGCCAAAAAGGTGATTTATCTCCATAGTTTTCTAACACGGTATCAATAGTGTCTTTCTCATCTTCGGTTAGATTGTCAATATTTCCAAAATTAAAATCGTCATATGAAATTAAATATTCGCCTTTGTGTAAATCATAAAGTTTACGACACACAGGACCGTTTGTCCATGCTTGGAAATCTTCGTTAAACAAAGAAACACCATCAGACCATGCTAAAGCCCACGCTTGTGAATAATAACACAGTTTTTGCAATTTCCACGTACTTATTTCACCTTGTTTTGACAAGATATATTTTGCTACATCAAGAACAGTTGTCATCAGTAATCACCTCTTTCATATTATTTTATGTCGCATACACCGCATTGATATACTTTAATTATAGCATAAGCAAGTACCCTTGTCAAGATTTTTATATATTTTAAAATTTAACTTTATTCAATTCAGCTATAAATTCAGCCAATTCAGCGGTGTTTTCTTAATATTCTTCCTTATCTCCTTGTTTCATTCTTCCTCCCAAAATCTTTCTTTTCCTACCGGCTCCATGTCAAGCCATGCTCTGTCTTCATCGGTTAAATCACAAGGCTGACCGTCCCAGTTTTCAAAAATAGTTTCCATATTAATTACCTCTAATTGCGGCGAATTCGCCATAATTAAAATCGGGATTGTGAATTTGCTCCCAAATCCCTCCTCTACGGCTGACAGGACTTGAACCTGCACGGTTTCCCACCAGAACCTAAATCTGGCGCGTATGCCAATTTCGCCACAGCCGCTTTTTTATTTATTTCAACTCTATCACCGTTACTCCTGTTTCACCCTCACCGTAAACGCCGAGTCTGTAACTTTTAATCCTACCGTGTCCTTTTAAATACTTGTGGACTGCATCGCGTAAAACTCCCGTTCCCTTTCCGTGTATAACCGTTATTAAATGTAAACCGCCCATTATGCTCGAATCAATAAAACGCTCAACCTCCAAAACACCCTCATCCGCCGCCATTCCCCTTATATCAAGCTCCATACTTGTCTTTCTCGTCATATTACTCTGCAAGCCTTTTGTGGATATGTGGCGATTATTTATTTTTATCCTGTCTTCTGTTTTTTCTTCTATTAAACGTAAATTTTCAAGCTTTGTTTTAGTTTTCATCAATCCTATCTGTACTATACAGTTCCCCGATTTGTCGGGTAGATTGAGTAGTGTACCTTTTTTGTCGATGTCCGCCAATAAAACCGCATCATAAACCTTCAGCGGTCGAGGTAAAACGTAGTTTTCTTCGTTTTTTTCGATTATCGGGTTCGCGTTGTCGTGCATTTGAGCAAGTGTTTTATTGAGCTTAGAACGTGCGCTTCTGACCCTTTCCGAAAAATCCTCTTTGTCTTTTTCTTTGCGTATTTGCTCTAATTCGTCTATTAATCCATCCGCGATATGCCTGACCTCGTTTATGATACCGTCCGCTTTATTCCGTGCGGACTGTAATTCTCTTCCCTTTTCATGCTCTAACTGCTCGCGCAGTTTTTCGGATGCCTGATTGTTTCTTCGCGCTTTTATTCGTTCATCTTCAATTTCGGCTCTGACGGTTTCAATTTCTATGCGAGCGGATTCAAGAGCTTCGATAGTTTTTTCAAATCGCCTGTTTTCGCCTGTAATGAGCCTTTCTGCACTCTTAATTATATTCTCATTTAATCCGAGCCGCGCCGCAATGGAAAAAGCCTGCGACTTGCCGGGCATACCCGTGATTAATCTGTAAGTTGGTCTTAAAGTATTAATATCAAACTCACAGCTCGCGTTTTCCACACCCTCTTCTTCAATCGCGAATAACTTTACCTCCTGATAATGGGTTGTGGCTATTACAAGACAGGGACATTTTTTCAGATATTCAAGTATCGACACCGCAAGAGCAGAACCCTCTATGGGGTCAGTACCCGAGCCTAATTCATCAAGAAGAATCAGCGAGTATTCCGCCGCACCCTGCGGCTCCCCGATAGTTTTTATAATCCTCGTTATATTGTTCATATGTGACGAAAACGTGGACAGGCTTTGTTCAATACTCTGCTCATCTCCGATATCGGCGAAAACATCACTAAAAAATCCAATCTTACTGCCGTCTGCGGCGGGAATCATAAGTCCGCACTTCGCCATAAGTATCAGCAGTCCCACCGTTTTAAGCGCGACTGTTTTACCGCCTGTGTTCGGTCCTGTGATTATAAGGCAATTATAGTTAAAGCCAAGTTCAACGGTAATCGGTACAACCTTATCGGGACTAATAAGCGGATGCCGCGCTTTATTTAACAGCAAACACGGAGTCTCGACTATTTCGGGTGTTATCGCTTTCATTTTCGCGCCTAAATTTGCCTTAGCGAAATACATTTCGAGCTTTTGCATCGTTTCAAAGCCGATTATTAAATCTTCGGAAAAATCGCCGACGTCGCTACTCATTTCTGCAATAATACGTTCTATTTCAGCTTGCTCTCGCCCTTTTAAAAGCCTTATTTCATTATTCGCCTCAACCACAGCCATGGGTTCGATGAATAAGGTTTGTCCGCTTGATGATGTGTCGTGAACTAAACCGCTGATTTCACCTTTATGCTCGATTCGTACCGGTACGACAAAACGCCCGTCGCGTGTGGTGATTATGCTTTCCTGTAAGAATTTCTGTTTTTCGGGGTTTTTTATTAATTTATCAAGTTGTTCTCTTATATAGAGTCCCTGCCGTATTATCGCCTTACGAATCTTCATAAGTTCAGGGCTTGCGCCGTCGGAAAGCTCTTCTGCCGATAAAATTGCATTATCTATTTTATCTGACAACGCCTTATTTGGGGTCAGCATTATAAAATATCCTGCAAGCGAATTATCGCTCAGTGAGCCGCCGGAGCAACCCGCGTACCAACTCAAAAGAGTGCCGATATTCTTTATGACCGCACATATATCCAAAAGCTCACGAAGTGACAACGATGCGCCGCTCCCTGCTCTTTTTGCGGAATCGCAGATATTTTTAATACGTGAAAAACGGGGTGTACCGAACTTAGCCGACAGCGTGAATGCATCATCTGTTTTCTTGAGTTCCTCACGAACTTCGGTTATCCCGTAATTATCTCTGCCGAGCGGTACGATTTCGGCAATCTTCTCTTTACAGCCATCACTCCACGCCTGCTCGGATAATAAAGCCAAAACCTTATCAAGCTCTAATTTTTTACAATCATTTTTCATACTCTACTCAAATAAACCATCGAGGGGTCTGATTAAAATTTTTCTTTCGTTTAAATCTATATTTTGCAAAACATCGGGTATCGCCGGAAAAAGAAGTTGTTTTCCTTCTCGCGTCCTTACGCAATAAACGTCTACAGGTGCGTTTTGCAGAATCTCTTCAACTTTCCCGTAATAACAGTCGGTATCAATGTCGAAAACATCAAGACCGATTAAATCTCGGATAAACCACACATTCTCGTCAAGCGACACATCTTCGCGGTCAATGTATATAAATTCTCCGCTTAGTTCTTGTGCCGCCTCAATTGTACAGAATCCCGAAAGTCCGACTATGACCATGTTTTTGCTGACTCTAAACGACGTCAGCTTTACGGGCTTTTTCTGCGTACCGAGGTAAAGTGCGTCAAACTGCATGATTTCATTAGGGTCATCACAATAGTATTTGGCACGCATTTCACCATTTAAACCATGAGGCTTCGTGATTTCGAGTATCTCAAGATATTTTTCCATAAATCCTATTAAAATTAAACTCAGTAGGTGAACTCAATCACCGCAAAGGTCACGTTTTCATCCGCACCGCCGAGCTTTATTATTACCTTGTTATCGTAGATATATCTCTCCGGTTTAATTACGTCACTCTGCGATGCGGGCGATTTGTATTCAATCATCACGCGCTTTATACTGCGTCCGCCGTTACCGCAATCGTAATAATAATCCTCAGGGAGAAAATCTTCCGCTATGTCTAAAAATTTCGCGTTATTAATATGGCGGTTTGAATCAATATGGTATCTCCTGACCTTTAATTCATCGAATTTCTCTGCATCAATATCGGGGATTTTAACCTTTCGGGGAAGATATTCCATATTAAATTTTGGCTCAATCGGAATCTGTTCGAGGATATTTTGCGGGATTTTTACAGGCTTTGCGGTTTTGAGATTGATAAACGCGCCTGTTGTATTAGCCTTTACGCATAGCTCTTTACTCTGTGTGTATATTAATGTGTTTCTGAAGCCGTACATATTCTTACACTCGTGAGTAAATGTGTTTAAAACTAAATCCTCACCATATCTCGGCAGCCTTTCAATGTCAAGCTGACGGGATACGACGTACATGCCTACGTCGTTTTCCCGAAAATACTCTTGTAAGAAGTGCATGGATTGCAGGTGAAAATTCGAGCTGTCTTGCAAATAATCTACGACCGCTCCTATACGCATTTTTCCGTTTGCACCGAGGCTCGAATAACCGATTTTTCTTTCTAAACTAAACACGTTATTTTTTATCCCATGTATACATTTTACGAAGCTCTGCGCCGACTTTTTCTACTTCGTGTTCGCTCTCGGATTTTCTTTTTGCATTAAAATTAGGTCTGCCGTCTTTGTTTTCTTTAATCCAATTTCGAGCGAATGTACCGTCCTGTATTTCAGCTAAAACCTTTTTCATTTCCTTTTTAGTCTCGTCTGTGATGATTCTGCTGCCTACTTCATAATCGCCGTATTCGGCAGTATCGGAAACAGAATAGCGCATGAGATTTAAGCCGCCCCTATAAATCATATCTACGATAAGCTTCATCTCATGAACACACTCGAAATAGGCGTTTTCGGGTTCATACCCTGCTTCAACAAGGGTTTCAAAACCCGCCTTCATCAAAGCGGTAACACCTCCGCAAAGTACGGCTTGTTCCCCGAATAGGTCGGTTTCGGTTTCTTGCTTAAACGAAGTCAAGAGTACACCGGCACGTGCGCCGCCCACTCCCGCCGCATATGCTAAGGCGGTGTCGAGAGCCTTTCCGCTCGCGTCCTGATGAATTGCTACAAGGCATGGTACGCCTTTACCTTCCTCGTACTCATAACGCACGGTATGTCCGGGACCTTTCGGCGCGACCATTATAACGTCAACATCTTCCGGCGGTTTTATCTGACCGAAATGTATGTTAAAGCCGTGTGCAAAAGCAAGCGTCTTCCCTGCCGTCAGATTAGGCTCTATACTTTCACTGTACAAGTCCGCCTGTTTTTCATCATTAATCAAAATCATAATGACGTCGGCTTTCTTAGCCGCTTCCGCCGCAACGGCTACCTCAAAGCCCGCTTCTTCTGCCTTCGCCCAAGATTTACTACCGTCATAAAGCCCGATTATGACCTTTACGCCGCTGTCTTTAAGGTTCAACGCGTGAGCGTGTCCTTGGCTTCCGTAGCCGATAATTGCGATTGTTTTATTGCTTAAAAGCGATAAATTACAATCCTTTTCGTAATAGATTTTTGCCATTTTTCTTTCTCCTTTATGAATTATTATTTTTGATATATTTTTCCATACTTTTTTCCCTAAACCCTAATCCCTGAGCTTCCTTTTTGTAGGGCAACAGTACCCGTTCTGACGATTTCTATTATCTCATAAGGGCTGAGTAATTCCTCAAATGTAGTTAACACGTTTTGGTTTCCCGAAAGTTCTAAAGTCATCGAATCCGGCGAAACATCGGAAATTTTTGCCGCCATGATTTCGGCTATATCGATGAGTTCTGTACGCTGTACGGGTTTACAGGCGACTTTAACCAAAACAAGTTCTCTTGCGAGTAGCTTGTCCGCAGAAAGTGAGCGTACTTTTATAACATCAATTAACTTGTTTAACTGTTTTTCAATTTGCTCTAAAGTATAATCCGAACCCTCTGCGACTATTGTGATTCGCGAGATTTTTTCATTATCGGTGACACCCACCGCGAGACTGTGAATGTTATATCCGCGCCTCGCAAAAAGCCCCGATATACGTGCGAGTACACCCGCATTATTCTCTACTAAAATCGAAATAGTATGTTTCATAATCACAAGATACTCCTTTCGTTTTCATCTACCTTTACTTGTAAAATATAAGGCTTGTCCGATTTTAGCATGTTTTCTAAAGCGGTATCAGCTTCTGCCTCGTCATTGACGTAGCCGCCTTTTATCCCGTAAGCCTCGGCTAATTTTATGAAATCGGGACTGCCGTCTAAAAAAACTGCCGTTAATCTGTTTTCATAGTTGTTTGTTTGAACCTCTCGAACCATACCGAGCCTATTGTTTGTCATTATAATTATTTTCACATTAATATCGTGCTGAACCATGGTGGCAAGCTCCATTGACTGCATTTGAAAACTTCCATCGCCGCAAATTGCGATTACTTCCGCTTCGGGACGCGCCGATTTAGCCCCTATTGCCGCCGGAACAGAATAACCCATTGTACCCATACCTCCGGAAGTAATGAACCTTCCCCCGACAGAAACATTCTCCTCTGAGGGAGAGTTAGCCCCGCGCAGTCTGATACTGTTCGCCGTCCAAATCTGATTCTGTCCTACGTCGGCTGAAATTACACACTCATCAGGCAGTAGTTTATTGAGTTTTTCAATAAATACTGCGGGATTAACCCCATTCGTACTTTCATCAGATATAAAATTTTGCCGTTTATCGTTATTCTTTAGTTCATGCAAATACTTTACCCAATCTGCGTTTTCCTGTGTTCCTATAATTTCCGAAAGTTGTGTCAGAACTGTCCTTAAATCGCCTACTACAGGGATACTGACGGGCAGGTTTTTACCAATTTCAGCAGGGTCAATATCTATGTGTATTACTTTTAAGTCTTCGCGGTTTTTTATTGCTGTGACCGCCCTGTCTCCCACCCTCGCGCCTAAAAGAATCAATAAATCACATTCTGATATGGCTTTATTGGGCGCGATACGTCCGTGCATACCTATCATTCCCATGAACAAGGGGTGGTCGGTCGGTATTATACTTATACCCATCATGGTACAGATTACCGGAATGTTTGCAGTTTCGGCGATTTTCCTCATAATCTCCCCTGCTTTCGCTGAAAAGAGTCCGCCGCCGGCGCATATGAGCGGTTTTTTCGCCTCTTTAATCGCTTCCGCAACGCGTTTTATTTGAAGCTTGTTTCCCTCGTACTTAGGCTTATAACTGCACAGCTCCACACTTTCGGGGTATTCAAAGTCAATTGTTTGTAGTTGTACATCATACGGCACATCAATCAAAACAGGTCCCGGTCTTCCCGAACCGGCAATATAGAAAGCCTTCTTTACTATTTCGGGGACGAGGTTTGCATCCTTTATTAAATAGCTGTGTTTTACAAAAGGTTGTGCCGCACCCGTAATATCAGCCTCCTGAAAAACGTCACGTCCGATTTGCTCTGAGCTGACCTGACCCGTGATTATAACGACAGGTATACTGTCCATGTAGGCTGTCGCTATTGCGGTTATCAGATTCGTTGCGCCGGGTCCCGACGTCGCTACACAAACAGCGGGTTTTCCCGTTATGCGTGCCGTACCGCTTGCGGCATGACCGGCGTTTGCCTCGTGACGCACTAAAATGTGTTGTATTTTACTGCCGACAAGCTTGTCGTAGAACGGGCAAATTGCCGCACCCGGATAGCCGAAGATTTTTTTTATCCCCTCGGCTTCAAGACACCTTACGAGAGCTTCGGCGACTGTTATTTTTTCTGACAAAGTTTAACCATGCCCTTTCTTTAACTGCACTAATACGCCTGCATATCAGTTACATAAACCCCTATAAGACCATATTACCATATTTTACACCCTTTGTCAAATGAAAATCTCTCCGTTCGCGCAAAAAATTACTGTACGGATTATTTCTGCTTTCGGTTGCTCTTGACCGAGAAATTTACCAAACGCACCGAGTACCTGAAGGGGATTCAGGCTCAACTCGTTTCCTGCGGGTAAAAACAGTGTAATTCTATCCTCTTTCGCTTGTTTTAACTCAATCATCGGTTTTATGTCTATATTTGTTTCACCTTTTTTAGTTTTCTTTAAAATAATTATTTCTTTTTGCCTTAAAAATTCACGGAAATTTTGTGCCGTGCCTTGTATGTCCTTCGGATTAAAGATTATTTCATACTCCGCTGTTTTAATTTCGGTATGTTTATAGGTAGGCTCGGCGGATTTGATTATCTTTAAATCCTCGGTTAATACTGAGTTTAATCTATCCCGAATTTCATCGAAAGAAATATCTTGCGTTATTTTAATATCAAAAGATTCATAGACACTTTCGATTCCGAGTGATAACGGGAGTGCAAATGTTATATAAATATGCGGATTAAAGCCCTCGGTTTCCCATACGGGCAGGTCTGCACGTTTCAAAGCGCGTTGCATAGTACGTTGTAAATCTAAGTGTGAGATATATTTTGCTCTGCCTGTTTTCTTAAAAAACACACGTATAGGTCTATTCAAATACATACACCTCCCGCATACTTTGATACCCCGCAGTTTGCACACTTTTCACGGCAGGATTTTGTCGTGACGCACTCATGGGCGCGTTTATTTTCTTCTGCCAAAAATTCTCTGTCTACCATCATATCAATCATTGCCCACGGCGGTTTTTCTTCATATAATCGTCGTCTGCTCGCATAAAAATCTATATCTAAGCCACAGTCTTCAAAAGCTTTTTTCCACATATCAAACTTAAAATACTCGTCCCAACCATCAAGCTCACAACCGCTCTGCCACGCCTTCAATATAACTTGTCCAAGCCTTCTGTCGCCTCTCGCTAAAGCCGCTTCGAGTAAAGATACGTCAAAATCGTGCCAACTTACGCTTACTTTTTTATTTCTTAAAAGACTTAGCAAATATTTACGGCGGCGTATTATTTCTTCTTCTCCGATTTGCGGCTCAAACTCAAAAGGCGTGAACGGCTTGGGAATAAATGTAGATAGCGTAATCGAAATTGAAACGGGCTTACCCTTTTTTCTGTTCGGGGTCTGATAAAAAAGCTCAATTATTTTATCTGTTAATATTTTTATACCTTCTATATCCTCGTCCGTTTCCTCCGGAAGTCCGAGCATAAAATATAGCTTTACATTAGTATATCCGCCCTCAAATGCGGTTTTGCACCCTTTCAATATATCGCAGTCTGTAATGTTCTTATTTATAACATCGCGCAGACGCTGAGTTCCCGCTTCCGGGGCGAAGGTTAAACCGCTTTTTCGGACACTTTTTACTTGTTGTAAAATCTCATCGCTGAAACTGTCGATTCTCATTGACGGGAGCGAAAGGTTTATGTTTTTCGAGTTTGTAAATTCGGTAATGCTTTTTAAAAGAACTTCAATACCCGCATAATCTCCTGTGCTTAACGATGACAGCGAAACCTCGTCATATCCCGTGTTTTTACATAATTCAACTATGCCGTCTACGATTTTTTCCTTACTTCTTTGTCTGAAAGGGCGGTAAATAAATCCCGCTTGACAAAACCTGCAACCGCGCATACAGCCGCGCAGGATTTCCGAAATTGCACGGTCGTGAACGATTTCACAGTATGGCACAACAAACTCTCTCGGAACAAACACGCTGTCAATGTCTTTTATAATCCGCTTTTTCACAGGCTTTTCCGGTGTTATGCTTTTTATTGTATTGTCGGAATTATACTCATGCGTGTAAAATGAAGGAACATAAATTCCCTCAATCTGTTCGGCTTTTTTGAGGAACTCTGCTTTACTCGCACCTGTTTTTTTACAGACTTCATAAAGTCTCATTAATTCAAGGCTAACTTCTTCACCCTCGCCGATTACAAACAGGTCAAAAAAATCGGCAAGCGGTTCAGGATTACAGGCACAGGGACCTCCGCCAATTATAATTGGGCTTAGATTATCACGTTCTTTCGCAAGCACGGGTAAACCTGCCAAGTCAAGCATGGCAAGTATATTCGTATAAGTCAGTTCATATTGCAGTGTAAAGCCTATAAAATCAAAATCGCGTATCGGCTCAAGGCTTTCTAAACCGTAAAGTAAAATGTCATGTTCGCGCATTTTCGCCGCCATATCAGGCAAAGGCATGAACACACGCTCGCACCAATAATTTTCAACATCGTTTATAAGCGAATAAAGGATTTTCATTCCGAGATGTGACATTCCTATATCGTATGTTTCCGGAAAACAAAACGCAAAACGAACATCAACTTTGCCTTTATCTTTTTTTACCGAATTAATTTCTCCGCCTATATAACGAGCGGGTTTTTGTACATTCGGCAAGATTTTATCCAATTTTTCTTTATACATTTTAAACTTCCTTTTTATACTCATTTACGGGATGAATTGGCACTGTAAACGGAATCAGATGCCATTACATAGAGCATTATAATAAACACAGACGGATTTATCGCGCTTTTAAGCATCAACCAAATAAGCATAATTATTAATATAAAAATCGAAGTAATTTCTGTTTTTGAGAGTACGGTAATTACTTTATCCGCGCTAAAAAGGTTAAGCAGGATTTTTTCCAAAAGACGACCGCCGTCGAAATATCTTATAGGTAAAAGATTAAAAACTCCGATTATTAAATTAATCACTGCGAAAACTTTTAGTATGAAAATTTCAAGCGGTAAAAAAAACAAAACTATAAAGCAAATAAAATTTGACAAGCTTCCTGCGATAATTATAAATAAAGATGATTCAATAGTTTTACCTAAATCTATTTTCATACCACCGCCATAAAAAATCAGCGATTTAAAGTCTTTTTTCTCGATAAAAAGCGAAATCAAATGCCCTGCTTCGTGAATGATACAGGCGCAGATTCCCATGATTGAGTAACCGCTTTCATCAAAATAAAAAAACAAGGCTATTGCCGCGAAAAAAGTAAAGTCGAGTGCAACTTTTTTCTCACTGATAATAAATTCAATCATAGCTCAATGAAAGATATCGAAAACGGAAAATTGTATTTTTCAGCGAGCCATGAATTTATTACCGTATATATTTCAGGGAAAAAGACTTTTAAAATAATTAATGCAATTGTAATCAAGGCGGCTGTAATAACGCGGAAAAGAATCACTCCGTTGTCCGGCTTTACGGTTTTTCGGATACTGTCTGTACTTTTTATTTCTTCCATGATAATTCCCTTTCATATAACTTCCGGAATTGCTCGTCCGTAAATTATATGAGAGAAATAATAGAATCATAACAGAAATGAATTATAATTAAAGCATATCATTTTCCGAATTATGAAATTTTTTCAGATTTCCCGATTTTTTTCCTCTGGCACTGAGAACTTCTTCTACCTCACGCCACTCCAATCCCTGCTCCGCACATAAGACAATCACATGATAGATTAAGTCGGAGATTTCGTTTTTCAGCTCATCATTATCGCCATTTTTCGCGGCAATAATCATTTCCGAACATTCTTCACCGCACTTTTTCAAAATTTTATCGAGACCTTTTTCAAAAAGATAACTTGTGTAAGAATTAGGTTCTGAATTTTGCCTCCGCTCTATGACTAACTCATAAAGATTGTTTAAAGTTTCATTCATTCTGATTTATCCCCCTCTTCAATTTTATTAAAAAAACAACTCCTGCTTCCCGTATGGCAAGCTACGCCTTTTGGCTCGACTTTGATTAAAAGCGTGTCAAGGTCGCAATCGGCGAAAATCTCAACTACTTTTTGCGTATTTCCCGATGTTTGTCCTTTGTTCCATAATTCTCCGCGCGAACGACTCCAAAACCAGGTATAACCGCTCTCAAAAGTTTTAGACAAACTAAGCTCATTCATATAAGCGAGCATTAAAACCTCGTTTGTTTCGGCACATTGTACAATCGCAGGAATTAACTTAGATTTCTCAAAATACTTTTTAATTTCAATCATTTTCTTTTAAATACTCCTTTATTTCGCCGATTGTCAGCTCTCTGAAATGGAAAACCGATGCGGCTAAGGCGGCTGAGGCTTTTGTTTTTTTGAAAACTTCTGAGAAGTGTTCGAGTTTTCCGCATCCTCCGCTTGCAATCACGGGAACTGTCGCAACCTCGCAAACGGCGTTTAACATTTCAATATCATAACCGTCTTTTACTCCGTCGGCGTCGATTGAATTTAGGCATATTTCACCTGCGCCGAGAGTTTGAACCTGCTTTACCCACTCGATTAAATCTAATTCGGCGTCAATTTTTCCGCCGCCTGTCGTCACAGTATATCTGCCTGTTTCGACTCGTTTAGCATCGATTCCGACGACCACACATTCCCTGCCGAATTTCTCGCTGACTTCTTTAATGAGTGCGGGGTTTTTGACAGCAGGAGAGTTTATTGAAACCTTGTCTGCTCCTGCGTTCAATGCGTTTTGAAAGTCTTCCGCACTACTGATTCCGCCCGCCACGCAAAACGGAATCGATGATAATTTAGTTAGTTCCGCAATTTTTTTGACAAGTTCAAAAGGAACAGTTCTTTTTTCTATTGACGCTGAAATATCATAAAGAACGAGTTCGTCCGCACCCTGTTCGATGTAATTTTTTGCAAAACTAACAGGGTCTCCCACATCCTTTACATCTTCAAATTTTACGCCTTTAACTACTTTTTCGCCCCGAATGTCAAGGCATGGTATTATTTTTTTCATTTTTTATATTTCCTCTCTGCTTAATTTAATTGCTTTTTTTAAATCTAAAGTTCCGCTGTAAATGGATTTTCCGCAAATCGCGCCATAGATGCCGTTTTTCTTCAGCGTTTTCAGGTTTTCGAGTGTTTTTATTCCTCCGCTCGCTATTACATTCGCACCGAAAGGTTTCACCTTTTCTTGCAGGATTTTTGTTTTATAGTGATTAGGTCCTTTTAGTGTTCCGTCCTTATCTATATCTGTAAAAATAAAATACTTTACGCCTGCTTCACACATTTTTATTGCTAATTCAATATATCCTATACCTCCGCTTTGTGTCCAGCCATCGGTCGCTACAATGCCGTCTTTTGCGTCAATTCCGACTGCTATTCTCTCTTTATACTTACCTACAGCCGTTTTTACAAGTTCGGGATTTTTCACAGCCGCCGAGCCTATAATTACCCTCGATATACCATTTTGTAAGCAATCGTCAATATCTTCCATAGTACGGATTCCGCCGCCTGTTTGTACTTTGAGAACTGTGCTTTTTGCTACAGCGGTAATTAATCCTCGGTTTTTATGTTTTCCGTCCTTTGCTCCGTCTAAGTCAATCATGTGAATCCACTCCGCACCCGATTTTGCAAAGCCGAGTGCAGTATTCATACAATTGTCGGCGACTTTATGAACAGTGTTAAACTCACCTTTAAAAAGTCTTACACATTCTCCGTTTTTTAGGTCTATTGCAGGGAAAATCAGCATTATAACACACCCTTTGTCGACGCTATTAAACCGTCTTCTTTTATTCTTACCGCCTGTTTAAGCGCGTATGCCAGAGATTTAAACATAGCTTCGGTTTTATGATGGTCGTTATCGCCGTAAAGCGCGGAAATATGTAGTGTGATTCCTGCGTTAAATGCGAAGGCTTGCATAAACTCTTTCGTCAGACAGTTTTCGTATTCGCCTGTTTTTTCACCATTAAATTCAGCGTCATAAACTAAAAACTGCCGTCCGCAAATATCGAGACTGCAAAAACCGAGTGCGTCATCCATAGGTATACTCGCACTTCCGTAGCGTGTAATTTTTACGTCTCCGAGTGCGTTTTTAAATGCTGTTCCGAGTACAATTCCTGTGTCCTCGATTGTATGATGTGCGTCTACCTGTAAATCGCCTTTACATTTCACAACCATATCAAACTCGCCATGTACGGCAAGTGCAGTCAGCATATGGTCGAAAAATCCGACGCCTGTGTCAATTTGGCAAACCCCCGTTCCGTCGATATTTAGCGAAACTGTCAGCGTGGTTTCTTTTGTTTTGCGCGTGATTTCAGCTTTTCTTTCCATAAATTTTCTCCTGTAAAATATTTTTTTCGAGCCAATGGGCAACACCGTCGCTGTCACAATCTCCACATCCTTCATCGGCTGTTTCTTTAACGTCTTCAAGGGCATTTTCCATAGCTACCCCGATGCCGCATTTTCGCAAAATCTCAATATCGTTTATATCATCGCCAAACGCAACAACTTGTGAAAAATCAAGTTCAAAATACTCCAAAACAGCAGATAATGCCTTTAATTTTGTCGCTTCCCTGTTCATTACGAGTGCCAAACTGTCTTTTGTAAAATGCACATAAAGTCCGGAAGGCAAGTTTTGTTTTATAAATTCACAGTCGCCCTCCGATTCGACAATCATGTATAGTTTTTCGGTTTTTCCTTCAATATTTCTAAAATCGCTTATTACATATTTGCGTGTCCACATTGAATTTACTTCAAAGTTTGCGTGATGAACACCGTCTATTTCGGCGGCTGATTTTATTCCGTATTCGTTCATTTTAATAAGGAAAGGACTAAAAATTTCCGGTTCAATATATTTTTCATATATCACATTTCCCAAAACACACGCTACTGCTCCGTTCATGGTTATACTGCCTTCAAATAATTCGGTTGGAATTAACTCTTCTGCACTCGGACCTCTCGCGGTCGCATAAATAAGCTTTATTCCCTTAGAAACGCATTTTTCTAAAATTAGTTTTGTATAATTTGAAACTGATTTGTCGCATTTTAATAAAGTGTCGTCTAAATCTGTTACAATAGCCTTTACTTCCATTTTTTCAATTCCTCAAAAAGCATCTCGTTTTCTTCCTCAGTTCCCGCGCAGATTCTTAAATGCCCGTCAAAGCACCGCACCGCTATACTTTTACCTAATAAATAATTATATACTTCTTTAGCTTGCGGAGTTTTGACGTACACAAAGTTTGTTCTTGTTTCATATATTTTTTGAAAAATATTCAAGGCTTTGAGTCCGTTATAAAGCTGTGCGGTTGATTCTTTTATAAACTTGATTGAATTAAAATAATTGTCGGAATCTGACAGAATCGCTTCACCTATAGCCTGTGTAACAGCGTTGACATTAAAGGGTGATTTTGTCTTTTTCAGCGCGTTTGTTATTTTCTCATTTGAAACAGCAAAACCCAACCTTATTCCCGCAAGCGCGACTGATTTTGAGCAGGTACGCAGTATAATCAAGTTATCATAATTACCCGCTTCGTCAAGCAGACTTTCCGCTTCATCCCAGAAATCCATATACGCTTCGTCAAGCACAATAAGCGCAGATGTATTTTCTATTATTTTCTTTACATCAGTTTTAAAAATACCGAGAGACGTAGGGTTACAGGGGTTGGAAAAAAATACGCATTTTATATTTTCGCTGTTAACTTTCTCAATCAGCAGTGAAACATCAATTGTCAAATCCGAATTCTTAGGAAGGACAAAAGTATCGAGTTCAATGAGCGTAGAATAGAATTTATACATTGTAAAATCATTGTCAAGACAAAGGACTTTGTCGTCTCTTTGAAGTAACGCATTAACTATTAATCCTATCAGCTCATCTGAGCCGTTTCCCGCCGTAACAAGCGCGGGATTTACATTTAACAATCCTGAAAACGCTTTAACCGCACCCGTCGCATATGGGTCGGGATATCGATTAAACTTTACTGCCGAAATCGCTTCCGTTATTTTTTCCGGCTCTATTTCTATAAAACTTTCATTTACATCAAGACGAACCTTATAATCACCTACTAAAGGCTTATATGCTGTAAAACTCTTAAGTTTTTCAGGTAGTTCAAACATTTATAAACATTCCCTTTCAAGTCATTCTGATTTTTATTGATTTTGCGTGTGCGTCAAGCCCCTCGCACTCTGCGACTGTAATAATCGTCCCGGCGGCTTTTTCAAGCGCGTCTTTAGTATAAAAAATACTGCTTGATTTTTTTATAAAATCATCTACTGACAACGGTGATGAAAAACGCGCAGTACCGTTAGTAGGAAGTACATGATTCGTTCCCGCAAAGTAGTCTCCGAGCGGTTCAGGCGAGTATTCACCCAAGAAAAGCGAGCCGTAATTCTTAAGTTTTTCTTCAAAATCAAGCGGTTGTTTCGTCATTATTTCTAAGTGTTCGGGAGCGATTAAGTCTGCCCATTTAATGGCTTCATCATCGCTTTTTACGATAATGATTCCGCTGTAGTCTCTTAATGACTGCGTAGCTATATCGCTTCGCTCTAACTCTGCTAATTGTTTTTCAAGCTCACTATTTACAGCATCTGCCAACGCTTCGCTTGTTGTGATTAAAACCGCACTTGCCTTAACGTCATGCTCTACTTGTGAAAGCAGGTCGGCGGCGATAAAACGCGGATTTGCCGTTTCATCCGCAATAATTAAAATCTCGCTCGGTCCCGCAATCATATCAATATCTACTGCCCCGAAAACGTGCTTTTTTGCAACCGCCACATAATCTCTGCCGGGACCTACGATTTTCGAGACCCTTGGAATCTCCTTTGTCCCGTAAGCGAGTGCTGCAATAGCCTGTGCTCCTCCGCACAAAAAAACCTTATCAACGCCGCAAAGCTTTGCCGCCGCTAAAACATCTGAGTTCGGAGAACCGTCTTTTTGGGGCGGCGTAGTCATGATAATTTCGCCCACGCCCGCGACTTTAGCAGGAATTGCACACATAAGAACCGTGGATATAAGCGGTGCGGTACCGCCGGGTACGTAAATCCCGATTTTGTCAAGAGGACGAATTAACTGTTTTAATACTACGCCGTCTTCCTGTTCAATCACAATATTCTCACGCTTTTGCGCTATGTGATATGCTTCAATTTTTTCTTTACATCTTTTTAGTACGTTTATTAATTTTGGTTCTGTGTTTTCGTATGCTTCTCCGATTACCTCATCAGGTACTTTATAATACAGCGAATTCGGACAGTCCCACTTTACCGTATATTCCCGAACAGCTTCATCTCCGTTTTTTCTCACGTTTTCTATTATGAGACGTACATCTTTTTCTACCTCGGAATTATCTCCGCTCCCGCGTACTTCATTTTCGGCGATGAACTTTAATATATCTGTTTTGTCCTTTAATACCCTTATCATAAATTCTCCTCAATTCTTTCTATAATTTTGTCAAGACGTTGTTTTTTCAGTTTCATACTGACTGTATTAACTATTAACCGCGCAGAAATATCAGCTATTTCCTCAATTTCTTCAAGTCCGTTCTCACGTAAGGTCGAGCCTGTTTCAACCAAATCAACTATACCATCCGCGAGTCCGAGTAAAGGCGCGAGTTCAACCGAACCTTCGATTTTTACAATGTCAACGTCCATTCCCTTACTCTCAAAAAAGTTTCTGGTCACATTCGTATACTTTGAAGCGATTGTTTTAAGTCCGTGACCTTCGTAGAATTCTACACCTTTCTTTACAGCGAGCGAAAAACGGCATTTTCCGAAGCCGAGGTCAAGTACCTCAAAATATTTGCCGCCTTCTTCAATAATCGTGTCTTTCCCGACTATGCCAATATCGCAGACGCCATGCTCGACATAGGTCAGTACATCAGGCGGCTTTGCAATCACGATTTCAATTACAGAACCGTCAGAATTTGATTCAGGCGCGGAAATTTTAGCGATAAGCTGTCTTCCGCGATTCTTGAGCATTGACATATCATAGCCTGCTTTTTCAAAAAGCTCGGTTGCTTTCTTTTCTAATCTGCCTTTAGTTACGGCGATTCTTATTGTTTCGTTCTGCATAATACTCCTTTATTTCGATTCTTTATATTCTTTTTTATTCATTTTTTTCTCTCTTCTCCCGCTTCTTCCTCGCGCTGAGAAATCCTACCGCGAATATAAACACAGGTTGAATAACACCCCATACAATACAAACTATTCCCGCACTAACCATATCATGCCCTGTTGTTGCTTTTTCGGGTTTACCTGGCTGATAATAAACAGGGAAAGTATCGCCGACTTTCACAGTTGCGGCGTTCTTGATTTTATCCGACCAAACATCGTGATAATCAACGCCGTCAACGGTATATTTTATGCTTATGCGGATGTGCGGTATTTTCTGAGTGAACAGCCGCATGACGTCACGTCTCTCTTGTATAAACGTCACAACGGCCTCGGTGGATTCTGCTTTTGACATATAAACATGATTGTAAATAATTAGCATTGCTCCCAAAATAAACGGAAAGATAGTGAATAATATTAAAAATATTAATACTCCCCGGTTCATTTTTTTCTTTTTAGATTTTACCATTTCTCAACTCTCGAAAAGTATTTCTTGTATTTCACGGACACGCTTAACATTTTCGGGTTTGTTTTCTACAAAGCAAAGAACAGGTTTTCCGTCAGATATATTAATTATTAGCGTTTTACGTTTTGTGATGCTTTTGGGAAGTTTTTTTCTACTCTCTATTCCTTCCAAAACATATTTTATCTTCTCGTCACTCTTATAATTAAAGCTCGAAAGATATTTGTTTAACACTTCCGAATCAAAATCGGATAATTCTTCAAACTTACACTCGTTTACATTTGCAATTGTGATTGGATTCGGATTATGACCTGCAAAAATTAACTTTGTTTCATTAATTCCCAAAATGCCGTTAAAAACATATTGTTCCTTACTTTCATTAGCGATTAATATGACACATGAGAAATAATTAGCGAGATTGTTTTTCTGTGCTATTCTTTTATTAGCGCGTTCCTTTATGTAGTCCCGTTTCACCCACGCTATACTTGCAATTGTGAAGAAAAGTAAAGCAATTGAAAATATAGATAAAGTAAATGTTACATCGTCCATTTATATTTCCCTCTCTCACGGCTTCTTCTTCGCCGCCGCACTCATATTTACCGCGAAGCCTATCCCCTGAGTATTATTAATAAGGTATCTCCCTCCCGACAAAAGCGGCTTTCCGTAGCCTGCGGTGTATCCGTTAAATAAAATACCCGTATAATACCCGCGCTTGTTTGTCAGCCCCAAATCAACCGTAATTTTCTCCCCAAGCCCAAGCTTGCATAAATCATTATACACGCCTTCCAACCGCTCTAACGCCGACTTTAAAGCCTCTGTGCGGAAAATTCTCCGCGCCTCTTCAAAAACTCCTGCATCCCCGAACAATCGCGGAAGCTCAGCAAGCATATTGTCTCCTACGAATTTTTTAAGCTCCGGAAAGTTTTTTGTTTCAACAAGCGGACGTATTTCTTCCGCCCGCTCCTCATCAATCCCCGCTTCATTAGCAAGCAGATTGAAAAACGAGCAGTCGCCTATTTCAAAGCGATAATCATCGGAAAGCCTTTTAAGTGTAAGAGCCGCTAATGTAACCGCTTCTTTATCGCATTTTTGTAAATCTCCGCCTATTATTTCTATACCGCTTTGTGCTATTTCATCGTCCCTGCCGGATTCTTTCGGGTTTGCGCGATAAATAGTCTGGTTATAGCACAGTTTCAGCGGACGCGGCAGGTCCTTCAACCGCGTTTCGGCAAGTCTGATAATAGGCTGTGTAGAGTCAGGACGAATCACCATAAGTCTGCCGCGCGAGTCAGTCAGTTTATACATACTTTCCTGTGAGAAACCGCCAAACACATCAATAAACTCAAGAAATGGCGTAATAACCTCAGAATATCCCTCGTCTTTGAATAATTCCATAAGCTCTGTTTCTATTTCGCGGCGTGCTTTACATTCATCGAAAAGCAGGTCGCGAGTCCCCTCCGGGGTTATCAGGTTATTTTTTTTCATTGTTCACCTCAATATCTGAGCATCATATTATCATGTTAACATATTAGCGCGATAAAGTCAAGCGAGTATTTTATTTTTGTAGAATTACACAAAATTAAAGCAACTCAAACAGCGATAACTGTGCTGATTGCGGAAGTCCATCAAAGACATTCATCGTACCGAGCCTTTCCATAACGGTATTATTTAACCCCGATTTAATCTTTATGTCGTCAACGCTGATAAAATCACCTGTTTTTATCACATCACAGAGTCTGTTTGCGGCGTTTTCTCCGCAACCCTCTATAGAAAGAAACGGCAGACGAAGAGAATTTTCTTCAATAATATAGCGCGTTGCGGCAGATTTATTGTAACGGACAGGCAGAAAGCTCATACCCCTGCAAAGCATTTCATATACGAGAAGCAAGCTCTCATAAACGGACTTTTCCTTTGCGGTGGCTTCCTGATTCTGTGAAATGGTTTGTATACGCCGCTTTACAGCGTCCTTACCTTCAAGAACGCAATCAACATCAATGTTTTCTGTATGCTTTGTAAGTACAGCCGAATAAAACTCCACAGGGTAGTTAATTTTAAACCAACCGAGCTTTACTGCACCCGTAACATATGCCGCCGCATGTGCTTTCGGGAACATGTACTTAATTTTTTTACAACTCTCTATATACCACTGCTCAATTTGACATTCTTCAAACGCCTTATAAATCTCGTCATCGAACAGCTCCTGAGCCAAGCCCTTTCGTGTAATCTCGGTGATTCTAAAAGCCATAGATGGTTCCATGCCTTTGTGCATCAGGTATACCATTATATTATCACGGGTACCTATTACAGTAGAAATAGTACACTGTCCGCTTTTTATTAATTCCTGTGCGTTTCCTATCCAGACATCTGTCCCGTGCGACAGTCCCGAAATCTGGAGTAAGTCGGAAAATATCTTAGGCGTCGCATCCGTCAGCATGTTTATTACAAAATTTGTACCGAATTCGGGCAAACCGTATGTACCGAGCGGCACTAAGTTTTTATCGTAATCCGAATCTAAATTAAGCGCGTTTGTCGAATTGAAAAGGCTCATTACAGCCTTATCAGAGGTGGGGACATCGGCAATTTTAATCCCCGTCAAATCTTCAAGATACTTGTACAATGTCGGTACGTCATGACCGAGTTCGTCAAGCTTTAATATAGTGTCATGAAGCGCATGGAAATCGAAGTGCGTTGTGATTATATCCTTACCCGCATCGTCAGCGGGATGTTGAATCGGAGTGAAATCATAAACCTCTTTATAATCGGGTACAACGACCATTCCTCCCGGATGCTGTCCTGTCGTTACTTTAACTCCCGTGCAACCTTTAACTAAACGGTTTATTTCCGCCTTATTTACGGTTAAACCTCTTTCTTCTAAGTATTTCTTAACAAAGCCAAACGCGGTTCGCTCTTGTATAGCTGAGATTGTACCCGCCTTAAAAACATAATCCTTACCGAACATTTCTTCTGTATGCCTATGCGCTTGTGCCTGATATTCACCGCTGAAATTAAGGTCTATGTCGGGTGCTTTGTCGCCTTTAAAGCCCATAAAGGTTTCAAAAGGTATGTCGTGACCGTCACCGTACATCTGGGTTTGGCACTTGGGGCAGTTTTCGGGCAGAAGGTCATAACCCGACTGTACCGAGCCATCGTCAATAAAACGACTGTATTTACAATTCTGGTTTGGGCAGCGATAATGAGGAGGGAGCGGATTTACCTCCGAGATTCCGAGCATCGTCGCCGCAAAGGACGAACCTACCGAACCGCGCGAGCCTACAAGATACCCGTTCTCTTCAGAGCGTTTTATTAACTTTCGGGCAATTATATATAGCCCTGCAAAACCGTTATCTACAATAGCCGTGATTTCTTTTTCGAGCCTTTTTTCTACTATTTCCGGTAACGGCTCACCGAACAGCTCCCTCGCCCTTTCATACGAAAACCTGCGTGTCTCTTCTTCTGCTCCTTCTATTACGGGGGCAAACGTCCCTTTTGGAATAGGGCGTACTATTTCTATTTGGTCGGCTATTTTGTTTGTATTTTTTACGACTGTTTCAAAAGCGATTTCTTCACCAAGATAAGCGAATTCTTCAAGCATCTCGCTTGTCGTTCTGAAATACAGAGGTGCTTGATTCGATGCATCTTGGTACTTTTGACCCGACTGCAAAATTTCTCTGAAAATACTGTCACTTTTATCCTTAAAATGTACATCGCATGTAGCGACTACCGGTTTGTTCAGCTTTTTTCCGAGTTCGACTATTTTACGATTAAAGATTTGTAACTTTAATTCAGAATCAACCTCGCCATTTCTTACTAAGTATTCGCTATTTGCTGTCGGTTGGATTTCAAAATAATCGTAAAGCTCGGCGACCTCGTTTATTTGTTCTTCTGTATGCCCCTTACGAACGGCACTGAAAAGCTCACCCGCGTCACAGGCACTGCCTATAAATAGCCCTTCTCTGTGCTTTTTAAGCTCTGACAACGGAATTCGGGGTCTGTTGTAAAAATAACTGAGGTTTGAAAGTGATACTAATTTATATAGGTTTTTAAGCCCTGTTTGATTCTTGACTAAAATAATCATATGATACGGTTTTTCTTTTTTAAAGTCAACACTACCGAATATCGTATTAAAATCACCCAGCTTTTCTATTTTAATTCCGCTTCCTCTTTTAGCATCCTCAAACAGTTTTCTGAAAATTTTTGCTAAAACTTTTGCATCGTCAAGGGCGCGGTGATGATTAAACTCGCCGAGCTTGTAATGCTTTACCATAGCGTCGAGGGTGTGAGATTTATTCCCCGGCACAGCGGCACGGCAAAGCTTAACCGTGTCAACCGACGGAAAATTATTTTCTATTCCGTTTCTTTTACAGGCTTCGCGAAGAAAACTCATGTCAAAGCTTGCGTTATGAGCTATTAAAACCGTACTGTCTCCGCAAAACTTTATAAAATCTCTTATAGCTTCAGATTCGAGCGGTGCGTCTTTAACAGTATCATCACTGATTCCTGTCATTTGCGTTATATGGTCGGGTATCGGTTTTTCTGGATTTATAAAGGTTTGAAACTCTGCCACAGCTTCAAGTCCCAATAACTTTACCGCTCCTATTTCAGTTATACGTTCTGCCGTGGGCGACAGTCCCGTAGTTTCTATGTCAAATACAATAAATTCATCGTTTATTGCTCTATCGGCGCAACCTTCTTCAATAAGAGCCTTCCCGTCATGCACAAAGTACGCCTCAACACCGTAAATCACCTTAAAGTCAGCATCAGGGTTTTTCTTCATTATCGCCTCATAGGCATTCATAGCTTCGGGGTAAGCCTGTAAATTTCCGTGGTCGGTTATAGCTATGGCGCGATGCCCCCATTTAAAAGCTTGATTAACTAATTCCTTTGCGGGGGTGATTGCGTCCTTGTCGGACATGTTTGTATGTAGGTGTAATTCACAGCGTTTTTCCGGGCTGTCGTCTGTTCTCTCGCGTGTCTTTATGAGCATTATTGACTTTGGCTCCAATAATAGCTCGTTCTCAAACTTATCGTTTTTAATATCACCACCGACTAAAATTGCGCTGCCTTTTATTATTTTAAAACCCGCAGCTTTTTCCGCAGTTGTGAAAATTTTTATTGTTTGCGATGATGTATAGTCAGTAAAACCTATAAGAATAATAGCATTTTTCCCCTGACTTACGGTTTTCATATTAAAATCATATACCTCGCCCCACAAAACCACGCTCTCTTCTTTATTAACATCAATCATAGGCGTTGGGGGAGTATTTATGGTTTTACCGTAAATTAAACGAGCGTCTCTTAAAAATTTATCATACTCAAAAGGTAATGTTATTTCTTTAAACTCAGCTAAAACCTCCGGCTTTTTCCGGTTCCCTCCTCCTGAAAAACTAATACCGTTTTTCGGTTTTTCTTGATTTTGCGGTGTTGGCGGTCGAGTTGATACAAAAACCGGAATACTTTCTGTGCCTTCATTTTTTTCAGCATCTTGTGTTATTTCAATGTTCGTAAATTCTATTTTTATACTGACCCCGAAGAAACCTCGTGCTAATTTTTCGATTTCTTTGTCTGCTTTTTCTGCAAGCAAAATTTCACGCCCGCCATTTTGGAGCGTTATTTCAAAAATCTCGCCGTCGTCGTTTATCTCGACATCATTTAGAAACCCGTTTATCACAGCGAAATTCCGCTTCATAATGCCTATTATCTCAAATAAGTATTCAGCCGTGAAAAGCTCGCGCGGATATTTCGGATAAATCAGAACTTTTTTTATTTCAAGCTCGGTTTCTATTTGCTTCGCCGTTTTATTTACGCAGTCGGCAGAAAGAAGCTCATCCGATTTAATCTGTAATATAAAAGTATTATCTCCGCTTTCGTGTACGGCGGAAATAATCTGCTTGTCCGCTATTTCGGACTCGAATTTTAACCCTTCAAATAAAACAGAAAGTTTTTCGCTCATAAGATTCCCCTTTTATTATTTTTAGTTTTAAAGAATGTTGTTAATTTTGCACGGGCGGCATATATGCCGCCCCTACGAAAACAACTGCGAGGTCAAGGGGCGGGGTTTCCCTGCGCCGTGAAAAACACGAAACATCTAATCTCTGCCTATTAATTCTTCAATGGCTTTTTTAAGGGCGTCAAGCAGTTGATTCTCTTCAAATCTACCGACAATCTCGCCTTTTTTAAATAACACTCCGCTACCGTTTCCGCAGGCAACTCCGACATCGGCTTCTCTCGCTTCGCCCGGTCCGTTTACCACACAACCCATCACCGCTATTTTTAATGAACGATTCATTCCCTGCGGTTTATTAATTTTATCTGTTAACTTTTCGACTTCGCTCGCAAGTTTTATTAAATCCGTTTTTGTTCTGCCGCAGGTAGGACAGCTTATAACCTCAAATCCGCTTCCCAAACCAATCGCCGTAAGCAAATCACGCGCCGCATATATTTCCTCGAGCGGCTTTTCTGTCAGAGAAACACGAATTGTATCACCTATACCATCCATGAGGAGCGAGCCGATTCCTACAGCGGATTTTATTATACCGAGCCGCTTTGTCCCCGCTTCGGTAACGCCGACATGAAGCGGATAAACGCATTTTTTATGTAATAATCTGTAAGCTTCAACAGTTAATTTAACACTTGAAGCCTTTACCGATATAACTATATCGGTGAAACCTATTTCTTCAAGTAGCTTTATACTTTCAATCGCACTTTCGACAAGCGACCCGGCGCAAAGCCCGTATTCCTGTAACAACTTTTTTTCAAGCGAGCCGGTGTTAACGCCTATTCTGATAGGGACTGCTCGCTTTTGACATTCAAACGCAACTCGTTTTCTCTCATCCGGTTCAAGGTTTCCGGGATTAATACGAATCTTGTCCGCACCCGCTTTTATAGCTTCAAGCGCGATTTTGTAATCAAAATGAATATCCGCGACAACAGGGATTTTCAGGTTTTCTTTAAGTGCGTAAATGAGCCGCACATCCTTCTTTTCGGGGACAGCCGTTCTTATTATATCACAGCCCGCCTCCTGAAGCGCAAGGGCTTGTTTTATATTCCCCTCGACATCGCAGGCGGGTTCTTTAAGCATTGATTGGATGTAAATATTACCGTCACCGAGGGTTATATTACCGACTTTTACTTTCTTTCTGATTTTTAAATCACACTCCTGACAGTTCAACATTATTACCTTCCGTACCTGTGTTTAACCATTAAATAATTTTCCAATATCTAAAACAGTAATCACCAACATAAACAGCATAAGCGCGGCAAAGCCCACAAAATGAATTGCACCCTCTATCTCGGCTTTTATCGGTTTCCTGCGTACTGCTTCAATCATAAAAAACACTATCTTAGCACCGTCAAGCGCAGGAATCGGCAGAAGATTAAAAATCCCTACATTTATGGTTATAAGAGCCGCCATGATAAGGGAGCTTCTTATCCCCTCTATTAACCCCTCTTTAAACCCTTTCGACGATACCTCCCCGATTGCACTCACTACTCCTACGGGTCCCGATATGTCGTTAAGTCTGTATGTTCCCTTAAACATATCGAACAGCGTCAGTAAAATTAATCTCGAAAAACTTATTGTATCCTTACCCGCTCGCGCAATTACATTAAAAAACGTCTTATCTACAAATTCGATTCCAAAGTCTACAAAGATTCCGCTTACGCCGTCCTCTCTTATCTCCGCACGGAAAGGTACATTATAAAGGTGCAGTCTTTCATTGTCTCTTTTTACATCGAAATCGAAAAATGCCACATCTGCGTCATCTGACAGCTTTAATTCCGTATTGTAAAACTGATAACTTATATCTGCCCAGGTGAATATCCTCATACCGTTTATACTTATTATCTCATCGCCCGTTCTCAGTTGTTGGTAGGAGGTCGCACCCTCTCTGAATCCTCTGATTACATTCGTATCAACCTTCTCGTACATCATCACTATAATCAGACATAAAAAGAAGCCTAATACTATGTTCATAATTGCACCCGCCATTATGACAATAGTTCTTTGCCATATTGGTCTATTTCGGAAGCATAAAGGGTCATCAGACCCCTCATTGTCCTCACCGAGCTGAACCGAACCTCCGAACGGAATGGCTTTTATACTGTAGGTTGTTTCTTTTACGCGCTTTTTAATGAGTGCGGGACCCATACCGAGCGAAAATTCATAAACACGCATTTTAAACAACTTCGCGGCGGAAAAATGCCCGATTTCATGAATTAATATAACGAGTGCGAAAATTAGGATTGCTATTACTATTGACATTTTCTGTGTTTTCCCCCGTGTCGTCAGAATTTACAACGATTTATTTACATATTCGACAGCCGCCGCCGAGTCTTCAAAAATAGTTTTCAATGTTACTTTTTTATTCGCCTTTACGTTTTCAAGTGCCAAGCTCACAAGCTCCCCTATTCTGAAAAACTCTATCTTGTTTTCTAAAAACGCCTTAACTGCCGCTTCGTTTGCGGCGTTAAGCACTGCACAGGCGTTGTTGCCTTCGGAGACCGCTTTTCTCGCGGCGGGCAGGCAGATGAAAGTCTCCTCGTCAGGCTTTTCAAATGTCAAGTTCCCCGTCTGTGTCAACGATAACCGCTCCGCCATACCGACTGCGCGTTTTGGGTATGTCAGGGCGTACTGGATAGGAACACGCATATCGGGAACACCCATCTGCGCTATTACAGAACCGTCAATAAACTCTACAGCCGAATGTACTATGCTTTGGCGGTGAATCATCACTTCTATTTGCTCCGGCTTTACGCCGAAAAGCCGAACCGCTTCAATAAGTTCCAAGCCCTTGTTCATGAGTGTCGCACTGTCAACCGTTACCTTCTCACCCATTTTCCAGTTAGGGTTATGCAGAGCCTGTTCTTTTGTAACAGTTTTAAGCCTTTCTTTATCATAACCGTAAAAAGCCCCGCCCGAGGCGGTGAGAATAATTTTTGAAATAAAAGAAGGCTCGTTTTTATTATGTCCCTGAAGACATTGAAATATTGCGGAATGTTCGCTGTCTACGGGAATGATTTCCACTCTTTTTTCTTTGGCTCGCTTCATGACAAGCTCACCGCCCGCCGCAAGCGTTTCCTTATTGGCGAGAGCGATTTTGTTTCCTCTCTCGATTGCCTCAAGTGTCGGCTCTAACCCTTCCATACCCACTATGGCGTTTACCACCATTCCCGAACCTAATGACGCAATTTCGCAAAGCCCTTCTTTCCCGCACAAAATCTCGATACTGGTATCTGCTAAACGGGTTTTTATGTGGCCGTAATAAGATGTGTCATAAACGCATACATAGCGCGGGTTAAATTCTCTGGCTTGAAATTCAAGCGTCCTCACATCGCTTTTTACCGCAAGGGCTTTAATCCAAATTCTATGCTTTCGGCAAACATCTAATGTCTGTAAGCCTATTGAACCGCTTGAACCGAGTAGTGTAATTTCCATAACCTACCGCCTTTTTAAATTTACTTAGCTACTCTTATACTATGTTATCGGAAAATAAAAAAGTAAAACCTGATACATAAAAGGTGCGGCAAACAACACCGAATCAAATCTGTCGAGTACGCCGCCGTGACCGGGCATTATGTTCCCGAAATCTTTAACTGCACACTGTCTTTTAACAAGTGAAGCTGAAAAATCTCCCACTACTCCGAGTGCGGAGCAAACGACCGCTGTCGCCGCAAAAAAGAACTTATTAGTTTCAATTTCAACCCCGCCCGACATTAAAAAGTAAATGTATTCGTAAACAAAAGGTGCGGCAAAGCCAATCAAGCCCGAACAAACCAACCCGCCGATAAAGCCCTCCCACGTTTTCTTAGGGCTTATTTTCGGGGCAATTTTATGTCTGCCGAGGAATGTTCCCACGAAATACGCCCCCGAATCGCCTATCCAGATTACGGTTAGCGTAAATATCATGAGAAACATTCCGTGAGTTTCCTTCATAAAAAGTATAAATAAAAGACAACTAAGTGAAAGCGGTATACCGAGCGAAACAAAACCCACCAACGAAACCGCTTCAAACGAAACTTTTTCGTGCATATAAATCATTACAACGAACAGCGTGAACAAAAAAACACAGCAAATTATAGGCAGATTCATCCTTAAACCGTCAATCAAGAAAACTATCGGCACAAGGAAGACGAAGGAAAGGCTGAGCATTGTCAGTATGGCGTTTTTTATATACTTTGTCGCCACAAGAAGCTCGTAAACCGCTACTGCCGACAGTGAAGAAATTACAATAAGATATAGCGGGAAATAGTTTATTATCAAAACTAATATTGCAAAAACTGCCGCTATCAACGCCGAAATCGCCCGTCTTGCCAAAAAATCACATCCTTTTTCAGAATCTAAATCTTTTTCTTATCCCACGCTTGCGTATTTTTTACCTGCCTCGATTTCCACACCTTTTAATTCAAACAGCTCCGATAAAGTCACAAATTGAAATCCTTCTTCTATAAGCGCGTCTAAAATCGCACCTATTCCCTCGGCTGTTGCGTTGTTGCTCCCACCGTCATGCAGAAGGATTATACTACCGTCTTTTACCTTCGGAACGACCAAGTTAAAAATACTTTCGGGAGTGGCGTTACCTTCCCAGTCATTACCCATTATTCCTTCCATGAGGGGATAACCTAACTCCGCTACAGTTTCTATCATCGCAGGGCTTGTGTTAAGATTAGGAGCGCGGAAAAATTTCGGGCGGGCATTCTCACCGAGAACTTCTACTATCTTATTGCTTGTGTCAGTAAGGCTTTTAATAATATTCTCCGCTTCCATGCCGCCCATACTGTTCCACCCCCATGAGTGATTGGCGAATTCATTACCCAATCCATAGGAACGCTTCATGACCTCGGCTGATTGGTCATTAATGTTACCGCCGATAACAAAGAATGTTGCGACTATGCCGCGTTTCTCCAACTCATCAAGAACTAAGACGGCGTTTGTCGTGTTCGGTCCGTCATCGAAGGTCAAGGCAATCATTGGTTTTGACGGGTCTATGATGCGTTCGGGAGCGTCCGGCAGCGTTCCCGTACCTACGGCTTTTTTAAGAACAGCGAGTGCATCGGCTGTAGTAACGAGCCTGTCTTCGGCGAAGTCTAACTTTGCTCTCTGTTCAGCCGAAAGCGGCTCTACTCCCGCAACGTGTTTTAAAACCGCTAATGCGTCTAATGCCGTGAGTCCCTCTGCGGCTGAGTGAACCGCAAGCAAACCGAATGTCATCGCCGCTGATATAACCATTACAAAAACCTTTTTTTTCATGATAAAACTCCTTTTCTTGTTGTTTATTTTTGTTTTATTTATAGCCCGCCGAATCTTCGGCTTCTCTCTGCAAACTGCGTAAGAGCGGCTTCTAAATCTTTTTTCCCGAAATCAGGCCATAAAACATCTGTAAAGACATATTCGGCATAAGCCGTCTGCCAAATGAGAAAATTTGAGATTCTGCGTTCGCCGCCTGTACGAATAATTAAATCCACATCGGGTAAGCCCTTAGTATACAAGTACTTCTCGAACTCTTCTTCAGTCAGAGCTTTCGAGTCTTTCCCCTGCTCTATGAACTTTTCGACAGCGTATAGAATCTCGCTTCTGCCTCCGTAATTCAACGCGAGAACACAAGTAAGCCCTGTGTTGTCTTTGGTTTCGTTTTCGGCTTCCTGCATTTTCTTCTGAGTTTTTTCCGGAAAAAAGCTAATGTCGCCGATAAATTTCAACCGTACATTTTTTGCGTCCATTTCCCGTACATCGTCAAGATAATCATCAAATAATTCAATCAACGCCTTAACTTCATCGGGAGGACGGTTTTTATTCTCGGTGGAAAAGGCGTAAAATGTAGTGTGTTTTATTTCGAGTTCCACACATAGGTTCACGCATTTCTTAAATGCCTTCGCACCCTCTCTATGACCGAATTTTCTCGGAAGTCCGCGCTTTTTCGCCCAACGACCGTTTCCATCCATAATAAATCCGATGTGCGTAGGCAGGGTCGAATTTTTCAAACCTTCATAACCTCTTTTTCTTTTTCGGCACAGACCTTATCTATTTTCTCGATTTGCTTATCTGTTAACTTTTGCATCTCTTTTTCGTAGTCTTTCATATCGTCTTCGGTTATTTCCGATTTCTTTTTCATGTCTTTAAACTTTTCGAGTGTGTCGCGCCTGACGTTTCTGACTGCTACTTTGGCATTTTCGCCATACTTGCTTATTTGCTTGCAGATTTCTTTTCTTCGCTCTTCTGTGAGTTGGGGAAAAACTATTCTCAGAGCCTTTCCGTCATTTGTGGGGGTAATGCCTATATCGGACGCCATTATAGCTTTTTCAACAGCTTTAAGCGCGGAAGCGTCCCACGGCGTAACCACAAGTATACGCGCCTCCGCTACAGAAACTGATGCTAAAGCATTGATTGCCGTAGGCGCACCATAGTAGTCAACGCTGATTTTATCGAGTACGGCGGGATTGGCGCGTCCTGCTCTGATTGTAGAGAATTCAAATTCTAACTGACTTATGACCTTCTCCATTTTTTCTGTCGCCTTTTTTACGATTTCGTTCATTTTCTTTTTTTCCTTTCAATAATTAAATTTTTAAAATAAAGTAGGTTTTATCGGATTGGGTTTGCCTGTTAGATTATGGTTGTACCTATTTTCTCACCCATAACTGCACGGTAAATATTATCGGGGTCGTCAAGGTTAAAAACAATCAGCGGTATGTTATTTTCGAGACACATAGCCGCCGCCGTTCCGTCCATAACGCGCAACCCGTTGACTAAAATCTCCTTGTGCCTTAAATTATCATATTTTACAGCATCCTTAAATATGTTCGGGTCTTTATCAAAAACACCATCAACCATCGTCGCTTTAAGCATTATATCAGCTTCAAGTTCTGCCGCTCGGAGTGCCGCCGCCGAGTCTGTGGAGAAAAACGGATTTCCCGTGCCGCAACCGAAAATTACAATTCTTCTCTTCTCAAAATTTCGGAGCGCTTTTTGCCTTATATAAGGCTCTGCGATTTGTGCCATTGTTATAGCTGTCTGTACTCTAACCTCACAGCCGAGCTTTTCAAGCGCGTCCCCGATTGCGAGAGCGTTCATAGCCGTGGCGAGCATCCCTATCTGGTCGGCTCTGACCTTATCCATATTATTGTTTGTTCTGCCGCGCCAGAAGTTTCCGCCGCCGACTACCACACCGATTTGCGCACCCTCATCATGGCATTTTTTTATGCTCAGGCAGATTGCGGTGATAGTTTTTACGTCGAGTCCTGTCTTTTTTTTGCCTCCGAGAGCCTCACCTGACAGTTTTAATATGACTCGTTTGTATTTGGGTTTTGCTTTCACTTATTTGCCTCCTTAATTTAATCCATGATTTGTATTTTACCGAGCGGATATAAGTCCGAACACTTTTTTTCAAATTCTTCAACGCATATTACGGGAGTTACAAAAGCGACTTCATCCTCAAGCGCGTTTTTGCGGCTCAAAAAAACGACTTCTCCGAAAAGTTCTTTTATTTTCGACTTGCTCACACCCTCTAAGCGCAGATAGAATCTATGCTTTTGTTTATTATAATCTACCACATGGTTCTCGTCACTTCTTTCTTCCCAACTCAAATTCTTGTTTCCGTGTTTTAAAGCGTTAAGAATATCTGAAACAACCGCACTCGCCGTGGGATATTTGCCCGCCCCCTTTCCGTAAAAAACAACCTCACCCGTCGCCTCGCCCTTAACTAAGATAGCGTTAAAGACATCGTTTACGCCCGAAAGTTGACTTTCAAGCGGTACAAAAGACGGGCAAACCGTTATTTCAAGGCTCTCTCCGCATTTTCCGGCGAAGGCTATAAGCTTTATTACACCGCCCCAGTTTGCGGCGTATTCCGCATCTTCTTTCGTTATTGACGTAATACCGCGTGTATATACGTCCTCAGGGTCGATATGTCTGCCGAATATGAGCGATGCAAGGATACAAATCTTACGGCAGGCGTCTCCCCCGCTTACATCTGCTTCGGGGTTACTTTCGGCATAACCGAGTTTTTGCGCTTCGGCTAAAACATCCGAAAATTCCGCACCCTCTTTAATCATCTTCGTCAAAATATAATTAGTCGTACCGTTAAGTATTCCCGTAATGGAAGTAATGACGTCGGACATTAGACATTGTTGAAGCGGTCTTATGATAGGGATTCCGCCTCCTACACTCGCCTCGAAGAAAAAGCTTACATTTTTTTCATTCGCGATTTTAAGAAGCTCGGCACCCTTAGTCGCGACAAGCTCCTTGTTAGACGTTACCACGCTCTTCCCCGCTTCTAACGCCTGTTTCACAGCATCGTAGGCAAAAGTATTTCCGCCGATTAGTTCAGCGACGACTGTTACCTCAGGGTCATTCACGATAATATTAAAATCCTTAACAAGCTTGTCCGCATACGGGCTGTCGGGAAAGTCCCGAATATCAAGAATGTATTTTATATCAACGTCCTGCCCCATATTTTTTTGATAATTACTCTTGTTTTTTAAAAAAACTTCAACAGTTCCCGAACCGACTGTCCCGAAACCGAGTATAGCTATTTTCGACATTTTTCTCTCCCTTTCATTTTATCTGTCAGAAATTCTTTCCAAAGTGTTTAACATAATACCTGAAACCGTTTTCATCGTAACACGCTACACCTAACAGCTCATACTTATCGGATAATATATTTACTCTGTGACCTTCCGAATTCATCCACATTTCCACCGCTTCTTGCGGCGTAAACCATGACACGCTGTTTTGCGAGCTTCCGCCGAAAGCGCAGTTTTCGGCAATATGGTTATAATCTATCCCCATTTCTTCAATCACGGTCATCCACTCGCGTCCATCGGGTCTCGTATGACTCCAAAGGTGCGGTAACTCAGCCACCCTTATTTTTGCGGAAACGGTGTATTCATTATCCCAACTGAGTGCCGCCAAGCCCTCCTTGGCTCTTTCCGCATTAATTAACGAAAGCACCTCATAAGCTAAAGCGTCTTGAAAAACACCGTTTTCTGCGTGAGTGACCTCCATGACAACCGCAGGGGCTGTAGTTGTTGCGGCAGTCGTAGTAACAGCCGGGGTCGCAGTAGTCGTTTCGGCAGTCGTAGTAACAGCCGGGGGCGTAGTGGTTGTTTCGGTAGTCGTAGTAACAGCCGGGGGCGTAGTAGTTGTTTCGGCGGTCGTAGTAACAGCCGGGGTCGTAGTGGTTGTTTCGGCAGTCGTAGTAACAGCTGGGGTCGTAGTGGTTGTTTCGGCGGTCGTAGTAACAGCCGGGGTCGTAGTGGTTGTTTCGGCGGTCGTAGTAACAGCCGGAGTCGTAGTAGTTACGGCGGCTGTGGTGATTGTAACGGTTACAGTAACCTCCGGGGGCGTAGTAGTTACGGCGGTCGTAGTGGTCGCAGGGGATGTCCCTGATATTATTTCGGAGAACACCGCCGTTTCCGCCTCTTTCTCACAAGAAGAAGCGAACAACAAACATAGGCACAAGGCTACACAAACGCCCTGTTTTTTCATATCTCCGCCTCCCTTCGGCAAAAAGAAAAATGCGTTATAGCTAAGTATAACACATTTACCTGTTTTTTACAAGTACTTTAAAATAAAATTAACATTTTTAAAGTAATTTCTGCTTCTTCCTCTGTGTCAAAACCTTTTTCAAATACTGCCCCGTAAAGGATTCTTTGCGCTTTGCGAGTTCTTCGGGCGTACCTTCCGCTATAATGTAGCCGCCGCCGTCTCCTCCTTCGGGACCGAGATCTATAACATAATCGGCAGTTTTTATAACATCTAAGTTATGCTCGATTACAACGACTGTGTTTCCGCCCTCGACAAGCTTTTGAAGCACATCTATCAGCTTATGCACGTCCGCAGTGTGTAGTCCCGTGGTCGGCTCATCTAAAATATAAATAGTACGCCCCGTCGCCCTCTTGGCAAGTTCAGCGGCAAGCTTTACTCTCTGGGCTTCCCCCCCTGAGAGCGTGGTCGCCGATTGCCCTACTTTTATATATCCGAGTCCTACGTCATACAGGGTCTGAAGCTTTCGGGCAATACGCGGAATATTCTCGAAAAAGCCTATTCCCTCCTCGACAGTCATTTCAAGCACATCATAAATATTTTTTCCCTTATAACATACTTCAAGGGTCTCGCGGTTATACCTTTGTCCTTTACAAACATCGCAGGGTACGTAAATATCCGGTAAAAAGTGCATTTCGATTTTAATTATACCGTCTCCCTCACAGGCTTCACAACGTCCGCCCCTTACGTTAAACGAAAACCGTCCCGTCGCGAATCCTTTCATCTTAGCGGTATTTGTAGAAGCGAAAAGGTCTCGGATATCTGTGAAAACCCCTGTATAAGTCGCAGGATTTGAACGCGGTGTTCTGCCTATGGGGGATTGGTCTATATCTATAACCTTATCTAAATGCTCGGAACCTGTTATTTTTTTAAACTTCCCCGGTCTTGTCCTCGCACGATTAAGCTTACCTGCGAGATATTTATAGAGTATTTCGTTAACTAAAGAGCTCTTACCGCTCCCGGAAACTCCCGTAATACAGCTCAAGAGCCCGAGCGGGATTTTCACGTTTATGTTCTTGAGGTTATTTTCAGTCGCACCAAAAACCGAGAGTTCACGACCGTCGGATTTTCTGCGGTTTTTCGGGACGGGAATTTTTTCCTTACCCGAAAGGTAACGCCCGGTAATGGATGTCTCGCAGGCGAGTATTTCCTCCATACTGCCCGTACAAACGATTTCGCCGCCGTGTATCCCCGCACCCGGTCCTATATCTACTATATAATCGGCGGCGTGCATGGTCTCTTCATCGTGTTCTACGACTATCAGCGTATTACCGAGGTCGCGCAGACGTTTCAATGTCGTTATCAGCTTACTGTTGTCGCGTTGGTGCAATCCGATACTCGGCTCATCAAGAATGTACAAAACCCCCGTAAGCGAACTGCCTATTTGAGTGGCGAGACGGATTCTCTGGCTTTCACCTCCCGACAGCGTTCCCGCCGCCCTCGAAAGATTCAAATAGCCGAGACCTACGCTTTTAAGAAAACCGAGCCGCTCTTTAATCTCTTTTATTATCTGTCCCGCTATAAGCATTTCTCGCGGAGACAGTACGGAGTTTCGGCTGAAATTTAACGCTTCGTCTATGCTCATTTTACAATAATCGCTAATATTTATCCCCGCGACAGTTACGGAAAGAGCCGCTTTATTCAGCCTTTCCCCTTTACATGACGGACACAGCACATCGCTCATCATTGTTTGTATTTCGTCCCTTGAATAATTACTGCCCGTCTCGCGGAAACGCCGTTCAAGATTGTTGACAAGACCCTCAAAGTCCGTGGAATATTTTCCGTATCCGCTTTCATATGAACGCTCAACCTCTATTTTCTCGCCGTTTGTGCCATAGAGCAGTATATTAAGCGCGTTTTGAGAAAGTTTTGAAATCGGTACGCTCAGAGAAAACTTATATCGCTTCGCGAGTGCGTCATAATACATCTGAGCGATAGAACCCTCTGTATATGTCCAACCGGACGCCTTTATCCCCCCTTCTTTAATTGAAAGTTCTTTATCGGGCATAATCAAGTCAGGGTCTACCCTCATAAAAGTACCCAGTCCCGTGCATTTCTGACATGCGCCGAAAGGGTTATTAAACGAGAACATACGCGGCTCAAGCTCTTCAATACTCACCCCATGTTCGGGGCAGGCATAATTTTGAGAGAAGTGCAGTTCTTCCTCTTCGCCTATATCTACAAAAATTAAACCTTCGGTCAGGCTTCCTGCTGTTTCGATGCTCTCAGACAAGCGCGATTTTATTTCCGGTTTAATAACAAGTCTGTCTACCACGACCTCTATATCATGTTTTATATTCTTATCTAACTTTATTTTCTCAGACAAGTCATAAATACTGCCGTCTATTCTGACCCTGACATACCCTTGTTTGCGTATTTGGTCGAGTTCCTTTTGGTATTCTCCCTTTCGTCCACGTACAATAGGCGCGAGAATTTGAATTTTTGTTCCTTTAGGAAGAGCGAGAATTTGGTCAACGATTTGGTCAACTGTTTGTTGTTTAATCTCCCTGTTGCAGACGGGACAATGAGGGATTCCTATTCTGGCGTATAACAGGCGCAGATAGTCATAAATCTCTGTGACTGTCCCGACCGTGGAACGCGGATTTCTTGAGGTAGTTTTTTGGTCTATGGAAATTGCGGGAGATAGCCCCTCGATGCTGTCTACATTGGGCTTTTCCATCTGTCCTAAGAATTGCCGCGCATATGATGAAAGGCTTTCGATATACCTTCTTTGTCCGTCCGCATATATGGTATCAAACGCAAGAGACGATTTTCCCGAACCTGATAGTCCTGTCATGACTATCAGCTTATCTCTCGGAAGTTCAAGGTCGATATTCTTTAGATTATGCTCACGAGCACCGCGAATTTTTATTTTTGAAACAGGCATATTTTATCTTATCTCCGTCATTTTATTTTTAATCCATATTATATTATTATAGTATTATACAAAATTAAACTCGACAGCAGTGTGTCATATTTAAAAAAATATTTAGGGTTTTTTTGAATGTATTTCGGTTAAACGGTCGGCTAAAATGCAAGCAAAGACGGTTTTGCACCGTCTTTAGAGATTATATATAATTTCAATAAAATATAACTTTTAGGCATTGACAGAGTTATAACTTTTTGGTATAATACAGGTAAGGGGGAATAATATATCTTAATGATATTAAAGGGAGGTGAGAACAATGAGAAAATGGAGTGATGTTGAGAGGCAATTATTCACCGAAGATGAAATCCGAGAGAGCGATTTGAGAGTCGCCATAATCGGTGAGCTTATCAAAGCACGAAACGAGGGGAAAATATCCCAAAAAGAGCTTGAGGAGCTTAGCGGCGTTAAACAACCTGTGATTTCCCGGCTTGAGGCGGGAGAAACAAACCCACAGCTTAGTACTATTCTCAAACTTTTGGCTCCTTTAGGCAAAACCCTTGCGGTCGTGCCGTTAAAAGAAGCGTAAATTATTGAGGATACCTCCAAGAATTTTATTATTTTATAGCCTGTCAATCATTGCTATAAAGGACAGGTCAAGTATTTTGTCAGTTTCTCAATAATGACCAAAAAATACACCTTTTCGTCACGAAGCCTGTCCGCTAAAGGCGACTGTGAATTTTCAGCGATAAGCCGCGTCACCTCGGCATGGTATGCTTGCAGACAAATCGAAATAACAGTTATGTCGTCAGGAGACAGGTCGGTTTTATCGCGAAGCTTACCGCCGATTTCGGGAATCTGAGCTATTATCTCCTCTTTTTCCACATACTGATTGCTTTTCGCTAAAAAAACACAAGAACTGACGATAATCTTTATGTCCCTGTCAGAAAGAAAATATCCGTTATCTTCAACCTCGAGCGGTTCGACATCCGACGATGCGAGCGGCATTGTAAACTCTTCGCTCACTTTCTTTTTTCTTTTTAAAAATCCGAACATATGTTTTTCCCTTTTTTAAAGATTTATTACTGCCACTGCGGCTTAATGCCGAAATTTTTAAGCTCGCGTGCGGTTTTGGCGAGCGGAAGCCCCATGACGTTATAAAAATCGCCTCTTATACCTTTTACGAGAAACGCACCTTTTTCCTGTATACCGTAAGCACCCGCCTTATCGTAACAATCGCCGCTTTTAACATACATACTTATATCATTATCGGACAGCTCGAAAAATTCTACCGAGGTTTTTCCGAAAAACAAACGTACTGTATCTTCTCTCAGTATGCAGACCGCCGTTATGACCGTGTGCCGCTTCCCCGACAACGCCTTTAGCATACCTACAGCTTCTGCTTCATCGACAGGCTTACCCATTATCTCGTTGTTTAAAACAACTATTGTATCGGCTGACAGAAACACCATGCCGCTAACTGCTTCGGAGCCTTTCAGCCTTTTTAATTCTGCACTGACCTCAAAAGCCTTCGCTTTAGCTAATTCTAACGCCGCCTTTTCGGGTTTTCCCGAAATTAAAAGCTCCTCGCCCTTAGCCGCGAACACATCAAAAACATAACCCGCGTTTTTTAATATAGACTGTCTGCGCGGCGATGCACTCGCTAAAACTAACATCATCTTCCCTCTTTTTTCAATTTATGGTGCAAATATTCATTTTCACTACAAAATACAGTATAACACAGTCTTTTTAAAATGTCAAGGCAAAAACAAATATTTAAGAGTTTTAAATTATATTTTACATTAATATAAATATATATATAATAAAGCCAACCGCCCGTTTTAAATTACGGGCGGTATTTACATCAGCGGCTTCTTCCTCCGCGCCTGCTCAATAATTTCATCAACCGAAACGCCCTTAACAGTGGGATTTTCTGCTGTAAATGTGTCTACTATATTTCTGCCCTCGCGTTCAATTTCGCGTGAATCTTGATAAAGTTTCTCGTAATTACCCGAAGCAAAAACATCGTTTATAAATTCAAGAGAATTTGCAGGCAAGGGCTTATTGTAAAGCGTTTTAACAGCTTTCATAATTGTCTCTTTTTCAATAGGCAGACTTTTCTTTTCATGCTCCCACAAAATTCCGACGACATCAGATAAATCATATTTGTACTGCCTGCCGGACATCAGCTTCATTGCGATTAGGTATTCGGCGGCAACCGTCCAAACGTGCAGAATGTTGGAAAACGTCCGATACCGCTTCGCAACCTTAAACAGCTTCTCGGAAAAGGAAGAGGTTCTTTTGAAATCGTCGTTGAGCCAGTCTCGCGGTAAATTAAACTTGTCGGCGACACAATGAATCGCTTCCTTCATTACCGACGAAGCTTTAATCACAGCATCTGCATCAGTGGTCATGTTACGAAAATCATAATTAATCAAAATCGACGCACCGCCGATTAATATTATATCTGCGTGGGTTTTTGTCCCGTTGCGCCTGCGAAATTCCTTGCCGAACTCCTTCAAGTAATTGTCAATAGTTTCCTTTGTAAATTCAACCTCAAACGACATTTCGCACCTCTGCTTCCATTATATTATGCCGCATGAACTCAGGAATCGCCGCTTTTATGCTCTGCTTCTTATAGCGTTCACTGCCGCTTGCCGCACATCTGATAATCACACCCGCCGGATATATAATCTTTTCCATTCTCAAAGCTCGAATATCGTCATATTCCGAGCAAGGCGGTAAATCATTCTCCCGGCTCAAATAATCCACCATTGCAAGCAGATACAGGCTTTCGAGAAGCCACTTTTTCTCGTAAAGTTTTCGGATTTCATCGGATTGCAACGTATTAATTATAAAGTCTAAATCGCCTTCACGCTTTAGCTTGTGGCAGACCTCGCTCTTAAACCACTCGAAGTCGGGGCGTTTTTCCATACTACCCGACAGCAATTCTTCCATTGTCACACCTAACGCTTTCGCTAATTTATACAGCGTTTCGCCTGTGCAGTTCTTTATGTTAGACTTGCCTGTGCTGATTTCGCTGATATTCGTGAAAGGCACTCCGCTGATTTTCGAGAGCCGATATTTAGTCATGTTTTTTTCTTTTAAAAGCTCATTAATACTCATCTTCAACGCCTCCTGATATTATTATATCGGATATGCGTTATATTGTCAAGTGCATTTTGTCATATCCCTGCATTAATTTATACGAAAATAAAGAAAAAAGCCAACCGCCCGTTAAAAATTACGGGCGGTATTTGTACGATTGACTTTTTTGTTTACCCTAAAGGGTTTTATAATCCTATTATCTCTAATTACGCGCCTGCGACAAGTTTCAGAATATTCAGTGCGTCGGTTGCCGTAAATTTGCTGTCGCCTCTTGAGCTTGTCAAGAAGGCTTGAAGCGGGTTGAGTTCGGCGTTTCCTGTGAGGGCTTGAAGCAGTAGAAGCGCGTCTGCCGCTGTAACATTTCCCGTGCCTGTGAGGTCGCCTGTTTGGGCTACGACTACGATATAATCGCCTGTACCGGGTACATTTACTGTTGCAGAGCCGTCTGCATTTACTGTAGCCGCCGAAACGACTTCAAACTCACCTGTTTCTTCATTGAAAACGAGTAGAACTGCATTTTGCCCTGCGTTCGCCGCAGAAGTCGTGATTAATTGCGAACCTGCGGCTGTCGCCGCGATTTGGGTCACGGGCAGATTTCCGGCGATTTCTTCAAACACGGCTTTCGGTACGTCAATTATAATTTCCGCTGTGCCTGTTTGGGTTTCGGTAGTTGTGGGTGTACCTGAATCATTTGTTGTCGGGGTGGTTGCCGTAGATGAGGGTCTTCTTCCGCTGTTTGTCGGGTTGTTGGAACCGCCGCCGTTACCGGGGTCATCGCTGCCGCCGTTACCGGGGTCATCGCTGCCGCCGGGTCCTTCAGGTCCGCCGGGTCCGTTGGGTTCATCAGAACCACCGGGTCCGTTAGGTCCGTCGGGCTCGTTGGGGGTGTTGGGGGTGTTTTGGGGAGAGTATTCAAATGTCCCACCGTTCTTGTCAACTGTTGCTTGAATTTTAGTTATTGAAACTTTTACCGGTTCGCTGTTTAAGTCTAAAAAATTATTTCTCACATCAACAGAATTAAGATTTACTAAATTTTCAAGTGAAGATATGTCGGTAAGTTTGTTATCAGAACATACCAAACTTCTAAGCTCAGTATTATTTGACACATCAAGCTCGGTAAGTTGGTTACCAACACAATTCAACAATCTAAGCTTTGTGTTATTTGTTATATCAATCTCTGTGAATTGATTACCCCCTACATTTAAAACTGTAAGCTCTGTGTTTTTTGATACATCAAGCTCGGTGAGTTGGTTTTCCCCTATATATAACCACTCAAGCGCGGTATTATTTGACACATCAATCTCTGTGAGTTGACTATCCATTACAATCAACCACACAAGTGCGGTATTATTTGACACATCAATCTCTGTGAATAGATTACCCCCTACATTTAAAATTGTAAGCTCTGTGTAATTTGACACGTCAAACTCGGTGAGTTGGTTCCCCCCTACATATAAAATTGTAAGCTTTGTGTTATTTGATATATCAAGCTCGGCGAGTTGGTTACTACCTACATCCAAAGTCCCAAGTTCTATATTATTTGACACATCAAGCTCAGTGAGTTGGTTTTCCCTTACAGATAAACTTGTAAGTTCTGCGTTATTTGTTATATCAAGCTCGGTGAGGTGATTACCCTCTACAAAAAGCCGTGTAAGCTTTGTGTTATTTGACACATCAATCTCGGTGAGTTTGTTAAAAGATACAATCAAAGACTCAAGTGCGGTAAAATCAGACACATCAAGTTTCCCGGACAACCTTATGTTGTCCGGAACCGGAACGGGATCGAATGGATATTCCGGATTTGCTCTGTTTAAGTATATTTCTGTTACCCTCTTATCAGCTTCGAAATTCCAACGAATCCCCGTCCATGTGGCGAGGTCGTCTAAAGTCCACCCTAACTTAGTCAAATTATCGTCCTGTAATGCGAATGATACCAACTTTTGATAGTCGTTATCATTATATCCTGCGGGGGTGGGGTAAGTATCGCTCGCGCTTGTTGTAAACGGCAACCCCGCCGACAATGAGAAAATTACCGCCGCCGCGATAAAGACTGATAAAATACGTTTTTTCATGATTGTAAAGAGCCTCCTATAAATTTTGTTTTACCTCTGAAGGTGTTTATTTTTTCGGGATGCGATTTAGTCAACTATCAAATACTGCTTTTTGACAGCTATTGAGGTGAATACACCTCATAATTTATTGTAACATCCTTTATAATAAAAGTCAAGAGAAATTTTAAAAATATAAGGATGGGGATTATAATTATAATGGAAGCGGCTATTATAGGTAAGATAATAAAACGGTTTAGAGAAGAAAGACAATTTTCACAAGAGGTATTGAGCGGGCTTGCCGATGTGGATAGAAGCCATTTGAGCAAAATTGAGTTAGGATTACGAAGTCCTACTATACATGTTCTATATAAAATCGCCAATGCTTTAGGTGTAAATGCAAGTGAGATTTTAAAAGCCGTTGAGCTTGAAACAATAAAATGCACAATAAACAGACAGGTGTAAGGATTTTGTAAAAAAAGAAGCCCTTTGATAGGCTTCTTTTGCTTTTAATTTCGATTATAGCACAGATTTCATGGGACGAGCGAAATTTTCTGTTTGACATTTCGGAAAAACTATGATAAAATAAGATTACAGTCACACAGGAAGGGGTGGGCAAATGGCAACCGAAACATTTTATAAAAGAATAGTACTATCCGATGAAGCCGCCGAGCGATTAGCCGATGGGCTTGATAGACAGCAAGCACCTTTTGTTCCTTATTTTAACATGGACGACGAAATGAAGAGGAGTGAAAAATGGTTAGACCGTTATATATCCCCATCGAAAAAATCATAGGCACGAGCCGTGAGTCTAATCTAAAAGCGGCTGTCGATAGTTTTTCGTGCAGGGATAAGGACGTTGAAGATTTTCTCAAAAACAAGGCTTTTGAGTTTGATAAGCGGAACAAAAGCCGTACTTATCTTGTTGTTGACGAGGAGCAGTTTAACGAAGACGAGCCGATAATTTACGGGTTTTTCACACTTACGTTCAAGTCGCTCGAATTGGGCGAAAACCTGTCGAAGTCTGTCATTAAACGCATAGACGGGTTTTCAAAAGATGTACAATCAACTGAAGCTGTCCTGCTCGGTCAATTAGGGAAGAATAGAAAATATCAAAACAACATAGACGGACAGATTATCTTGCATTATGCACTCGGCATTGTCGGCAAGGTACATAAACTCGTTGGCGGTCGCATAGTCTTCCTCGAATGTGACGAGAACCCTAAATTGGTAGATTTTTACCAACGCAATGGCTTCGAGCCGTTGCAAAAATGCGGAGAATATCTTCAAATGATAAAATATCTATAATAAAAACGTCATGGATTTTGAAGTCCGTGACGTTTTTTGTGTTTTTAAGCGGCAAAATCTCAACGAAATGCGTCCAACTCAATTGTGTAGTTACTGCCGACACAATTTCAAAATCAGAAAATTGTTCTGCAAATTGCATCATACGCCATATATTTCGTATTTCAAATGTTCGCCCGTATTTATTGCACAATTGCGTAGCGAGCTGTGATACAATTTGTTTTCCATAGTCGACACCTTTAAAACCCTACCCGGATGGGGAAGCGTTTCTGAACGACCTGCCGACTGTTCCGCTCGATTCTCACCTTAAATTCCGCCCGGTTTCCCGTTTTGTCCGCCTTTCTGCGTCTCTCTTAGCTATGCTGTCGCGTTTGTCATAAAGTTTTTTACCTTTACACAGTCCGACTTGAACCTTTACCCTGCTCCCTTTAAAGTAAAGTGACAGCGGAATCAATGTTAAGCCGCCCTGCTTGACTTCTGCAAAGAGCTTATTAATTTCTCTCTTGTGCATGAGGAGCCGACGGCGGCGCAGTGGGTCGCGGTTAAAAATATTCCCTTTTTCATAGGGCGATATGTGCATGGAAACGGCAAAAGCCTCTCCGTCTTTGATTTCAACCCATGATTCTTTCAGATTTACGTTACCTGAGCGGATTGATTTAACCTCAGTACCGTATAACTCAATCCCCGCTTCAAGGCTTTCTAATATGAAATACTCATGACGCGCCGAACGGTTATCGGCGATTTTTTTTATATTTTTTATGTTATCACTCATTTTTTTATATTCCTTGAATTTTTTATTAAGTATACCATGAAAGAGCCGGAAAATCAATCGAATTTTGCATGTTGCATAAATCTCCAAAATTCGCTAATAATATTTTTATCAAAACAAGAAAGGACTGATACAATGACGCCTAAAGAACTGCTTTATCTTGAAGATTCACTCGGAATGGAACGTCAGCTTCAAACGAAATGCACCGATTATTCCAACAAAGTGCAAAACCCGCAGCTTAAAAATATGCTGTCGGGTTTGGCGCAGGAGCATCAAACGCATTTTAACAGTTTAATCTGTCAACTCAAATAAGAAAGGAAAAACTCTATGCCTACACCTACGCCGAAAGCCATGAGCGATAAGGAGTATATCGAGGATGTACTGCTCACGGCGAAAACCCTGACGAGTATGTATCATTACGCTACGCAAGAATCGTCAACTGAAGGTCTGCATAATCAATTTAAGTGCAACTTGAACGACTCTATCGCCATGCAGCACAAGGTTTTTGCGTCCATGCAGCAAAACGGCTGGTATCCGCAACAAATGGCGGAACAACAGCAAATAAACCAAGTCAGAAGCAAATACAGTCAATAATGCAAAAAAGGGGAGCAAACGGCAGATTATACCGTCTGCTCCCTTATTTTTAATCCCACACAAGCTCCGCTCCGTTCGCCAGTTCAATCTCAACGGTCGCCGTTCGGCGATTTCCCGCTTCATCGTACCTAACGACGGTGAGTTCTACTATGTCGCCGGGCTTATTATTTTTTATGGCGGATTGAACATCTGTTACGTCTGAAACTACATTCCCGTTTATTTCAGTTATTATATCGCCTACGAGAAGGTCGCTTTTAAAGGCGGGAGCCATCGGATTTATTCCTCTTACGAAAATACCCGAAGTCACGTCTACGCCGAACATTGCGGCTGTATACTCGTTAAGCACCTGCGGCGTAATACCGAGCATGGGACGCGACATCACCATACCGTATAAAAGCAGGTCGTTGATTATCGGTTTTGCATCGTTTATGGTTATAGCAAGCCCTATATTATCCACTTTATTTTCAAATACTAACTTTTTATTAACGATGCCGACGACACTGCCGTACATATCGAACAGAGGTCCGCCTGAATTTCCCGAGTTGACCGCCGCGTCAAACTGTATAGAATTAAGCTCATATCCGCCGCCTACAAATTCGCGGTTCAGCCCGGATATTATACCGTAGGTCATGGATTTTTCTAATCCGAGGGGATAACCGACCGGCGAAACAAAGGTTCCCACGCGCAAGGTTGAACTGTCGCCAATCGGGAGGGCTTTAAATGCCTCGTCACGAGTTATTTTTAAAACCGCAATGTCCGTACCTTGGTCAGAACCGATAACCTCCGCCTCATATCTGTGGGTTATGTCTCGGTCGTTGTAATCGTCAACTATAACATATACGCTGTCCGCCCCCTCAATAACGTGGTCGTTTGTCAGGACGTACCCGTCAGTAGTGAAGATAAAACCGCCGCCCACGAGCATAACATTCTCCTCTACGGGCGAGAACCTTCCGCCTGTCGTGAAAGAAATCTCAATCCCCACAACTCCATCGCGTACCACCTCAAAAAGCTCAGCAGGGGAGAAAGCCGTGGTATTATTATTCTCCACTAACGTATCGCTCGTGATTAAGTACATGTTCTCGGTGGGTTTAACCTGCTCCTTAGGTTCTGCCGTGGGGTTAGCGGTAAGCTGAGGGCGGGTGGCTATGACGTTTTCTTCCCCTGCTATTTGTTCCGGCACAGGGATTGACAAGAGGTAAACGCCAAACGCGCCGCCGCTTATGCCGAGCGCCATGACTGTTAAACACGCCGCTACCGCCACCGCAAAGCGAGCCTTTTTCTTTTTCGGGTTCGATTTTTGTGTGACGTTCTTGGTGTCAGGCGTGTTTTCGTAGTTTGCTGTGCGATAATAATAATCGCGGTTGTCTTTTAAGAAATTATCCATATCCTTCTCCATTTGGTTTGTTATAGGTTTTCTGTTATTTTCTCGGCGACAGTCAGCGCGAGTGCACATTCAATCCGCTTTTTCATCAACTCGCAAAATATGTCGGACGGGACGTTTGCATCACCTTCAAAAATGTAAAACTCGGCGTTACAGCCGCCGCCGCAATAAAACCGTGCCCAACAAGTCTTACACTTGCTTTTCGCGTATATATGCGTTTTAGCGAAATATGCTTTTATTCGCTCGCCGTGTTCCTCAAAAAACCGCTCATCGTTAATATTTCCCATTTTCAGGGTTTCAATACCGACATAACGATGACAGGGGAAAATACTTCCGTCAGGCGTGATGGCTATGTACTCGTTACCCGCGCCGCAACCGCGAAGACGCTTTAAAATACAAGGCGCGTCAGTCAAGTCGATACAAAAATGAAAGAATGACCAGTCGGGCTTTTGTACGAGCATAATTTCAAAAAGCTTGTCGTATTCGTCTTTTATTCGGGGTAGGTGTTCAGTTTTAAGTGCGAAAGACAGATGCGGCTCTGCTGTCACGGGTTCAATTGAGATGTGCTTGAAGCCCTCTTCGGCTATTTTTAACACATCGTTCGCAAAATCAAGGTTAAAGCTTGTGTAGGTTCCTCGGATAAAATAATCCGTGAAGTCTTTTTTATTACCGATACGAGAATCCACTAACTTTTTAAATTTCGGCAGAACTAAGTCATAACTGCCTTTACCGTTTACGCATTTGCGGAATCTGTCATTTGTTTCTCTGCGTCCGTCGAGCGACATCACGATATTGTTCATTTCACGGTTAATAAAATCGGATTTTTCGTCATCGAGTAAAATCCCGTTAGTCGTAATCGTAAATTTAAACTGTTTTTCATGCTTTTCGCCCTGCTTCTTGGCATACTCAACGGCTTGAGTTATTGCGTCCCACGCAAGAAGCGGCTCACCGCCGAAAAAGTCGATTTCTAAATGTTTACGCTCTCTTGAACCGCGAATCAGAAAATCAACGGCTTTTTTTGCGGTTTCGGGGGACATGATGCCTTTTCGGTACGAAGTCTCTCCCGAAACAACATCTTCGGCGAAACAGTAGCCGCAACGCAGGTTACATTCGTGTGACACCTGTAAGCAGATAGCTTTTAACGGTGCTTTTACGTTCATATCGGCATATTGGGCGTAGTCGTCCTTGTCTTTAAACAGCCCTGCTTCGCATAGCTCGGCATATTCGGGCGTTTTAGAATAATCGCAGTCGCCCAAAGCGTTATAAATCTGCTCATCCACGACATAAACGCCGCCGCCGCAAACATCGAGTAATATACAATGGTCACCCTGTTTGAACCTATGAAGCTCCGCACCCTGCCGGGTTTTAATTTCGCACATTATGACGTCTTTGAGAGCCTTTCACAGCTTTGGTTTGCCACTGTGCAGGAGGTTTTACAGGCAGATTGGCAGGAAGCACGGCAGTTTCCGCAACCGCCTGACCTTACAGATTCGCGCAGTGTCGGCTCGCATATAGTCTTTATGCGGGTATTGTTTTCCTTTTTTTTCATGTTTAGCTCCTTATCGAATTAATAATTTTTTATTATTTTTAAGCACTTACCAAGATTATACCATAAAAATATTGACCCGTCAATGGTTTTATGCTAATATATTTTTGCTTTCTTTCAATCGCTTTTGCATATCTTTCAATGCCTCTAAATAATCCCTTTCAACATCGGTGAGTTCATCGGGCAGTTTAGATTTATATTTGTCATACTCTAACAGCAATGAACATTTCCAAACTATAGAAGTTTGTGGGTTTGGTAGAAAAATCGGAAATTCCGATTTTTCTCATCGTGCTTTCCTGCTCCAGTTTTTATTTTTATCAAAAATAATAATTGGTTACTAATATTTTCAGGTTGTAAACCTACACCAAGAATTCTAAAAGAAACAGTACATGAGTTCATAGTAAGCCCCCTTATTAATTATTTTGTTAGTGTTCCTATTATCCTACCCAATCGTATCCCCTCCTTATCGGAAAATCATGTTCTATTCTTCCCTTGCCGACAAGACGTAAACATCAAAATCAATTGAAGCATTAATTGAGGAAATAAATTTAATGTTTTCTTTTGAAAGGTACATTGATGGTGTATCTCCGTTTTCAATTCTAACGACAAATATTATATACCAATTCGCATTATAAAGTTCACTTAAATTACACATTATGTCTGCTTTATTTCTGATAGGTAATAAGATTTTATTGAGTTGAATTTCATTATCAAGAGAGGGCTCATCGCCGGTATCTATAGCCCATTCCATATAGCCCCTCTTTCTTCCATGACGTAATATTTCATCTTTGTCGTTAGTCCAAGTTGGCATAATATTTAGCTCTTGTGTTACATGATTAACATCATAATCATCACCAACTAAGACAATATAGGCTCTCACTGTTGTTTTAATCATTAAAACCTCACTTTACAAAATAATCTGTAATATCAACTAATCTACTCGTTGACTTTTCAAAAACCCCAAGTCTGCCTGAGTTTTTATCAACTTTTAAGTCATAACGGTCAACGTTTGCTTTATTGCCAAGGAATTCTTTTTTGACAGTATGGGGGTCTGTGCCGTATCTTTCAGATAATTCTTTTTTCAGTTGATTCTTATCAATTTTATTCCAATTATAATCTGAACTTCCGCTATTTCTTTTAAACATCATCGAAATATTATCAACAAGATGCTTACCCGACGACACGGCGACTGCGGCACTTCCGGCTGTCGCGGCGGCAGTAGCAGGGGCGGCTATAGCTCCTACGCCCGATGCCGTTAAACCCACTGTTGTTCCACCGAAAGAAACAGTACCTAACAAACCCGCAAGCAATGAACTTGCGTTCCCGACAACCCTACCCACCGAATGAGCAGCATTATTATTCCTTATAGCGATATTATTTGAAACACCAAAAGTAACGCTCTCCGATACCCCGTCTATTACGCCATGAGAAAAATTCGCAGTCGCGCCTATACCCGCGCCAACACAACCGCTATAATATCCTACACCTCGAACAAAAGCGTTATCTGAATCTTTTAAAATCTCTACGCCTTGTTGCCAGTTTTTGACCTGCCTGTTAACCCAATTTGCCGTAGCTTGAATGAACATGCCACCCGGGTCAACAAACATCACCGGATTATTGGCGGCATAGATGTACCAGTTATGCCCGTCGAAAGCGGGGTCTTCGCTGATGAAACGCCCGATTTCGGGGCTGTAATATCTTGCCCTAAGATAGATATACCCGCTCTCAAAATCATAGTATTGACGATTGTATCTATACGGGTTAAAATCCGTCAAATCCTCGTCTTGGAGCTGATTCCCAAACGGGTCGTAGTCGTAGATTCGGATAACATCTCCGTAGTCGTCGGCGAGCTGAACCACGTCACCATGAGCGTTAAACAAATGCCAGCCGTAACTTGATTTTATTCCCCCTACATAGCTTACCACATCATACGCAGAAATGTCAAGCGCGATTTCAGAGCCGAGCCAAATATGCTGTACGGTATCGCCGTTTACGGTTTTACTTTGACGCATGTTATCGGGGTTGTAGGTGTAAATGGCG
>WRKM01000003.1 GCA_009778065.1 Oscillospiraceae bacterium
TTGAGCGGTACGGTTGTTGCTATACTTAATATTATAGCAAAACAAATGGTAAAGCTCAATACCTTTTTAAAATTTCCTGTCATGACGTTTCCTTTCTACCCCTAAGGGTTTACAAAAATGTTTTAAAGTTTATAAGGTGTATTTAGTTCTACATCTTATTTTTTAATAATAACAGAAAATTATCGAAAAAAGTATTGTTTTTTGTCCTTATTTTTTCTTGATTTTTGTTGATTTTTCTTGTTTTTCCTTGATTTGTGTTGTTATATTTGCAATTATTCGTTGCATATCCTTAAATATTCTTGATTTAAGGTTATTTTTGTTGATTTGTGTTGTTACATTTGCAATTATTCATTGCATATTCTTATTAATTTCATGATATATATAGATTAAATTAGATTATTGTAGGTGTAGGATAAATTTCAGAAAAAAACCGCCTTGATGGCGGGATTTTTTAAAAGTAAAACCGCCGTGTCTTTACGGCGGCTTAGTTATTATTTATAAATCAATATTAAAACATTTCCATCAAATCCGAATAATCCGAAGGTACATCAAACATAGACGCAGGGATTGAAGATGTTATATTAGAGATATACATTATGAAATCCTCTTCTAACGACCCAATTGCGACCACACTGCTACCGTCAATATAATAGCGAATTGTACCGCCGTATTCATCTGTATAGTCTTCATAATCATATGTTTTTCCGTTCAAAGAAGCCTGACCCGCATCAACTATATCAAGATTTACACTTTCGTTAAGACCCATGAACATTTCTTCAAACATATCTTCCATACCCATCTCTTCAGCCGACATTTCCATGTAAGCTTCCAAGTCGTCTAAAACGATATAAGCCATTTTTCCCTTTACGATTACTTTTATTTCCGAAATCTCAAGCCCTAACATACTAAATCCGAATAAATCCTCGTTAAAACTCATTGCAAACTTGTCGCCGTCCATACACATGTTCCCTGATATTCTTTCGCCTTCCGCTTCTAAAATGAAGTCAAAGCCCACATTCGCACTTTGCATTGCCTCGATTAAAGAAGAAACAGCCTCACCGGTTGCGGAGTTTCCGGAGGGGACGATAACCGCACCGTTATTGTCACCGTCACCGTCATTGTCACCATCGTTATCACCGCCATCGCCGTCATTGCCACCATCGTTATCACCGCCATCGCCGCCTACGGGTTCTTCTCCGATGCCGGAAAGACCGTTATCATTATCATTTCCATTATCGATGTCTTTTTCTTCGTCGATGTTATTTTCGTCATTGTCCTCATTGTCTTGCGCTTGGCTGTCGTTGCTGCTTGAACGGGGGCTTCTTGGCTCAAGCCCGGTTGTATCCTCGCTGCAAGCGGTAAAGGCGAATAGAACCATGAGTGCCATAAGTAATGTAATAAGCTTTTTCATTTTATAAATGCTCCTCCCAAATTATTAATATAAAAATGATTATATCATAGATTCTGCCCTTTGTCAAGAACTCGAATCCGTACAAAAGGTTTTTGTAAAAAACATACTTGAGGATTTAGTTCAGGCGAATATGGTGGTAAAAAGAAACGGTAATTTAAAATACCATATCGACATAAGGGTTTTTTATCCAGACCGCGAACCACTCTCTGCCGTCAACAATCATATACTGTGAAAAATGGGTAGTCGTTGTGCTTACGGTCGAGTTTTCTTCATCTGTTACTGTCTCAAGTTCAACAAAGTTCTGGTCTTCCTCATCATACCAAAGGAAAAGCAAATCTTCAAAGCTTGTTTCTCCGAGTTTACTCTTGTCAACGGTAAATGTTAATTTAGCTTCCGAAAACTCCGTTGAAATCATAAAGTCAAAAGGTTCGCCTATAAGACCTATAACATCTGTCGAAAGCACGTCAATCCCATACATGCTTTTAATTTTGAGGTTACGTTCAATGTATCCTGTCGTATCCATTTCAACATAAATATTCGTTACCGCGCCGTCATGTGTTTCTACGTTTCTTTGTGAGAATTGCCGGAAAACTCTATCTCCGTCACAAATCCCGTCTCCAAATGTATCGTATAGGGTGGGATTTAAACCAAGCGGGATTTCGTCACCGTCCCATATTCCGTCGCCGTCAGTATCGGGATTAAGAGGGTCAGTACCGTAAAGATATTCTTCATAGTTTGTAAGCCCGTCACCGTCATTGTCACCATCGTTATCACCGCCATCGCCGTCATTGCCACCATCGTTATCACCGCCATCGCCATCACCTTCGCCGCCTACGGGTTCTTCTCCGATGCCGGAAAGACCTTTATCATTATCGTTTTCATTATCGATGCCTTTTTCTTCGTCGGTGTTATTTTCGTCATTGTCCTCATTGTCTTGCGCTTGGCTGTCGCTGCTGCTTGAACGGGGACTTCTTGGCTCAAGCCCGGTTGTATCCTCGCTGCAAGCGGTAAAGGCGAATAAAACCATGAGAGCCATAAGTAATATAATAAGCTTTTTCATTTTATAAATGCTTCTCCCAAATTATTAATATAAAAATGATTATATCATAGATTCTGCCCTTAGTCAAGAACTCGAATCCATACAAGAGGTTTTTGTAAAAACATACTTGCAATAAACAGAACTCTGTGTTATAGTATAAAGAGGATAACAAAATAAAGTATTTGAGGGTTTTAATGTTTCTGCAAAAAGACACTTACGACATCGCTGACCTTATTGCCATTATGCGCCTTTTACGCTCTGAAAAAGGTTGCCCCTGGGATAAGGAGCAAAATCACATCTCAATCCGCATGAACGTCATAGAAGAAGCCTATGAGGTAGCCGAGGCAATCGACAGCGGAGATTCAGAGGTTTTGAGGGAAGAACTCGGCGATTTATTGCTTCAGGTCACCTTTCACGCGCAAATAGCGGACGATGAGAACGAGGGATATGATTTTAACGGCGTTTGTGACGGGATATGTAAAAAGCTGATTTATAGGCATCCACACGTATTCGGGGAGCTAAATGCAGTCAATTCCGACGCCGTTCTGAAGAATTGGGATATATTAAAGAGTAAATCGAAGGGCGAGGTGAGTTTTTCCGACAGTTTTAAAAATATTCCTAAACTTCTACCTGCCCTCATGCGAGGCGAAAAAGTAGGAAAAAGGGCATCTACCGCCGGGCTTGACTTCGCGAGTACAGACGAGGTAATAAAAAGGTTAAAGGAAGAGATTCAAGAACTCGAATTTGCTGTTATAAATAAAAATGATGACGAAATAGAAGATGAATTTGGCGATATTCTATATACGTGTTGTAATTTAGGAAGATTTTTAAAAAAAGATAGTGAAAAAGCCTTGACAAGAGCGATAAATAAGTTTATAATGCGATTTAGGGCAGTCGAAATATCAGCAGAGGAAAAAGGTTATTCCCTCACAGATTTATCACAGTCTGAACTTGATAATTTATGGGAAAAATCTAAATAGCGTAAGCTGTGTTTCGTAAAGTCGAAGCGGATGAACCGTTTTTTTCGGGAAATCCGCAAAACATAAAAATTTTTGGAGGTAAAACATGACTAAAGCAGATTTAATCACGGCAGTAGCGCAGAAAGCGGACTTAACAAAGAAAGACGCAGAAGCGGCAATCACAGCGTTCACCGATTCAATTGCAGGCGCACTCAAAAAAGGTGAAAAGGTTCAACTCGTAGGTTTCGGTTCTTTTGAAGTACGCACACGCGCAGCAAGAGAAGGCGTAAATCCCCAGACTCAAAAGAAGATTAAGATTCCCGCAAGCAAAGTTCCCGCTTTTAAAGCAGGAAAAGCCCTCAAAGACGCAGTTAACTAAACCAAAAACAAACAATAGGGACGGTAAAACGTCCCTTTTAGTTTTAAAGGAGGAAGAAAGATATGCGGCTCGATAAATACTTAAAGGTTTCTCGCCTGATAAAACGACGTACAATCGCAAACGAGGCATGCGACGCCGGAAAAGTCACCGTAAACGACAAACCTGCTCGTGCTTCATATGAAGTCAAAACAGGCGATATAATAGAAATCAGCACAGGAAAAACCCCTCTGAAGGTCAGGGTCTTAAAAATCTCTGAAACCGCTTTTAAAGACGAGGCAGGCTTCATGTACGAGGCATTGTAATATTTTACTCCCGTATCGAATAGAATTAGAAAAAGGACGTGCTTTGCCTTTAAATGATGCGGGAGGTAATTTCTATGCAGGAAAAACCGAAAGCCCATAACTATATACTCGAAAATCGCTCACGGCTTATACTTAGCGGCGTACATGAAGTAGGCGGCTTCAGTTATACAGAGATTATCGCATATACAACGCAGGGAGAATTACGCATTAAAGGTAACGAGTTAAACATTGTTAAGATTGACGTAGAGAGCGGAGATATGGAGATAAGCGGAAAGATTTACAGTTCTGTGTACACTGACAATACACATCGAGTACCTAATAATTTTATAACAAAGCTGTTTAAATAAGAGGTGCGTAAAAATGTTTGAGCCGATTTCCGAAAATCTCTCGCAGTTGTCCGCTTTTGTGGTGGTGGGCTTTTTCTTTGCCGCTCTTTATGAGATAATAAGAATTATACGCTTGTTTAAAAGGCAGAGCGACTTTGTTGTGTGTCTGACAGACTTTCTGTTTCTGTCTTTTGCGGGGCTAATTACATTCGCCTATTCCATGGAATTCGGAGAGGGTCGTTTTCGCTGGTTTTATATTGCAGGTGAAATCTTCGGCGCAACGGTTTATTTCATGACGATAGGACGTGCGGTTTCTATCGCCTCGGATTTCATAGTCAGAAGCGTTAAGCGGACTGCCGCACTCATAATAAAATATACAAAACGACTGCTCACGGCTGTAATAAAATATGTTCTTATTCCCCTGTATAAGATTATTCGTATTTTTTCACAATATTCATGGGTTAAAATTAGTAATATCTACGTTTTTTTAACAAAAATCGTATTAAATTTGATAAACCGCTTGAAAAACAAGGTAAGGATAGTATATAATAAAAGAACAGCGCGGAAAGTCCGCGCAATAAGAGACAATCGTTCTGATAATTTAATTGCAGGTGATAATAGAAATGTCATCAAAGGCGAAGTCAGAAATGCGGCGACAACAAAAAAGACCGCATTCGGTCAAGTACGCAAAGCGTGAATCATTAATGCCGATTTTTATACTTTTTTTAATATCGGGATACGCCGTATTCCTTTTAGTATCGACGCAGCTTGAAATTCAAGAAAAAAGAGACGAATACGAAGCCCTCAGCGCAATGTTAACTGAGGTTCGTGCCGCAAACGAACAGCTCGAACGCTATTTACAGTCTGATGAGCATATTGCCGAGTACATGGAAAGTATAGCACGCGGCACACTCTCTTACGCACATCCGCGCGAGAGAATCTATTATATTAAGCCAAGTTCTTAGTATTTTTTCATTTTTACTCTTACTTCTTTTGTCTTATCTCAGTTGTGGTTCGCCGTAAGGCGGACTTTTTTTGCACTTTTACTTCCCCACACAAAACCGTTTAAACACTTCGTCTATCACCGTTTCACTCACGCTCTTACCGGAAAGCTCGTAAAGACTTTCGAGTGTACTTTCGAGCGTTACACCGAGTGCATCGAGCGTCATCCCAGAGGTTATACCCTCTATAGCTTTTTCCAGTGACTTTTCAGCCAAAAAGGCACATTCGCGTTGCCTTTCATTTGCGATAAATCCCGCCGACATATCCACCCTGCCGAGCTGTAAGGTTTTATTAATAACCGCCGCAAGCGGTTCAAACGATGAGTTTTTTTTCGCAGAGATTTCTATCACGTTACTGAACTGTGTAGCGAGAAAGGTCAAATCAAGACGATTTTTTAAATCAGCCTTATTTATTATGCAAATTGCATTTTTGGGAGCTTGTCCGTTCCCTTTGAGCTTTTCAAGAAGGATATAATCCTCTTTTTCGAGCGGACGGGAATTATCAAAAACAGCAAGCGCGAGTTCGCACTGTTCAAGGCGTTTTAACATTATATTTATGCCGATTTCTTCAACCTCGTCTTTTGCATCGCGCAGACCCGCACAGTCACAGAGCCGCAGAGTGATTTCTCCTATATTAACGCTCTCTTCTATAACATCGCGCGTGGTTCCCGCTATATCGGTGACAATACTGCGGTCGCTCTTAGTGAGTAGATTCATGATTGTAGATTTTCCGGAATTCGGCTTACCTACGATAGCCGTTAAAATGCCCTCTCGAAGCACTTTTCCGAGTTCAAAACTTTCGAGTAAAAGCTGTAACTTAGCGTGACAATCAGCCAACTGACCTAAAAAGGAGCTTGTTTCAAAACTGTCGAGACTCTCATCAGGATAGTCAATCCATGCGGCTATTTGCGCTGTTATTTCAAGTATAATCCCTGAAATATCTTCAATCTTTTTGAAAAGCGCGCCATCCCGTTGCGCGAGGCTACAGGCGAGATATTGTCTGTTGTGAGAATAAATTATGTCTGTTACTGACTCTGCCTGGGTAAGAGAAAGCTTTCCGTTTAAAAGTGCGCGTTTAGTGAACTCCCCCGCACCCGCGAGTCTTGCCCCTGCGTTAAGACAGGCACGTAAAACCCGTTCGGTTACATAAATACCGCCGTGACATGTGATTTCGGCGACATCTTCTCCTGTATAGCTGTGAGGAGAAAGAAATAGCGTGAGTATACCATCATCAAGCTTCTCATTACCGTCAAAGGTATTTCCGTATACGGCAGTATTAGAGCTGATTTTTCCGATTTTTTCCCCGTTTACCGCCTTGAAAACACGGCGTACTATATTCACGGTATTATCGCCCGAAATACGTATCACGGAAATGCCGCCTATTCCGCGAGGGGTGGCGATTGCGGCGATAGTTTTCATAGAACCTCCTGCCTGAAATGTTATGAAAAAAACCTCTTAAAAAAGCCTTTCTTCTGATATTTATCGTTTTTTTCTTTATCGTCTTCTCCGCCCGTTTCTTCTTGACCATCTTCTTCATCAAGGAGTCTCGCACCTTCTACGGCTTGAAGCAGAATGGGCTTTTTCACAAGCTCGTCTGCGCTCTCATTCTGCAAGTAGGTATAGATACTTTCGGGTTTGAAAATGACATATTCCTCAATCTTTTCTAATGTAAGAATATTTTTTAAATGCCGCTCCATATCTTCTACAACACGTTCTTCCATTCTCTCATAGTATTGTTGACTGGTTATGTTAAATTCCGCAACGGGGCTTTTTCCGCCCACGCTCGTAAGGTGAATCCCTTCGCGTAATGACGATGTATATTCCAAATAATCGCTCCACGCCTCGTTAATCACATCTAATATCAGCTCGTTTTGTAAATCATTGATGCACTCTTCTCCAAACTTACGGATGGCATTAACATAATCCTCCGGGCTATCCTGCCAGAAATTCGGCTTATTTTCACCTGTGACGAATTTTTTACGTGCCTTGAATATAGCGTCTCTGTGTTTTTCGGAAATCATTGAGAATTTAAGTAACCTTTTACGCTCTTCAAGCCTGTCTCCTTCCGAAATACGTTGGATTCTTTGGACTTCACGAACAATGACTTTATCTGTAATTGCTTCTTCTGTATACCTTGACAGACGACTACCCGAAACTAATTTATTTAATTCGTATTTCTTCATTATGTCATCATCAAGCGCAACAAAAGCCTTACTTTCGCCTACATCTCCTTGTCTGCCCGTTCTGCCGCGTAGCTGACGATTAATTCTCGAACTTTCACGCATTGAAGTACAGATAACGTAAAGTCCGCCGGACTTTACAGCCTCTTCCCTTCTGCTTTGGTCAAAACCTCCGAGTAAAATATCCACCCCGCGTCCCGCCATATTCGTGGATATAGTAACAGCACCCGGAACGCCTGCATTTTTAATAATTTCAGCTTCTGCCTCATCATTTTTAGCATTAAGAACCGTGGCTTCTATTCCCGATTCCCGAAGAAGGTTTGTTAATAACTCACTTTCCTCAATACTCTCAGCACCGACAAGTATCGGCTGTCCTTTTTTGTTGGCACGGATTATATCTTTCTTTATTGCTTCGAGTTTTATTCTGCGGTTAAAATATATTTCAATCGGATGGTCGATTCTTTGTGATGGGGTGTGCGGCGGGATTTTTTCGGGTTTTAGGTCATAAAGCAGTTCAAATTCTTCATCTGACGGATAGACAGTACCGGTCATTCCGGAGATATGCTCGTATTGTCTTATGAAATACTGTAGGGGTACAGTCCCCATTACGACTCCGCGAAACGCAGCTTTAATTCCGTGTTTGAGTTCTACCGCACTTTGAAGCGCGCCCGGATAACGACGATTTCTCGCTACCCTGCCCGTGAATTCATCAATAATTAAAATCTCATTATCCTTAAAGATATAATCAGTGTCCTCGCTCATAGTGAAATTAGCGTTTAAACAATCGTTTATATCAGAAAGTAATGACTGATTTTCCTCATCGTATAAGCTAACTTTAAAGAACTCTTCAGCTTTCGCTATTCCTTTATCTGTCAGATAAGCGTTATCAGACTCATCAGAAATACCGTAATCCTTTTCGGTCAGAGACTTAACAAAAGTAAACGCATTTTCGAGTTCTGCGTCAATCTTAGTAGACACACTTCCGGCTATTACAAGCGGAATACGCGCCTCGTCAATTAAAATGCTGTCTGCCTCGTCTACTATAGCAACATCAAGATTTTCATGTAAAACCTCTTCGGGCTTATACACGACAAAATCACGCAAAAAATCAAAACCGGCTTCTTTGGCTGTATTATAAACCACATCAGCACGATACGCCGATTTTCGCTCGTCTTTAGGTGTCTGTTCGACTATGTACGCCGTATTTACCCTCAGAAGCTCATAAATCGGTTTCATCCATTTATAATCACGTTCTACAAGATAGTCGTTATATGTCATTATGTGTGTTTTCCGACCCTCTGTAAAATGTAAAAACGCAGCAAAAACAGCCGAAATAGTCTTTCCCTCTCCGGTTTTCATCTCTATGACTTTTCCGCGGAAAAGCGCCCAGGCGGCGTCTATCTGCTCGTCATACGGTACTAAACCTATTCCTCTTAAACATGCACCGCAACATGCCGCAAAAGCATAGTTGAGTCTGTCATGAGCTTCAATTTCTTTTTCATATTCCGGTTCAAGAATAAAGTCAAGAAGCATCCGTAGCGGAAGCTTTGAAAGCTCCCTGATTTTTTTAATAGAGTAGTTTAAATCTTTCATAAATACAGTATAGCATGAATTTATCGTTTCGTCAATAAATTCATGCTATTTTATGAATGTAATATATTAAAACATACACTATTCCGCCATTCCCGGTTTTATGTACTTCCCTATCCGTTCAAGAACCTGCGTTTTAGATGCTGTTTTTACAATAAAGTCTGATACCCCGACCTGCAATGCCTTGACTACGGTGTTTTTCTTTGCGTTACCGGTAAAGAATATAATAGGTGCAGTGTGTCCGTATTCTCTTATTTTAGCGGCAAGCTCATAACCGTCCATCTCCGGCATTTCTATATCAAGTATAAATAAGTCAGGACGATTACCCCTGAGATACTCTAAAGCTTTGGCGCCGGAGCTTATACAAGTGATTTCGTAACCTGTATTTTCAAGCATTGACTTAATATACTCGAGGAAAAAGAACCTGTCATCTACGGCGAGTATTTTATTATTCAGTTCGGGTTTAGGCTCCTCTTCTTCAGTCGGAAGTTCCTCAATCTCAACGCTTTCCGCCATTTGTAAATCAATAGACAAAACATAAGCGGCTTTAATAAACTCAATCACATACGGCTGAAGCTCCTCAAAATCAGCGTCTTTCATGGAATCTATTTTATTTAAGCACTCCTCCGCTAATTTTGTTGCAAAAACTTCCTGTAAAAAATCGCAAATACCGATTAGCGTTTCAAACAATACACCCCTGTTTTTCGTCTTGAGTGCATTTTTTATATCCCTTTCCTGCGCGGGAAGCCCATCAATAAAACAACTCACAGCGATAGCGAAGACCTCTAAATCTTTATCGTCTGTCTCCCTTATCTTATCGCTGTCTAATCCCGAAATTTCTAAAAGCCGTTCCCTTTTGAGCATATTTAAAACTCCTCTTTTTCAGCAGTTTTTATAACTAAATAAATTATATCACACACACTATAATATGTCAATGATTATTTCATAGAAATGACAATTTAATATATAATTTACTAAATTTATCCATATGTAATAAAACTTTAAATTATGCTGTAAAAATATAACGATAATATTCTAAAATCCCTTGATTATTTCTATTTTATGTATTATAATGAGTAAAGAACATCCGAACAGGAGTTTATTGATGAATCGTATAAAAAAATCCCGTCTGCTTGCGGCGGCTCTGTTTTTCGCTATGCTGTTCTCTACTATAGTAATAATTTTGTATGCCTTAAATAACGCAGTACCTCATATAAAAGTAGAGGTTTCGGACGGTGTCGCAGATTTAACAGGTTTTAATTTTGATTCTTCGGTTGCTTATATCACGAATATGGAGTATTATAACGGCAGACTCATAGTACCGAATGAGTTGTACGAAAATGTTCCCGATGGCTTTTTTGACAGCACAGCGCAATATAATACGGCGAGGGTTCGTTTCGTTTTACCGAATGACTATAACAGTTTTATGATTTTCGGAATCAGTCCCGCCTATGCGTCAAGGATATACGTTAACGGGAGTTTATCCGAGACTTTCGGTATAATTGACCAAGAAGAACCCGAAAACAATGTCTATCGTGTTGCTCCGTTTAGCGCAGTCGCCGAGCCTGTAGACGGGGTTATTGAATTAGTGGTGCAGAGTGCGGGTATCATACGTGACGAGATTTTTCATTATGGGTTTTACATAGGCTCGTTTAATGTTGCTAAATACAGTATTCTTTGCGAGACAGCGTATAATTTCATCCCCGTCGTCATCGCATGTATGTGTACTTTGTTTTATCTCGGATATTTCATATTCGCGCCTGAGGTAAGAGTAAACCTGTGGTTCGCACTCATTTCACTGACAACAGGATGCCTGCTTATCGGAAACGGCGGTTTTATTCACAGTCTGCTCCCGGGGTTGGATTACTCTGCCGAGTTCTACGGATTGTATATCTCACTGCTTATGATATGTGCGTTGTACTCGCTGTTTGTACGCTCGCTTTATGGTATACCCCGGGTCGTTCCGCTCATTGTATGTATTTTAAGCGTGGTTTTTTCGATTTTTATTTTCATCTTTCCGATAAATATTGTTGAGCGGTATCTGATGATACATATGATTTTCGTATTTACGGTTATGATTGTATGCACTGTTTGTATTCTAAAAAGAATAAAACAATTCGGCTCGGAGCATATCATATCATTTAGCGGACAGGTTATTTTCATGATGGGCGGTGTGCTTGATATGCTCGGCTCGGCAGGGGTTACAAGCTTTTTCGGGCTAACTACTTTTGGTATATTATTTTTTATTTTCGCTCAGATGCTCGCACTGTACTTAGTTAATAACAGAGCGATTGAAAATGAGCGGCGTTTAGCCCTCGAAAATGCCTCCTTAGAAAACCTCAATCGTATGAAAACCGAGCTTTTGGGGAATATTTCTCATGAACTGAAAACGCCGCTGACAGTTGTATCGAATGTGTCACAACTCGCCGCCCGGCATACGACGGATGAATATATTAAAGAAAAAATGGAAACCGCCGTTTCAGAAATCGAACGTATGAAAATCAAAGTAAAACAACTTATGGAACTCGCCAAAGCAGAAGACGCTGAGATGGGCAGGGATTTTCAAATAATCGACATCAACAGTCTCATCTCCAAGACTGTCTCAACCTGTTTTCAAGCTCTTGACGAACATAATAATACGCTAAAGGTCGAACTATCCGACAAGCCTTTATTAGTAAGCGCCGACCCCGCACACCTTCCCGGCGTATTGGTTAACCTGATTGACAATGCGGTACGCTTCACACGAAACGGAAAAATAATTGTAAGTGTGGATTATGATAATGATTTTGTTACTGTGTCGGTTGAAGACACGGGAATCGGACTTTCGCCGGAGCAGAAAATACATATATTTGAGCGTTTTTACACAGGTGAAAAATCCACAGGCACGGGTCTCGGACTCCATATCTGTAAAAAAGTCACCGAGGCTCACGGCGGAGAAATTCAGGTCAAAAGCGAAGAAGGACGCGGAACGAAAATAAGTTTTACCCTACCATTATTTAAAGATGAGGAGAAATAGTATATGAGAACCATCCTGTTGATTGAAGATAATATTAAAATTCTCGCCACTAATAAAGAGTTCTTTGAAAAAGAGGGCTATATAGTATTTACAGCTTCTACCTTGGCAGAAGGCAGCGATATTTTAAAAAGAGAGTTAATCCAGCTGATAATTTTAGATATTATGCTCCCCGATGGTTCGGGTATTGACTTTTGCGCGGAAATACGCAAAACCCATAATATCCCCGTTTTGTATCTTACCTGTGTCGATGAGGACGATTCTTTAGTATCCGCATTAAAAGCAGGCGGTGATGAGTATATGACAAAGCCCTACAGCCTTAATGTCTTATCGGCACGGGTCATGGCTCTGCTCCGCAGGGTTAGCCTTGAAAGGTCTGCACCCGAAAGATTTACAGTAGGCGCGCTTGAAATCGACTGTGAAAAACGTATAATGTTTATGAACGGCCGTGATTTACAATTGAAACCAAAAGAGTTCGATTTACTGCTCGTATTGGTACGCGGGATGGGGCGAAAGTTTACTGCCGAAGAACTGTACTCCCGAATTTGGTCAGGTATACCTGTTGATATGCGAACGGTTACGGTGCATATTTCAACATTGCGGAGAAAATTAGAAAGCTCGAAATTCTTTATTGTGACGGAAAACCGACGGTATTACAGTCTTATCATGGAATAATTTTTACGGGAGTTCGATTCTCACGTTCAGAGGTATTGACAAACATAGCTAAAATGTGTTAAACTCTATTAGTATTACAGCTTTAAATATAAGGAATGGTCATAAACAATGAAAAAAGGCACGTTTATTGTATTTGAGGGCTTGGATGGTTCAGGTAAAACTACCCAGCTTAAATCATTACACACATACATTACAAAGGAAAAAGGTATAAAGTGCAAGGAGGAGCGTGAGCCGAGCGAAGGTCTGCCCGGTGCGCTTGCTCGAGGTGCAATAAAGAGGAAAATGCAGTTTGAGCCGCACACTATGGCTTTACTATTTGCGGCTGACAGATACGAGCATATAAAACATGATATACAGCCCTATCTCGATAAAGGTATTCATGTGATTTGCGACCGATATGTGCTTTCAAATTTTGCGTATCAGGGGCTTGCATGTGATTTTGATTCTGTATATGAATATAATAAAGCGGCTATGAGTCTGCTCATGCCGAATCTGACCGTATTTATAGACACCGAGCCTGAAGAAAGCGCGCAAAGAATGGAAAAATCGCGAATCGGAGACGAACTTTTCGACAAAGACGGCGTTTTAATAAGACAAAGCTTTTACAATGCTATAGATTTTCTCACCCAAAAAGGTTTTTTAGAGGTTTTTGACAAGAATAACTTAGACTCATCGGATAACTGTAATAAATCAAAATTAGTAATAATAAAAGGAAATCAGTCCGAAATTGAGCTTACTGCCGAAATTATAAAACTTACAGAGCCTTTTTTGAGGTAAACTATTCACCTTTTAGAATTTTCTCACGGTACTCCATAGCCGCACGCTCTAATTTATTGTCTCCGAACTCGTAGTAAATATTGTCCTTTATTTCATCGGGCAGGTACTGTTGCTTTACATAATGATTCGGATAATCATGCGGGTAGAGATAGTTTTGACCCTTGACCGCCGCACCTTCTCCGTCAAAGTGCTTGTTTTGTAAATGCCGCGGAAAATCTCCGCTCAAGCCTTTGTTAACATCGGAGATTGCGCGGTCGATTGCTATATACGCGCTGTTTGACTTAGGGCTTGTACATAACAGCACGACCGCTTCGGCGAGCGGTATCCGCGCTTCAGGCAGACCAAGCTGTAAAGCCGCATCTACGCACGCCTTTACAATAACGACAGCGTTCGGAAACGCAAGCCCTATATCCTCCGAAGCAGTGACCAAGAGCCGTCTGCACGCCGACGCCAAATCACCCGCCGCAAGCAACCGTGCAAGATAATGTAAAGCCGCATTTTCGTCAGAACCGCGAATTGATTTTTGAAATGCTGAGAGTATATCGTAGTGTGCGTCGCCTTCGCGGTCATATTTAACAGCGGCTTTTTGCGACAGTTCAGTTGCAGTTTCGGGTGTAATCAAGCCGTTTTCACAAGTAAGCGTGCATAATTCTACAGCGTTAAGTGCTTTTCTGACGTCGCCGCCTGTGCCTGTCGCTATTATTTGTACTACTTCATCACTTACGCCGCTCATCCCCGATAATTCAAATCCCCGTTTTACTGCGGGGATTATTTCGTTCGGGGTAAGCGGCTTAAACTCAAAGACCGTACTTCGGGAAAGAATCGCGCCGTAGATGTAAAAATAGGGATTTTCGGTGGTTGCGGCGATGAGCGTTATATCACCATTTTCTATGAACTCAAGAAGGCTTTGCTGCTGTTTTTTATTAAAATATTGGATTTCATCTAAATAGAGCAGTATACCGCCGCGTCCGAATAGCGTATCGGTTTCGGCGATAATACTTTTAATATCGGCGGTAGAAGCTGATGTCCCGTTGAGTTTTCGCAGAGGCAACTCCGCACTTTCGGCTATGATGTTTGCAAGTGTGGTTTTACCCGTCCCCGATGCTCCGTAAAAAATCAGGTTCGGAATTTTACCGCTCTCGATTATTTTTCGTAACACTCTCCCCTCGCCGACTAAGTGAGATTGCCCCACAAATTCGGCGAGAGATTTAGGACGGATTCTTTCAGCGAGCGGCATAGAGGTCACTCCTTTCGTGTCGCTCATACTACAGAGCAAACTCCTTATCTTTTATTACGCCGTCTCTGCTGTACTGCTTTAAAAGCGAACGTATCTTAACATGAGGGTCTATTACCTTGCCGGTTGATATATCGTGATTCAGTGCGGCTATTAAATACGCTATATACTTGGATATATCGACGTCATGATACCACCCGCTGTTTAAAAGCTCCGGTGTGCGATAGGTCAGATTAGTGCCGAAAACGCAGTCAATCACGCCTTCTTTACAGGCTTTATCAAATTCTTTTATACCGTTCGTAAATACAGGATAAGTCGCATATACCAATATACTCGCCGCTTTTCGTTTTTTAAGTTCATAAGCGACTTCTAACATCGACTCGCCTGAGGAAATTATGTCATCGCAAATAAACACAACCTTACCCTTTACGGAGTTTCCGAGATATTCATGTGCTACAATCGGATTACGACCGTTTATTACTTTTGAATAATCCCTGCGCTTATAAAACATTCCGAGCTCTACTCCGAGTACAGACGCATAATACATATTTCTGTTCAATGCGCCTTCGTCGGGGCTAACCATCATAAAGCTGTCTTTATCTATTCTCAGATTGACTATCCGTTTGATTAAAGCCTTTAAAACCTGATAAGACGGCATAATATTATCGAAGCCCATTAAGGGTACGGCGTTACACACCCTCGAATCGTGTGCATCGAAGGTAATGACATTTTTCACGCCCATATCCTCAAGCTCCTGCAAAGCCACAGCACAATCCAAAGATTCACGGTAACTTCTTTTATGCTGTCTGCCGCCGTAGAGCATGGGCATAATCACATTTATTCTGTGTGCCTTTCCGCCTGCGGCTTGTATTATACGTTTTAGGTCTTGAAAATGGTCGTCGGGCGACATACGGTTTTCCTCGCCGAAAAAGTTGTAGGTACAGGAATAATTCCCTACGTCTATTAAAATAAAAACATCGTCTCCCCTAATGGATTTTCGGATGATTCCTTTCGCATCGCCCGAAGAAAAGCGAGGACATTCATTTTTTATTAGAAAACCATCAGATTTATAACCGCTCCCGCCCCACCACTCACGCAGATGCTCATTAATTCTGAGTCCAAGTTCTGTCGCACTTTCGAGTGCTATAACAGAAAGCGGCGCAACTTGTCTTTTTCTGTTAAATACTATCTCATTCTCTCGCGCAGTCATATAAAAACCCTCCGTCTTTCTATAACATACAAAAATTACTCATATAACGGATACTTCGCGCAAACAGCACCCACTTTTTCTTTAATAATATCCCGATTACCTTCAAAATCTACTGCCGCTAAGTAAACGCACTCGGCGATTACAGCCATATCGGCTTCTTTCAAGCCTCTTGTGGTAATTGCGGGTGTACCGATTCTGATTCCGCTCGTGACAAACGGACTCTGCGGGTCGTTCGGAACTGCGTTTTTATTAACGGTTATGTAAACCTCATCGAGCTTGTTCTGCATTTCCTTTCCCGTGACGCCGAAGGACTGTAAATCAACTAACATCAGATGATTATCTGTCCCGCCGGAAACGAGATTAAATCCCCGCTTCATAAGCTCGTCCGCAAGAACGGCGGCGTTCTTTTTCACCTGTCTGCCGTATTCCTTAAACTCAGGTCGCATCGCCTCTGCAAAACAAACGGCTTTTGATGCGATTACGTGCATGAGCGGACCTCCCTGTGTTCCGGGAAATACCGCTTTATCTATTTTTTTCGCGATTTCTTCATTATTGGTGAGAATTAAGCCCCCGCGCGGACCACGCAGAGTTTTATGTGTCGTACTGGTCGTTACATCGGCATAGGGTACGGGCGACATATGTTCGTTCGCCGCTACAAGCCCTGCAATATGCGCCATATCGACTAAAAGTAACGCTCCCGTGCCTTTCGCAATAACTGACAGACGCTCAAAATCTATTTCCCTCGGGTACGCACTCGCCCCTGCTACAATCATCTTCGGCTTATGCTCTTTAGCAGATTTCTCTATTTCGTCATAATTAAGCTTTTGGGTCTCAGGGTCTAACCCGTAAGGCACAAACTTAAAATATTTTCCCGATATATTGACGGGAGAACCATGCGTGAGATGCCCCCCGTGTGCCAAATTCATGCCTAAAACAATATCGCCGGGCTCTAAAAGCGCGAAATAAGCCGCCATGTTCGCTTGCGCTCCTGAGTGGGTTTGAACATTGGCATATCCCGCTCCGAAAAGCTCCTTTGCGCGTTCTATTGCGATGTTTTCAGCCACGTCAACATACTCGCATCCGCCGTAATAACGCTTACCGGGGTAGCCTTCTGCATATTTATTAGTTAAAACGCTGCCCATTGCCGCCATAACAGCCGGAGAAACAATATTTTCACTGGCAATAAGCTCAAGATTCCTCTGCTGACGTAAAAGCTCATTTTTCATAGCCTCCGCAAGCACGGGGTCGCCCGCCGCGACAAAACCGATTGTGTCAATTAAATCTTTATACATTTTTCCCTCCTTCTTAGGTTCGCTGTAAAGACAACGTACCCTCGACTTTAATTATAGCATAAAACGGCTGAAAATTCAACCGTTTTTGTTTATTACTATGTTTTTTTTGATATTTTGATATTCTCACAAAAATTTTACACTTTTTTCGATTTTTCCTGTAATTTGTAATAATACCCATACAAACTCTGTACGCCGTTTTCTAACTTAAAATAATGCGAAAGATACGCCGCTGTCAGAATCAGAATCATGACGAACAACAGCATAAAGGGAACCAAAGCCGCCTCGCCAATCGTGAACAAGGCGCAAGCAACGATTATGGTGAGCAAACACATAGTCATAGTCACTATAAGATGAATAAGCCGCTCATGCTGAAATATTTTAATTCTAATCATAAGGTTTTCCGCCAACGCGTTCCACTCTGCGGAAGACCTGATTTCTTCATCTGAAAGAACTTTTTCATGCTCTTTCAAACATTCTTTAAGTTGTTTACCCATGATACCTCTATATAATAATCATACTGTTTGCAAGCCTGCATTTTTCAACAAGCTCTTCTTTTGTGCCTGTAATCTTTACGATTGCGTGTCCGTTTGAATAGAGAATACTGCCGTCTTCGCAAATCGTGTAATCAAGCACGCCTTTTTTAATACAAACTTTTTCACCGCTCACGGCATCAATTTTAATAAGCTCCCAGCTATGCGGAATAAGCCCGGGGTATTTTTCACCTTTTTGTTTATTGGCATTATACACTCGCTCTGCATTTATTACATTCCCGTCAATAAACAGCTCTCGTTCGGATTTTTGTTTCATCTTCATGTTAGCCGAGACCCGGGGGTCTTTATTATTACGCAAAGACTGTCCCCCGAAAATCACGGAAAAGTAATTGAAAAATCCGAAAATCGCCTTAATCATTCGCCAAGGGAATAGAATAATGTCAAGCAAAATGTTTTCATTTTTCTCATTGCCGTATGGACGTTTTATATAGTATATGTTGCCGTGTGCATCTTCTTTAACTCGTATAAAGTCGAAATTTTCGTCGTAAAACAATTCGTTCATTTCGCCGCTATCAAGTTCAAAAACCATAGCCGCATACGGACCCACTACCGCCGCGCCGTTCGGATAACGGGCAAGTCCCGCCGAGGAGAATAAAATCCTGTTATTTTTCATGGAAAAACTCGGAAAATCCTCACGGGTGTCGCCCTCTGTAAGCTCCTCATAACCGCCCGAAGGCAACGCAAACACAGCAAGATTACGGGTATCACTTGAACCCACGCTTGCTGTGCATTTATTACCTTTAATATTAATATCTCTGATTTGCAATTTGTCTTTAGCGGTTACGTGACCTTCAATATAATCATCATGGGTGGTTTTTTTGTAAATACCGCCAACGCCGTCAAGGTTGATTGAATAAAGAAAGCCGTCCTCGTATTTTGAAAGCCCGGAAATGTATGCGGCGGCGGCGTAAATTTCACCGCTCGGCGCATATGAACCCGTAAACTGCGCGCCTTTTCCCGAAGTTTTCCATTCGCTGCGCTTATTTATGCTTTCGAGGGCTTTTTTATACTTCTCAACCCTCTGAGACGATAACTCTGTGGGCTGTCCGCTGTTTTTGAAGAAAATTTTATTCTCGGATATATAAACTATCTCCATTATTTTTTCTCAAATTCAGCCCAGTCTTTGAGGAACTGCTCAATCCCAATACTCGTCAGCGGGTGATTAAGCATCTTCATTATTACGCTAAAAGGCACGGTCGCAATGTCACAGCCTATACGAGCCGCCTGTGTCACATGAATGGGGTTTCTTATAGACGCCGCTATAATCTCGGTCGGTATACCCTGTGCATCGTAAATATCTACGATTTCTTCAATCAGAGCCAAACCATCCATACCCACATCGTCAAGCCGCCCAAGGAAAGGGCTAACATAAGTCGCACCTGCATTCGCCGCCAACAGAGCTTGCGGAGCGGAGAAAACGAGTGTCACATTTGTGTCTATTCCTTTTTCGCTCAATACCTTACAGGCTTGTAGCCCTTCTTCACAAAAAGGCAGTTTAATTACGACGTTTTCATGAATCTCTGTAAGCGGGATGGCTTCTTCCACCATCTTATCCGCTTCGAGTGCGATAACCTCTGCTGAAATCGGACCGTTAACTATACCGCTTATTTCCTTGATGACCTCTACATAATCACGTCCCTCTCTTGCGATTAAGGTGGGATTAGTTGTCACACCGCAAATCACGCCCATATTGGCGGCTCTGCGGATTTCATCGGTATTTGCGGTATCAATAAATAGTTTCATTTGTATGACCTCCTTTAAGCTTTTCCATTACAACCGAGTACGTTATTAATTTTATGTGCTACCATATCCTTCACGGCTTGGCGAGCGGGAAGAAGATACTGACGAGGGTCAAAGTGTGACGGGTTTTGGGCGAGATATTTGCGGATTGCGGCAGTCATACCCATGCGTATGTCACTGTCTATATTAATTTTACATACCGCACTTTTTGCCGCCGTGCGGAGCATTTCTTCGGGTATACCGATAGCGCCCGGCATATCGCCGCCGTATTTATTTATTTCTTCAAGGAAATTCTGCGGGACACTGGACGCCCCATGTAAAACGATTGGGAATCCGGGCAAACGCTCAGTAATTCTTTCAAGAATATCGAAACGAAGCTGAGGTTTTTGTCCGGGTTTAAACTTAAATGCACCGTGACTGGTTCCGATAGCTATCGCTAACGAGTCAACGCCGGTTTTACTCACGAATTCTTCTACCTCTTCGGGACGAGTATACGAAGCGTCTTCGGCTGAAACATTAACATCGTCTTCAACCCCCGCAAGTCTGCCAAGCTCACCCTCTACGGTAACTCCTTTTGCGTGGGCATATTCAACTACCTTTTTCGTGAGTTCAATGTTGTCATTAAAGCTGTGATGACTTCCGTCTATCATAACCGATGTAAACCCGCCGTCGATACAACTCTTACAAATATCAAAGTCCGCTCCGTGGTCAAGGTGCAGAGCAATCGGAATATCAGTCTCAACGACAGCCGCTTCGATAAGCTTCATGAGATATGTATGATTGGCATACTTACGCGCCCCCGCGCTGACTTGTAAAATGACAGGCGCTTTCAGCTCCTGTGCCGCTTCGGTGATTCCCTGAACGATTTCCATATTGTTGACATTAAATGCACCGACTGCATAATTCCCCTCATAGGCTTTTTTGAACATTTCTTTCGTTGTAACAAGCATAAGTATAAATTTCCTTTCATTTTTTGGGTTATTAATATTTTAACATATTATTCCGCGGATTACAAGTTTTATTTCGGGATTACAAAATGTACAGGCATACCTTTTTCATATACCACCTTTGTTTCACCTTGAATCAGAGGAGCTATATGCTTTAAACACTCATCGGTGACATTGTTTCCGCGTTCGTTTATAAATTTACGCGGTACTTCGTATACCTTGTTAGCGACATTCGCAACATCTTCACAGCCGATTTCGATTTTATAAGGCTCTGTGGATATGCGTTTATACGCCATTGTTATCCCTGTTTTTCCGGAAACGGCGAATCCTACCGCCGATTTTCCGAGAGCGACAGACTCCTCTATATCAGTGAGCGAACCGATATGTGCGGCGCAACGCTGAGGCAGGTTTAGGTCAACCGCCCTGACCTTACAGCCGAACTTTTCTTTTACAAGCTCTGTTAAATATTTCGCCGTCCCTGAAAGGTATTTATGCCCGAAAGTGTCACGAACGCCGCTTTGCGCCCCCTCTCCAACATATGTACCATCAGCAAAGCGTATGCCCTCACAGACAGCAATAGTAAGGTTAGGTTTTATTGCAAACTCTTTCTCGACATCCTCATAAAATTCTTCAAGGTTAAAGTCAACTTCCGGCATATAGACTAAATCGGGTGCGCCTGTGCCGATTAAACGCGGTAAAGCGGCAGACGCCGTGAGCCATCCCGCATCGCGTCCCATGACCTCGACTATTGTGACGGCTTTGGTTGTATAAACTGCGCAGTCACGTACAATTTCCTGTAAAGTCGTCGCAACATATTTGGCGGCAGAGCCGTAACCGGGTGTATGGTCTGTTCCCATTAAGTCATTATCGACAGTCTTAGGCACGCCGACAAAGCGAATATCGCTGTTTACTTTTGCGGCATAGCTTGACAGTTTATGCACCATATCCATAGAATCATTTCCGCCGATGTAAAAGAAATACTTTACGTTCATTTCGGCGAGAGTGGCGAATATATCAGTATAGGTTTCGGGCTTTTCCTCATACTTAGGGAGTTTAAGCCTGCACGAGCCGAGAGCCGCCGCGGGGGTAAGCTCTAACAGTGTTAAGTCTTCATCGGTTTTGAATACATCATTAAGAAGCGTGAACTTCTTATTTATAAGTCCCTCCGCGCCATGCTGAAGCCCGTAAATCTTGTCTATTTCGTCATTTGCGAACGCTCCGCGTATGACGCCCGCCAAGGTTGCGTTAATGGCGGCTGTGGGACCGCCTGATTGCCCGACCATTGCGTTATACTTCATTTCTTAATCCGTTCCTTTTTTATTATTTATAATTATAACTCCGCAAGCTCTGCAAACATACCCTTCATTGCAGGATAAAGCCTCTTATATAAAGAGTATACTTTATTATATTTGGGAACATTTTCCGCAATAGGCTCTTGAATCCGCTCAGGCTTGATTACCGCGTTACAAGCTTCGGGTACGCTCTTGTAAATGCCCGTTCCGACAGCGGCAAGAAGTGCAACACCAAGCGCGGGACCTTCTTTATTTAAGGTCGTTTTTACGGGACACGCATACAAGTCCGCGAGCATCTGCCGCCACAGCGGTGAAGTTCCGCCGCCGCCGCACGCCATCATATCGTTCACGCTTATACCCATTTCGCGCATTACCTCCGCACAGTCGCGCATTGAATAGGCTACACCTTCCATTACGGCGCGGATAAGCTCTTTCTTTTTGTGCATTGCCGAAAGCCCGAAGAAAACGCCTCTCGCGTTTGGGTCAAGGTGAGGTGTACGTTCTCCGTTCAGATACGGCAGGTACAACAGCCCATTCGCACCGATAGGTACCTTATCAGCCGCTTTATCGGTCAAATAATAAGGGTCAACGCCCATAAGAAGCGCGGTTTCCATTTCGCCCCAACACATATTGTCACGGAACCACTTTAAAGACAAACCCGCACTCTGCGTAACACCCATAACATGCCACGCACCCGGAACGGCGCAACAGAAAGTATGAACACGCCCGCCCTTGTCGATTGAGATTTTGCTTGTATGTGCGAAGACAACGCCCGATGAACCGATTGTCGTGAATGCCTTGCCATCCTCTACAACGCCCGTGCCTATTGCGGCGGCGGCGTTATCGCCCGCACCGCCTACTACAGGTGTTCCTGCTTTAAGCCCCGTCAGAGCCGCCGCCTTTGCGGTGACTTCACCGGTTATGTCGGGTGATTCGTACACTTTTGCAAGCAGAGCTTTGTCTATGCTCAGTTTTTGTAACACTTCATCAGACCAGTCACGTTTCGGAATATCAAGTAACTGCATCCCCGAAGCATCGCTGACTTCTGTTGCGTACTCGCCCGTAAGCATAAAACGGATATAATCCTTAGGGAGTAGGATATGACGGCACTTTTCGTAGTTTTCGGGTTCGTTGTTCTTGACCCAAAGGATTTTAGCCGCGGTAAAGCCCGTTATTGCGGGGTTCGCGGTTATCTCAATTAACTTATCATGTCCTACCTTTTCATTAAGTTCGTCTACCTCGTTTGCCGTGCGTTGGTCACACCAGATAATACTTTTACGAATTACCTTGTTATCAGCATCAAGCATGACAAGTCCGTGCATCTGCCCCGACAAGCCAATCCCTTTAATATCAGCGGGATTTACCGAACTTTCAGCAAGTACGTCTCTTATACTTTCCGTTACCGCATGCCACCAGTCTTCGGCGTTTTGCTCGGCGTAGCCGTTTTGAGGGGTATAAAGCGGATATTCGTGCGTGGAACTCGCTTGCGCCTTACCGTCTTCACTAAACAGGACGGTCTTTGTACCGGATGTTCCTATATCAACTCCGAGAATATATGCCATAATTTTGTTTCCTTTCATTGGGTATTTGTAGGGACGCTTCACACAAGCGTCCCGAAAGTTTCGCATAACCGAGGGACGCTGCGGACAGCGCCCCCCAAAGCAAAACCTATTATCCAAACATAATATCGTTTAAAATATCTTCGAGCATTTCTTGTCTCGCACTCGTGACAGAGCCGATGACCTCGCCCTTTTCGAGTGCGTACTTTTCGAGAGCCGCCATATCTGCTTTACCCGCGATAATGTCTGCTCCGATGCCTGTACTCCAGCTTGCATAACGCTTCGCCGTGAAATCTTCAATTCTGCCGTCGGTAACAATTTTATCGGCAATACGAAGTCCGAGAGCAAACGCATCCATACCGGCTATGTAAGAATAGAAAATATCCTCAGGTGTAAACGAACCCCTGCGTGCCTTAGAGTCGAAGTTCAAACCGCCGTTTGTAAAGCCGCCGGCTTTTAACACTTCATACATACAAAGCGTGGTGTCGTATACGTTAGTCGGGAACTGGTCAGTATCCCAACCGAGGAGTGTATCGCCCTGGTTAGCGTCTATTGAGCCGAACATTCCGTTATCACGCGCTACGCGAAGCTCGTGCTGGAATGTGTGCATAGCGAGAGTGGCATGGTTAGCTTCTATGTTTAGTCTAAAGTCTTTATCAAGTCCGTACTTACGAAGGAAACCTATAACGGTTGCACTGTCGAAGTCGTACTGATGCTTTGTGGGTTCTTTCGGCTTGGGTTCTACGTAGAAATCGCCTTTAAAGCCGATTGAACGCCCGTAATTAACGGCAAGACGCATGAGACGAGCCAAATTATCAAGCTCTAAGCCCATATTTGTATTAAGGAGCGTTTCATAACCCTCGCGTCCGCCCCAGAAAACATAACCGTTTCCGCCGAGCTTGACTGTGACTTCGAGAGCCTTTTTAATCTGTGCCGCCGCAAAAGCGAATATGTCCGCCGAGGGGGACGTCCCCGCACCGCTCATATAACGCGGATGTGAGAAACAGTTTGCGGTTCCCCAAAGGCATTTCTTACCGGTTTTCCCCTGCATTTCAAGAATAACGTCAACGGCTTTGTCTAACATTGCGTTGGATTCTTCAAGAGTGGCATAATCGGGAGATACATCGCGGTCATGGAAGCAGAAATATTCAATGCCGAGCTTATCCATGATTTCAAAAGCCGCAAGAACCTTGTTTTTTGAGCGTTCTTCGTCGGAAGAAGCAGACCAGCTTTTATCAGCTGTGCCTCTGCCGAACATATCAGCTCCGTCGCCGCACATAGTATGCCACCAGGATAGCGCGAATTTAAGTTGGTTTTTCATAGTTTTTCCCGCTATAACCTCATCGGGGTTATAAAACTTAAACGAAAGCGGGTTTTTCGAGGCTTTCCCCTCGTACTGGATTTTTGGAATGGAGCTGAAAAATTCACTCATGCTGTAGACCCTCCGTGTTTTTAAATATAATAATATTATTGTATAATATTTCCGCAAAAAAGTCAAGCTAAAAAGTGACTAAAATTTAAAAAAGTTTGAAATCATTTGACTTTTTTTATCTTTTATGGTATAGTGATTTAGATAAATATTAACACGGGAAAGGATTATAAGACATTATGAGCAGGTTCATAGCGGTTTTTATTATACTCGCAATGGCTCTTACCGCCTGCGGCACTACACCCGTGCCTGACCCCGAACCCGGAGAAGAAGTTATAAACGGCTCTCTTAATGACCCTGAACTCTCGATTTCAGCCGTAACGTCCGAACCTGAGACCGAATTCACCCCGTCCGAAGACAGCCTTTCAAAGGAAGAGGAAAAAGAGGAAGAAATTTTTAAATACCGCATAGATGACGAGACAGCGACCATAACAAAATATAACGGAGAAGAAAGCGTAGTCTCTATACCTTCTACTATTGACGGCTATCCCGTGACCGCGATAGGCAGTTTTGCCTTTTATAATAGTAAAGTAATCGAAAGCGTGACTATACCCGAAGGAGTGACAATAATAGACAATGATGCTTTCGGAGATTGCAAATTATTAAAGAGTATTATCCTTCCGAGTACGTTGGAAGTAATAGGAGATAATGCTTTTAGTGGCTGTACTTTGCTTGTTGATATAGTTTTACCGGATAGTTTAGCCGAAATGGGGCGTGGTTCATTCTTTGGCTGTACTTCTCTTGTTGATATAGTTTTACCGGATAGCTTGACCGATGTAGGGTCTTATGCGTTTTTGGGTTGTACGTCACTAAAAAGTATCAACATACCTAAAGCCGCTAAAATGGAACTTGAGAGAAGACGTGAACGCGATGGATTCTCAGGTTATGAAAGCCTTGAAAGAATTGACGTTGCTCCGGAAAACCCTTATTACACCTCTATAGACGGCGTACTTTTCAATAAGGATTTAACGATTTTATTATTTTATCCGGACAGACGGGTCGAGAGTACATTCATCATTCCGGACAGCGTAATAGAAATTCATAGATATGCTTTTAATAATTATGAAGAACTCGAAATTGTCTATAAAGATATAGTTTTCACCGGAGAGGACATAAAACAACTTAATACCCTCTACCCGATTAATAACCCTACACCCGAAATAACGCAGTACTGGGAAGAACACGGCGAATGGGACGTTTCGGAGTTATTGCTGATGTATGTTTACAACTCTATGTCAGGCGGAGGCTCAACTGTCGTAAACCTTGACGGAACAGTAAAAAAAGATGATATTCCCGCCTTTGAAAAAATAAGCAAAGTACCGAATGAAATAATTGAAACTGCGAGAACCCTCAACCCTTTGGTTGTTGCTTTTAGTACGGCTGATGAGTGGATTGGCGGTTCAGTAGTGGACATTTATGTTGTGGTAGGTTACGGAGAAAGCCGCAACTCGATAAGAATAGGAACATATCAAGGTTTTGATTGGTCGACAAGTACATCTTTCGGAGAAGCAGAGGAGTTAAATTCACTCGTGCGTGAATACTTCAGTGCAGAGGATTTAGATAATTGGAGAAATCGAACATTGGGAAATTGGTAAAAATAATTTAGGAAGCGAGAAAATTTATGTCACATTCATCTAAAAAAAGAATCGGAATACTCACGGGCGGGGGTGACTGCCCGGGGCTTAACGCCACTATTCGCGGCGTCGTAAAAGCCTGTTATCAGCTCATGGGTGAGGAAAATGTAGAAATCGTGGGGGTTTCGGACGGATTTTACGGTTTAATCAGAAATCACTGCCGTCTGATGAAGCCGTCTGATTTTTACGGAATTTTGACCCGCGGCGGCACTATATTGGGTTCGCGCAGAACGCCCTATAAGAAAATGCAGCTTGTCGAGGAGGATAATGTAGATAAAGTCAAGCAAATGAAAGACACTTATAAAGAGTGGGGGCTTGACTGTCTGCTGACGCTCGGCGGTAACGGCACACATAAAACAGCAAATCTTCTTTCGGAAGAGGGCTTAAACATCATAGGCTTACCCAAAACGATTGACAATGACATCTGGGGAACGTCTGTGACCTTCGGTTTTCACACCGCCGTAGATATTGGCACTGACGCAATCGACAGACTGCACACCACCGCCAATTCTCACAGCAGAATAATGGTTATCGAAATAATGGGTAATAAAGCAGGATGGCTTACCCTTTATACGGGAATAGCCGGAGGTGCGGATATTATACTGATTCCCGAAATACCCTTTAATATGAACCATGTAATAGCCGCCGTGCAAAAAAGAGCCGACTCAGGTAAGTATTTTTCAATCGTTGCTGTCGCTGAGGGTGCGTTGGATATAAATGAGGCGGCTATGAAAAAGAAAGAACGCGTACAAAAACGCGCCGAAGCCGGCGAAAACACCGTTACAGCGCGTGTTGCTAATAAAATCCAAGAAGCCACAGGCTACGAAGCCCGTACCGTTATGCCCGGACATATACTGAGAGGCGGCAGTCCTTCGGCATATGACAGAGTACTTGCCACGAAATTCGGGGCGAGAGCCGCAAACCTAATCGGTAAGGGAAAATTCGGGTATACCGTGGCAATGGTTAACGATGAAATTACCGAAAATCCGCTTTCCGATGTGGCTATGAAGCAGAAATTTGTCGACCCTGCCGGAAAAGAAGTCATAACGGCAAAAAATATCGGGGTGTCTTTCGGAGACGAGTAATTTTTATATCTTAACAAGCTCACCCATCATATCGAAGCTCGCATTTACCGCATTTGATTCATCGGTATCAATGTGTGCCGCTTCTGAAAAGGTTTCCTTTACGCGGCAGACCACATCGCCGAGTACAGCGTCTCTGCCCGTTCCTTCAATTTTGATATTAATTATCTCTCCGTTAGAAAATCCGTGTTCATCTGCGAATTTCGGCGTCATGTGTACGTGTCTTTTGGCTATAATTACGCCCTCCGCGATTTCGTATTCTCCGGCAGGACCTACGAGCTTACAACCGGGCGTCCCCGCTACGTCTCCGGATTCTCTTATTACCGGTTTAATACCGAGCGAGCGAGCGTCTGTGGCTGATATTTCAACCTGAACCGCCGACCTGTTGGGACCTAATACCATTACGTTCGCGAGTTCTTTTTTCGGACCTATGACGTTTACCCTTTCCTCTGTGGAAAACTCAGTGGGCTGAGAAAGACGCTTTTTCTCGTGCAACACTGCACCCTTACCGAAAAGAGCTTCTAACGCCTCATCTGTCAGATGTACATGTCTCGCCGATGTTTCTACTATAACTTTTGCCATATTTATGACCCATGTCCTTTCTGCACAAACGTGCTTTGAAAATATATTCTCCCTGATTACCGAGGAGTTACTTTCAAACTTTTTATACCCTCTCAAAGCTTTTATTTTAATTTAACATAAACTATGCGATTTGTCAACCTAAACGTAAAAAATACTCAATTAAAACATCCCTACTGAATCGAGGATTATACCCAGAATAAAAATAACGGCAAGAATGAGCGCGCCTATCCTGAGAATTTTAGTAAACTTTTCTCGTCTGTACATTTCTTTTCCTCCTTTTAAAAAGTGCTGAAATCTGTATGATTCCTGTTTTTTAAAGATAACTGTAACCAATATATTTTTTTTAAATGTAAAAGTATACAATATAAGTACTATAGTTCGGGCTAATTTTTATAAAGTTTTACAAAAAAGCAGATTTTTTAGAAAAATACTTTTAATTAATTGACAAAATTCAGTTTTATGATATAATATGACATATACTGATTCACTTTGGGATAAGTGTATACAAATGTTTTTTGGAGGAAGTTTATAATGACTAAAATCGAATTAGTTGCCGCCGTAGCCGCAAAAACAGGTTTCAGCAAGAAAAATTCCGAAGCCGCTCTCATCGCTGTAATTGAGAGTATTACCGAATCTCTTAAAAAAGGCGAAAAGGTTTCCCTTGTTGGATTCGGAACCTTTGAAGTTCGTACACGCGCCGCAAGAGAAGGTATTAACCCCCGTACACAGAAAAAGATTAAGATTCCGGCAAAAAAGGTTCCCGCTTTTAAGGCAGGCAAGCTCTTAAAAGAAACCGTCGCAAAAGCTAAAGTAAAAAAGTAGAACCCTTTTTGAACGTCTCCGGTTTTCCGGAGGCGTTTTTATTTAATGCGGTCTGACCGTTCCGCTGATTTCGGCTATTCTTTTCATTCCGTTTATGTCCATATAATGTTCTAAACCGCCTATTATTTTTAGCGGCGCCAACGGGTCGGAGATTATAGCTGTACCGATTTGAACCGCTTTTGCTCCCGCGAGCATCATTTCCACGGCATCCTCAGCGGAATTTATACCGCCCATACCCACTACATCTATATTGACCGCATTCGCAACCTGCCAGACCATCCTTACAGCTATGGGAAATACCGCGGGTCCCGAGAGTCCACCTACGTTTCTATGCAGAATCGGACGTCTTGTTTTAATATCTATTCTCATACCGAGAAGCGTATTAATTAATGAAACAGCATCAGCGCCCTCGTTCTCAACGGCTTTGGCGATTTCGGTTATGTCTGTGACATTCGGGGTCAGCTTTACCATGAGCGGCTTTTTCGTAACCGCACGAACAGTTTTAGTCACCAATGACGCTCCTTCGGTTGAAATCCCCCATGCCGCGCCGCCTTTTTTCACGTTGGGACACGATATGTTCAATTCAAGCATATCTACGTCTGTTTCGTCCAATCTGCACGCAATCTCGGCGTAATCCTGCGGTGTGTCGCCGGCTATATTGGCTATTATTACGTTAGCTTCTTTTTTTAAACGCGGTAGATGAGTTTTTATGAAAACGTCTATACCGGGGTTTTGAAGCCCTACAGAATTAAGCATACCCGCAGGAGTTTCAGCCACACGGGGGGGAGGGTTTCCTACTCTTTTATTGATTGTCAGCCCCTTGCACGAAATACCGCCCATCAGTGAGGGCGGATATAAATCGGTGTAATACTCACCGAATCCGTAAACACCCGAAGCCGCTATTACCGGATTGGGAAATTTCACTCCTGCAACATTAACGGTTAAATCCCACTTCTTCAAAGTACAACCTCCTCGCCCTTGAACACCGGACCGTCTTTACAGACCATCAGCATATTATTACAGCTACCCGAAGCGTCTGTTCCGTTTTGCCGCGCAATTTCACAGGCACACACGGCACACGCCCCCACCCCGCATCCCATACGTTGTTCAAGCGATACTTCACAGTTTATTCTCGCTTTTTTACATATTTCTATAATCGCCGCGAGCATCGGTTCAGGACCGCAGGCGTAAACCATGTCAACATCATTTTGGGCAAGCTCTGACTCAAAGGGAAGGATAACAGAACCCTTAAACCCGACGCTTCCATCGTCTGTACAGGTAATCACACGGGCGTCATTTTGCTTAAAGTCATTAGCGAGTATAACCTTGTCATAGCTTCTGAAACCGAGAATTGCCGTTGATTTCTCTCTGAAAACCTTTGCCACGCCGAGCAGGGGCGGTATCCCAATACCGCCGCCGACAGTTACTATTCTTCTGCTCGGCGTAATATCCTCCGGAATAGTAAAACCGTTACCGAGCGGTGCAATCATGTCTATACTGTCCCCGACATTGGCGTCGGTTAATTTTGCCGTACCATGTCCGCGAATCTCAAAGACGATTCTGACCCAACCGTTTTTACGGTCTATATCGCATATTGAAATCGGACGGCGTAGGGTAAAGCCCTCGACTTTAATATGCACGAACTGTCCGGGGCGGGCTTCTGCGGCTACCTCGGGACATAAAATCATATACGAATATACCCCCGCCGAAATGGCGGTTTTTTCAATAATGTGATAAGAGCCGCATCTGTAAGGCATTATGTCCCCCTGTTTTAGTGATTTTTATTATTATTAGCAGAAATCTATTTATTATTATAAATTTTCCACATCTTAACAATTGCGAAGAAATTTTTGCCTGCGGCGGCTCGCCGCTAAATCTTTGTTATATCAACAAGCTCCACGTCATCTACGCTCATTCCCATTTCGAGGCAGTGAGCGAGTGCGTTCGCCGTGTCTATAGAAGTCAGACAGGCAATCCCGCGTTCCACCGATTTACGGCGAATCTTTACACTGTCAAGTGCGGGGTTCCGCCCTGCCTCTGATGTGGAAATAACATAATCAATTTTTCCGCTCTCTATCAGTGAGATGACATTCGGCTCTTTCCCGTCATTTATACGGTAGACAAAATTTGCGGGTATCATGTTACGGTTTAAGAGTGTGGCTGTGCCGCTCGTGGCATATATATCAAAGCCGAGCCGTTCAAAACGTCCCGCAAGCTCTATAACCTCAGGCTTATCCGAATCACGCACCGAAAACAGAACGCCTGTATTCCCGTTAGGTTTTTTCATTTTAAATCCTGCGGCAACAAGCCCTTTATAGAGCGCTTCTTTAAAGGTTTTCGCGATTCCGAGGGTTTCGCCTGTTGACTTCATTTCCGGTCCTAACTGCGTGTCTACATCGTGTAGTTTTTCAAAGCTGAATACAGGTACTTTCACGGCAATATACTCACCCTCCGGGAATAAACCTGTAGGAAGCCCCTGCTCTTTCAAGCTCTCGCCAAGCATGGTTCTTGTCGCAACGTCAACCATCTGCACGCCTGTAACCTTGCTGATATACGGTACGGTTCGGGACGAACGCGGATTTACCTCTATAACATAGACCTGATGATTATGAACCACGTACTGGATATTGACCAACCCGATTACTTTCAACTCCTTCGCAAGAGTTTCGGTGTATGCGATAATGACCTTTTTAACTCGCTCGGTTAAGGTTTGAGCAGGGTAAACCGAAATACTGTCGCCTGAGTGTACGCCGGCGCGTTCTATATGCTCCATTATGCCCGGGATTAAAATATCCGTACCGTCGCAAATAGCGTCAACTTCAACCTCTGTTCCCGTCAAGTATTTATCAATTAATACAGGGTTATCAATCTTTGCGGTTGTTATGATGTTCATGTACTCAATAACATCGCTGTCTGCATGAGCTATTATCATGTTTTGTCCGCCCAAAACATAAGAAGGGCGAAGCAAAACGGGATAACCGAGCTTTTCTGCGGCTTTCACTGCTTCCTCGGTTGTAAATACCGTTGTTCCCTCAGGACGCGGAATATTACATTTTTCAAGAAGCGCGTCAAACCGCTCCCTGTCCTCTGCCGCATCTATGCTGTCGGGCGGTGTGCCTAAGATATTCGCCCCTATTTGGGTTAAATGCTTTGTAAGTTTTATAGCGGTCTGTCCGCCGAACTGTACCACAACACCCCACGGTTTTTCGGTGTTTATCAGATTATCTGCATCTTCGGGAGTCAGCGGGTCAAAATAAAGCCTGTCACCGGTATCAAAGTCGGTCGATACCGTTTCGGGGTTGTTGTTTACAATAATCGCTTCATAGCCCATTTCTTTAAGCGTCCAGACGCAATGCACAGAGCAGTAATCAAATTCAATCCCCTGCCCTATTCTTATCGGTCCCGAACCGAAAACAATTACCTTCTTTTTACCTTTGTTATGCTCCTCAATAAATTCGAGAGCTTCATTTTCTTCATCGTATGTTCCGTAGAAATACGGAGTCATCGCCGCAAATTCAGCCGCACAGGTGTCAACAGGCTTGTAAACTGCGTATTTTTTCTCGATTTCTTTGTCGGCGAGTTTCTGCCCTGAAATACGTTCAATCGTGCTGTCTAAAAATCCACATTTCTTAGCACGGATGTATATTTCTTCATTTAGGTCTTCTTTTATAGATTGCTCGATTTTATGCAGATTACGGAATTTTTCAATAAACCATTTATCTATTGCGGTTATGCGGTTTATTTCGTCTGTCGAAACTCCGCGTTTTATTGCCTCGAACACACAGAATGCACGGTCACAGTCAACGTCATTGAGCTTTTCGAGAACCTCGGCGTCCGTCAGCTTTTCAAAAGCGGGCTTTGTCATGGTATCCATACCGAGTTCTATACCGCGTACCGCCTTCATGATGGCTTCCTCAAAACTCACGGCAATTGACATTACCTCACCGGTAGCCTTCATTTGCGTGCCGAGGGTCTTTTTCGCATATACGAACTTATCAAAAGCAAATCGCGGAAATTTTACAACCACATAATCAAGCGCGGGTTCAAAGCAGGCATAGGTCTTTCCCGTCACTTGATTTATAATCTCATCGAGAGAATAACCCACGGCGATTCTTGTTGCGACCTTCGCAATGGGGTAGCCCGTAGCCTTTGAAGCGAGTGCGGAGGAACGGCTTACTCTGGGATTTACCTCTATTACCGCATATTCAAAGCTTGTGGGATGAAGAGCTAATTGAACATTACAACCGCCCTCAATTTTTAGTGCGCTTACTATATTAAGAGATGCGGTACGAAGCATTTGATATTCCTTATCGGCGAGCGTTACCGCAGGGGCTATTACTATACTGTCGCCTGTATGAACGCCGACAGGGTCTACGTTTTCCATTGAACAGATGGTTATAACATTCCCTTTACCGTCGCGTATACATTCAAACTCGATTTCTTTCCAACCGGATATACCTTTTTCAATCAAAACCTGCGTTATGGGTGACAGACGCAGTCCGTTTTCCGATATTTCTCTCAGCTGTTTTTCATCTGCCGCTATGCCGCCGCCCGTACCGCCTAATGTGAAGGCAGGGCGTACAACCACGGGATAACCTATTGTTTCGGCGTATTCTACAGCGCTCTCCACGTCTTCAACGACTTTTGAGGGTACGCACGGTTCGCCTATTTCTTTCATGGTGTCTTTAAAAATCTGCCTGTCTTCGGCTTTGTCGATTGTTTCTACATTCGCACCGAGTAGCTTTACACCCTGCTCTTCGAGAAAACCTTCTTTCGCCAACTGCATCGACAACGTGAGTCCTGTCTGTCCGCCGAGAGTAGAGAGCAGGCTGTCGGGTTTTTCTATTTTTATTATCCTTTTTATTACGTCAAGGTTTAGCGGTTCTATGTAAATTATATCCGCCATATTCTTATCTGTCATTATTGTCGCAGGGTTTGAGTTTACTAAAACGACCTCAAGACCTTCCTGCTTTAAAGCACGGCAGGCTTGCGTTCCTGCGTAGTCAAATTCGGCGGCTTGTCCGATTACAATAGGTCCTGAGCCTATTACGAGAACTTTTTTAATATCCTTTCTTAGTGCCATACAGAGTTTCCTTTCTTTTGGTATACTTTTTCTATTTTTTCTTATTTTATAAGCTCAATAAATTTCTCAATAAAACATATAGTTGCGTTAACTCCGCCGCTGTCGGAAGGTATAAACTGCGCCGATAAAGAGGGATTCTCTTTATATTCTATTGCTTCACAGGTTCTGTCGTTGGCGTTTACGTGGGTGATTTTACCTGTCTCATCGGGTATACTTCGGACGATGAAACCGTGATTCTGCGAAGTTATGAAAGTCCTGCCCGTTTCGAGTTCAATTACAGGCTGATTCGCACCCCTGTGTCCGTATTTTAATTTAGCCGTTGTACCTCCGTTCGCGAGAGCCAACAACTGATGCCCAAGCCCCAGACCGAGAAGCGGGATTCTTTTGTCTTTCAGCGTTTTTATTGTTTCGATTTCTTCATTTAATTCGGACGGGTTTCCCGCACCATTGGATAGCACCACGCCATCGTAACCGCCGTCTATAATACTTTCGGCAGACTCGGTAAAGGGGATTAAATCCACATCACATCCGAGCATGTTCAGCAATCTTATGATTTCGCGCTTGTGTCCGTAGTCGATTAGAGCGACTTTGTATTTTGGTTCTGCCGCCTTAAACTCTGCCGGTTCTGCTACGCTGATTAAATCTGTTCCGGGAGAAAACCCCGCTATTTCTTTTAAGTCAGGATTTACAGGCTCCGTGGTTGTGATTTTTCCGTTCATTGTGCCTTTGTCGCGGAGTATCCGTGTCAAACGCCTTGTATCTATTCCGCACAGTCCTATGATTTTACGTTCTTTTAAAAACTCGTCAATTGTCGTCTCGGCACGGAAATTCGATGGCTTACTGCAATGCTCACGGACGATATATCCGACCGCGCCGCCATAATCCGAGGTGTTGTCCTCATTATTCACGCCCGAATTACCCGAAAGCGTAAAGGTTTGTACTATAATCTGATTGTTGTAATTCGGGTCGGTCAGGGTTTCCTGAAAGCCCGTCATAGACGTTGTGAAAACTATTTCACCTATCACTTCTCCCTCTGCACCGAAAGACTGCCCCTCAAAAACCGTCCCATCGGCTAATACTAACCATGCCTTTTTGTTCATTCGTTCCTCCTTTTGCGGGCAACACATTTCGCCCTTATTTTATTCTGATTTCTCCGATTTCTTTAATCAATTCATTACGCATACGGATGGCTTCTCTATGAGCTGCCCCTGCGTAGTCTTTTTCACTGCACTTTTCTTTCTTATACGCACACATAACGGCACGCGAACTGTTCACGATACCGCCGAGACCATTTTTATTAAACGCCGCTTTTAAATCCCCTGCCGTTCCGCCTTGCGCGCCGTAACCGGGGATTAAAAAAAACGTGTTAGGCAGCATTTCACGCAGGGATTTAATCTGAGCGGGATATGTCGCGCCGACTACCGCGCCGACGCCTGACCAGCCGTATTTTTTTTCGCTTTGCGCGCCCCATTTTTCACACATACTGCCCATAAGTTCGTATACAGCGCAGATTTCATCGCTTATTATCTGGTCTTGTAACTCGCCTGAAGAGGGGTTTGAGGTTTTTACAAGTACGAATATACCCTTGTCGTATTTTTTACAAACGTCAACAAAAGGCGTGATTCCATCAGTGCCTAAGTAGCCGTTTACCGTCATTGCGTCCGCAGGAAAAGGGGTGTATTCGTTCGCGCCTACCTGCACCTTTCCGAGGTATGCGGTCGCGTAGCCCTCCGCACTACTACCTATGTCGTTACGCTTACAGTCCGCCACTACATACAAGCCGCGTTCTTTCGCGTATTTTACGGTTTTGTAAAAGGCTTTTATTCCCTCTGTGCCGAGCATTTCATAAAAAGCGATTTGCGGCTTTACAGCGGGGACTATGTCGTAAACAGCGTCAATCAATCCCTTATTAAACTTCCAAACAGCGTTTGCCGCGCCTTTAAGCGTTTCGCCGTGTTTGGCAAACGCTTTGGCTTTTATGAATTCCGGAATATATTCAAGCTTCGGGTCTAAGCCTATCACGGATGGATTTTGGGTTTGTACGATTTTTTCAATAAGTCTGTCAAAGGACATAACTAAACCTCCTGTTTTTAAAGTTTTTTAGAAATTAAGACATCAAAAACTTGATAATCTGCGATAAGCTCGACATATCCTTTTCGATAAATTCAACACCGTATTCAAATCGCTCATCTTCGCCGGGTACAATGCGTACAATTCTACCCTTAGCGATAGTTGTATACGCTATGTTTTCATTTTTGTAGTAGGCAGAAACCTCAAGTTTGAAATTTAACTCGTTTCCGATTTCAAAATTTATAGTTCTCATAAAGAAATTAAGACCACCGGCTGATATGTTTTCAACCGCAATTTCCTTCCACTCCTCGCCATCGGTTCTCATTGCCGCATCGTAACAATAAGAGCATCTGATAAACCTCCGCTTGTTAAACATCATAGCTGTGACCTCCGTTTAAATTAAAAATATTTTGTCGCGATAGTAAAATTTAATGAGTTAATTTATTTTCAAGGTGCAAAAGAATACACCACGTTGCCATTTACTATTGTATGTTTGACCCTGCCTTTAAGCTTCATGCCTTTAAAACAAGAATTTCTTGATTTAGATTTAAACTGAGCAGTATCTACCGTCCATTCCTCATAGGGGTCAAACAAAGTTATATCTGCTGTATGCCCTATTGCGATACTGCCCCCGTTTTCTCCTTTTATACCAAAAATTCCCAATATTTTACGAGGATTTACGCACATTAGTCTGACTATATCGAACATACTCAGCTTTCCCGTATGAACAAGAAACGTCAGAGTTACAGCAAGCGAGGTCTCTAAGCCTATTACGCCGTTTGGCGCGGTGTGAAAATAATACTTTTCATCGGGGGTGTGCGGTGCGTGGTCTGTGGCGATGCAGTCAATCGTACCGTCACGGAGACCTTCAATAATTGCGTCAATATCTGCCCTCAGTCTTAGCGGAGGGTTCATTCTATAATCTGCATCTTTTTCGTAGAGCTTGTCCTCGGTAAGTGTATAGTGATGCGGTGCGGCTTCGCAGGTAACTCCCACTCCCTGCGCTTTCGCGGAACGGATTTCAGCGACCGCCTCTTTAGTGGAAACGTGAGCGATATGCACTTTTTCACGTAAATCGCGAGCCAAGCTTATCTCGCGGGAGGTAATTATGTTCTCGCTTGAACGGTGAAGCCCCCAGAGTCCAAGCTTTATACTCACTATTCCTGCGTTTATAAGTCCGCCGCCTGCTATATCCATATCCTCGCAGTGAGAAATCATTAAAACCTTTTCGTCCCCTGCTTTAATCATCGCTTCACCCATGACCCGTGCGCTTTTAACAGGTCTGCCATCGTCTGTCATTGCTATACAAAAGTTTCCGTTCGCTGCTTTTTTTAACCTGCCTATGTCGCATATCTCTTTACCCTCTTGTCCCTTTGTTATGGCACAGGACGAGTATATTTTTACTTTACAGGTTTTTGCTTTTTCGGCTAAGTAATTTAAGGTTTCCTCGTTATCAATAACGGGTACTGTATTAGGCATACACAAAAACCCCGTTACACCGCCCGCCGCCGCCGCTTCGGAGCAGGTCAGCAGGTCTTCTTTATGCAGACCGCCGGGGTCGCGTGCGTGGACGTGCATATCGAACAATCCCGGAATCGCTGTCAGCCCTTTACAGTCGATAATTCTTTCTGCGTTTTCGGTAATATTTTCAGATATGGAAATAATTTCACCTGCATTAATTAAAATATCCTTTTCCCCGTCAAGCCCCGATATATAATCCACAACACGGGCGTTTTTCAACAGCAGCATAACTTCATCTTCCTCCAAGTAATTAATAAAAAGACTTCGGATTAGTTTACTTTTTGCTCAAATTAATTAATTATAGCATAATTACCCAAAAAATGCAAGAATTATTTTTAATTTCAACCTTTTTTTATGGTTTTTTATTTCGGTTTTCTATTTCTGTTTTTCTTTCACAATTATAAGACTTGTATCGTCCGAGCGTATGGCAATCACCGCACCTCTTATCAAAAATGCCGAAGGGTCGCCGAGCGGACTTTTTTGCAAACATTTTACATGTGTACCTTCTATTAATCCCAAATCCTGTAAGCGGCGGCGTATACCGCCTCTTACCCCGAGTTGTAAAATAGTAGCCTCTCCCCCGATTTTCATTTGATTCATTGTCATAATGCTTCAGCCCTCCTCAAAAATTATATGCAGGAGGAGCAAATAATGATTAAAATGTAGGGACTACCGCGAATCACGCGATAGTCCCGAAAAAACTATTTACCGATAACCTTTTTTACTTTCTCGATTATACCGGCGGTAGTCAGCCCAAACTCTTCCAAAAGCTGTACAGCCGGTCCGGAATGACCGAATTCATCGTTGACGCCAAGCTTAACCACAGGTACGGGTGCTTTCTCAGACACAACATCCGCAACAGCCGAACCCAAGCCCCCTATGACCGAATGTTCTTCAGCAACGACGATTTTACCCGTTTCGCGAGCGGCTTTCAGTATAAGTTCTTCGTCAAGCGGCTTTATTGTATGGATATTTATAACGCGGGCTGAAATTCCTTCTCTTGCTAACTCTTCAGCGGCTTCAACCGCCGGATATACAAGAAGACCCGTTGCTATTATTGTAACATCATCGCCATCCCTTAACGTCACGCCCTTACCAAGTTCAAATTTATAAGTATCGGGATTATTGAATACCGGGACGGGAAGTCTTCCGAAGCGTAAATATGTCGGACCCTCGTAATCCGCCATCGCCAAAACCGCCGCTCTTGCCTCTACGTCATCGGCAGGGTTAATAATAGTCATACCGGGAATTGTCCTCATTAGTGCTATATCCTCACAGCACTGGTGAGATGCACCGTCTTCACCTACGGAAATGCCTGCGTGCGTTGCCCCTATTTTAACATTCAATTTTGGATAGCCTATGCTGTTACGGACAATTTCAAAAGCTCTGCCCGCCGCAAACATCGCAAATGCACTGGCGAAAACAAGCCGCCCTGTTGATGCTATTCCCGCGGCAACGCCGAGCATGTTACATTCTTGAATCCCGCAGTTGAAGAATCTTTCGGGGTTCTCTTTGGCGAAAGTGAGGGTCATTGTGGCGTGAGATACGTCTGCGTCAAGCACAAACAAGTCGGGACGGATTTTTACAAGCTCATTGAGTGCGTTTCCGTAGCTTATTCTTGTAGCAATTTTTTCCATTTATTTACCCTCCATTTCTGCGAGAATCGCCTTTAATTCATCCATTGCCTGTGCGTACTGCTCGTCATTGGGTGCTTTTCCGTGCCAGTCAGCTTTACCCTCCATGTAACTCACGCACTTTCCTTTTATGCTTTTTTGAATAATCACAGTCGGACGTCCTTTTTCACTCTGTGCTTCACTGAATGCCTTTTCAATCTGCTCAAAATCATGCGCGCAAATACAAATCACGTTCCAACCGAAGGCTTTCCACTTTTCTTCAATCGGATAAGGCGACATAACGTCGTCTATTTTACCATCGATTTGCAAGCCGTTATTATCGACCACGGCGCAAAGATTGTCGAGCTTGTAATGTGATGCGAACATTGCCGCTTCCCAAACCATACCTTCCTGAAGCTCGCCGTCACCTAATACTGCATAGACCCTGTAACTGTCGCCGCTGACCTTTCCTGACAACGCCATTCCGCAAGCCGCCGATATACCCTGCCCTAACGAGCCGGTACTCATATCAATGCCCGGAATCTTATCAATTACGGGATGTCCCTGTAACCTCGAGCCGAGCTTACGCAGAGTTTTTAACTCGTCAACGGGAATGAAACCGCGGTTTGCCAGTACCGAATACAGGCAGGGCGCGGTATGCCCCTTAGACAGTACAAATCTGTCGCGTTCTGCCATTTTCGGTTTTGCGGGGTCAATGTTCATCAGATTAAAATAGAGATAAGTCATTAAGTCCGCTATCGAAAGCGAACCCCCGGGGTGTCCCGCTTTTGCGTTGTAAACGCCCTCGATTATTCCCATTCGTACCTTTACGGCGGTCATTTCGAGACGTTTTTTGAGTTCTTTGTCCATAAAAATTCCTCCTGTTAATTTTTAATTTATAGTTGATTTCATTTAAACCATCTTTTTAAACTGCCTACATGAGTGATAATTTTTGTAATAATCCTTTTTTCAAAAACTCCACTATTTCAGAGATTGCTCCGCTGTTATTGTCGCAGACGATTAAATCTGCACTACTCTTAACAATTTCTTCGGCATTCATGACTGCAACGCCTAAATCCGCCTGCTTGAGCATTTCGAGGTCGTTCATAAAATCACCCGCCGCAACGACATAACGGTTGCTTAAGCCCATGATTTCAAGCAGTTTCTTATATCCCGTACCCTTATTCGCGCCATAAGGAAGCATTTCATAAAAAATCGGTGCGGAGCGTACTAAATGTACGTTGTTAAAATTATTCTCTTTTGAGAATTTTATTAACTCGTCAATTTCTTCCGGCTCGCCTACGAATAGCGTTTTTATCCAGCTGTCAGGCGGGACATCGTCATAACTGCATCTAACGGGCTTCTTCGTCGCAAAGGCGAGATGCTCTTCCTCGCGCCTATTCGTACTTATTACATAAATCTCATCGTCCCTCAAAATCTCCAATCCGAGCCACGGGAACTCTTTATGAACAAGCTTTATGTACTCTTTCGCTTCATCGGGCAGATTACACCTCCACAAAAAGCGTTCTCGCTTAAAATCATATACTGCGGCACCATTAAATATGACAGCAGGAAAATTCAACTCAAGCTCTTCTGCGACCGCCCTTGCAAGGGAAACGCCTCGCCCCGTAGCGATAGTAAATATACCGCCGTTTTCTATAAGTTCACGAATTGCCGCTCTGTCTATATCAAGTACACGCTTATCATCGGTGAGCAATGTACCGTCGGCGTCACTTATAAGGAAGATGTTTTTTAACATTTAATCCCCTGTTCCCTCAACTGTTATATTACTTTCTGAAGGTAATCCCGAATCGCCTACAACAACCTCTTCAAATCGAAGGTTGTCAATAAAGCTCAAAATATCTTCCTCCTCCCCATGGGGAGTGCGAATATTTATATGGTATACATCTTCATAAATTGTCATTATTATCGCAGAAGAATATGGCTTACCGAGTACGTTTAAACCGCTCCAAAAATGATATTCAAACCGCGTACCGTCTTTTTCTGCTGAGCCGAAAGTATCACCGATGAAATGCTCGCGTGCCTCTTTTACATAATCGTCTAAACTAAGTTCGTTTTCATTATAAACCGTGCTTTTTGAAATAGAAATCTGTACATAACCTTCTTCGCCATACCGCTTTTTGAGTTCTGCACTTTTTATATAATAGAAATAAGCGCTCGTCTCTTTTTCACGGGTAATAACATACTCTCCGTATTCCTCAGTAAGTACGGGAATAATGAATATCTTATCATGCGGAGATTCGACAAACATAGAACCAAGGTCTTTTATCTCTTTTTTTTCCGTTGTCCCGAAGAAATTAATTGAACAAGATGATAAAAACAGAATTGTTACTATTACCGGAAAAAGTTTTGAATACCTACACCTACACATTGGCACTCTCCTTAGTAATTGGCGAGTAAATATTCTTTAATCTCATTCTCGCATTTATCGCAATAAATATTTGTGTTCCCTCTCATTATCATTTCATATATTTTCCCGTCTCCGATGTTATAGCCGCTGATACATAAGCCGTGTACCGTATCTCCGACTGCCCCGAATGTGTGGCTCATTTCGTGAAGTGCTATTTCAAAACGCAAAGCCGGCGTTATAGGCATTATAGACCAATTCACATAAGCCATTGTATATCTGTTACCGCCTACAAACTCAGCGATTCCGCCTCTGTTAAAGGTATTATGGTTTTGTCCCTCACAAACAACACCAACGAAGCACAGACATGTTACATGTCCCGTCCATGTCGCAACCTTTGTTTTTTCATTCACGGGAACTCCCTGCGGATATTCCATAGTTATATGTAGAGCGTTTTTACAATGATACGTGGTACTTGAAACTGCGTCACAAACCTCTTCGGGTAACAAATGCGAGCATTGAACATTTATCGGTTCCCCGCATGTGTCAGCAGGTGATGTGTATCTCACAGGGGTATTGCTATTTATTATCAGATTAAATTTTTTTGCCATGACACAATTCATGATGCTCTGAACTTCTTGTATCCGATTACGCGCCTGAGCGTAACCACCGCTTCTTTGGACATACCCTTGGTCAAAATAATTATCTACCTCTGCGTAATACATTCTGTCCGAAGCTTTTTCAAGAGCTGTTTCGCCTGTTGCCGAACCTTTTGATGAAGCCGGTAATACAACTACACTCATTACTATTATAAATGAAATGATTCTCTTTCTCATAATACCCCCGCCTTTTCATTGCTCTGCCGGTGTTATTGATGAATAACTGAGTTGTTTTAGCAGCTTTAAAAAATACTCCGGTAAATCACTTTCAAGTTCTATGTACTCACCGCTTCTCGGATGAACAAAACCCAATTTTGACGCATGGAGACATTGTCCGCAAAGCCATGAGGGAGTTCCGTTACCGTATACGTCGTCACCTAAAACAGGATGTCCTATATATGCCATATGTGTGCGGATTTGGTGGGTTCTTCCTGTTTCGAGCCGAATACGAAGATGCGTCGCTTTTCGGTAGTGCTTAACAACCTCATAATGTGTAACAGCGTTTCTCGGATTTGACCCGTTTACAGACATTTGTTTACGTTTTATTTTATGCCGACCGATAGGCGCATCAATCGTGCCGCACTCTGTTTTAATATTCCCGCTTACGACCGCCCTGTATTCTCTTTTGACGCTGTGTTCTTTAAGCTGTGCGGCAATTCGTGTATGTGTAAAATCGTTTTTAACGGCAAGCAATAAACCACTCGTGTTTTTATCGATTCTGTGAACAATTCCGGGGCGTATTTCACCGTTTATACCCGAAAGTGAATCCCCGCAGTGGTGCATAAGAAAGTTTACTAATGTACCGGAAGTGTTTCCGTGAGCAGGGTGAACAACGATTCCGCGCGGTTTGTTTACCACTAACAAATCATTGTCCTCGTAGACTATATCTATGGGGAGGTTTTCCGGAATTATATCCGTTTTGACCGCTTCGGGGATTTTTAGGGTTATTCTGTCCCCCGATTTTATTTTATAATTTTTAGAAATAAGCGAGTCGTTAACCTTACAATTTCCTGCTTCTATGAGATTGGCGGCGGCAGTACGAGTCAGGATTTCAACACTTTCGGATAAAAACTTATCAAGCCTGATTTCACTTTCTCGGGCGATTAGGTTTATTTCATTCATCCGCTTCCGACGCCTCACTTGAAGCTTTTAAAGGTTGCTTCTCATTTTCGTTTTCTCTTTTATTTTTCAGTTCTTCTCTAAACAAAGCAAAAACCGCTATAAAAGAACCCGTCACCGCACATATATCAGCAAAATTAAAAATAGCGAAATTTATAAACTCAATATAAATAAAGTCTATAACATAACCGTAAAAAGCGCGGTCAGCTAAATTACCCATGCCGCCTGAAGCAAGCAATATAAGCGCGGCATAAAGCAACTTGTTTTTAGTCTTGTCCGACATAAGAAATATCAGTACCCCGATTACAAGTAACCCCGATACAATAATCAGGAAAAGCCGTTGCCCTTGTAATATACTGAATGCCGCGCCTGTGTTTTGGACATATTTAAAACTCAGAATATTATTTCCGCCTATTTTTATAAGCGTAATCGAATCACCGAGTTCTAAAAAAGCTGTTATCAATTGCTTCGTAAACCTGTCGATACCGACAAGCAATATGATTGTAAGAAAGGTTAACAGCCGAGTCTTAATCTTTTCTTTTCGTGCAAAAGATTTCATTCTTTTATTACCCGCGAACATCTCTCGCAAAGCTCGCTTTCCGAGTCAACACTTTCCGAATAAATCCAACAACGAACGCATTTTTCTCCATCGGCTTTTTGGACAATTACTTCAAGCTCTCCATCGCCTTTTTCGTACTCGACCTTTGAAACTATAAACGCCGCCGCAAGCTCAGGGAGCAGTTCGGATAAATCTTCTCCCCCTTTTAATGTGACCTTTGCTTCGAGCGATTTTCCAATCACCTTTTCAGCACGCTTTTGTTCAAGTGCCGTCAGGACTAAGTCACGGATTTTTTGGATTTTAGCCCATTTCTCCACGAATTTTTCATCTGTAGCGACGCCTGTCTTTGCGGGCATTTGATTAAAAATCACGCTGCTTACATCATCTGACGAGAATTTCGGTAGTTCTGCCCAAATCTCATCTGCCGTGTAGCATAGAATGGGTGCTATTAACTTAGACAGCCCATGAAGTATGATAAACATTGAGGTCTGCGCACTTTTGCGTTCAATACCGTTTGTTTTTTCACAGTACAGTCGGTCTTTAATAATATCAAGGTAGAAATTCGACATATCGACCACACAGAAATTATTTATTGCGTGATATGCGAGGTAGAAATCAAGGTTTTCATAAGCGGTAAGAACTTTTTCAACCAAAGCATCGAAACAGGTTAACGCCCATTTATCAAGCTCGAACAAACCGTCTTTTTGAGCCATGTCAGCATCGGGGTTAAAGCCTCCTAAGTTACCTAATATAAACCTTGCCGTATTGCGGATTTTTCTGTATGTCTCCGAAACCTGTTTCAGTAAATCATCCGATACGCGGACATCCGAGTGAAAATCAAGAGAAGAAACCCAAAGCCTGAGTACGTCCGCGCCATATTTATTAACAATATATTCGGGAGGGATTACATTACCCTTAGATTTGTGCATCTCCTTCCCTTCGCCGTCTAAAATCCAGCCATTCACTGTTACGGCTTTATACGGTGCGCATCCGTACACGGCGACCGAGGTTAATAATGAAGATTGAAACCAACCTCTGAATTGGTCACTCCCTTCGAGATATAAATCTACAGGCCAACCTAATTCCGGACGCTGTCTGCAAACTGCGGCGTGCGAAACACCCGAATCAAACCAAACATCGAAAATATCCTGCTCTTTCTCGAAGCTCCCGCATCCGCACTCGCATTTTACTTCCGACGGAATAAACTCATCGGGACTCATAATGTACCATATATCGGAAGTGTTTTTTCTGAAAAGTTCTGAAACAGCTTTTATTGTACGCTCGTCGCATAACTCCTTACCGCAGTCTTTACAATAAAGTACGGGAATCGGTACTCCCCATCTTCTCTGACGCGAAATACACCAATCGCTTCTGTCGCGTACCATGTTCAGAATACGCTCCTGACCCCACGCGGGAATCCATTTCGTTTCATTGATTGCTTTTATAGTCTCTTCTCTGAACATACTCACGGCACAGAACCACTGGTCGGTTGCGCGGTATATAATAGGCTCGCGGCAACGCCAACAGTGCGGATAAGAGTGTGTAAACCTCGTAGTCATAAGGAGCAAATTCTTTTCCTTTAAATCAAGTGCGATGATTTTATTGGCTTCTTCCGTTGTTTTGCCTTCGATGTTCGCTCCTGCAATGGCGGTCATTCTGCCGTTTTCGTCAACGGGTACGATTATTTCAAACATACCTTTATAGGAATTACAAACCTCGTAGTCCTCAACGCCGAATCCGGGTGCAGTGTGAACACAACCCGTCCCGCTTTCGAGCGTGACATGTTCACCCGTAATCACAAAGCTCTTTCTCGGAAGAAACGGATGGGCTGTTTCAATAAGCTCAAGCTCACTGCCCTTAAACTCGCCGACAAGCGAGTATTTTTCGATTTTACACTCCTTTGCTACCTGCTCCGCAAGTTCTTTTGCGACAAGAACACAGTCGCCGAAAGAGGGATTTTCCTCGTCCTCTATTTTAAGAAAAGTATAGTCATAATTAGGACCGAGAGAAATTGCGAGGTTTCCCGGAAGCGTCCATGTCGTTGTCGTCCAAATCAATACATATGTCTTGTCTTTGTCAATGCCCGTTATCTCAGAGAATTTCCCTTTACCGTCGGTTATGGGGAATTTTACATATATTGAGAAGCACTCGTCTTCTTCGTATTCAATTTCAGCTTCTGCGAGAGCGGTTTTACAATCGGCACACCAATGAACGGGCTTTAATCCTTTATAGATATATCCCTTTTTATACATTTCGCCGAAAATCTCAACCTGCTTTGCCTCAAAGTCGGACGCAATCGTGAGGTATGGTTCATCAAAGTCGCCCCACGCGCCGAGCCTTTTTTGCTGCTCCTTTTGTCTGTCAAGGAATGAAAGCGCGTAATCGCGGCAATACTTGCGAATCTCGGAAACTTCGACCTTTTTATTGTCGATGCCGAGTTCTTTAAGAGCGCGTAACTCTATAGGCAGACCATGACAGTCCCAACCCGGAACAAAGGGGGTATAAAACCCTGTCATAGCCTTAAATTTAACGATTATATCTTTTAATACCTTATTCAGAGCATGACCCATATGAATATCACCGTTCGCATATGGAGGTCCGTCGTGAAGAATGTATTTTGGTTTTTCTTTATTTTTATCCGCGAGTTTATAATAGAGTCTTTCATCTTCCCATTTTTTTAACATTAGGGGTTCACGTTCCGGTAGGTTCGCCCTCATGGGAAAATCTGTTTTAGGCAGATTAAGGGTGTTGTTATAGTCTTTTTGATTCTGTGCCATTTGTCATTCCTCTTTTTGTTTCTCTTTGTTTTAGCCGCAGGGCGTTGGGGCGGATATTTAATCCACCCCTAAGCTGTACGGGGTTTTATTTCGCGTATGCTGTCATGCTTCCGCAGACGTCACAATAACGGGCATCGTCGGGGTAAATGAACCCGCTTTTGTTAAAGCCGCAATCGCTGTTTGTGCAAATGTTTTTGCCGTAATTCGGGTCATTGAAGGATTCCGGTAATTCTGTTCCGCATCCGAGACAGAATTTCGATTCTACCCTGTAGGATTCCTTCCCGCAGTTGTTGCAGGTTTTTAATGCTTGCATAGTCGTCTCCTTTCAGCGTTGATTTGTTTTCAACGCAAGACAGATGTTTGTTTCTTTTTATTTTAACGCGGAGGTTTTGCTCTCCGCGTTAAACATAATTTATTTGTTTTTACGGTTTTTTCCGAACTCTAAAACCTCACGCTCTTTAGCCGCACTTTGTGACTTTTTAAAGAACGGGGCGTTCGCGCTTTCTGAGCTTTCGTTTCCCTTTTCGGAAGCGTCATCTGAAGCGGAAAACTCTTCAACATCGGTTTCAGCACCATCGTCTGCTTCTTCTTCGTCGAACACGGGCTCGAAGTTTATTTCGGTAGTAAGGTCGGTTAAAAAGCCTTCCTCCATACTCACCTCAAAAGAGGTCGCCTGCTGTTCGTCCTTTACCTGATTTTCAAACTCCTCATAAAGCGCATCGCCTGTGTCGTCAGAAGATTTACCGTTTGACGATTTTTTATTCGATGAAGATGCTTTTTGTGAAGGTTCATCATTATTTTTGACTGCGGGTTTTTTTAGTGTAACATTTTTTTCTTTTTGATACTCTATGAGCGTTTTAGCAATAAATTCATTCTCGCAAGCCTCGGGTAATGCTTCAATAATACCCGTAACACGCCCGAAATCTTCTAAAATCTTTTGTCTGAAACGCACAACCTCGTTTTTTGTTTTTGTAAGAACTTCCTTGTTCATATCGAGCCTGTTTTTATACTCTTCTTCCATCTTTTCAAGTTTGGCAGAAGCCTCGTTCTCGACTCTTTTTGCCTCATCGTTTGCATTCTTTAAATTCTCATCTGCTTCTTCTTTCAGCTTTGTACTCTCGCTCCTCGCATCGGCAAGCATTGTATCGGATTTATCCCGTGCTTCTTCAACTATTTTCTTCGCTTTTTCTTTTGCCTCTGCTATGGTTGCGTTACCCTGCTTCTGAGCACCGAGCATAGCTTCTTTTATTGCGTCTTCGTCATCACGATACTCACGAACCTTATCTGCGAGTACCTCTAACTTTTTCTCCAAATCGCGGTTGTCCATTTGAAGCTGTGAAAACTCGGCGGCTATTTCCTTTAAAAACTCGTCAACCTCGTCCGGTTTATATCCGTTAAACCCTCTGTCGAATTTTCTTGAAGAAATTTCCTTAGCGTTCATTTTTTCTTTTTCCTTTCATGCCCTTCTATGGACATACCATAATTTTACCCCTACGGCAATCAGAACAAATCGGAAGAGCTTTCGAGCTCTTCTATCGTGTCGCCTGAAATCTCAACATTGAATGGAACTATCATGTATGTAGTGTTTGAGATTCTTTTTAAATCTCCGTCACCGGCATACGCCACGCCGCCCAGAAAATCAATAAGGCGGTTCGCTACGTCTTTATTGGTGTTTTCAAGATTTAACACGATTGTCTTCTTGTTTTTAAAATGGTCGGCAATTTCCGCCGCCTCGCTGTACTTTTGCGGTTTGAACACAATTACCTGTAAATGCGTCGTCGCGGCTATCGAAAGAACCTTGCTGCTGCTCGCTTTCGAGTTATAGCCATATTCCTCGTTATAACGCGAGTTCGACACTGTGGGAGTATCATCGACGAAACCTGTATTGTCTTCGTCTTCGTAGGGAGTTACTCCCGTGACTTTTCTTAAAACGTCTCCAAAACCCATTTTTCATGATTCCTTTCTGTTTTCATTTTTACTCTTTGTTTTTGTTTGTGCCTTTTATCTGCTTCCAAACAAGGCGCTACCTATTCTAATCACATTCGCGCCGTGTTTTATTGCCGTAATGTAATCTCCGGACATTCCCATCGAGAGCGTATCGAACTCGTTTGAGTTTCTTACTTTTGCTCTCGTATCAAGATATAGCCTTTGCATCTTGTGATATACTTCCTCTTTAGCGTCAAACGGCGGAATCGCCATAAGACCGCGCAACCGTATATTCCCGAACTCCTGCGCCTGCTCTGCCAAATCGAATAGCATATCTGCCCGAACCCCGTGCTTTGACGATTCATCTCCGATATTAACTTCTATAAGCACATCTGCCGTAAGGTTAAAACTTGCCGCTCTCTTATCAATTTCTGACAGTAGTTTTACGGAGTCAGCCGATTGAATGACGCTTACCTTATCAATTATATACTTAACTTTGTTATTTTGCAAGCCCCCAATGAAATGAATTTCACATTTTTTTGCGTAAAAAGGGTATTTTTGCAAAAATTCCTGCACTCTGTTTTCGCCAATTAGGTCAATTCCAAGCGAGATTGCATAGTTGACGCTCTCGTGCGAAACACTTTTTGTCACAGCCATTAGGCGAACTTTGTCTTTTCTCCCGTAGGTTAAACAAGCGTTTTTAATATTCTCGGTTATTACGGTATAGTTTTCAGATATATGATTCATTGCACAATTTTCCCGTCATATAAATCTCTGCCTCTAACAACAACATTGTCGTAAAGTGAAATATAACCAACCACATTCGTGGTATCTTCAACAAGAAAATAATCGCTCTCTGTTATAATCACCCTTATCCGCTTAAAAGTGAGTTCTGCACCGTTCTGCACATAGACGCCTTGTTCATCTTTATCGTTTATATGAACCGCAGAGGTTGGTATTCGTATACCCCTGAAACTGTCAAGCACTATGCTAAATTGTGAAACTCTGCGAGATGCAAATTCCGGTGTTAATATATCGCACTCGAAAACAAATATGCTCGTCCCATCGTCAAGCTTAGTACGTCTTATTATTGTAGCGGGAAAGGTTTGAGAATTTCCGCCTGTTCTAAAATCTATAGTCAGATTCTCATATAGCGAATCTGCCCGCGAGTCATCGAGAATACCTACAAAACGCCACTTATATCCGTCTATCATCTTACCGACAATACCATCGCCTATTTCAAGTCTCGGCTCTTTTATTATATCTTCTATATCGGTTTTTCCGAGCAGTGTGGCTGAATCAATTTTTAACTGTCCTTCATAACCGTCAACCACGCTCACAAAATATCCCGCTTCGTCTATGACGAGTTCGCGAACATCTGTATTCATTTGTGTACGAAGAGCCGAAATCTCAGCCTCTAATCTGCTTATCTGAGCTATATAATTGATTTCATCTCCGCGAAGTATCAGTTTTTTGCAATTTAGGGATATGTAGTTATTCTTATGAGATGATACGTTGCTGTAGTCACCCGCATTGACTTGTGCGAGAAAGCTCGTGTGCTGGTTGGATATTTGACTTATATACGATTCAAGCCTTGATGTGTCTGCGGTAGACAACTCTTGAGCCTCTTCAAGCAAAAACACACGCTGAGTAAGCTCGTCTATTCGCCGCCCGAGCAGTATGTCGTTTACGCTCTTGTATCTTAATGCCACCACTGAATTTCTGCCTATCTTTGCGCCGTCGGCATGTATATAAGAGATAACATCCGTTCCGCTGTACCTCACTAACTTTTCGTTACGAACATGCACGCCTTTAAATGTTACGGTTTCAGAGGTGTTATAAATCATGGCGGTTTCAGTTCGCAGAGGGCTGTAAAAATAGATGTAAAACTGACTGACGACCGTTATAACAAAGAACAAGCCGAGCAATGCCCAGATTATTCTGAGTGTGATTGTGGTTTTTTTGACTGTGTTTCTCTCACTCATTCTTCATTTACTGCGCTTCGGTTTCTTCTTTATCAAAAACATCGAAAACCGATATGGACTTAAGCGGAGTTATTGTCGAAATAGCGTGTTTATAAATCATGTTCTGCTTTCCGTCAGTATCAAGAATGACGATATAACTGTCAAAACCCCTGACAGTCCCTTTGAATTGAAAGCCGTTTGTGATGTAAATGGTTACGGGTATGCGTTCTTTCCTTGCTTGATTCAAGAAAACATCTTGCAAATTAATGTCCTTAGCCATTTCCTTTTTCCTTTCTTTTGGGCGAACTGACAACATTTTGATAATTATAACATAAATAAGCCGCCGTGTCAACTAAAAATATTAAGTTCTTTTGCAGTTCTTTTGTATTGATTCTTCAATAAGGCTTTGAGCCTTTCTTAACGCCTCCTCAAAAAACGCCGATTCGTCATTATACTCTGTACCGAGCATGTGCATCCTCGGCTCCTTTTTAAACCATGTTAACTGCCTTTTAGCATAGTTTCTGGTGCTTTTCTTTAACTCATCGACACAATCAAAAAGCTCTGCCTCGCCTTTCAAATACGGTAGAAGCTCCTTATAACCAATCGCCTGTATTGAAGTCGCGGACGCCGAAAAGGCGTTCGGGAGAGCATCAAAATATTTTCTTGCTTCCTCAACAAGCCCCGCTTCAAGCATTAAATCCACTCTTTTGTTAATCCTTTCATAAAGCCGTTCACGCGGAAGGTCGATTTGAAGCATTAGAGGCTCGTAGGGTGACGGCGTAAGGCGGCTTTCGTGTTTTAATCGGCTCATCGTTTTTCCCGTGACATGAAAAACCTCTAAAGCGCGGATTATGCGCTTTATATTGTTCGGGTGAAGCTCTGCCGCTGTTTCAGGGTCATTTTCACGTAGCTTTTCGAGCAAAAACTCCGCTCCCTCTTGCTTTTTTAATTCCTGCATTTTAAAACGGAAGTCGGCATCGGCTTTAATTTCAGGGAAACAAATATTATCTACGAGTGAACTGATATACAGCCCTGTACCGCCGACGATAACAGGAAGATTCCCCCGCTCTGCCGTTTCTGCGATTTTTATTCTCGCCGCTTCTACATATTCGGCTACTGAAAAAGATTCATGCGGTTCTAAAAAATTAATCAGATGATGCTTTATCCCGCGAAGCTCTTCTTTTGTCGGCTTTGCGGTCGCTATATCCATTTCCTTATAAATTTGCATAGAGTCAGCACCTATTATTTCGCCGCCGAATATTTCGGATATTCTTACGGCGAGTGCGGTTTTTCCCGATGCTGTCGGTCCGCAGACGACTACTGTGAATATTTTTCCTGTGTCTTTCACTATTTTTCAAGCTCTCCCAAAATTTTTCTCAATCTCTCTGCGGTTTATGGTTGTAATTATTGGTCTGCCGTGAGGGCAAAATCTTATACTTTTATCATTCCATACAGTGTTTGCGAGTGTTTCCAAATCGGAAATTAAACTCTTGTCTCCTGCTTTCATAGATGATTTACAGGCAATTCTGTGCAAAACCTCATTAAAAATGCCTTCTGTACCGATTTCTGAGCCATTGCTCTCGGCGAAAATCTCCGCCACCTCGTGTAAAACCGCTTCAACATCGCTTCCCGTCAACACCGCAGGAAGCGCGATTATCTCTATAACATAATTATCAAGCGGAATTATCTCAATTCCTGAATCTAACAGAACCTCGCGTCCTTGCCTCAGGGCGTCATAACACCGCATATCAAACGTCATAAAAATACTTTCGGCAAGAAGCTGTGACGAAGAAGTAAGTTCTTTCTTCAAAACCTCAAATCGTATACGTTCATGTGCGGCGTGTTTGTCAATCATGACGAGATTCTCGTCTTCCTCGCATATAATATAGGTTTTCCAGAGTTCGCCTATTATACGAAGACGGTACGGGTTTGGGGTTTGCGATATTTCGGGGGGTGGTCTTTCAATATGTACGCTTGACGAGACGCGTTCTGTAATAGGTATACTCACGGCGGTGTGTTCCGAAATCGGCGTTTCGGAAATGGTCGGTAGTTCTTCACTCTCTGCCGTGAGCGGTTTGTTTACTATAAATTCTGCGACACTCGCGTTTAGCGTGGGCGTCAATACTTGTTGATGAGCCGATTTTTCTGTAGAACTTGAAGATTCCGAGAACAAAGCGGGGCGGTATTCGGGCATTTTTATTTGGGCTTCTTTAACATTTTGTGCATTTAAAAGCGCGTTCTTAACAGCAAAATAAACCATGTCGAAAACTGCGTTTTCATCTGAGAATCGGACTTCAGTCTTGGCGGGGTGTACATTGACGTCTACCTCGCGCGGGTCAATCTCAGCCACAAGGACACATGCGGGGTATTTTCCCGTCGGTATACAGCTTTTATAGGCTTCTTCCAACGCCGCCATTATTTTTAGTGATTTTATAGGACGAGAGTTAACAAAGAAATACTGCATTGTCCGATTTCCTCTGCAAAAAAGAGGCGAGGACACAAATCCGCCGATTTTAACGCCCTGCCCCGAAAACTCTACGGGAACAAGACTTGCCGCGAACTGCTTCCCGAAAACCGAGTAAATTGCGGAATAAAGTTTCCCGTCTCCCGCCGTAATTCGTACAATTTTATTGTCCCTGATAAACCTGAATGATATGTGAGGATGCGCCAAAACTAATTTATCCACAACAGCCGCAACCGCATTTGCCTCAGATATATCTTTTTTAAGAAATTTAAGTCGGGCGGGGGTGTTATAAAAAAGCTCACGTATTATGATAGTAGTACCATCAGGGCAGCCTGTTTCAATATGGCTTATCTCTTCACCGCCGCCTATCCTGTAAAGCGTCCCTGTTTTTTCTTCGGGACGTTTTGTCAGCATTTCTATTTTTGAAACCGCCGCCACGCTTGCGAGCGCTTCTCCTCGAAATCCCATTGTTACTATACTTTCAAGGTCTTCTTTATTTAATGTCTTACTTGTGGCGTTGCGCAGAAACGCTTTTGGGGCTTCGGAAAAAGCTAAGCCTGTTCCGTCGTCGCTCACGCGCATAAAGCTCACGCCGCCGCCCATAATCTCAACAGTCACAGACTTCGCACCCGCATCAACGCTGTTTTCAACAAGCTCTTTTATTACGCTTGCCGGGCGTTCAACTACCTCTCCCGCGGCAATGAGTTCAGCGACGTGTTTGTCTAAGATGTTTATTTTGGGCATTTTTTACCTCTTATTTGAAATTTGTTGATTTAGCAGTATTTATATTATCTGAACTCCTCGTTGTTTTCGTAGGGCGCGATGTCCTCATCGCGCCGCAATCAGCAGATGTTTCGTGTTTTTCACGGCGTGATGTCCTCATCGCGCCGCAATCAGCAGATGTTTCGTGTTTTTCTCGGCGTGATGTCCTCATCGCGCCGCAATCAGCAGATGTTTCGTGTTCTTCACGGTGTGATGTGGACATCACGCCCTACAACATAAATATTAAACATTTATTTTACAACTCCTTTTTAAGCTCCGAAAGAACCTGTAACGCCCCAATTGGTGTAAGCGCGTTTATGTCAAGGGCGCGGAGCTTATTGATAACCCCCTCACGCGCAAGAGAAGTAAAATCAATCTGTGTTTCAATCTCTTCCTTCTCGCGCAACTCTGTTTCAAGCTCTATTTTAGAATTTCTCTCCATAATTTTTAATGAGTTTTTCGCGCTGTTAATAACCTTTTCGGGTACGCCCGCAAGCTTTGCCACTTCTATTCCGTAACTGTCATCAACGCCGCCCTCGACGATTTTATGCAAAAAGTGCAGTTCGTCACCGTGCTTTGACGCCGCCGCGCTGAAATTTCTTATTCCGCTGTTTGCACGTTCAAGTGAAATTAGCTCGTGATAATGGGTGGCGAAAAGACTCTTACAACCTGTTTTATTATTAATGTATTCGGCAACGGCTTTAGCGATTGAAATGCCATCAAATGTAGACGTACCGCGTCCGATTTCATCAAGGATAACGAGGCTTTTCTTTGTCGCATTTTTAAGAATCTCAGCCACTTCGGTCATCTCTACCATAAAGGTAGATTGCCCCGCCGTAAGGTCGTCGCTCGCACCCACCCGCGTGAAAACCTTATCTACCACGCCGATTCGCGCAGACTTTGCAGGAACAAAGCTACCCATCTGCGCCATAATCGTAATTAGTGCGACCTGACGCATAAAGGTCGATTTCCCCGCCATATTCGGACCTGTTATAATTAGCATACGATTTTTCTCTGAGTCAAGGTAAACGTCGTTAGGTGTAAATACGCCGCCTTTCAATACTTTTTCAACAACCGGATGCCTACCGTCTTTTATTTCTATAATATTCAGGGCGGATATTTCGGGACGAACATAATTGTTTTCGGCGGCAGAGACCGCAAATCCGCACAGCACATCAAGCACAGAAACAGCCTCGGCGGTTTTTTGTGCTATTTCGAGCTTTGTTTTTATAAACTCTGTTACTTCGGTAAAAATTTCCGCTTCGAGTGCTATAATTTTATCATTTGCACCGAGGATTTCGTTTTCGATTTTTTTGAGTTCTTCGGTTATGTAGCGTTCTCCGTTGGTCAGTGTTTGCTTCCTTATATAGTGCGGCGGTGCGGAATCTGTATTGCTCTTTGAGATTTCGATATAATAACCGAATACACGGTTATAGCCGACTTTCAGATTCTTTATTCCCGTGGCTTTTCTCTCGCGTTCTTCGAGTGCGGCGAGAATGTCTTTATTATTCTTTGTTATAAGCCGCAGACCGTCAAGCTCCTTGTTGTAACCGTCATTTATATATCCCCCGTCTTTAGTGAGTGCGGGTGGTTCGTGTTTTATTGCATTTTCGACAAGTGCCGCAACATCGGACATAGAGAAAATTCTCTCGTTTAACTTTAAAAGAAGCGGAGCCTTAAACTGCGCTAAAGCCTGCTTCAATTCGGGAATTTTTCTGCATGTATTCCCAAAAGAATATACATCACGAGGGGTCGCCTTGTTATACACAATGCGGGTCATAAGCCTTTCAATATCGTAAACGCTGTCTAAAGAAGTACGTATATCGCCGCGCCCTACCACATTTTTAAAAAGCTCATCAACCGCTTCAAGACGGCGCAGAATCCGTGTATGGTCAGTCAAAGGACGCTCAATGAACTGCTTTAAACGTCTTCTGCCCATAGAAGTACGGGTACGGTCAAGTACCCACATAAGAGTACCGCCTTTCTCTTTACCGCGCATGTTTTCGACAAGCTCAAGATTTCTCCGCGCCGTCAGACCCAAATCCATGAAATTTCCGCCGCCGTGCATATTGAGCGTGGTGAAACGAGGTACGTCATTCAGGTGGGTTTTCTTTATGTAGTTTAATAATGCGGCAATTGCACCCGCCGCAAGCGGGTTTTCCGAAATAATTTCCAAAGGAATAAACTCATGGTTTTTTAAAATATCTATATTAAACTCTTCCTCTGTCAGCGTTTCACCCACGCACTCCGGTATTTTAGTCTTTATAAAATTCCCCACGCTGAGAAGCGACATAAGCTCATAATTAAAAAGCACTTCGACAGGCATAAATCGCGATATTTCTGTTATAAGCTCCTCTTCGATATTCTTTCCGCTTTTCTCAAAAGCGTTAAGCTCACCCGTGGATAAATCGGCGAAAACCGCGCCGCAGGCGGCGTTTGCTCCGCGAGGTTCCCCTTTCATATAAAAACAGGCGATAAAATTATTCGTCCCTGCATCGAGCATAGCGTCTTCTATTAATGTTCCCGCTGTCACGATTCTTGTTATCTCGCGTTTCACGAGTCCTTTACCTGTCACATCACCGATTTGCTCGCATATCGCCACCTTGTGACCTTTTTCAATCAGCCTTTTTATATAGTTTTCAGCGGCGTGATAAGGTACGCCGCACATAGGGGTTTCAGCGCGGCTTGTAAGGGTAAGCTCAAGCTTTTTTGATATTTCTACCGCGTCATCAAAAAACATCTCATAAAAGTCGCCTAATCTGAAAAAGACGACATAATCCTTGTATTTTTCTTTGATTTCGCAGTATTGCCTTAGCATAGGGGTTAAATTTTCTTTGTTCATTATTTTATACCGAGCCTTAATCTGTATGAAAAATTATATTAATATCAACTACCCGCATCCCCCGCAGCTTCCGCATCCGCTCCCGCAACCTCCGCTTTGCGGTTGACAGGTGTCAGGGTCGTCGCCTTCGCAACACATGGCGATAATCTGATTAATTTTATTTATCATTAAATCAAATCCGCCTTTAGCCTCTGTATAGGCTCTCATGTTCTCGTTTGTCATTATTTGCTCGTAGGTTTCACGCATTTTTGAATTAAGCTCTTCTATTTTGCTTTGATTCTTGTCGCTCTCGCTTTTTGAAACCTCCATAGTCAGATTCTCGCGTTGCAGATTAAACTCGCCGATAAGATTTTGAAGCCCCTCATCCGCATCGTTTTTCTCTTTTGCCGCAAAATACGCCTTAAAGCGTTCGTCCGCTTGAATAACCTTTCCGAGTTCTCGCGCTGATTTAATTGCGTCCATTTGTTTTTTCTCCTTAGTTTTTATTATTTTTTATAAATTACCAATCAATGCCCACGGGAGCGATTTCGTTATTTTTACATCTGCGAATTTTCCCTGCATTTCAGATGTACCTCCCAAAAAATCGACGATTATACCCTGCTTGCTTTTACCTGTGAGAAGCGCGGGGTCGCTTCTTCCCTGCCCTGTACAAAACACGCGCAGAGTCTTTCCGATAAACCTCTCATATGAACGCTCGCCTATTTTATTTTGCACTTCGAGCAGTTCTTTAAACCATTCCGATTTTTCCTCGGCTGTAACGGGGTCATCCATGTTCGCCGCCGCCGTTCCCTCCCGCTTACTATATATAAAGGTATAGGCAGAATCAAATCCGATTTTTTCCGTTAAGTCGAGCGTCTGCCGAAAGTCTTCGTAGTTTTCGCCCGGAAAACCCACAAGTATATCTGTGGTTAGCGATATATCGGGAATTTTCTCTTTTGCATAAAGAGCGAGTTCCATATAACTCTCGCGGGTATAGCCCCTGTTCATCAGCGATAAAATACGATTGCTCCCCGACTGTACGGGTAAATGCAAATGCCGCGATATTTTACGGCTTTGTGCAATAAAGTCAATCAGCTCCCTTTTACAATCCTTGGGGTGGCTCGTCATATAACTGATTACGAATTCGCCGTCGAGTTCATCAAGCTTTTGTAAAAGTCCCGTGAAATCAATCTTTTCATCTGTGTTTTTCCCGAAGCTGTTCACATTTTGACCGAGCAGCAGTATATCTCTTCGACCTTCGTTTATTAAGGCTTTTACCTCTCGGACTATATTATGGGCGGTACGTGATACCTCGCGTCCCCTCACAAGCGGAACAACACAATAGGTACAAAAATTGTCACAACCGTTCATTATCGGAACATTGGCTGAAAATTTACCTTCGCGCAGAGGTTTTATTTCTTCTATAAACTCGCCTGCCGCCTCGCCTATATGGATGTTCGCACCCTTTTTTACCGTAACTGCCGCCTTTTTTATTATCTCCGGAATAGAGCTAATTATGTTGGTACCCGCTATTGCGTCAATGAAAGGAAATTTTGCTTTAAATTTCTCGGCTGTATGCAGTTGTTGGGTCATGCAACCGCAGAGAATTATTATTAAATCGGGTTTTTCCTCTTTCAGTTTTTTGAGTTCCCCCACATTGCCGAAAACTCTCTGTTCAGCGTTTTCGCGTACAGCGCAGGTATTAAATATAATTAGGTCGGCGTCTCCCGTATGGAAGGTCAAGGTATAGCCCATAGACGAAAGAAGTCCCGTGATTTTCTCGCTGTCGGCAAAATTCTGTTTACAACCGTATGTCCTTACATACGCTTTTTTTGTGTTTTTTAAATTTTCCATTCTCTAATTGTATAATCTTTTGAGAGAAAAGTCAATAAAAAAATGTATTCTGTCCGCAAAAAACGGCAATTTTTTCATTCTTCATGTTTTATAATGAATGTATGGTCTACACAAATGTTATTTACATAGATACACTTATCATCATCAACCTATACATCAACTTCTTTATTATAAGGGCGTGCGGGGTCTTTCTTCACCGTAAAACAAGTACTATACGCTGTCTTTTCGGAACCGTTATCGGCGGACTCTCATCGCTTGTGATTCTGCTTCCGCCTCTGCCTGCACTTGCCGAAACGGGAATTAAACTTCTCATCGGTTCAGTTCTCATATTAATTATTTTTGAGCTTCACGGTTTTAAAGAGTTAATTAAAAACGTACTTGTCTTTTTTGTGATTAACGTCCTGTTCGCAGGGGTTATGCTGTTTCTCAGCCTGTTCGCGTCGCCCCGGGGGATGATTTATAATAACAGTACGGTTTATTTCGACATATCGTTTATGGCTCTGCTGATTTTTACGGCGGCGGCGTATTTTGTAATCCGCGCTTTACGTTATTTTCTCGATGTAAAATTCAATGCGGAAAAAATATATCGGATTACATTTTATTACGGCGGAGAAATCCGCGACCTGAAGGGGTTTGCCGATTCGGGTAACACTTTGACGGATTTTTTTACCGGCTTACCTGTCATCGTCTGCGATAAGATTGTATGCACTGACCTGTTCCCCGATTTAACATTCGACAGCTTTGAGAACGTAAAAGGGCTGCGCTTGCTCCCGTATTCTACAATAAACGGAAGCGGAATTATCCCTGTTTTTAAGCCCGACAGTGTTACAATAAATAAAAAAGAGGTCGCCGCACTTATCGGGATTTCAAAAGAGTCCTTCAACAAAAGCGAAATAAACGCTATATTCAATCCTAAATTATTATTTTAAAGACTAAAATTAAAGAAAGGCTGTGGGGTAAAATGAACGATTTACAGACGGTTTTGCAACACCTTTTATGCAAAATCAGAAAAGCAAAGGAGAAGGAAGGCGCAGGTATTTATTACATAAACGGGGCGGAATCTCTGCCGCCGCCGCTCTCTAAAGAAGAGGAGGAGGTTGCGTTTCGTCAGCTTGAAACTGATTTTAACACCGCACGCGAAACACTGATTGTTCATAATTTAAGGCTCGTGGTTTATATCGCAAAAAAATTCGAGTCCACCGGAATCGGAATTGAAGACTTAATCTCAATAGGTACAATAGGGCTTATTAAGGCAGTCAACACCTTTAGCCCCGTAAAGAATATAAAGCTCGCCACATACGCATCCCGCTGTATCGAAAACGAGATTCTCATGTTTCTCAGAAAAACAGGCTCGCAGAAATACGAGATTTCAATAGACGAGCCGTTAAATATTGACTGGGACGGGAATGAGCTGCTATTGTCTGATGTACTCGGAACCGAAAACGATATAGTCAATGTGAATATAGAAAACGAGGTTGAACGCGACCTGCTTCTCTCGGCAATCGCACGTCTCGGAAACCGCGAAAAGCAAATCATGGAAATGCGTTTCGGGCTTATTGACGGTCTTGAACGCACCCAAAAAGAGGTCGCGGATTCAATAGGCATTTCACAAAGCTATATCTCGCGCCTTGAAAAGCGGATTATTAAACGCCTTCGCAAGGAATTAGAGCGGCTTTGCAGCTAACGCCTCAACCACGAATTTCATTGCGGTCTTTTCTGTGCCGTCGATTTCGATATTAACGAATGCGGGTCTGCATACTAAATCGAGGCTGTTTTCTTCGGTGTAAACCCTCGCAATAGCAATTGACTTAACCGCCTGGTTAATTGCACCCGCGCCGACCGCTTGAATTTCCACTATTTTCTTTTCCCGTGCGACCGCCGCAATAGCACCCGCTACGAGCTTAGGCACAGAACGTGCCGATACCTTAATTAATTCCATTTTTACGTCCTCCTTAAATCATGTCACATCGTTTTGCTTATCCGTACTATTGACTTTGCTTTTCCGCTTTTTTCGTCAATTTCTATAAGAACCGCATTTATATCATGTGTTCCCTCTGCCAGAATATATTTTTGGGGATAGTAACATAAAAATCTCTTGATTATTATATCTTTTTCAACCCCCAGGACAGAATCATGCGGACCTGTCATACCCACATCGGTTATATACGCTGTGTGAGTGTCCATTATTTGCTCATCGGCTGTCTGGATATGCGTATGAGAGCCGAGTACCGCGCTGACCCTGCCCGAAAGATAATAGCCCATCGCTTTTTTCTCGGCAGTCGCCTCGGCATGGAAATCTACGATAATATTCCGAGTCTCGATATCTTTAAGAATCGTATCAACGCAATTAAAGGGATTGTCCGCCGGGGTCATGAACATGATTCCGGCGAGATTTATTACCGCCGCAGAAAAATTTCCCCTGTCTATTATACATACTCCGCGACCCGGCGCATCACTGCCATAATTCGCAGGACGCAGTACAAAAGAATTTTCTCTGTACATATCATCCATATCCCGCCGTTTAAAGCAATGATTTCCCGTAGTTATCACGTCCGCTCCCGCATCAAAAAGCAGATTTGCGGAATTTGGTGATATGCCGTTACCGTCAGCGGAATTCTCGCCATTTACTATTACTAAGCCTTTACCTAACTCAAGCTCTCGTTTAAAACTCGGCAAAAAGCCGCAGAGAGCCTCCGACGCACCTCGCCCCACAACATCCCCGATAAAAAGAATCTTCATGTCTTAAATATTTGCTTTCCTCTTGATTTACTTTGATTATAACATAGTTTTTAAGGTTTGTCAAATAATGTTAATAAATAAACACTTTTTCTGATAAAACCCGTCCGAGATAAGGCATACCCGACACATTAACAAAAAACCGTTGACGTGTCGGCTTTTTTATGCTATACTTATTTTATAGTATGGGGTAGAAGGGCTTAAAAAAAATAATGAGAGAGACAAAAAGAATCGGCTTGTTAGATGAAATACGGGGCTTTGCTATTATTTGCATGGTCGTGTATCATTTTATGTTCAGCCTTAACAATTTTTATAATGTTGACGTCCCTATTTTTTTTGAAGACTGGTTTGGTGTGATACGTAACATCTTTGCGGGAGCTTTTATTTTTATATCGGGTTGTGTCTGCCGCTTTTCTCGTAATAACCTAAAGCGCGGGGTACAGTGCTTTTTCCTCGGAATGTTGATTACTTTCGTAGTCGCCTTTGCTCAACCTGATTTTCCTATTTATTTCGGGGTTCTGCACCTCTTGGGGATAAGCATGATTATTTTCGCACTTTCTGAACCGTTCTTTGATTTCGTTCCTCCTCTTGCAGGTATTATTATTTTCGGCTTTTTATTCTTCTTCCTTTTTAATGTACCTCATATTACTTATGCCGACAGAATGGTTCAAAATTATGGTTATATAGGTTTTAAGGGTTTTTTCGAGGTATACTTACCCGATACCTTATATAAAACGGCTGTGCTTTTTCCTTTGGGTTTTCCGAAAGCATGGTCAAATTTCAGCGACTATTTCCCGCTTATACCGTGGTTCTTCCTTTTCGGGGCGGGTAGCTTCTTTGGCGTTTATGTGCGTGAAAACGCTCTGCCCCGCTGGTTTTATAAAACGCGGGTAGGTTTCTTAGCGGCGACGGGACGGCATACGATTTGGATTTATTTACTTCATCAGCCGATTATTATTGCAATTTTGAATTTTGTATTTAAGGATTAAACAGAGAAAGGATATTCAAGACAAATGAAAAAAACAGGTTTAAACGAACTACGTGAAAGTTATCTTTCTTTTTTTGAGAGTAAAGACCATCTGCGCCTTCAAAGCGCGCCTTTAGTACCAAAAGATGATAACTCTATACTGTTAATCAATGCGGGAATGACGCCGTTGAAAAAATATTTTACGGGACTCGAAGAGCCGCCGCGAAGACGTGCCGCATCCTGTCAGAAGTGCATACGCACACCCGATATTGAAAATGTCGGGCTGACGTCTCGTCACGGCACTTATTTTGAAATGCTCGGAAACTTTTCTTTCGGGGATTATTTCAAAAAAGAAGCCTGCTCCTGGGCATGGGAATACTTTACGAAAATACTCGAAATACCCGAAGACTTATTATGGATAAGCGTTTTTGAAGAGGACGATGAGGCGGCACAAATCTGGACTGAAGAAGTAGGCGTAAAACCTGAACGTATAGTACGTTTCGGCAGAGCCGATAATTTCTGGGAGCATGGAAGCGGACCCTGCGGTCCTTGTTCGGAGATTTACTTTGACCGCGGAATAGAACATGGTTGTAAACCGGAAAATACCGCATGTAAAGTCGGCTGTGACTGTGACCGTTATATCGAAGTCTGGAACCTCGTTTTCACCCAGTTCGACAGTGATGGTAAAGGGAATTACACACCTCTCGCTTCAAAAAATATTGACACGGGTATGGGGCTTGAAAGACTCGCCTGCGTAATGCAGGGCGTAGATAACCTTTTTGAGGTCGACACTGTGCGTAATATAATGCAGAGGGTCTGCGAAATCACAGGTAAAAAATACAAAGAAAACCCAAAAGACGATATATCAATAAGAATAATAACCGACCACATTCGTTCAACCACGTTCATGATTTGTGACGGGGTTTTACCGTCAAATGAAGGCAGAGGGTACGTTTTAAGGCGGTTACTCAGGCGTGCTTCCCATCACGGGCGTTTGCTCGGATTTAAAGAGCCTTTTCTTTATGACGTTTGCGACATGGTGGTTAATGAAAATAAATCAGCTTATCCCGAACTCTCCGAAAAGCACGATTATATTAAAAAAGCAATCAAAACAGAAGAGGAAAGCTTCGGCAAGACCGTTGAAAAAGGTTTAACTATTTTAACCGCATTAATAGATAATCTCTCTAAAGATGCCGTTGTTAAGGGCGAGGATGCGTTTAGGTTGCATGACACCTACGGCTTCCCTCTTGGTTTGACTAAGGAAATACTCGCGGAAAAAGGGTTTGGCTTAGATGAGGAAAAATTCCGTGAGCTTATGCAGATTCAAAAAGATACAGCCCGTGCGAATCAGTCGTTTAAAGGCGGTTGGGGAGACGAGCAGTTGACAATCGACAGCGGACAGTTGACAGTTACATTTGAGGATATAGGCGAGATTGAGACGAAAATCCTTGAAGTTGTTCAAAAGGACGATTATACATTGGTTGTTCTCGAAAAAACGCCTTTTTATGCCGAAAGCGGCGGTCAAGTCGGAGACGCCGGACAGTTGACAATGAACAGCGGACAGTTGATAGTTAAAGTTATTGATACTAAAAAGACATCTACGGGGGTTGCGTTTTGTGTATGTGAGGGTTCACCCGCCCTTAAAAAAGGTGATGTTGTAACCGCAAAGACGGACGCAACGCGCCGCCGCGCAATTCAACGTAATCATACGTCGGCGCATATTTTACAGGCGGCGATGCGTGAGGTTCTCGGCGTACATGTCAGTCAGGCGGGTTCCCTTGTTGACGAAAACCGTTGCCGCTTCGATTTCACGCACGGACAAGCTCTCAGTGCCGATGAAATCGGGAGAATAGAAAAAGCCGTTAATAATTGCATTTTATGTAATTATTCAGTAAACGTCAGCGAAATGCCGCTCGCCAAAGCAAAGGAAATCGGTGCTGTCGCACTTTTCGGGGAAAAATACGGCGATACGGTCAGGGTAGTTAATATCGGGGGCGTTTCTACCGAACTCTGCGGGGGAACTCATGTTAAAAACACAGGCGAAATAGGCTTATTCAAGATTGTTTCCGAAGCGAGTGCGGCGGCGGGAATTCGCCGAATTGAAGCCGTTACAGGCTTCGGCGTACTTGATTTAATTAATTCAAAACAAAACGAAATATCATCAGCGGTAAATAAAATAAAACAACAAAACTCCGCACACTCAAAAGAAATCGCGAGTTTAAACGCTTTAATCGCTCAGATGCAGGCTCAAAACTCTAAAATAGAGCAGGTGGGCGAAAGAGACGGAATTAAACTGTTAATTATGAAAACTCCGGGTGCGAACGCCGATGCTTTAAGGCAAGCGGGAGATAAACTAAAGTCCGAACACGCGGACTTCGCCGCTGTTTTAGCCGGAGAGAGCAACTTCCTTTGCGTATGTGATAAAGGTGCAATTACCAAAGGTTTTAATGCGGGAAATATAGTTCGCGAAATCGCCGCCATAACCGGAGGAAAAGGCGGTGGCAGAGCCGACAGTGCGATGGCGGGTATCGGCGACACTTCAAAAACAGACCAAGCTTTAGCTTCATTTAAGTAAAATCATAAAGAGAAGGAGTACTACTAATGGACTGCATATTCTGTAAAATAATAGTTGGCGAGATACCGGCTGAGAAGGTATACTCTGACGAGGAGATAATTGCCTTTAAAGACATTAACCCTCAAGCTCCCTGTCATATTCTCATTATTCCTAAACGACATATCGACGGGGCGGATGTTTTAAAGTCTGACGATGCAGAACTTACGGGAAAATTAATTTTAGCGGCGGCGCGAATAGCTCGGCAATTTCATTTAGAGAGCGGATACCGAATCGTCACTAATATAGGCAAGGATGGCGGACAGACGGTCAGACATTTGCATTTTCATCTACTCGGCGGCGAAAAGCTGAAAGACAGTTTTTAAATGAAGGTTCCGGCGGCTACGGTTGGGTTCTCTTACCTTATAGGGTTAATATTTGCCTTTCTTTTAGGGTTTGACCCTGTTTTGAGTTTTATAATATCGGGATTTATCGTTTTATCGGGCTTAGGTTTCTTGATTTATATAAAACTTAAAGTATCTTGTGTCGGAATGTGCCTTGTTATATTTGGTACGGCTTTCGGGGTTTATGCGGCATACAGACTTACCGCTATTGCCCCTGCTTATGCCTTAGACGGTCAGAGACATGAGATTGTCGGCGTTGTGCTTGAAAAAACCTCACCCGCTCACGATATGGCGGGTTACATGATTGAGTCTGTAATAAACGAAAAGGCTGTGAGATTTTCTCTGTACGCTTCCGATACGGGGGCTGAGGTTGGCGATTCAATTACTTTTGAGGCTGAATTTTCTCTGTTGAGAAATAATACGGCTTTTACTGAGGCAACGTATTACATGGGGCGGGGTGTTTTTTTAAAGGCTGCCGCCAAAACAACGCCTGTAGCGGTAAAAAACGACACTTTCACGTTGGGCGGATTAATCCGCGGCTTTAATACACACTTGAAAAACGCTGTTATGAAAGCTTTTCCGAATGATACGGGCGGGTTAATTTGTGCTGTTTTTCTCGGAGACAGGTCATCACTCTCAGATTCTCTTTCGAGGGCGGTGACGAGGGCGGGAGTCGGGCATTATACCGCTGTTTCAGGACTGCACCTAACACTCGTAGCTCATTTATTCATATCAGTCTTAGGGCTTACGCGGCTTAAAGCTATGCGTAAAACAAAATTTGCGATTATTGCATTTTTGACGCTTGTCTTCATGGTCTTCTTTAATCTGTCGCCTTCGGTGACGAGGGCGGGAATTATGCTGATTGTATATTACGGCGGTGAGCTTTTCATGCGCCGGGGAAATTCGCTTAACTCTATAGGCTTTGCGGCTTTTATTCTGCTTATGTTCTCACCCTATGCCTGTCTTGACGCAGGGTTACTTTTATCAATTGCGGGAACTGTCGGGATAGGCGTTATTGCTCCCGCAGTCAATAAGCACTTTACCTCCTCACGCTTAAAGTCGTTAAGAGAAGTTTTCATCGCTAACCTTTGCGCTAACTACGCAGTGTTACCTCTGACGGCAGTGATTTTCGGAGGTGTGTCGCTTGTTTCGGCGATTACGAGTATTATATTGCTGCCCTTTTTTACATTATTGCTTTTAGCTATGGTTGTTTTTGCGTTCACAGCGGGAACAGGCGGTTTATCGCTTCTTGCGGCGGGGTTTATGGCGCGGATTATGGAGTTGCTCATCATCTTTTTCGGCAGACTTAAATTTGCATATATACCTATGGATTACGGCTTTATTGTGCCTTGGATAATTACATCGATTATATTTATCACTGTAATCGGATTTTTATATAAAAATATCGGTAAGACCATTTATTCGGTTATGGTCAGTGTTTTCGCACTTTCCATGATGGTGATTTCCATGAAATATTTTGAGCTTGATAAAACACGCTTTGAAGTTTATACCGATGGTACTTCTGCCTGCGTATTTTTACGAAATAATAACAACTCCGTTGTAATTGTCACCGATGACGGCAGGCGAACAGCCGATGCGGCACGGAATTACATTCAAGACAATTTTTTAGATGAAATAAGTCTGCTGATTGTTTTAAACAGCACGAACAATTCTCTTCGCCTTTTTGACGAGCTCCCTTCTTTAGTATATAACCCTCCGAATACCGATGAACTTACATACGATGTCGGCGGAATCTTCACAGTAATAAAAAGTAATGGTAGTGCAGTCATAAATTATAATGATATAAAAATTAATGTCGCTCATATAAAAGCCTCCGCCTCGGCAGATATAAACGTAACCTACAACTACTCCGTCAATGCGGGGGAATCAAACGGTATGGTGATACACACCTCTCGCCGCTCTAAAACGAAAAATGAAAAAGAGTTTAATGCCTTTTACGAGAGAGTAAACCTTATTTTGAATTAAAGGATTTCAATTACATGAGAATTGATGAGCAAGCCTTAAAGGATAATATCAAGCTTAATAAGCTGACTAATCTTTACTACTTTTACGGTAAGGAAGCTTTTCTCGTGAAAACTTATACCGAGCGTGTAAAAACAAAGTTCGCACCCGATTTAGATGAGTTTAATTTTATAAAGTTCACAGGCATACCGGACTTTGATTCGCTGTCTGAAGCGATAGAGACACTGCCTGTTTTTGCGGACAGAAAGGTCTTATTCTTAAACGATTTTGATGCAGAGAAAACCGATGCGGATACACTCGAAAGATTTATCCTTTTATTCTCCGATATACCCGATTATTGTACGCTCATTATCAGCATAACAGGCTTTGAACCGAGCGTAAAAAACGCAAAGACAAAAAAACTGCTTTCCGCCGTAGAAGCAAATGGTACAATCTGCGAATTCGATTTTTTAAGCCGCCCGAAGGCTGTAGAGCTAATCACCGGAAAAGCCGCTCGTCTCGGCTGTATTATAGAACGCACCGATGCTGAATACTTATATGATTTATGCCTCGGCAGTCTTACGCTTATTGGTTCTGAGGTCGAGAAACTCGTTTCTTACGTGGGAGGAAGCGGAAAAATCACAAGAGAGGTGATTGAACTTTTAACGCCGCGCCTTACAGAAACGAGCGTATATGAACTCGCCTCCGCATTAACTGCTAAACGCACTAAAATTGCTTTTCGCATACTTGACGACCTCATTTCTCAAAACGTGAGTACGGTAATTATATTATCCTCGCTTTCAGGAGCTTTTACGGATTTTTACCGTGCAAAGCTCGGCAAAAACCACAGACAATCACCCGAAAAAACCGCCTCGGATTTTAATTACGCAAAAAACCGCGCATGGCTTATGAAGAAAATTCCGAGTGCGGAACTTACATATATCAAGAATTGTATAAAGCTCCTATATAGAGCCGACATTAAAATTAAATCTACGAATCTTAACGACAGGACGGTAATAGAGAAAGTAATGGCAGATATTCTGGTGTTAAAATGATTAAACTACGCCAAGCGGTAATTGTAGAAGGAAAATACGATAAAATTAAACTTTCGGGTTTAATCGATGCCGTGATTATAACGACTGACGGATTCCGTATTTTCAGTAATTCAAAAAAGCTTGAGTTAATCAAGACTTTTGCAAAAAGGCACGGCGTAATTATCCTCACAGATTCCGACAGTGCGGGTTTTCTGATTCGTAATCGGCTGAAAAGCCATATCAAAGAGGGAGAAATCCACAATATATACATACCCGATATTTTCGGGAAAGAGAAAAGAAAAACCGCACCATCCCGCGAGAATAAACTCGGTGTCGAGGGTATTGATACAGATGTTTTAAAGAAGGCATTTGAGAAATTCACAGATGAAAAACACTGTGATGCTTCTTGGGCAACGAGAGAAAGGCTTTTTGACAACGGACTCAGCGGATGCATCAATTCTTCCGAGCTTCGGAAAAAATTATTCCGAGAATTGAATCTGCCTGAAAACCTGTCTTCAAAAGCGTTACCCGCCGTATTAAACGCACTCTTTTCTGAAAATGAGTATATTAGGGCTTTAAATAAAATCAAGGAGTATGATTAATGGTTTTTTCAAGTATACCTTTTCTTTTTATGTTTTTACCCGCTTTTTTAGCAATTTATTATATACTGCCGAAATGTTTGAAGAATCTGTTTATCTTGATTGCTTCTTTGTTTTTCTATGCCTGGGGTGAGCCTAAATACATAATAATTATGCTCGTTTCCATAATGATTGATTACATAGTCGGAATAGTCATGTGGAAATACGACAATAACGATAAGGTGCGAAAAATCGCGCTTCTTGTTTCGGTCATCGTTAATTTATTTCTGCTCGGACTTTTTAAATACGGAATCTTTATAACCGATAACCTCAACGCTCTCGGCATATTCGGTATAGACTTAAACTATCCTATTTTTAAAATCGGCAGTTTTGAAATGCCTGTTCGCGCCCTGCCTCCGATTGGTATGAGCTTTTTCACCTTCCAATCTATGTCATATACAATAGATTTATATAAACGTAATATAGAAGTTCAGAAAAACCCGATTTCATTTGCCGCCTTCGTTACACTGTTCCCACAGCTTGTTGCGGGACCGATTGTGCGATACAGCGATATTGCGAAAGAGCTTGACTACCGCAAACATACGCTCTCAATGACCTATGACGGCATAATGCGCTTTATAACGGGTCTCGGAAAAAAAGTGCTAATCGCTAACAATATAGGATTGCTCTGGTCGCAGGTAAAGCTCATGGACACGAGCGAGCTTTCGGTACTGACCGCATGGCTCGGAATCATAGCATTTACCTTTCAGATTTATTTTGACTTTTCGGGTTATTCCGATATGGCAATAGGGCTTGGAAAAATGCTCGGCTTTAATTTCCCTAAGAATTTCGACTACCCGTATATGTCAAAGGATATTTCAGAATTTTGGCGGCGATGGCATATGACGCTCGGAGCGTGGTTTAAAAGCTATGTTTATTTTCCGCTCGGCGGAAGCCGTAAAGGTATGAGACGCACGGTTTTTAATCTTGCCGTTGTATGGACTCTCACGGGCATATGGCATGGTGCAAGCTGGAACTTCATCGTATGGGGTTGTTTTTATGGCGTGATTATTATAGCCGAAAAGTTGTTTCTCGGTAGATTCCTTAATAAATTGCCCGTTTTTATTCGTTCGGGCTATGTTATGCTTCTTGTGACTTTGGGTTGGGTACTCTTTGATACGGCAGATTTAACAACCGCATTCCGCTATATGGGCGTCATGTTCGGAATAGGCGGAAACGGCGCGTTCTTTGATAACCCGGCGCATTACGCACTTCTTAACTTTTCGGTTATTCTCATTATCTGTTTCATCGCCTGTACCGATATTTGGAAACGTATTTATAATCGGCTGTATCCGAAAATGTCGGCAGTTCTTAATTACGGCGGTATCGTTTATCAGTCGGCTGTATTTGTTTTAGTAATATCGTATCTTGTGGACGCGGGATTTAATCCGTTTCTTTATTTTAATTTTTGATTAAGGGGGAAAAATGAAAAATTTTCATAAAATTATTATTTCTGTTTTTTTCTTTTTTGTAATCGCGTTTATTCCCATAATCTCGCTGATAACTATGCCGCGTGAAAGATTAGCGTTTTCTGAAAACGAGAATCGCTATTTAGCAAGATTTCCGCTTCTGAGCTTTGACAGAGTAGTTGACGCCTCTTTTATGAAGGGCTTTGAGGATTGGGCTAATGACAGGGTTTTCGGACGCGAAAGCTGGATAAAACTTAAACACGCCTCCGAACGAACCATCGGAAAGCTCGAAATCGGGGGAACATATACCGCCGATAATCGTATTATGCAAGCATGGAACGAGTATAATGAAGCAAGCGTGAACAGAAACTTAGCCGCCATGAACGCTTTTGCGAAACGTCATGGCGATGTACCCGTTTATTTAATGATTGCGCCGTCGTCCATAGAAATATATCGAGACTCCCTTCCCCGCAGTGTACCTGTAGGCTCACAGAAGGATTTTATAAAGTATTGCTACGATGAGCTTACAGAGCTTACCTCCGTTGATGTACTATATTTAATGGAGGAGTTTTCCGATGGATATATATATTACCGCACTGACCATCACTGGACTTCCGAAGGCGCGTATATTGCCTATACCGCTCTTGGCGGAGCGATGAATTTCACTCCGCTCGGACTTAACAGCTTTGACGTTGAAAACGCGAGCAATTCATTTCGAGGTACATTATTCTCGCGGACACTCGACGAAAAAATAACGCCCGATATAATTAAATTCTACACCCTGTATGACGGCGACCCCGATGTGCTTTTGAAGGTGAATAACGGTATGGATGTATCGGAGCATGACAGTCTTTATTTCCGAGAATATTTAGAGGTAAAAGATAAATATTCCGCATTTCTCGGTACTCAAGTACCCGTGGTAAATATATATACCGATATACCCGGTTCAAGCAAACGATTACTCATATTTAAAGACAGCTACGCTCATTCTTTAGTTCCGTTTCTTACGAAGAATTTCAACGAAATTACCATGGTTGACCTGAGATTTATTAACACGCGGTACAGCGATGTCATTAATGTCGATAAATATGATGCGGTACTTTTCATCTACAATGCAATAACATTTTCAGAGGATACAAATTTAATTAAATTAGGGCGTGAATGATTCACGCCCCGCTTTTTTACGCCGATACCCCTAACGCTTCCATCATTGTTTCTCGGCTCATATCGAAAATACCGGAATCTATAAACTCCATAAGGTCGTCGTGTAACGTGCCTTTTGATTCTTCGCCTTCCTCGGCTCTCAGTGACCATGCGCGGACATACATCCACGGGTACTTATCGAAAAGAAAGTTATTCTCCAACGGGCAGACATTATCCCCTCTTATTATATGAAAAGCTGTTTTTAACCCTCTTCCCAATGACGGAGCGTTTTGATAACTGACTAATTTTCCCATAACGTCTACCCTCTCTTTCCTTGTTTTTGAATTATTTCGTCCTTTACTAATATATCGGACAATAAGTACAAATCTTTACCGAAAATAATAATTAATTTTCACCCCTTTTTTGGAAATACTTTTAATTATATGAAAGAAAATCTTAAAAAGTACTCAAAAATTTTAATCGGAACACTCTCAGGGGTATTAAACGGATTGTTCGGTTCAGGCGGGGGGGTTGTGGCTGTGCCTTTGCTTCGGTTATTCGGTCTTGAAGCGAAAAAAAGTCACGCTACGTCGGTGGCTTTAATATTCTTTTTAAGCCTTATGTCGGTTATCGCCTACTCGCTTAAAAATAATCTCGAATGGAAGATTGCACTCGGCTTTATCCCGTGGGGAATAGCGGGTGCGGTTTTAGGGGCGTTACTTTTGAAAAAAGTCCCGAATACTCTGCTTCGCAGAATATTCGGGCTTGTTGTATTAATTTCGGCTGTGAGGATATTATTTTTATGAGTGTTTTCGATATAGTTGCGGGTTTTCTTACAGGGATTACAGCTTCCATGGGTCTGGGCGGCGGTTTTATACTGATTATTTATCTTACAGCCTTTTCAGGAATAGGTCAGGTTCAAGCAGGCGGGATAAATTTGCTTTTTTTCCTGCCGATTGCGCTTATATCCATGTTTATTCACACTAAAAATAAGTTAATCGAATGGCGTTTAATTCTGCCGCTTTGTATTTCAGGGGCTTTTGGGGTCATCGGCGGCTCGCTTTTACTCGGCATCGTCAATGAAACACTTTTGCGAAAATTATTTGCGGGATTACTTTTAATTGTCGGGTTCAGAGAAATTTTCCACAAAAATCAGAGCAATTAAATCCTCAAAAATATTTTGCTTCTCTGAATGTCACCGTCCCCGTAAAGGGGTTATAAATCAAGCCTTCGCTTTTTCTATCGTAGAAAAACATCTCAGTCTGAAAACTCACGGGAATAAATATGGCTTGCAAAAGTATCATTTCCTCCGCCTTTATAAAGAGCGGTGAGCTATCCATATTGTCCTGTGTGCGTCTTGCGAGTTCTAAAAGTGCGTTGTACTCACTCAATGGCGTAGGTGTACTTCTTGAAAATATTCCGCCGAAGCTTCTTAAATATGCGTCAGGGCTGTTATAGCTCCCCGACAGCTTCACCATTGCAATATCATAATCCCCATCGGCAATGGCTTTTGCGAATTCGTCTTCCGATAATGCTTTTATACTGCAAAAGAAGTTTAAATTGACCTGCCATTCTTGCAGGATTCTGCCGAGATATTCATGCGCCGTATTTTTTTCATCTACAGGTATAATTATACTATGTCCGATTATATTCTCACGTCCGACTTCAGTCACGCCTTTCGCATAGGCTTCCCGCGCTTTTTTGAGGTCGTACTCAATATAACGGGGCATCCCTGCCGCGATTCTGTAGGGTTGATTTCCGAGGTCAATAATCGGGGGTACTAACTCCCGCGCTTCTCTCCAGCCTATTTTCTCAATATCTGTTACATTGCGGTCGAACCCCGCCGCAAGTGCATAGCGTAGGTCTTCGTTTCTGAATACCCGCCTTGTATTAAAAGTAATACCCCATGCGGCATTTTCAAAGCTGTCGTATGAATATGACCGCGCCATAAAAAACTCAGCCGTCTCTCCCTCGGCAATTTTTGAATGTGTCGTCCCCTCTAAAAAATGCGCCTCAGGGTCCTCATAGTCGATGAAGAAATTTAAACCCCGCGGAAAAATGCGTGAAGCTTCGCTGTTCTTTTCGTTCCGGCGCATTATGATAATGTTATCGTTTTTACTGTAGGGGTCATAGTTCCACCTCGTAATATAAAACGCGCCGTTTGAGGGGATGGCTGATTCGTTCAGCCCGTAACGCCCCGCCGTTTTTTCAAAAAGCTCTTCGTTACAGGGCATGGCGGGGGAGGTTGTGAGCAGATAAGGTAAAAGCGGGTTAGGTGTCTCAAGGGTGATATTAAGCTTAAAATCGTCTGTCGCCGTGACCCCTATCGCTCCGAGACTTGAAATCTCGCCCGTATGTACGGACTTAGCATTCTTTATACTGTAAAAAAGCGAAGCGTTTTCCGACTTGACAGCGGGGTTAAAAAGCCGCCTGAACGCAAAAACAAAGTCCTGTGCTGTACACTTAACAGAATACTCGCCGTCGTAGTACCAAAATACATCATCTCTTAAAATAAATGTATAGGTCAGATTATCCTCGCTGACAGTATATTCTTTAGCGACATTCGCAGTGATACTGCCGTCTTTTTCAACCTTCAGAAGACCGTCAAAAAGATTCGCAATTATTAACGCTTCGGTCTTCCCTGTCGCGGTTTGCGGGTCAAGCGTTCTCGGATTAACAGGAATGTCGTACTTAAATATGTAACCGCTTCCGTCTTTTTCACTACAGCCTGTCCCGAACGCAAATATTAATGAGAGAATAATAACTAAATTAATTATTTTCTTCAAATAAAACTACCTCTCCCCTTTTTAAGCTCTCTTTACAATTAATAAATCGTTGGTTCGCACTACCTTTAAACTTGAGTTCATAGCTCGCTCGTTCCTGAACATACTTCCCGTCAATCAAGACGTCTATTTGGTTTAAAAGCGCGTTTACAGCAGGATTTTCGCTGACTGAAAGCTCCTCAAAGCTATAGCCCGTAAAGCACCATATATTTAAGTCTCCGAGCTTTCGGGCAAGCTCTGCGAAAGCCTCAGGCTGAGAGAAAGGCTCACCGCCCGTGAAGGTCACGCCATCGGCGTGCGGATAGGCTTTTACACGCTCGGCTATCATTTCCACATCGTAAAGCTCACCGCCGTCAAAGTCATGGGTGTGAGGATTATGGCAACCGGCGCATTTATGCGGGCATCCTTGAGCGAATATAGCGAAGCGGTAGCCCGTACCGTCTACGATTGATTCGGGAACAAGCCCGGCAAGTCTGATTTGCATTTTTTGATTCCTTTACTCGTTTTTAAATGGTTGATAAAACTCAATATTTCCTGCGTCCCAGGTTTGAACATATAGATTTATTAAATCTTCTTTTTTAAATTCAACAGATGAGTCAAGTTTAAAATTATTAAAATATTCTGAAAAGTGTATCGGCACGCCGTTTTCAAAAACAGTGTTAAGAAACGCATTATCCTCAGGGTAAGTCCACAGAACGTATTTATCTTCCACTATATAATAAGCAAAATTAGAATAATACATACCCTCATATCGAAAACTAATCAGTTCAGTTATATCAAAAACAGGAGTCCACGGAAAAAGTTCAAAATATATCATACCTTTGTCGTATTTAACTTCACCGGAAAACCGTATATTTAACATATCAGAATGTATGTCTATATCGGAATTAAATATTAATTCTATGAAATTCCGTGCATTTTCGTTATCAAAAAACATTGAATTCCGAAGGACATAATCGGGGTAGCTATAATATACAAAACGGCTTTGGTTTTCTACATCATAATAATAAAATTCACTCATATCTTCATTATGAAACGGAACAGAATTTCCCATCCCATCTTCCATTTCTTCCGGTCTGCTTATTGAGATGTTTCTATTTCTGTCAAAACCCGGATTTAGGTTTACATAGCCCGAATCGGCGATTATGCTTTGACCCTCTTCGCTCATCAAGAACGCATATAATTTTTCTGCAAAATCAGCGGCTTGCGTGTTGTTCCTGTCGTAATAAATATAATTGTAGGTAACGAGCGGGTATGTACTGTCATATATTGTTTCATCGGTCGGAAAGACCCCGTCCACACCGAGTAGCATAACGCCGTCAACGATATATTGCTTATCGGTAAAAGTGTACATATTATAAGCCATAGAGTATTCGCCTTTATCATAATTCGCAATCGCTTCAACAATACCGCCCATGTCATTTTGATATACAACACCTTTTTCTATCAGCGGAATATCACCCATGAACATTACCATTCTCATCTGCGAGCCTGAATCGCTGTTTCTTTGAAAAGCGTTTATTGCCTCATCTTCTCCGCCGACTTCAGCCCAATTAGTGATTTTACCGCTGTAAATATCCTTGATTTGCTCCGTTGTCAAGCTTTTTACAGGGTTTTCTTCATTTAAAAGAAAGACAAAGGCTTCGCGGGTTATTGGGATTTTTGCTAAATCTACACCTGCGTCCGCCGCTTTTTGTATCAATTCCTCGCTGTAATCAACGCCGAGCAGTATATCCACTTCACCCTCTATTAATTTCTCAAACGCAGTTACGGTTTTACCATGTCGAACATTCCTGCCGTCTCCGAATAAATCTCTCAGCGATTGGTGCAAGGGAATCATCGTAGTCGAACCGTCAATATTAAAATTCTCAAAGCTTGCTATCAGATAGTCTTTAAGCTCAATCATAGCTATTTCTTCTTCCGTTAGCTGTGGCTTCGTCACAAGAGGATTTGTTGTTTCCGGTGCGTTTGTGGTCGTATTGGAGGTATTGTTCATAATATCTTCCGACTGTTCAGGTATTGTTTGCGTTCCCTCGCCCTTTCCGCAAGCGGTCAAAAGAGTGCAAGCGATAATTATTGATGCTAAAATTTTTTTCATAAGTAAAGAACCCTTTCATGCTATATTGAATATTAGAGGGTTTATCCCCGCTTTATTTTCTATTTTACAACACTCTATACTAAATTTCAACCCCTTTGACGGATTTTCCCGACAAGTGTGAAAAGGATAAAAACCAAGAGATTCATCATCAATATACATGCCCCCGGCGGAAGAGAGTAATAGAATGTGAAAAAAAGACCGGCGGTAAAACAGGTTACAGAAATTAACGCCGAACAAAACACAGCTTTTTTAAAGCCGCCGAAAACCCTCATGGACGAGAGCGGCGGAAAAATAACCAGCCCCGAAATTAAAAGCGCACCCATAAGTCTCATTCCGAGTACTATTATTACGGCTGTTAAAACAGCTATGAGCGTGTTATACTTCGATACGTTTATACCCGAAGCGTGTGCATAATCCTCGTCAATGGTGACAAGAAGTATTCTGTTATAAAATATTAAATAAAGAGCTATGATTATCAGCGAACAGACCGCGCTGATAATTACATCAGATTTTTCAAGTGCGAATATACTGCCGAACATGTAACGGTTTATATCGTTAGTAACTTCAAAGGCTGTCAATAGGATTAAACCCGCCGCAAGCGAGCCTGAAGAAATCACGGCGATAAGGGCGTCGCCTTTTATTTTACTGCTTTTTCTCACGCGAAGTAAAAGCACAGCGGCAATCCCCACTATCGGAAGCGCGACCCAAGTCGGGAGCGGATTTATCGCCGCCGTCAGCGCGAAAGCCCCAAAACCTACATGCGCCAAACCGTCGCCTATCATCGAATAGCGTTTTAATACCAAATTCACGCCGAGCAGAGACGCCGAGAGCGAAATAAATATACCCGCTATGAAGGCATACACAAAAAAATCATACGAAAACATCTGTACCGTTTCATGGAACATTATTACACCCCATTTCCATGAAAATCGGCGTTTTTATATATTCCGCCACCGTCCCGAAAAAGCCCCCCTTGTTTTTAGTACTGCCGTTTTCTAAGGTTTTATCAGAATTTACGGCTTCTGCGGCTTTTGAAATCGCGGAAACATGCAGAATTTTATCAGAATTCGCTAAAACGCCCTCCATATCGTGAGAAATCATGACTACCGTTAACCCGTCATTTTTATTCAAAGAGCTTATTAACTCATAAAGCTCATTTCTCACAGCGAGGTCAAGACCTGTCGCAGGTTCGTCAAGGAGCAATAATTCTTTTGCGGCACAAATTGCACGCGCAATCAGAACCCGTTGCTTCTGTCCGCCCGAAAGTTCACAGAAACGACGTTTTTCAAGCTCAAGCACACGCATTTTTTTAAGGGCATCAATAGCGGTCTCTCTGTGCTTTTTCTTATAAAAGGGAAAAAGCCCCATATCGTTTAAACAACCGCACAGAACTATCTCTCCCGCCGTCACCGGAAAATCTTCTGCGAGCGCGGTTTGCTGCGGAAGATAGCCTATTTGATTTCGCCCGACATTCAGCTCCAGCACACCCTTATATTTCTTTAAGCCGAGTATACCTCTGATGAGTGTGCTTTTACCCGACCCGTTCTCTCCTACAATCGAAAGAAAATCTCCCCGCTCGACATTAAAAGAAAGCTCGCTGAGTACCGTTTTATTCTCGTAGGACATACACAAATTTTCACATTTTATTATTCTCATATTTAAAGTATAAAACAAATTCCCCCTCTTGTCAATATATTAAATAAATCAAAACTCGTCGGAATTGTCTTTTCAGACCAATTGTAACAAATTTCGACATTATTTAATATAATGTGAAAAAGGAGGATGTCATTATGAATTGTTTATTTAATAATGGGTGCGGACGCTGTTTTTGCCGCTCAAAATGTTGCCGCAGAGAAAAGTGTAACTGCCGCCCGCAATGTCCGCCCTGCGAGCAGAACCGATGCTCGACCGAGGGTAATTTAATAATAAACGGCGACTTTGAATCATGGTTCAGCCAAGATTCACCGACTGACTGGAGTCACACAGGAAACGGCATAACAAGCGGAGTTTTTCGCAACTATTTGCCTGAAAATGTACTAAGCGGAGCTTATTCTGCGGGAATTAAAAATGCGACACTAAGTCAAGTTGTTCCGATAAAAGCCGGTTGTTTTTACCGCCTTTCGTTTTCCGCAAGAACCAACTCTATTACCTCTTTGCTTATCGCAGCAGTGATTTTTATCACGGCAGAAGGTGAAGAAATTAACGCAACGGAAATTTTTATAGCAGGAGAAAGCCTACCAACCATAGAGGGAGTATTCAATTACTACAGCAGAGTGACCGAACGGACGCCTGTTGACGCTGTAGCGGCTCGCATAAGCTTTACAGCCGCCACTTCGTCTTTGTCGCGATACGTATTCTTGGATAATGTCTCATTTTCAGGTGTTTCCTGAAGTCATATGAATAATATTTAAGAAATATCTGCGAACATTGCCGTTGAAAGGTATCTTTCACCTGTATCGGGCAATATAACCACAATTGTCTTACCTGTGTTTTCGGCTCTTTGGGCAATTTTCACAGCCGCCCATAGAGCCGCGCCCGATGAAATACCGAGCAATATACCCTCGCTTCCGGCAATTTTCCGCCCCGCTTCAAAAGCCTCATCGTTATCTACCGTTATAATTTCATCATAGATTTTAGTATCTAAAACATCGGGTACGAAGCCCGCGCCTATTCCCTGTATCTTGTGCGGTCCTGCTTTTCCGGCAGACAGTACGGGAGATGCGGCGGGTTCGACGGCTACTACTTTAATATTCGGATTTTTTTCCTTTAAATAGCCCCCAACTCCTGTAATTGTGCCGCCTGTACCTATTCCGGATACGAATATGTCTATTTTACCGTCGGCGTCTTCCCATATTTCGGGTGCTGTGGTTCTTCTGTGTACGGCAGGGTTGGCGGGATTTTTGAATTGTCCCGGAATAAAGCTGTCGGGTATTTCAGCGGCTAATTCTTCAGATTTTGCAATCGCGCCTTTCATTCCCTTTGAGCCGTCAGTTAAAACAAGTTCCGCACCATAAGCCTTCAGCAGGTTACGGCGTTCTATACTCATGGTTTCCGGCATAGTCAAGATAATGCGATAATTCTTTGAAGCCGCGATTGCGGCAAGTCCTATTCCCGTGTTACCGCTGGTCGGCTCAATTATTACCGAATTAGGCTTTAGCAGACCCTTTTCCTCGGCGTCTTCTATCATAGCCTTCGCAATTCGGTCTTTTACGCTTCCCGCAGGATTAAAGTACTCTAATTTACCGAGTAATACAGCAGACAAACCCTGTTCACGTTCATAGTTTGAAAGCCTGAGTAATGGGGTTTTACCTATCAAATCGCTCATTTTTTGATATGTTTTCATTTTTGGTTAACTCCTTTGATTGTTTGATTTCATATAATTCATATATATATGATATGTATTATAACACATAGGCTATACCTTGTCAAGCGTTTTATAAGAATTTTTTTATTTTTTCATATATTTTGTCCTACACAAATTAAACTGCAAAAGCATAGAATAAATTCAAGAGGAGAAAGCAGGTGATTCTTTGAAAACAACTTTAATTATATTAAAATCTATGACGGAAGCCGGAAAAGCAAGGCATCATCTTGAAAAATTCAAAACAAACGCAATAGTTGAAAAAGTCACTCTAAAAGGCGGCGGTTGCGGTTATGGTGTAAGAGTTAAAGAAGATGCCGGTAAGGTCTGCCGACAACTTGGGCTTGTCGGTATAGAGTGTATTGAGATTAAATAAATTTTAACGGGAGATTAGAACAAAAATGGTTTATCTTGACAATGCTGCCACCACCTACCCAAAGCCCATACCGGTCATTGCCTCGATGTCAAGGGCAATGGTCGATTATGGCGGTAACCCCGGCAGAGCCGGTCATAAGCTGTCTATGGAAACAGCGCAAGCTGTATTCAATTCGCGGCTCAAATGCGCTGAATTTTTCGGCGCGGAACCTGAAAATGTAGTCTTTACCTTAAACTGTACCCACGCACTTAATCTCGCAATAAAGGGTATAATCACACCCAGCGCACATCTGATAATCTCTGATATTGAGCATAATGCAGTGCTTCGCCCCGTACACGCCACATCAAAAGAAAATGGCGTTTCATACTCTATTGCCCGCACAACAAATGATGATGATGAGACAGTACGTAATTTTGAAAAGCTTATTAATTCCCGCACAAAGGCGATTATTTGTACGGCGGCAAGTAATGTTACAGGGAAAATCCTACCCCTGAAAAAGCTTGCAATAATATGTAGGGAGCGTAAAATCTGTCTTATAGCAGATGCGGCACAAGGAGCCGGAGTATTAAAACTAAGGCTGTCTGACGGCATAAATATTATCTGTACAGCAGGACACAAGGGGTTATACGGACCAATGGGAACAGGGCTTATGCTCACAGACGGAAAATTCCGCCTAAAAACAATTATAGAGGGCGGAACAGGGAGTTTCAGTAAAGAAATAGAACAGCCTGAGGTTCTTCCCGACCGTTTTGAAAGCGGGACGATAAATACCTCAGGTGCAATCGCACTCGGTGCGGGAATTGATTTTATAAAAGAAAAAACCACAGAACGCATTTATAAGCACGAACACTCTTTATGTGAGCTTTTTTATAATGAGATTAAACAGAATAATAAAATACATCTCTATACAGATACATATGAAGCAAACAGAGTTCCTTTAGTGCCTTTCAATGTGGGGAATCTTGAGTCGTCAGAGGCTGCGGCATTATTCTCAAATCAGGGGTTTTATCTGCGGGGCGGATTTCACTGCGCCTTTTCCGCTCATAAGAAAATGGGTACACAAAGTATAGGGGCAATAAGATTCGCTCCCTCAGTATTCACCACGAGAAACGAAGTATTATTATTTATAAAAGCTGTTCATAAAATCGGAGAAAAAAGCACGAATTAAATAAAAAATAAATTCTCTGCGTGCCTCAATTAAAACCGAGTGAATTTCGATTTTGTTTGACATTACCGCTGTGATGTGATAAAATAGTATGAGTTACTTTTTAAAAACATTTACGGAGGCTGTATATGTCAAAAGACATAAAACAAAATCTGATTATCCCCGGCTCGTTGTTCTTGATTATCGTTATCGTTATCTTGAACATCAATATTTCTATGGAGTTTCTCGATTTCGGCGAACTCTTAATACAGCAGAAGTTAGCCTCCAACATAAACAGCCTTGATTCCTACCTATCTCACTGCGGCGAATACTCGCGAATCGCGGCGGTTTCAACAGCACGTGAACGCGGCGTGGCGGAAGCCATTAAAGCACGGAGTAACGATGATTTACGACGGATTTTCGCCGATAAATATGAGCTTTATAACGCGCATTTCTATATTGTCACCGACAACAGCGGTAACGTGCTGATGAGAACCCATGTCCCCGATAATTACGAGGATTCGATTGCCGATGTGCAAAACGTCATAGATGCACTCAGCGGCGAAGTTACGACTTATTATGAATCTACCGAGTATGTAAAGGTTGCGGTACGTTCGGGTGCGCCTGTCTATGACGAGGACGGAGTGATTGTCGGAACGGTACTGTCGGGAATGAGGTTCGATACCGAAGAAACGGTAGACCACCTTAAAGACATTCTTAAAACCGAAGTCACTGTCTTTTACGGCGATACCCGAATAGCCACTACGCTTTATGTAGACGAAGAACGCGCTCTCGGAACTACACTTGACCCCGAAATAGCCGCTGTTGTTTTCGAGGAGCGGCAGGAGTATTACGGAGAACTTGAATTATTCGGCAACCTGTATCAGACCTATTACAAGCCGCTCCTTAATTCGGCAGACGAGGTTTTTGCGATTATCTTTCTCGGTGTACCAATCGCCGACTTAAAAAATGCGGCGAATACGCTGACGGCAAACTCGGTCGCCACGGGAATAGCGGGGGTTTTGGTTTCAATCGTGCTGTTTTACGCACTTAGAAAAGCAATCAACGCAAGCCGCTCCAAGAGTAACTTCTTAGCGACAATGAGTCATGAACTTCGTACTCCGATTAACGCCATTATCGGCATGGCGACTGTTGCCGAAACAACGCAGGATACTACTAAAAAGAATTATGCTATAGCCAAGATTAACTCCGCTTCGTCACATTTACTTTATATTATTAACGATATATTAGATATGTCGAGAATTGAAGCCAACAAATTAGTGCTTGACCCGGTTCCTTTTGACTTTGAAAAGTGTCTGAAAAATATCGAGGGTATTATAAAGTTCAAGACAAACGAGAAATACTTAGACTTCAAAACTGAAACAGACCCTGCCCTACCTATGGTAATTATCGGCGATGAAGGGCGGCTGACACAAGCTTTAATAAATCTGCTCGGTAATGCGGTAAAATTCACCCCGGAATACGGACAAGTACACCTTAAAGTACGATTACTGGGGACTGTAGGCAAGGTCTGTACCCTGCAATTCGATGTATCAGACACAGGCATCGGCATTAAGCCCGAAGAATATAGCCGCCTGTTTAAGTCGTTTGAGCAAGCGGATTCAAGCACGGTGCGAAAGTTCGGCGGTACGGGTTTGGGGCTTGCCATTTCCAAGCGAATAGTCGAGATGATGGGCGGTAAGATTTGGTTTGAATCCGAGTTCGGTAAAGGCTCAACCTTCTCATTTACAATCACAGCCGAAGTCTGCGATGATTATATAGAGGATGAAACCGGCGATGACAGGTCAGAGTGCGAAAAGTACGGCATGTTCGACGACTTTCAGGATTATCGCCTGTTAATAGCCGAGGACATGGAAATTAACCGCGAGGTATTAGCCGCCCTGCTTGAACCCACGAACATCAACATCGAATATGCCGAGAACGGCGCGGAAGCGGTCAGAATGGTTACAGAGAGCATGGCTGACGGCAAACCCCGCTACGACATAGTTTTAATGGATATTCAAATGCCCGAAATGGACGGCTACGAAGCCACCCGCCGTATTCGCAAGTTCAACCTCGAACTGCCTATAATCGCGCTTTCTGCTAACGTCTTCAGCGAAGATATAGAAAAAAGCCTGCGAGTAGGCATGAACGCCCACATCGGCAAGCCGATTAATATTAATGAGGTATTGAAACTATTTAAGAGTTTTCTGATGCCTTATAGGTTAGGATGAGAATTACTATTCATCATCCTTAATCGCATCAATATGACGCCTGTATCGTCTTGGTATAGTTATATCTACTAAATAACCGATTTTAGCTAAAAACTTTGAGATAGCGGAGAATCCGTCTTCGTAAAAAGTCGTTATGCGTTTTGTTCTATCGGGTATATTCTTATAGTCCGGCGGACAAATACAAGTCCAACTTGCACCTTCTGTTTTATCAACGATTATACGGAAGTATTCGTCAATTTCGTTTCCGGTGTAGCCTACTTTTCGCAGTAAAATATAATGTTCAAAGGCTTCATCAATATGGCTGACATAAGCTCTTTTACCGTCAAAAGATATAACGGCTATTAAAGGGTGATTAGTTTCAATGGCTTTCTCAACCGGATTATCGCCATTGTATTTTATTATTTCCAATGTAATCCTCCGTTGTCGGGTTTATTCCGCTATAAACTTTTAATTTGGCATAAATCTCAGAACTTAATACCAAAATTCGAGATAGTCTTTCGGATTAAGTATTGTACCGCCATAACGAACCTCAAAGTGTACATGATTACCATCTGCTCTGCCCGTCGCGCCGACAAACGCTATGGTCTCACCCTGAATTACAGATTGCCCTACTCTGACATTTAATGCACTCGCATGAGCGTAAAGGGTACGAAGTCCGTTATCATGTTCAATAATAACGGTGTTCCCATAGCCGCCTAAATTACCCGAATGTACGACCATACCGCTTTCACCCGCGAATATGGGTGTTCCATAGGGTGCGCCAATATCGACGCCGCTGTGTCTGCCATAACCGCCGTCCCACCAGCCCCATTCGGAAACCTTATGCGCCATAGGAACAGGCCATATAAATTTACCGTAGCTTGCCGCCTGATTTGAAACCTGTCCGGACGGGAGCGGTCTTGTCCCGCGTAATACCACCTGCGTCACCGGTAAAGATACAAGCTCTCTGGCTATTGTTTCTCTGTTTGTTTCAATATCGTTTACGAGCGTGACGCGGGCGGTTATTCTGTCATAACCGTATTGCCCCTCTACCGCTGTTCTGACAGAATTTATAAATAACGATTCATCGTCACGGTATTCGGTTGTATACGGAATCGGATGGTCGTAAATCTCCGTCCTGGTTACAGAAACAGGGAGATACGGAACCTCTGCACTGTATCTGATTCTGTCTCCGGGCATGAGCATTTGCTCAGAAAAGCCCGGATTCAATCGTTCGAGTTCGGTCATGTCTATGTCGAGTTTATCCGCGATAAGGAGATGTGCATCGCCTTCAACTACGGTATAAAACTGCGCTTCTTCACCTTTGCGGGTTATGCTTCTTATTATGATTTGCGGGTCAATGATACTTTCAGACGGGTACTGACCGCCCTGCTCAACGTCAATGTCCCAAACGAACGCCACTTCCTCATCGCGGATTCCCGTTTTGTGTACAGACAGAAGTTCGTCAAGCGTCTCTACTATGCTTGTATTATCCGAAACCGCACCCATAAAGTTATTATTAATTATAACCCCGTATGCCCATTCTACACTGACTCCCGATTTTTCAATCAGAATATTAGTGACCTCCGCCGTAGTCAAGGTTCTGGAATACCCTAATTTTTCTATGGTATAATAGGGCGTAATTTCAATCATATTAACGCTTCCGAGAAAATTTAACCTTTGTTCGTATATTTTTTCCGCCTCTGTAAATGTCCTCTCGTTTTCTATGTAACCGACAAAACTGCCGTTTACTTCAAGCCGAACGGCATACTCTATTTCTGAAGCGTAAGAAATGACATTAATAAGAAATATTATACTGATAACGGGAACAACATAATTAAAAACCGTTGTAACCGCACCACCGCCGCGTTTACCGAATACAAAGGCAAGAAAATGCTTAAAAAAAGCGGGTATCGCACCACGTAGTCCATACTCACGATTTGCGGCTTTTACCTCTTTCCTCATGAGCGAATAAGCGTCAGCAAGCTTTAAAAAAGGCGATAGGACGAAAATAGCAGAATACTTTAGTTTTCCATATAAAAAAGTGCGGAATTTCTCGGTTTTAAGCCATATAAAGCCTATAAACCGTCCCGTGAAGAGTAAAACTCCATCAATAAGGTCTGATATGATTTCGCAGACGCTTTTTCCGAGGTCGTGAAAAAACTCAGGTAAAATTACAAGAAAGAGTACACGTAACGACAGTTTTGCGGGTTTTACCTTAATGCCCGAAAGAATATCGGATGTCTTGTGTATTATATTTTTATCTTTATTATTCATGGCTTGGACGCTATCCCCCTAAATAATTACAAAGCGGTTACAAAAACTATTATATCACAAGTTGGGAGATTTGTCAACCACTCGAATAAAGCTCTTGCATTTTCTGTCATCGTGTGTTAGAATGATATCAAAGACGCTAAATAAGTAAAGGAGGTACATAACTAATGTTCAAAAAGGATTTTGTTTGGGGTACGGCGACTTCGTCTTATCAGATAGAGGGTGCGGCTTATGAGGATGGTAAGGGTTTAAATATTTGGGATATGTATTGCCGAAAGGACGGCGCTATTTACGGCGGACATAACGGTGATACAGCCTGTGACCACTATCACAGATACAAAGAAGACGTGGCTCTGATGAAAAAACTCGGACTGAAAGCCTATCGCTTTTCACTTTCATGGGCGCGTATTCTGCCAAGCGGCGAGGGTCATGTAAATCCGAAAGGTATCGAATTTTACAATAATCTTATAAACGAACTGCTGAAAAACGACATAACGCCTTACATAACGCTGTATCATTGGGACTTACCGCTTGAGCTGTATCATAAGGGCGGCTGGCTAAACAGAGATATAACCGATATTTTTGCGAATTATGCGAAAATCGTTGTCGAAAACTTTTCAGATAGGGTAAAGCATTTTATAACATTTAACGAACCGCAGATTTTTATAGGTTTAGGCTGTGTAACAGGTGCTCACGCTCCGGGACTTAAAATGTCGCTCTCAGAAACAATTCGTATGTCGCATAATGTACTGCTCGCCCACGGAAAAGCAGTTAAAATAATGCGCGAATACGGTGCGGACGATATAAAAATCGGCTACGCCCCCACCTCCCATTTTCCTTATCCCGAGACCGAAACACCTGATAATATTGAAGCCGCAAGAAAACTCGCTTTTGCCATAAGCACACCTGTCTGCCCCGATAAGTGGTGGGGCAGTGTGACCTGGTGGAGCGACCCTGTAATTTTGGGTAAATACCCCGAAGACGGGCTTCGTTTATACGGAAAATATCTGCCCGCAAATTGGCGGGAGGATATGGCTGTAATTAACCAACCGCTCGATTTTTACGGGCAGAACGTATATGAAGGGTTTGCGGTAAAGGCAAATTCCGCCGGTATTGACACTAACCCCATACTTATTAAAAAATACGATGGGTTTCCCCGAACTGCGCCTAACTGGCCTATCACCCCAAAAGCGTTAAAGTGGGCAGCAAAATTTTTGTACGAGAGATACAAGCTACCTATTTATATAACCGAGAGCGGGCTATCCTGTCACGATGTAATATCACTCGACGGCAAAGTTCATGACCCTAACAGGATAGATTATATGAACCGATATTTGCTCGCACTGCGCGAGGCGGTAGACGAGGGTGCTATTGTAGCAGGGTATTTTGCATGGTCGCTCATGGATAATTTCGAGTGGGCTTACGGCTACTGCGACCGTTTCGGTATGGTTTTTGTTGATTACCCTACAGGCACAAGGTTAATAAAGGACAGCGGATATTGGTACAAATCCGTGATTGAATCCAATGGCGAGAATCTGTAGCCCTCTTATTATCTCACTCACTCGCTGACCAACCCATATGCCGAAATCTTCCGAATCCGCCACGCAATCAGCATTGACACCACGTAGGCAATTGCAACAAGTGAAGCGCACACCGCCGCCGTCTGCCCGAGCGGAATCGGCAGTTCGGACTTGACAATTCCCATGCCGGTCATAAGAGCTGCCATCATCGGGTTCAGTCCGAAATAGCCCGCGACTGCACCGCACATAACGCCGATTAGAATTATAGGTGTCATATTCAGCGCGATTTGATTCATCAGTTGTAAAGTTGTGAACCCCAACGCTTTTTGTATGCCGAGTTCACGTTTACGCCGCCCGATAGTCGTTTTTATTACCATATAAAGCGTGAGAATTACCACAAAAACAGTAACGACAACTATACCCATCGCAACTATTGCAAAAATCCCGCCCATAGCAGTCAGCATTGATTCGATTTGTTCCTGTATATCCGTTATGTTACCGAATATATCACCTTCTGCGGCTTCGATTTTTTGGGTAAACTCCTTTACGGGTGCGTCTGAATTTAAGTAGATATTAAATCCGGAAAACTTGAAATCGGGGTTAAGTCTCCGCATTCCGTCGACTGTAATGAAACCGTTAAACCCGCCTTGGCTAATGAATTGCACCGTACCTGTAATTAAAAATTCTGCCTCTGTTTCGCCTCTTTTTACAATAACCGTGTCTCCGATTTTCTTATCCGCAACTTTTATACTTGACATTCCGAGCGCGATTTCGTTACTGTGTTTCGGATACCGCCCGCTGATTAACATTTTCCCCTCAAGCAGTGAACAATCCTCGACAATGTTTACTAAAATTGCGGTTTCATCAATTAGAATATTATCGCCGGCGTTATAACCGTAGGCTTTTCGCACTTCCGGGTACTCTAAAATTCGCTCTAAAAATTCTTCGCCGCCGCTGTCGCTTTTCAGGCTAACAAATAGAGTAGGCATTTCTCCGAAAAATGACAGCGCGAAATTTTCTTTGTCCTGATTCATGCTGTAATTTACCGCAACCCCGACAATCGATGCCATTGACAATGCCGCAACAATTATAAGAATTGCAAACGCCTGTTTTTTATTACGCAGTAGCTGTTTCATAGCAAGCAGAAAAGTTAATTCACCGTGCGACTTTTCAAGAGGAAGCGGATTCTTTTTAAAACTGTGAGTTTTAATGCCGCCGCGCAGGGCAATCAGCGGGTGAAGTTTGCCTATTCTTTGTGCAGTAATAAGTGTAACTAACACGACCGCCGCTAAAACAAATATAACAGCTCCGAGTGCAATAAATATGTCAAGTTTCGGACTCCAAACAAATGCGTACATAGGCTTCAATAACTGCGTTACTAAAGGAATGGCAGCTTGCGATAAAGCTATTCCCAAAACCCCGCCGATAAGCGCGGTTAAGCCGAATTGTAACACAATTGATGAAACAATTTGTACACTTTTGTAACCTATAGCTTTCAATGCGCCGATGTTTGTCATGCCCTCCTCAATGCTGTTTACAATACGGAAACGTATGACAATTAAACTTACAATGAGCAGTATAATTGAAAACGCAACTATAATAATTGTGGCAATAATTACAGTCATTGTACGCCCGACTTTTGCGTTGTCGTAAATTAAATCGAAAATCAGCCCTTCCTGCGACACTTCTTTGTTATAATCGGCTTGAAAAAACACCTCGTCTTCTATGTTTTCAAGCCGCACCGAAAGCAAAGTCAGCCCTGCATCGGGGAATTGTTTTTGAAGCTCTTCATACCTCTCATTCGGCACATAAAAGCGATGTATACTATTAAACTGCGCGCCGAACATGATTTCCTCGGTTGCGCCTGCAACCCTGAAGTTAAGGTCTGTTCCTTGCAAAAATAATTTGAACTCGTCACCAATTTCAAAACCGCCAATCAAATACATAAAATATGGGATGTAAATAGCGTTATCGGTTAATGGCAAAGAGTCGCCGACCAACGACGGAGCGTCCATTTTTTGCGTTTCGGAATAAGGGCAAATCATAATTACGGCGAAATTCTTTCCGGCGTCAATATAATAATCTCCAAAACCGCCAACCGCACTCATTTGTTCGGTCTCGGTTACTTTAGGGTGGCTTTCTATGAAACGCAAACCCTGCTCAAGCCCGACAGTGCCGTCATAATAAATCCCCGTGAAATGCGCCATGTGATTGGCTTCGGCACGTTCGTCGAAAAACTTTTCTAAGCCAAGAAAAATCACCAATCCCATGTTCAAAAACATCGCCGCAATCAGTACAAAAACGAGTAGACCAACCGTCTGACTTTTACTTTTGCGAACATTCGCAAGACTTAACATTAATATATTTTTCATTTGTTATATCCCCTTATTAAATAAAATAATTTTACATTGTACATTGTCAATTGTCAATTGTCCGTCACCACCCCATCTCGTTTAAGAAATTACTCAATTTGTTTTGGCGTTCTTTGTCGCCGCTGACGTACTTGTCAAGTTTCAACTCACCCCGAATAACGCCGTCTTGCAGGTACAAAATCCTATTTCCTCTCCGTGCCGAACGCAGGTCATGCGTTACCATTACTATGCTTTGCCCCTGCTCATTTGTCTCGGAAAGTGCATCTAAAACGGCTTTTCCGTAAGTCGAATTTAACGCCCCTGTAGGCTCGTCTGCAAAGATTATTTTCGGGTTGTTAATTAATGCGCGGGCAATCCCCGCTCTTTGGGCTTCACCGCCGGAAATTTGAAGCGGAAACTTCCCCCAGTCGGATTCATTAAGATTAAGTCTTTTCAAAAGTTGCTTTGCACGTTTGATTACTTCTTTTCGGTTTTTGCTTACCAAGAATCCGCAAGCAAGCACGTTGTCGAGTACGCTCATGTTGTCGAGTAAGTACATCTGCTGAAATACAAATCCGCAGTTGTCGCGGCGAAATACCGCTAACTTATCATTAGACAGCCCCGATATTTCACGCCCCGAAAAGTTGACTTCGCCGAGTGTGGGTTTATCCATGCCCGAAAGCGCGTAGAGCAAGGTTGACTTCCCCGCTCCTGACGGTCCCATTATAACCGTGAAGTCGCCCTCATAAATTTCAAGGTCAAGGTTCTTCAAAACGTGCTGTTGAAGCCCTCCGCTTGAAAATGTTTTGCAGAGTTTGTTGGTTGATAGAATTGTTTTAGCCATTGTTCGTCTCCTTTCGGGCGAATAAAAATCGCCCCTGCAAATAAAATTAGGTTGTTTCTCACAACCTAATCATAACACGCAAATCCTTAACAGGTCTTTAACTGTTTCTTAATTTTTCTTAACTGAACCTTAATTATTTCTTAATTCGTAAAATTAACCCGACCAATCGGAGAATCGTCTTAGCTATGAAACCGCTCGCTCTTAATAACCGGTGGTGGCTTGTACTATAAGTTTTATTATCAGGAAAATTGAGATTATTGCCATTGTTACGCTGATTTCTTTACGTTTTCCTGTGACTGTTTTTAATATTACATAGCTCAAAAACCCGAAAATAATTCCCTCCGCAATGTTGTATGTAAGCGGCATAATAAGAATTGTTATAAACGCGGGAATCCCTTCTGTAGGTTCATTAAAATTTATTTTTACAATGTTTTGAACCATCATAAAACCGACAAGTATCAGAGCCGGAGCCGTAGCAAAAGCGGGAACCGCCGAGAAAACAGGAGAGAGAAAAAGCGACAATCCGAAAAGTACAGCTACTGTAAAAGATGTGAGTCCGGTTTTTCCGCCTGCTAAAATCCCCGCCGCACTTTCAGCGTAAGTTGTGGTTGTTGAAGTGCCGAGTCCCGCACCGACTACAGTTCCCACCGCATCTGAAAAAAGTATTCTTCCAATTCGCGGAAGCTTCCCTTTTTCGTCGGTAAATCCTGCTTTTTCAGACACTCCGATTACTGTTCCGATTGTTTCAAATATATCAACAAACAGGAAAGAAAACAGTATTATTATGAAATCGAAAATACCTATTCCAAACCCGTCTTTAACATACTCAAACGCAGAGAATATATTATATCCCGCTATTGAAGGCGGCGGGGAAAAAAATCCCGCAGGGATAAGCGAATACATACCTATTTCAGGGTTGACAACATACAAACCCGTAAGCTGACAAATAATACCGAGCAACCATGTAAGCAGTATTCCCAAAAGCAGCGAGCCTTTAACTTTCAGGCAGATTAACGACATTGTTATTACTATTCCCGCGAGCGTAAGAACTACTCCGATGTTACTTAAATCGCCAAGCGCGACAGGCATATCAGGTATGTTCGCCACCACTACTCCACCGTTAACGAGTCCGATAAATGCAATGAACAAGCCAATGCCCGTTCCAATCGCAAGTTTTAAATTCTTCGGAATCACATCAAAAATAGCTTCGCGAACTTTAAAAAGAGAAAAAATTAGAAATATTACCCCCTCTGCAAAAACTGCAATAAGAGCGATTTGCCACCCGAAAGTCAAGCCTACGGTAAATGCAAAAAAAGCATTAACACCCATACCGGGAGCTAATGCGAACGGATATTTGGCGTAAAGAGACATTACTAATGTAGAAATTACCGATGCGAGTATTGTTGCCGTAAAAACCGCACCCCAATCCATACCTGCAACTGACAGGATATTAGGGTTTACAATGATTATGTATGACATTGTCATAAAAGTGGTCAGACCCGCTATCAGCTCTGTTTGAATATTTGTATTATTTTCTTTGAGCTTGAAATATTTTTCTATTTTTGTTTTTAACATCGTACTACCCTACAACGTCCAATCCTTAATTTTTAAAAAATTCTATTAATCTGCCGACTCCGAGTATAAAATCTATAGTACCGAATACTATCCAGAGAGCCGCCGTCAGATATATAATGTACTTTGCCTTAGCTTTTTTATGGAATTTCAGAAAGAATAACACAACCGTTATCAGAAAAATACTGTAATGCAGAATGAAAATAATCGCTTCAAGACTATTCATTTATGCCATCCTTTCCCGCTAATTTCAAAAATATTTTAACCTTGAATCCGTTTTCATAATTCTCGCATTGCAGGTCGCCCGACATCTGCTCTAACAAAGATTTCGATATATATAGCCCTAATCCGTAACCGCTCTTAGTTTCAGTATCCTTACCGCGATAGAACTTATTAACTAAAAAAGGCAAATCATCTTCATCCGCACCCGCGCCAAAGTCGGATAAATCTAAAACCAAGAAATCTTCTTCAAAGTACGAGTGTATTTCAATCTCGGTATCAGCATATTTGTACGAATTACCTATGATATTATCAAGCGTTTGTTGTAAGCGCAGGGTATCCGTTAATATGATACAGTTTGGGATTGAAAAGCTTTTTGCTTTATTTTTATAATCGGCGTTTTTAATTAAACCGTATATGACGGTGCTGTGAACCTCGGCAGTATTAACGCCGAGTACTTCAAGCTCGTGAAGAGTTGCATGAAACATATCGGTTATCAGTGCGTTTATTTGCTCGGCTTTTGCTTCAATTTGCATCAGCCGCTTTTTTTCGCTTTGGTCACTCGCGCTGACCTGCATTAACTCTACCGTTGCTTTTATAGAGGCGACAGGGGTTTTTATATCATGACTCAGCGACGCGACTAATTCTTTTTTACTCCTGTCGGCGGCGCGTTCGTTTTCACGCGCCTTCTTGAGTTCTTCACGCATTAAGTCAAAACTCTCCGTAAACGCACCGAACAGATTACTCTTATCCATTTCGAGCGGTATATCAAAATCTCCGGCGGCTATTCGCCGAGCGAAGCCCTGTAACCTGCGAAATGGCTTTAATATACTTTTCTCGCAATAAATTAAAAGTATAAGTCCCGACAGAGCTACCGCGCCTGTATACAAAATCAGAAAGATTTTAATATTTATATCCCGCGCCGCTCTTTGTGCTTCCATTCTTTCATACTCACGCTGCAATAATTCCGACAATGGTGCATCTCCGCTCATAAGCTCGTCATTTACGGCGACCATATCAGGTTTGACGGGTTCGTAGTCAGTGAAAATCAAAATCAAAGCCATAACTCCGCAAAGCCATAACGCTAAAAGGAAAATTAATGCTTTTTTCATTAACCCGCTCCTTCGCAGGGATTCGCCTCAAATTTATAACCCGTTCCCCATATTGTTTTAATATACTCAGGCTCGTTGGGATTTTTTTCGATTTTCTCTCGTAAATGGCGTATATGCACGTTTAACGTGTTATCTCCCACAAAAGATTCTTCCCACACCTTTTTGAAAAGCTCGTCTTTAGGTATAACACGGTTTTTATTTTTAACGAGATATATCAAAAGCCTGTATTCCATTGCCTTTAGTAAAATTTTTCGTCCTCTTACAAAAATATCCGAATTTTCAAAATCTATTTTCAAATTTTCATCGGTATAACCCGAATCTCCGCTGTCGCGATAACGCCTTAACACGACTTTTACCTTAGCGAGTAAAACAGATAATGAATACGGCTTTCTTATGTAATCATCTCCGCCTATATTCAGTGCGAGTAGCATATCATCGTCGCTTGTCCTCGCACTTATAAACAGGATAGGTATGTCGGTTGTTTTGCGTAATTCTTTACACAAATCAAACCCCGACGAACCGCCGAGGTTTATGTCGAGCAAAATCAAATCCGTTTTATGCTCAAGGAAAAAAGCGTTACAGGCTTCGCTATCAGCTACCCACGCAGTTTTTATACCGAAAGTGTTAAAATACTCGCAGGTACTTTCGGAAAGAAGTTCTTCGTCATCAACGATTAAACAGTCGTATTTCATAGCCCCTTATTAAGTCGCCGCACCCTGTTCTTTCTCTGCCTTTTTCTTTTCTATATCGGCGAGAGCTTCTTTGCGTGAAAGACCGATTTTCCCGTTAGTCGGGTCTATCTTAATAATTTTAACTATAATCATATCGCCCACGTTGCAGATGTCCTCGACCTTATCAACTCTTCTGTTTTCAAGCTCTGAAACGTGTACCATACCTTCTTTACCCGGTGCAAACTCCACGAACGCGCCGAAGCCCGTAACGCGGACGACCTTACCCTTGTAAATTGTACCGATTTCAGGCTCTGCCACGATAGAGTCAATCATATCTATGCAAGCCTGTGCCTTATCATAATCACCGCCGCAGACAAACACGTTTCCTTCCTCGTCAACGTCGATTTTAACCTCGTAGTCGGCGCAGAGCTTCTGTATGACCTTCCCGCCCGTTCCGATGATTTCTCGGATTTTATCCACGGGTACTTTAGTATTAAGCATCTTCGGAGCATATTTGTTGACCGTCGGACGCGCCTCGGGTATGGCTTTAAGCATGACCTCATCGAGGATATAAATACGCGCCTTACGGGTAGTTTCAATTGCCTCTTTAATAATTTCGGGAGTAAGTCCATCGATTTTCAGGTCCATTTGAATCGCTGTTATACCGTTATGAGTCCCCGCGACTTTAAAATCCATATCGCCGAAAAAGTCTTCAACTCCCTGTATGTCTATCATGGTCATCCAACGCTCGCCTTCAGTAATAAGACCGCAGGAAATACCGGCTACAGGTGCTTTTATCGGAACTCCCGCATCCATAAGCGACAGCGTAGAACCGCAGATTGAGCCCTGCGAGGTCGAACCGTTAGATGAAAGAATCTCGGAAACAAGCCGAATCGCATACGGAAATTCCTCAACAGAGGGTATTACAGGCTCAAGCGCGCGTTCTGCGAGTGCGCCATGTCCGATTTCTCGCCTACCCGGTCCCCTGCTCGTCTTAGCTTCTCCCACTGAGTAGCCCGGGAAATTATAATGGTGCATATAACGCTTTGAGTCCTCATCGTCAAGCCCGTCTATACGCTGAGAATCGCTTATGGGACCGAGCGTCGTAATCGTTAAGACTTGCGTTTGACCTCTTGTGAAAAGACCTGAACCATGTACGCGCGGCAGAATGTCTACCTCAGACGAGAGACGGCGTATTTCATCCATTTTCCGTCCGTCAACCCGCTTGCCCTCGTCAAGCAACCAACGACGCACAACTTGTTTTTGCAGCTTGTAGATACATTCATCAATCATTCCTACTTTTTCTGCGTAGGCTTCACCGAATTTTTCGCTCATTTTAGCATGAATTTCATCTTTAACAGGCTGTAGGCGTCCCTCGCGAACATTCTTGTCATCAGTATCGAGAGCATGTTTGACTTTCTCTTCGGCTAACGCACAAATCTCCCCATACAGCTCCTTGTCTACGTCCATAGAGGGGAATTCAAATTTCTTTTTTCCTATTTTTGCGGTTATATCGTTTATAAAAGGGATTATCGTGTTTACGATTTCTTTATGACCGAGGTCTATTGCTTTCAGCATAACCTCATCTGCTACTTGATTCGCACCCGCTTCAATCATCACGACTTTTTTCTCGCTCGAAGCAATAGTGAGGTTCAAGTCTGAGACTGCCCTTTGTTCCGCGCCGGGCATCAGTACGATTTCTCCGTTAACCAATCCGACAGAAATACCGCCGATGGGTCCGTTCCAGGGTATATCGGATATGGACAGCGCGATAGACGCTCCTATCATTCCCGCGATTTCGGGAGAACAATCGGGTTCAACCGCCATAACGGTCATCACCACTATGACATCGTTTCTCATGTCTTTCGGAAAGAGCGGACGAATCGGACGGTCAACCACTCGCGAGGTCAGTACTGCCTTTTCGCTCGGTCTGCCTTCTCTTTTAAGGAATCCGCCGGGGATTTTACCCACCGAATATAACCGTTCTTCAAAATCTACGGAAAGCGGGAAAAAGTCTATGCCGTCACGGGGCTTTTCGCTTGCGGCAACATTGACCATTACTACTGTTTCACCGTAGCGAACCCAGCACGAACCATTGGAGAGTTCGCAGGTTTTTCCTGTTTCCACGATTAGTTCGCGTCCGGCGAAAGTTGTTTTAAATGTTTTTGGTTCTGTCATTTTTGTATCCTCCGTTTTTTTTACGAGAAATTAGGGCAAAAATGCGCAACGCACCTTTTGCCCTTAAAAAGTCGTTCTTATTTGCGTATGCCAAGTTTGGCTATTGTGGTTCTGTAACGCTCAATATCCTTTTTCATAAGATAATTAAGCAGATTACGCCTGTGACCTACCATTTTTAAAAGTCCGCGTCTTGAGTGGTGGTCTTTTTTGTGAATCTTTAAATGCTCAGTCAAATCGTTTATTCTCTTCGTGAGAATCGCAATTTGTACCTCCGGTGAACCGGTGTCATTCTCATGGGTGCGGTTTTCTTCGATTACCGCGGTTTTTTCGTCTTTGAGTAACATTTTTAATATTACACTCCTTTTTTTATTTTCCCGAAACACAGCAAAGGGTAAGCAGTGCGTCCTTTAACAGGCGTAAACCTCTGAGCCGAGAGACGGGTTGTTGAAACAACTTTATACATTATATCATATTCTTTTTGATTTGTAAAGCATTTTTTATTTCAATTTTCAATTGATAGGTAAAAGTTATTGATAATTTTTGTGATTTTTCATAAAAAAAATAAAAAAGCTTGCTTTTCAAACCATTTTATGGTAAAATTTGTATAATATTATTAAGAATTGGGCGAAAGGATTTTAAAATGAAAACCGTCTTAAAAACACGCAAAACTAAACTTGCATTAATTATCAGCATTTTTATTTTGCTCATACTCGCTTTCATAACATGGTTACTTTTAAATGAATCTGTTACACAAGCGAACTCATCGAAAAATTCGTATGGTTGGTATTGGGGTACGGAGTTGCGCGTGGTTTTTGACATTGAAGCACCGAGTGATATTTATTACGTAAGACATCCCGAATTCTTTACTCCTTCGCATCCATATTTGGACGAACATGCAATAACTTTTGGCTGGAGCGAAGAAGCAATTTTAATACTTAACGATACAGCATATGGTTATGCAGTGAAAATTGCAACAGAATACAAAAATTTCGCTGTACTTGATTTCGAGGTAGATTCAATTGAAAACGAAACCATAACAATCAAATTCTTTGGTTTCGGCTACCCCGATAACGGTAAGGGGGAATCCGTACCGCTTGCCGAAGAGTTCGTCTTTGATATTATTAATAAGTTTCCTGTTCTTAAAAATTAAACACACTTTTTGCAGGGTGCGTATTTTGTATAAATATACAAAATACGCACTATTTGTTAAGATAAAAATTATTACTTCGGAAGTTATAAAACTAAAAAATAGCTATCCTATTTTTCTTTTTTGCTTCTTCTTCGGGGACAGCCGTTTTCTCGGTACGCCGTATTCGATACGCGGCGGTTCCGAGCCTTCTACGCTGGCTTCGGTGATTATGACCTTGTTGACAGTTTCATCATCCGGCGAGGTGAACATAACGTCCGACAAAACGCTCTCCATGACCGAACGCAGTCCGCGAGCGCCCGTTTTACGTTCAAGAGTTTTCTCAACGACCTTTGCGAGAGCACCGCCCTCAGCGTCAAGCTCAATTCCGTCAAGCTCGAAAAGATACTTGTATTGCTTCAGGAGTGCGTTTTTCGGCTCGGTAAGGATTTTAAGGAGTGCGTTCGCATCGAGTTCGTCAAGCGTGGCTATAACAGGAAGCCGCCCGACGAGTTCGGGAATCAGCCCGTATTTTACTAAATCTTCGGGTACAACATTGTGCATTATGCTCGCACTATCCTTTTCTTTCTGCGATTTTATCTCCGCGCCGAAGCCGAGAGCAGACGAATGGATTCTTTTAGCTATGGTTTTCCCGATTCCGTCAAACGCACCGCCGCAGATGAATAAGATATTTTTCGTGTCGATTTGTATAAATTCCTGATGGGGATGTTTTCTGCCGCCCTGAGGAGGTACATTTGATACTGTGCCTTCGATAATTTTCAATAACGCCTGTTGAACCCCTTCCCCGCTTACATCCCGCGTAATCGAGGTGTTCTCTGAACGCCGTGATATTTTATCGATTTCATCAATATATATTATTCCCTGCTCGGCTGCCTCTATGTCATAATCAGCGGCTTGAATCAAACGCAGCAACACATTTTCAACATCCTCCCCGACATACCCCGCTTGTGTCAGAGTCGTTGCATCGGCGATGGCAAAAGGCACGCGCAAAATCTTCGCTAAGGTCTGCGCTAACATGGTCTTACCCACGCCTGTCGGACCCATTAAAAGTACATTACTTTTTTGTAGCTCAACGCCTGTGTCTTCGCCAATAGTTTTTCTCAGTCCGCCGTAAGAACGCTTATAATGATTATAAACAGAAACGCAGAGCGTCCGTTTTGCTTTCTCCTGACCTATAATATACATATCAAGAATTTTTTTAATTTCGCGCGGAGTGATTAAGATAAACGGCTCATCGTCATGGGGTTGCCGCCCGCGGGTATGATAATCGGGCGATTCAATCTCAATATCCCCCTCATCAAGCAACATCTGATAGGAGGTTAAAACACATTCATCGCAAATACAACCGCTCGAACCGAACAGCATCCGCATAACTTGATTTTCTGTTTTACCGCAAAAACTGCACCTAAGCATAACTTTACCTTCTTTATTTACCTTTTATTTAATTTCGACAATCCTTGCCCAAAGTCCGTCTCCGAATAAACCGCCGCCTAATGAGAAAACTATATCCGTCAATGTAACACTAACCCTCAAAGCGGACCCGTCATCGGGTATTGCCCTCAAATCAACGCCGCTATACTCCTCGTCATAAATAGTTCCGAGCCTGAAAGCCATCATATCCGAATACTCGAAAAAGTCCCCTTGCCAGAACATAAACGGCATGCTGTTACGCGGATTTGTCAAGAACGACAGCCCCGAATCGGGGTCGGGGAAGAAGAAAATGCTTCCGACGCCAACATACATAGCCTCTTCCTGAGCGGCAACGATATAGCCCGAAAGGGTTATTTCGCCGTCAAGCTCAAAGTAATTCCAAACGTCAGTGCGGGCAGTTTCGCCGGGTGCCAAAATAGTAATACGCGAGTTTTTCACAGTCAAGCCGTCAAGAGAATCACCGTCTGATATTTTTCCGGTGTTGTTTGTATTTTCGGGTAAGCTGACCAAAACCTCATAAGCTTCAAGGTCGAACGCTTCGGGATTATCCACGCTGTTCACGCCCTCACCCGAAGATTTCTTTATGAGTGCCACGCCGTCCCAAACAGCCGCATAACGCTCGCCGCTTTGGCTTCTTTCAAAAGCTTCCTCTGCCGTTATGTCTTCTTCTTGACTCAATGCCGCAAGTTGGCTGCCTTGCGGGTTGAGAAAGCGGCTTGCTTTTTCAAAGTCAAATTTCACGCCGTAAATATCAATTACATAATCTCCTGTGATTTCTTCGTTCTCCGTACCGGAAACGGTTTCGCCGTTATTCTCGGTCGGGTTCGGCGTGCCGGCGTTGTTCTCAACGGGGGTACCGGTGTCGCCATTCCCCGTATCACCGCCGCAAGAACTTAAAAGTGACATCGTCAAAAGTATCAGAATTAATGTGACTGTAAGTTTTTTCATTTTAATTTCCTCTTCGCTTAGTATTTTTTATTTTTTCGACTCCATAACTTTATCAATAATACCGTATGCAAGGGCTTCATCTGCCGTCATGAAATTATCGCGTTCGGTATCTCCGCGGATTATTTCTATAGGCTGACCTGTTTTTTCCGATAAAATCGAATTCATCCTGTCTTTAATGAAAAGAAGACGTTTCGTATGGATTTCAATATCAGTGACCTGTCCCTTATATCCCGCCGAGGGCTGATGAATCATAATTTCACTGTTCGGTAGGGCATAACGCTTGCCCTTCGTTCCCGCCGCGAGTAAAAACGCACCCATCGAAGCCGCCAGTCCTAAACAAATCGTTGAAACCTCGCATTTTATATACTGCATAGTATCGAAAATAGCCATTCCGTCAGTAATCGAACCGCCGGGACTGTTTATATAGAGGAAAATATCCTTTTCGGGGTCCTGTCCCTCAAGAAAGAGAAGTTGTGCTACGGTTAGGCTTGCCGTTACAGGGTTTACCTCTTCATGCAGCATGACTATTCTGTCGTTTAACAGACGCGAATAAATATCGTAGGCACGCTCGCCCCTGCCGGTTTGCTCTATTACAGTGGGGACAAGGCTCATTTTAAAATCATTCATTACTGTTGTTCTCCTTTGATTCGTTTGGCGTTTTCTTTGACGATTTCCATAGCTCTCTCGGTTTTGAGGTCACGGCTGAGAGCCTCGGCTTCTATTAATTCCCTTACCTTTTCTACAGACATTTTATAAAAGCCTGAGAGTTTTTCGTATTCGGCTTCGATTCTCTCTTCTTCAATCTCAACTTTTTCAAGCTCGGCTATTTTTTCGAGAGCAAGCCTCATTTTAACCTGCTTTTCCGACATTTCACGGAACATTTCTCTAAACTGCTCCATGGTCGAGTTAGCGTATTGCAGATACGTCTGTACATTCATACCATGCTGTTTATTTTTAAATTCCCAGTCACGCACCATGTCGTCAATACGGTTTTCGTACATAACAGAAGGTACGTCGGCTTCCACTAAACCTATCAGCTTTTCCGAAAGCTCGTTTTCAAAATGCTCGTCTGCTTTCTTTGCGGCTTCCTCCTCAAGTTTCGTCTTAATATCGGCTTTAAGCTCTTCGAGGGTGTCGTATTCGCTGACGTCTTTGGCAAACTCGTCATCAATTTCAACAAGCTCCCTGCTCTTCATGCTGTTTATTTTACACTTGAATACGCTTTCCTTACCGGCAAGCTCTGTTGCCTGATAGTCTTCGGGGAAGGTCACGTTTACTTCAAAGTCCTCGCCTATACTTTTACCTACTATCTGCTCCTCAAATCCGGGTATAAATCTGCCGCTTCCGAGTTCGAGGCTGAAATTTGCCGCCTCGCCGCCCGCAAACGCATTTCCGTCACAGAAGCCCTTAAAATCAAACACAACAGTGTCGCCCATGTCTGCGGCACGGTCTTCGACATCTATAATACGCGCACCTCTGAGCTGCATTTCTTTAAGCTTACCCGCAATATCATCGTCGGTTATTTCTTCCGGCTGTGCCTCTACCTCTAACCCCAAGTAACCCTTAATGCTGACTTCGGGCTTTACGGTAAAGGTCGCTTTAAATTCAACGCCCTCATCTTTTTCAACCGAAACAACCTCTACGTCAGGCATATCAACAACATCTAAGTTCAATTCATCGATAACCTCTGAAATTGTTTTCTTATAAAGTACATTTACTGCCTCTTCATAAAAAACATTTTCACCGTATTGTTTTTCAACCATCTTTCGGGTCGCCTTGCCTTTTCTGAATCCGGGGATGGCTATATTATTCTTTTGCTTGTGATACGCCTTTTCCAAAGCCTGCTCAAAATCTTCCGGACCTACCTTAAATTCCGCTTCGACCGTGTTTCCCGTTTTAATGTTCTTAATTATCTCCATTTTTAATGTCCTCCGTTTTATGTATCATTGATAAGTATACCATAAATTTATCGCCACGTCAATAAAATCAAAAATTTCTGTAAACTTTCATATTTTTAAAGGTTTAAAATCGATAAAATCCGCTGAAATAAGAGCAAATTCGATGCCATAATGCTTTCCGAGAACTGCTTTTTTGTGTGAGTCACCATGTAAATGTCCGTAAAAACACCGCTTTACATCGTTTTTTTGTAAAATGTCCACAATGTTATAGTTCGTAAAATCACCATAAATTGGCGGATAGTGCAAAAATACGCAAACTTCCGAGGAATGTCCCATTTCAAAAGCCTGCCTTATCGAGGTTTCAAGCCGTGACTCCTCACGTTTTCGCATCTTTTCGCATTGCAAAGGCTCGCCCTCATTGAACCAACCCCGAGTACCGCAAACAGCCGCCTTTTCAACAATAAAGGCTGAATTATGCAAAAACTCAATATTGTTCATGTGATTTTCGGATATGAAATTATTCATCTTCGTGACAGACGTCCACCAATAATCGTGATTACCCTTAATTATTATCTTTCTGCCCTTTAGTACTTTGCTTATAAAATTTAAGTCGGGGAGTGCGTCTTCAAGCGATATTGCCCACGAAATATCACCTGCTATTACCACGGTATCGTCTTCACCGACTACATCGTTCCAGTTTTGAGTAAGCCTTTCGGCATGACGCTCCCACCCTTTGAATATTTTCATGGACTTATCTTTTCCGAGTGACAGATGTAAATCGGCGATTGCAAAAAGGCTCATACCTTTAACATTTCTGAAACGACGCGTTTAAGACCGTCTTTTTCCGTACAGTCCGTAAAACGCACAGGCAACCCGCGGGTTTTAGCCAAAGGCTCCGGCATCTCTGTGTTCGTCAGCTTTTCCAAATCCTCAGCAGTTTTAAATTCATCGGCGTCGGGCGTTTTACCGAGTGCATCGTATACTGCCGCGCAGAATTTATAAGGACTCGCCGTAGCGGCGATAACGGTTTTAATTTTATCGCCCGTTTCTTCTCTGTATTCTGCGTAAACGCCATATGCCACAGCCGTATGCGGGTCCATAAGGTATGAATAATCATCGAAAATACCTTTAATTACCGCTTTAGTTTTTTCCTCGCCGCACCAACCGGCGTAAAAATCCGCTGTCAGCTTTTCTTTCACCCTGTCATTAACTTCATATCTGCCTTTGTCCTTTAGTGCGGTAAACCACCCTTTCAAAGAGCTACACTCTTGCTCCGAAAGATGATACTGATATATCAGCCGTTCAAGGTTACTTGAAATCAAAATATCCATAGACGGCGATACGGTGACATGAAACTCACGGTTGCGGTCATATACGCCTGTTTTTATAAAATCTGTAAGAATATTATTAGTATTAGAAGCGCAAATCAGCTTATTTACAGGCAGACCCATCTCCTTTGCATAATATGCCGCTAAGATATTTCCGAAATTCCCCGTAGGGACGCAAATATTTATTTTTTCGCCTTTTTTTATTTCACCCTCAAAGAGTAAGGACGCATACATCGAAATATAATACACGATTTGCGGAGCTAAACGCCCCCAGTTAATCGAATTTGCACTTGAAAAGAGCATATTCTTTTCGGCAAGCCGCGCCGCCAATTCAGGGTCGGTGAAAATTTCTTTTACGGCGTTTTGGCAGTCGTCAAAGTTTCCTTTAACGGAACAGACATACACATTTTCGCCCTCTTGTGTAATCATTTGGCGTTTCTGCATTTCGCTCACGCCCTCATCGGGATAAAAAACAGCTATACTCGTACCCGATACGTTTTTAAAACCCTCAAGTGCGGCTTTTCCGGTATCGCCCGACGTCGCGGTCAATATCGCTATATGTCTGTCTTTTACGGCTTCGACCTTTTTAGCCGAGACTGTCATCAAATACGGTAATAGTTGTAAAGCCATATCTTTAAACGCGCAGGTCGGTCCGTGAAAAAGCTCAAGAACATAACAGTCGGGGTAGAGCTTTGAAAGTACTGTTGCGTTCGGTACGGAAAAATTTTCGCCATACGCACTCTCGACCGCGCTTTTAAGCTCATCATCGGTAAAATCCGTGAAAAACTTTCTCAGAATTAAAAATGCCCGTTCGGGATAGCTCATTTCGCCCATTAGGTCTATTTCTTCAGCAGTAATTTCGGGCAGACTTTCGGGTATAAATAAGCCGCCTTCCTCCGATAAACCTTTAATAACGGCTTCGGCGGATGTGACTTTTATGCTTGAATCTCGCGTACTTTTATAGTACATTTCTACCTCTTTTCTGTCTTCGATGCCGTAATGACAAGTTAAATAAATAAAACCCTTCCTCCGCTCGCATCGAACGCTTCCTTAAAATGATTTATTTCAACCGTATCGGGGTTTATGCTGTCAGTAATAACTACCTCAATAATATCGAATCCGATAAGCTTTTCGGTTGGGTTTTGTAACAAATACCTCTGCGCTACTTTAATAATTTTACCGCGTTTACGAGAATCCACTGCATCGGACGGTCTGCCCATACCAAGCAGTTTTCGCGTTTTTACTTCAATAAAAACGAGCCTTTCAGCGTTTTGTGCGATTATGTCAATTTCTCCGGATTTTGTCCGAAAATTCCTTGCGGTTATATTATATCCTTTTTCCGTAAGATATAAACAAGCCCGTTCCTCGCCGAAATCGCCCTTTTTTTGTTTGTCTGTCTGCTTATTCTGATTTTCTTTATTATCTTGATAATTCATAGCTTTTTAAGGAAACTCATTCTGTGAACGGGACAGGCTCCGTGTTCACGAAGTTTTTCATAATGTAGTTTAGTTCCGTAGCCTTTATGCTTTTCAAAGGCGTATTGCGGGTAGATTTTTGATATTTCAAGTAAAACCCTGTCGCGAGATACCTTGGCTAAAATCGACGCCGCCGCTATTGAAGCCGACAAGCCATCACCTTTGATTACCGCCTCGCAGTCTATTTCAAGCGCGGGCTTTTGATTTCCGTCAATTAAGGCGTAATCGGGCTTTATGTCTAAGCCTTCCACCGCTCGTCTCATAGCGAGTAGGGAGGCTCCGAGTATATTAAGCTCCTCTATTTCCGCAACGATTGCCCACGCTACAGAGTATGCCGATGCTTTTTTTATAATCTCGTCATATAACTCTTCGCGCTTTTTCTCGGTTAATTTCTTTGAATCATCAAGACCGCTTATTATTATACCTTCGGGTAAAATTACCGCCGCCGCGTAAACATCACCCGCGAGCGGTCCGCGTCCCGCCTCATCGACACCGCAGATTATTCCCCGCCGCAGACGTATTTGGTCATCAAAATCGTATAGACTATTATGGTTGTTCAAATGATATTCTCCCCAGCTTCCCGCTTCTGAACTCATCGAGAAGCGTATTTGCCGCTCGCAGGGTATCAGGTACACCGCCTGAAGCGAGCATTTTTCTGTTTACGGCAATATTCTCAAGCGTTTGTGCGTTATACCGCTCGCTCAAACATTCAGGGTAATTCTCTTTTAAAAATGAAATTAACCCCTCCGCAAGCTCAATAATATCCATAACCTCATCTTTAACCGCACCCGTAACCGCTAATTTTCTCGCAACATCGGCATCGTCAAACTTATGCCACAGAATTCCGGGAGTATCTAAAAGTTCAATCTCCTTGTCTATCGTAACCCATTGTTTTCCGCGTGTTACGCCGGGTTTATCGCCGACTTTGGTTTTTTTTGAGTTCGACATACGGTTTATAAAAGAAGACTTTCCGACATTCGGTATACCCACCACCATAACCCTGAGCGCAAGTCCTTTAAAACCTCTTGCATTTCGCTTTTCAATAATATGCGATAGTTTCTTTTTTAAAAGCGCGGGAAAAAAATTAACACCCTTTCCGCTTCGGCAATCGCAAATAAGTACCGCCATTCCTTTATTCTCATAGAATTTTTTCCACTGATTCGTTATTTTCTCATCGGCATAATCACTCTTATTAAGAATAATCACCCTCGGCTTTTCTTTTATCAGCTCATCGAGAATCGGATTTCTGCCGGCTTCGGGGCAACGCGCATCGGTTATTTCCGCTACAGCGTCTACAAGCTTTATATCCGCTTCAATCATGCGGCGTGTTTTGGTCATGTGACCGGGATACCATTGTATATTCATAAAAACCCCTAAACGCTAATAGGTAACATCACTGCCGGGCAACACTGCCTTCAATGCGTCAATCTGCTCGTCCGTGATTAGGTTTAAACTCAAGTCTAATTGTATTAAATTCTTCAGCTCTGTGAGCGGCGATATGTCAGAAATTAAGTTATCGTCTAAGAACAAAAGCGTCAAATTAGTAAGCCCATCGAGAGGCGATATATCTGTAATTAAATTTCTGCCTAAATTCAATACCATGAGACTTGTCAAAATTTCGAGAGATGCTATATCGGTAATTTCGTTGCTGTGCAGATACAATTCTCTTACATTTGTCAGCCCTGCGAATGGTGATATATCGGATATAAGGTTGTTATTTAGATTCAGTATTAACAAATGTTTTAACTCGCCGAGCGGCGATATATCAATGATAGCGTTATCCGCCAAATATAATTCGGTTAAATACGTAAGCTTTTCGAGCGGTGATATATCGGTGATTGGATTATTACCTAAAAATAACTCCGTCAGATTCACCAACTCGCCGAGTACCGTTATATCGGAGATTTGGTTATTGCCTAAACTCAGCGTTTCCAAATTCGTCAGCTCGCCGAGCGGTGATATTTGCGTTATTTGGTTGTCGTGCAGATTCAACCACGTTAAATTAGTCAGCGTCCGAAGCGAAGATATTTCTGTTATTTGATTTGAACCTAAAATAAGCACTTCTAAATCAGTCAGTCCGCTGAGCGGTGTAATGGTAGTTATCTGACCACTTTCCGATGTATCAATTATCGTTAAATCTGTGATTCTATTATCGAATAGCCGTAAATCCTTTAGAGCGACAAGCTCGGAAATCGGCGATATATCGGAAATCAAATTACTGCTCAGATTCAATTCTTCTAAATCAGTAAGGTTTTCGAGTAAAGATATATTGGAGATTTGGTTTCCGCTCAGATTCAGCCTTGAAGTGTTTTTCGGTATTGTGCCGTCCGCTAACAGCTCGGCGAGCATTTCATCAGTTATACCCTGCTCACTTAAATCAATTATAACCGAACTCGGCGGCTCTTCGCCACCTTGACCCTCTTGGTAAATCTGCGGTATTGGCGGCTCATAAACCGCGATGCCGCTTTTTATTATATTTAAAATTACGGCAGTAATTATAACAAATGCAGCCGCAACCACGGCAACACCGATTAAAGCGAATATGAACGCCTTAGACGCAACCCATTTTTTTCTGCGGGGAACACTGATTAAAAAATTACTGACAAGACGGTCAACAGCCGCATCAAAATACTCGTTACTGCTGGCGTTCACTCCGTTTTGCATAGATATTTCAGATATATCTTCGGGTAATGTATCAGGGAATTTAAAGCCGCGCAACATATAAGGGACTACATTTTTTTTATGCTTTAAGGCATAAGCGATTTCAGCACGTACCCAGTCACCTTCGTTTACACAGCGGTCTAAGCAGTTTTCGGAAAGAATCAGCACAACATCTTTACAATTTTCTATAACATTCAATAATTGTGTATTAAAATTTCCGGAATTAAGCGATTCAACATCAACGAATACCTTAAAACCCTTAGCTGTTAATCGGTCATGCAGTAAGACAGCCATAGATTCCCCGCCATCGCGTCTGTATGAAATAAAAATATCGTACATAGCCGTCATATCTTTTTCGTAGTTTTCTTTGCTCTCTGCCATTGCAGACCTCCTGTTTTTTTACGGGTTCAGAACCCCGAAAGAATCAAACGGATATATCCTGAATACCGCCCTGCCTATTATATTACCCATATCTACACAACCGACATAATAAAACACGCCATCTCCCGATGTAATCCTACTGTCGGTGGAATGATTGCGGTTATCACCCATGACGAAAATCTGTCCGTCTTGTATTTTTAACGGATAGACCTGATTCCCCATTTTATTAGAAGCTATTTTCTCCGCAATGTATAACTCCTCAAGCTTTTCGCCGTTTCTATAAACCTCGCCGCTATCGCCTTCTATAAAGATTTCATCACCCGGTAAGCCTATTACCCTTTTGACAATTGGCTCGCCCATTTCACCTGTTATAGTATTCGGAAGATTCTCCGCCTCCAACACTATAATATCGCCGTATTTAATCGAGCTGTAAAGCGGCATCACTATGAGTCTGTCGCCCTCTGTAAGGGTCGGTTCCATGGAAATACCGAAGACTTGATTAACCCGCGCTACGAAAACCATAACGAAAATCACCGAAGCCACAGAAAAAACTAAACTCTCGAGCCAGTCACACACATCTCTGCGGGTAACGCTCGCAAATCCCCTTTTTGTGGTCTTTTCTACGGATGTTAATCTGACAGTATCGTATGTTATTTTCTCATCCGGCGTTGTTTTCAGTTCGGGAACTCTCTCACGTTTTCCACTCGCATCAGAACAGTATTGGGATAAGATTTCATCTATGTCGTATCTGTTGTCTTCCATGTTCTTATTTCACCTGACCAAATTTATCGAAAGGCGTTACCCTGAAAAGCACCTTTCCGATTACATAGTTTTCGTTAACCATGCCTACATCTTCGCTTCTGCTGTCTTTAGAGTTATTACGATTGTCACCCATTACGAATATACTGTTTGAGGGAACCACCCATTCCGCATCCTCGTACATGTCGCCCCTGTTCCTCGTCAGCTCTTTTATGGTGTGTCCGTCTTCGTATATTATGCCGCCTATTATCTCTATAGGCAGTGCCTCACCGTTTCGATAGACTACGCCCGACTGAGAATCTATGCCAATCCTGTCACCCTCAAGCCCTATGACGCGCTTTATCACGGGACGTCCGCCGCCGCCGATACTTAAATCAATATCCTTAGCATATACAACCACAATATCGTTGTAATTGAGTGTGCAATATAGGTTCGATATTGCTAAAAACTGCGAATCTTCGAGTGTCGGGAGCATAGATGCGCCGTCTACCCTCGTACCCCTTATTGCAAAGGTCAAAACAACAACCACCGTAATAAGACCGATGAGAATACTCTCCGCCCAGTCATAAAGCTCACGCAACGGCTTTCTTACCGCTTTTATTTTCACGTCGGTTTTTGATTCCATTTTAAATAACCTCCCCGCAAAAATTCATACGGTCGGGGGCATTTAGCCGCCCGACCGAGCCGAAAAAAATCAATTAAATTTTGATTTAACCTTAGCGGCTTTGCCGACTTTTCCGCGTAGATAGTAAAGCTTTGCCCTGCGAACCTTACCCTGCCTGACTACCTCTACCTTATCTACAGATGGCGAGTGCAGCGGGAAAACTCTTTCAACGCCTACGCCGTGAGCGACTCTGCGAACCGTAAAAGTTTCGCTGACTCCGCCGTGTTTTTTGGCGATGCAAATTCCCTCAAACATTTGGATACGGGATTTGTTCCCGTCTTGTATGCGGACATGTACGCGAACCGTATCGCCTATATTAAATACCGGCACGGTCTCTTTTATACTGTCCTGTGCTATAATTTTTAATGCGTCCATTTTGTTCCCTTTCTTCTTAAAGACATTCATGCCTGCACAGCAGAGGACTGTCTGTTTTGCAATACCATGATATTATATCACAAATTTTTCAATAATGCAAGTGTTTTTTTCGCATTTTACCGTTTTTTTTTATGTTTTTTAAATAAAACCCTATGTCTTCGGTTTTTGTACTGCTTGACAGACAAAGAAATATATGATATAGTTGGATTAAAAAAGCGGAGGAAGAATAAAGAATATGCGTCCTTCTCTTTCTATAAAAAGCCTTTTACGAACGCCTGTCAAAACTACAGTTATTTTCTTACTGTTAGCCGCGGTTTCAGCCGCGCTTTTTTCGCGGGTATGCGAATATGCTGTTACGTCCCGTGAACTCAAACGTGTCGCCGAGAGTTACAGAGGGGTCGGCGCGGTCGAGCGTTATGCGCCTGTACGCACGGATTTTACATTCGACGGCGCGTTAATGCTTGACGAAAGAATCCCCGACACGCTTATTTTATCCGAGGGTGAGTCTTATGATTATGTTATTGCGGGGCGGTATGCGCCGTTATCGAGTGCGGAAACAGAGGCGATTTCCGCATTGCCCTATATAGAGCGGGCAAGTACGCGGTATATGGGTGCCGGCGTTTCGGAAGACGGCTTTTTAAGAATGAATACAAATCATAATTATTATAACTATACCCACCGCTTTGTAATCGAAGGGACTGTCATACGTTTTTGGCGCGGGAGAAACTTTTCGGACTTTCCCGATGTACAAAGCCATGTTATTTATATGAGCGATTTGAAGGTTTTAGCGGGCAAGCCTGAAATTTTAGCAAATGTGGCGCATTATTTTCCTTTTAACCTGATGGTTCTTTCATTCCCTGCCGAGCAGACAGAAAACCCTTACGGAATAGTTTTTAAACATTCGGGGCTTCTTTCAGACGCGATAATACTCCCGGAGTTTGCTCATGACTTTACGAAATCTTTAAAAAGCGGCGAGCGTTATATATTCACAGCGGCTTTTAATCCTGCGAGGTGGCTTGAAACAGCCGTTTTTACAGGCGACCGCGCTATGCAGTCACAGTGGAAAAGTATTTATCCGGCGGCACTTTCACAAACGGATTTTCTTGAAAATGATGATTTCGCCGCCCTTCGTGATTTAATCGCGCTGATTGAAGACGACCGACACACTTTCGATATGGTGTATACCGATGACATGCGGGCAATCACACGATTTCACGAAGACGACATGCGAATTGTCGAGGGACGAATGCTTATCCCGTCTGATTCTGAAAACTCTGCCGCTGTTTGTGTCGTCAGTAAAAGGTTTTTGAGTGAAAACAAGCTCGTTTTAGGCGATATTATAACATTTCGTCTCGGTGATTCTCTGCACAGCCAGAATGCCGCACTCGGTGCGGTATCGGTCATCAGCGAACGAAGAGCAGATAATGAGGAAACCGTAAAGCTTGAAATCGTCGGTGTTTATGATAATTTCGATTCACTCCGCGCACAGACGGACAACCCTTTTTGGAACTACAGTAACGATACTGTATTTTTACCCCTGTCGCTTTTACCGAAAACCGCAGATATAAAAAGCGTACAAATCCGCCCCGGAGAGTTTAGTTTTATCGTTAATGCGGGTGATATTTCCGCTTTTTTAGACGAGTCCGCGCCTGTTATCGAGGCTATGGGGCTTACTCTCTTATTCTCGGACGGCGGTTGGCTCGCTCTTGAAGCGCGTTTCGATGTTACGGGGAAATTGTCCGCTATTTCAATCCTCGGTATCTCCGCCGCTTCTTTTATGACGCTCGCGCTTGTTGTGTTTTTGTTTGTCGAGCGTAAAAGAAAAGATTTTGCGATTATGCGCGCACTCGGCGTCCCGAAAAGGCAGGCAAACTACGCTCTTTTGCTCCCTCTTTTAACCCTCGGACTTAGTGCGGTTATCTGCGGGGGTGTTGCGGGTTTTGTCTATTCGGGACATATGGCACTAAATTCTCTTGACACTCTTATACAAAGCGGCATCGAGGTTAATACAGCTGTCCCCGTATCTGCGGCTGTCGTCTGTGCGTTCGCGGAGACTGCCGCGCTTTTCGTATTAGTATTTGCGGGGCTTTTGCGGCTCGGTCTGAAACCGCCGCTCGTACTGCTTCAAGGCGGTGCAGGCAAAACCGCAGGTTCCGGTAAATCAAAGCAAATACAACCCCCGAAACATTTTGAAGCCGCTCCCGAAATTGCGTCTGATACCTATACTACCGTTATGCCGTTGCCTGACTTTTTTACCCCTGCGGGTAAATACGGGAATTTTAGTTTTATGAACCGCCATATATTTCTACGCAGCCGCCGTGCTTTGAACAAAACGATACTCGCACTTATGCTCGCGGCAATTTTTTCGGGTGCAATCGGGCAGTTTGCTATTATGAGACACTCATACGAAGACATGTATGAAAGTATGGAGGTTAAGGGTGTGTTTACTAACGGCTTAACCCTCGGAAACGCGCTTCAGGTCGCCGAAAAGGATTTTACAAAAAATCCGTATTATGAGCGGGTCGAGGAGGATGCGGAGGTAAACGGATTAGGCGCGAGGATGTGCATGACGAGTGATTTAATGCGCTTTGTCGGCGGTAACGCGGGAGTATCAGATGTGAGCGTTGAATACGCGCCGGGCTTCGATGAATCGTTTCTTGTCGGTCAGGACACTTATTGCGTACTCGGCTCGGATTTAATGGACAAACTCGGTGTAAGCTTCGGCGATGAAGTACAGGTCTACCTTGCGGGTGTTAAATCACAATTGAGAGCGAATAACCCTACCATTGACGAGATGATTTTTGACGCTATGCTACGGCGCGGCAGTACTTTTTATACTGTTGCGGGACGTCTCGAGGGCGGAGACAGCGTATATGCAGATTCTGTTTTTGTTCCCGTAAATCACGCACCCATGCCGATGTACAGAAGCGCGATGCAAAACAATATTCGGCTCTCTTATGTTGAGTTCACATTAGCCGATAACGCCGCCGCTGATGAATTTCGTGATTATGCAAAGTGGATTTTGGGAGCTCTCGACGGCGGGAGAAGCTTCGTTTTAGATACCTCGGAACTTGAGAGCGTCACATCAAGCATGAATCTATGGAACGCATTGTTCCCCGTCGTATGCGCCGCACTCATAATAACGGGCGGTCTACTGCCGGGACTGATGATTATTGGCTGTGTAAAGGATGCCGCGCTTTTTCGTATTTTAGGTACAACAAAAAAACATGTGCGGATTATTCTGATTTCCGAACAGATTATGCTCTGCTTACCGGGAATCTTACTCGGTCTTACGGCTGTGAGGTTGTATAACGGTTCACAGTTATTCGGTGCAGTCAGCTCGATTGTATTACCGTGTACGGCGGTTTATTTTGCGGTATGTGCAGTTACATCCGGTTTTTGCGCCTTTAATGTCACCAAACATAAAGTATTAGATTTATTACAGAGCAGGGAGTGAAAAACCTTGACAAATCGTGCAATATGATATAGTATAATAATAAAGCGCGGAAAGTAAAATAAGGGATATAGGCAGACGATGCTTTAAATATAGAATCGGGGGACTATAAAAATATGAAAGCGGTGAAAATCGCCATTCGGGTTTTAGTACTGCTCATTACCTCAACGTGGGGTATCTTTTTCGGAATAATCGCACCGCTCGTAATTAAGTCCAATGAGATGATGGTCTTCATGGAACGTGAGATGACGGTCTCATCGGGTTTCATATTAATAATATGGCTTATAGCCGCCGTTCTCGGATACCTTATTCCCTGCTTTTTGATGATGTTAGATTTTTCAAGAATCGCGGCGTGCTTCGCGCTTTCGGGGACACTGCTGAACCTCTACGTTCATTCAGTTTTAAATCGGGTGGCGGATATTTCGTTTATGTACCTGCCGCAGATTTTTATTACGATACTGATGATTCTGTATATTTTTGCGGTTAATCCGCATTATATCACTGAGGCAAATGAAAAACGACTCATGCGGCTCAATGCACCCGCACCCTCGATAATAGATAAAAATGAGTTTAAGGAGTGAATCAACATGGGAATTTTAAGCAACGACATTCAATTTCACATCAAGACAAGCAGTACACAAATCGGGAAGTATGTTTTACTCCCCGGCGACCCCGGGCGGGTTCCTTTAATTGCATCTAAATTAACCAAAGCCGCCCGCGTCTCTCAAAACCGTGAATATAACGTATACTCAGGGTTTCTCGGCAGCGAAAAGGTGAGCGTATGTTCAACGGGAATCGGCGGTCCTTCGGCGGCTATTGCGGTCGAGGAGCTTATAAAGTGCGGGGCGCATACCTTTATAAGAGTGGGTACGAGCGGCGGAATGGATTTGAAGGTGATGGGCGGCGACTTGGTTGTGGCGCAGGCGGCTATTCGCGGAGACGGGACAAGTCGGGAATACTTGACCCCCGACTACCCCGCAGTGGCAAATTATATGGTCACAAAGGCTCTCGTCGAGGAAGCGGAAGCACTGTCCTTAGACACAGACGGAAATCGGTTTCATGTAGGGGTCGTTCAGAGCAAGGATAGTTTTTACGGCGAGGTTGAACCCGAAACCATGCCCGTCGGCGATTTTCTTGAAAAGCGTTGGGACAGTTATTTAAAATCCGGATGCCTCGTCTCTGAAATGGAAGCCGCTACGATTTTTTCAGTGGCTTTGACGAGAAGGGTTAGAGCAGGTGCGGTTTTGCTCGCACTCTGGAATGTTGAGCGTTCAAAGGCAGGGCTGCCCGATACCGTTACCGAGGACACGGAGAGAGCCGTAATGTGTGCTGTCGGAGCGGTGAAAAGGCTTATTGCGGCGGATAAGGCAGATAAATTAATATAATCTTTTTAAAAAGAGGAAATATTTAATGGCTTTCGAGTACATATTATTAGACCTTGACGGTACGTTGACCAACCCCGTAGAGGGTATAACAAAATCTATTAACTACGCAATGGAGAAAATGGGAAAACCCCTTGTCCCCGATGCGCTGATTCCTAAGTTTATCGGTCCTCCGCTGAAAGACGGTTATATGATGAACCTCGGCTTTACGGCGGAAGAAGCCGAACGCGCCGTAACAATCTACCGCGAAAGATATGCGCCTGTCGGGCTATACGAGAATAAGCTCATTGAGGGTACGCGGGAAATGCTCACTCGTCTTTCAAATGCGGGAAAGACTATTGCTTTAGCTACCTCAAAACCCGATGATATGGCAAAAGAGCTTATCCGCCATTTCGATATATCGGGGTATTTCGATTTTATTTCGGGCGCTTCGCTTGACTTTAACGGTCGTCACAACAAGACTGAAATAATAAAATACGCTTTGGAAAACCTCGGTATTATCCCCGAACAGGGCGATTTAAACGGCGTTTCGGGCAAACTCGCTAAAACTGTCATGGTCGGAGACCGATTTCACGATATAGAAGGCGCAAAGAATGTCGGGATTACTTCGGTCGCTGTTTTAAGCGGTTTCGGCGACCGCGCCGAATTTGAGAAATATAAAGCGGATTTTATCGCCGAGAATCTTTTTGAAGCCTGCGATATTATTTTAAGCGTATAAAATACCCCTTCTATGTGAAGAATATTTTTGTACCGTTCTCCGTAAAAAACGAAGAATAGGAATAAATTCACAAGGGGGTAATCAATATGGCTGAATATGTAAACAAGTCAATCGCCTGTACTATTTTTAATTGCGTAAATCATTGTGAGGGGGACGAATTCTGTTCTTTAAAGAAAATACAAGTCGGAACTCATGAGGACGACCCCGATAATGTAGAATGTACCGACTGCCAATCTTTCAGAGAACGAATTTAAAAAATCGCGTTCACATTTTGTTAATAAACCGTCGAAAAACATCGGCGGTTTATTAAGTGTAACCGTTCTGTAATGAAATTTATACATATTTTACAGATTTTGCGGAAAATTTCCGTAAATAATGTAAATAATTTGTTAACAGTATAACAAACCTATTGCAAATTAATTTTTGTTAATGTATAATGAGTATTAAGTAATAGAAACTTGTATCAAATATACTGTAAAAGTAGGGAGAGATGACAATGAAAAGCATTTTTAAGTCGAGTAAGGCAAAATATACAGTCTTTTTATCGCTTATCACAGCTCTGGTTGTCTTCGCCGGTTTATTATACATATTCAGTGTTAATCTTGTTTTACAACAGGATAACAGGCTGCACTTTGACGAAATAGCGTCAGAAACGGCAAACTCAATAGAACATAAGCTGAACGCACATATTAGCGCGATAGGTAGTTACGCCTATCGTTTTTCGGATTTTGAAAACCTCTCCGAAAATGAACAGCTCGCCGTTCTTGATGAAATCACCAGAACGAGTATATTCAGCGACGTAGTTTATATCGACGAAAGAGGAAACGGGCTTTCCTCGCAGTTCGGTGAGGCGTCGCTTTTTCAGCGCGAGTATTTCAGAGACGGGATGAGGGGAAACAGCTCCGTTTCCGGCTCTGCAACGGGCGACTTCTCTAACGAGAGAATGAATATGTTCTATGTCCCCGTTATGACCGGCGAAGAAATCACAGGGGTTTTGGCGGGTTCTCTCGAAATTGATTATGTCAGTACACTGATAGATACCGACAGCTTTAACGGGAACACTTCGAGTTATGTCGTAGATAAAAGCGGCTCCGTCGTACTAAAGCCTCTTGGTGATATTCTTCATGTCGAGACCGGCGTTTCGCTCCTTGAGTCTGTTACGCTTACGTCCGACTCCGAGCTTGAGATATTAACGAAAATAAGCCCTTCGGAGACACAGGGGAATTTCCTCTTCGATTATAATGACGATTCGTATTTTGCCTCGTATAAAGCGATAGATTGCGGAGACTGGGTCGTTATAACCGTGGTTCGTTCGAGCGATATTTTAGCGGTCACGCATAACGTCATGAGCATGATGGTCATTTTCACAATCGTATTCACGGTAATCGCCGCAACGGCAATCATAATAACAGGCATAAGAAATTGGAAGTCTAAGAATGTACTGAATAACATAATATCCGAACGCGATAATTTGAAATTCATTGACCCTCTGACGGGCGGTCCGTCACTCGAAAGATTTATAGAAAACGTAAGAACCATTTTTGACAGCACTGCACCTGAAACCCATACATACGCAATGATTTCGATGGATATTAATAAATTCCGCGCCGTTAACGACCATCTCGGTTATGAGGAAGGCAATAAAATCCTCGCCAAACTTGCGGTATTAATAGAACGCAGTCTTACCGAGGGCGAAACCTTTACGCGCAAAAACGCCGACTCTTTCTGTATACTGATAAATTACGTCAGCGACATAGACATATTCGGAAGGATAGATACAATTATAAGCGATGTATACTATCAAATAGAAGAGTTTAAGCTGATTCTGTCGTTTGGTATATGTAAGGTTGATGACCTTACTATGGACGCTCGCTCGCTCATAGACCGTGCAGACCTCGCCCGGAGAACCATAAAAGGCAATAACGAAAGCTCATACGCATTTTTCGATAACAACATGCTTAATAAAATCCGCGAAGAGAAGCGAATCGAAAACGTCATGGAATACGCCCTCGAAAGTAACGAGTTTAAAGTCTATCTTCAGCCCAAATACGACTTAAATAACCATTCTTTAATAATAGGTGCGGAGGCTCTCGTCAGATGGTTCAGAGGCGGAAAGATGATTCCGCCCGGTGGATTTATTCCGATATTTGAGAAGAACGGCTTTATTACGAAAATTGATAAATTTGTGTTTGAAGAAGTCTGTAAACAACAGAAAATTTGGCTTAACCGCGGTTTTGATATGCGTACAATTTCTGTAAACATGTCCCGTATGAATTTACAGGAGCCGCATTTCGTCCGTGATTTATACGATATTTGCACAAAATATAATGTACCGACTAAGTATTTCGAGATTGAAATAACCGAATCCGTGGCTTTTGAAAACTTAGAGACCTTAACACGTGTTTTCAACGAACTGAAAAACTACGGCTTCCATATATCTATAGATGACTTCGGAACGGGCTATTCATCGCTTAATATGCTGAAAAACCTGCCTGTCGATGTTCTGAAAATTGACCGTTCTTTCCTCTCAGACGCTAAAAACGAACGCGCAAACAACATAATTTCTCATGTTATTTCCCTCGCACTCTCGCTTCATATGAAAACAATCTGTGAGGGAATCGAAACGGAAGAACAGGTAAATCTGCTGAGTAGTCTGAGATGTGATATGGCGCAGGGTTTCTATTTTGCGAGACCTATGCCGATAGAAGATTATGAAAAACTGCTCTATTCCGACGCCGAACTAACAGTTTAATCCGGAGATATGTAAATGGATTTTGATTTTAAAGAAAGAACAATTATGACCGAGATGGTCGAGAACACCGCGCAGTCACTTTTTAACACGATGAAGTATATTTACGTGCTATCGGAGAGCGACTTTTATAATATAAACTGTAAGGATATTTTTAAGGTCGCACTATCGGACGTCACTAATCCCGACATACTTGATAACCTCGGTATACAGATTAATGATTTTAAGATAGGCGAAATGGCATCGGAAGAATTCGGACGTGTAAAGGCTATGATTCATTACGCCTTTGTGATGCGTCTCCCCTTTTTGAGACGTGCTATGGATTTTTGTCCGCTTAAAGAAACGCACATAAAAGACCTCTATTCTTTAGCGATAAAAAGAGGCGCGGAAAACCACGGTGAAATCATAGACGAAGATATTAAAACGATGCTCAAAATTGCAAGAAATCGGCAGCCTGAGCCGGCTTTCGATGGAGAATGGTTTAGACGATGGGTCTATACACGAGGAAAAGAGCTGTCTGTAATAAATAACAGGAATATGTTTTTGCTCGGCTGTATGGACGCTATGTTCCCTCTCTATTATTCCGCACTCACGGAAAAGCTGACGATGTTACTTTTAAAATGGCAGGAAAAATAAAAATAAATCAGCCGCAGTTTTTAAATGCGGCTGATTTATTTTATACGGTTATTCATTAATTATAGATTTAATACGTACCGCCAATTCATCGAGTGCGTCTGCGAAGAAATCATTTTCTTCGTCCTCTTCTAACGGGATAACATTTTCCGGCAGAATACCGAGCTGTTCCGTGATAAACGGTTCGTTCGTGAGACACAGAAATTTCCATTTGTAGACGTAGGACTGATGCGCGACCATGTCTGCGATTTGACTGTAGGTGAAACTTTTACTGGCGTTGTCTCTTCCGAAAGCGGTCAGAACGAAGACGATTCTTTCGGGATGCTCGCTTTCGTCTGAGTTACTGTAAACCTCACCTTTTTCAATAATCGCACTCCCCACGGAGTCTAAAATATTCCGTACCCCGTTCCCATTCGTGAAGTTCTTAATTACAGGTCTCACAGCCGCAACGGGGACATCGCTCGCGTACAACTTAAACCCCTCGCCGAAAGCTCCGAGGGTTATTCTGATTTCTCCTTCTGCCTGATTCTCTTTTAGGGCAGAAAAAAACTTTTTACCGTTTTTGTTCATGCTTTCGGATACTTCTTTGGGTGTGTTGTTGTCGTGGAGGATAATGACTTCCGTTAAACCGATTTTCATACTGCTCACCGCCCTTCCCTGCTGTTACCGTTATTGTTGTTATTCTTAACTTTACTATATTATTTATTATAACAGACTATCTTTTATATTTCAATGCTTTTTTAAAATATTTTTCAATGATTGTTTAATTTTTATCTAATTATCACAATAAAAAATTTGACATTTTTCTCATTTAGTGTTATACTATTGTAAATATAGAAAAAAAGGAAGTAGACTTATGTTTTTTGTAACTTTAAAAAGCGGCGACAAAAAAGAATTTAACGACTCACTTTCAGCCTATGATGTCGCTAAATCAATCGGCGCAGGACTTGCTAAATCCGCATGTGCCGCAAGAATCAACGGCGAGGTATGCGACCTGAGAACCGTTATTTCTGCCGACTGTACGCTCGACATACTCACCTTCGACGACGAAAATGGCAGAAAAGCTTTTCGTCACACCGCCGCTCATATTTTAGCACAGGCGGTTAAAAGACTTTTCCCCGAAACAAAACTTGCGATAGGTCCCGCGATTGACGATGGCTTTTATTATGACTTTGACGTTGAAAAACCTTTTACACAAGAAGACCTCGAAAAAATCGAAGGCGAGATGAAAAAAATCGTCAAAGACGACGTCAAACTTGAACATTACACTTTATCGTTCGAGGAAGCTTTGAATTTATTCAAGGATGAGCCTTATAAAACAGAGCTTATTGAAGAACTTTCAGAAAAAGGCGAGGAAGCGTCTTTTTATAAACAGGGCGAGTTCACCGATTTATGTGCGGGACCGCATCTTATGAGTACGGGCGGGGTTAAGGCGTTTAAACTTCTCAGCGCGACCGGTGCGTACTGGCGCGGAAGCGAAAAGAATAAAATGCTCTGCCGCATTTACGGCACGGCGTTCCCTAAGGCTTCTCAGCTTGACGAGCATTTAGCAAGACTTGAAGAAGCTAAAAAGCGCGACCACCGCAAACTTGGGAAAGAACTCAGCCTGTTCATGCTTACCGATGAGGGAATTGGTTTCCCGTTCTTTTTCCCAAAAGGCATGATTTTGAAAAATCTTCTTATTGACTACTGGCGCGAACTCCATACAGAAGCGGGTTATGACGAGATTTCAACGCCTATTATGCTCACGCGCGAACTTTGGGAGCGTTCGGGACACTGGGCTCATTATAGCCAAAACATCTATACATCTGAAATTGACGATTCTTGCTATGCGATTAAACCCATGAACTGCCCGGGCGGTATTTTGTATTATATGTCAAGCCCACATTCTTATAAAGAATTTCCTCTTCGTGTGGGGGAACTCGGCTTAGTTCATCGTCACGAAAAGTCGGGTGCGCTTCACGGGCTTATGCGGGTTCGTTGTTTTACGCAGGATGACGCTCATATATTCATGACAAAAGAGCAGATTAAAGATGAAATAAAAGCTGTCGCTTCACTGATTGATACAGTATACAGCGTATTCAACTTTAACTATCGTATTGAACTTTCTACAATGCCTGAAGACCATATGGGAAGCGAAGAGGATTGGGAAATCGCTACAGACGCGCTTAGAAACGCGCTTCGTGAAATTGGGCGCGATTTCATCGTAAACGAGGGTGACGGCGCGTTTTACGGTCCTAAAATAGATTTTCATCTTGAAGATTCAATCGGCAGAACCTGGCAGTGCGGTACGATTCAACTTGATTTTCAGCTCCCTGAGCGTTTTGAGCTTGAATACACAGGCGCGGATGGCGCGAAGCACAGACCTGTAATGATTCATCGTGTTGTCTTCGGCTCAATTGAGCGGTTTATTGCGATTCTCATTGAACATTTCGCAGGCGCGTTTCCGTTGTGGCTTGCTCCCGAACAGGTAAGAATCCTCCCGATTGCCGACCGTCACAATGAGTTTTGTGAAAATTTGGAGAAAACGCTAAAGAAATGTGCTGTCCGTGCCGATATAGATAGTAGAAGTGAAAAAGTAGGCTTTAAAATCAGAGAGGCACAGCTTCAAAAAATCCCTTATATGCTCGTGATTGGAGATAACGAGGCGGAATCGGGACAAATTTCGGTTCGCTCTCGTAAAGAGGGAGATTTAGGGGTTATGTCGGTTGAGGCGTTTTGTGACAGGTTAAAAACCGAGATAGCCGATAAATGCTTATGATTTTCGTTTGGAAAGGGGTAAATTATTATGGGAACAGGGTTTGATTCTGCGTTATTGAGTTTGGGTTCGACCGCTTCTATAGCTAATTCTGACGGTCTCATGTCCATTAAAATGCTCGACAAGATTTTAGAAGCCGACACAAGAGCGGCGGCTTCGATAATTTCCGCTATGTCTGATATGCTCCCCCCTGCGGGCGTCGGCGAACTCGGCGGTCTGCTCGATATTAGGGTTTAAATTTATCCGCTTTTAATGTATAATAAATCTCCGCCCCGACTTTAAATCGGGGCGGTAATTATTTTTGTATTTTAAGTTTTAGAGTTCATCAATCATTCCCGCTACGAATTTTAATATATTCAGTGCGTCTGTCGCTGTGAATTTGCTGTCGCTTCTTGAGCTTGTGAGGAACTTTTGAAGCGGGTTGAGTTCTGCGTTTCCTGTGAGGGCTTGAAGCAGTAAGAGTGCATCAGCCGCCGTTACTGTTCCCGTTCCCGTGAGGTCGCCTGTTTGTGCCACGACTACGATATAATCACCCGCGCCGGGAATGTTTACTGTAGCCGTGCCGTCTGCGCCGACTGTCGCCGCCGAAACAACTTCAAACTCGCCTGTTTCTTCATTGAAAACTAACAGAACTGCGTTTTGCCCTGCGTTCGCCGCCGCTGTAGTGATTAATTGCGTGCCTGCGGCGGTCGCCGCGATTTGGGTTGTGGGGAGATTTCCGGCGATTTCACGAATTACTGTTACGGGTACATCAATTATTATTTCTTCTGTACCGGTTACTGATTCGTTTTCCTCGGAAGTAGTTGTAGTTGTGTTTGTTGTAGATGTGGGTCTTCTTCCGCTGTTTATCGGGCTATTAGAACCGCCGCCGTTATCGGAGTCAGGGTCGGGTTCTTCGGGGTCGGGGTCGGGAGTATGGAACGTACAGGGGTTTGAAGTCGTGCAAGTTCTCGTCAGTCCCGTTTCATCGCAAACACTACATTCTGTGCAGTTTTCGGTTTTAGGTGTGTGCGGTAACATAGAGTCGATTTCCATTCTCGAATTAGTCTCATCACAGCGTACACAAGTTCCTGTCTCCGTGCCGTGTGCCGTACAGGTGGCGTTATCGTCCGATTCGTAATTTTGGAAATCATGGTCTAACGGCGAAGTCGGGAGTTCGTCTTGTTCGTTACAACTTGTGCGGTCACAAGTTGCTGTTTCTACGCCGCCTGCTGTACAAGTCGCGGTGTTGCCTGTGTAGTTTGTGAAGATGTGACCTAAAGCCGAAGTCGGGAGTTCGTCTTCTTCGCCGCAACCACGGTCGCAAGTTGCTGTTTCTACGCCGCCTGCTATACAAGTCGCGGTGTTGCCTGTGTAGTTCGTGAAGGCGTGACCTAAAGCTTCTCTCGATTCGTATTCCGCGTCTGAACAAGTCGTACATTCAAGAGTATCAATGCCGTCGTCTATGCAAGTCGCCGTAGTGCCGATTAATTCGTAGTCGTGGTCGGGACGGGTTGTAATAGTTTCTGTTCGAGTTTCGCCGCAATTGCGGGTACAGCTTCTTTCGCGTTCGCCGTTCGCTATGCAGGTCGGCGCAAGGGTTATTTCCCAGTTGTCAATGAAATCGTGACCTAACGCGTCTTGCGTTTCGGTTGCTATTGTGTGGGTGCAGTTTTCTCTCGCGCAAGTTTCTATTCGTGTACTCGCGGTTTCACAAGTTGCGGCTGTTCCGCTCGTCCAAATGCCCGTAACTTCGGTATGCCCTAACTCCTCTTGACTTTCGCTTTCCAAGATATAGCCACAGACAGTACAATTTTTAACCCGTGTGCTTGCTTCGGTGCAAGTCGCCTCGGTTCCGTCCGTCCAGTCGGCGGGAGTGGTACAAACCTCGCACAATTCAAAAATATCAAAACCGCTCAACTGTGAAATTTTTTCATACTCCGTTTTCGCGCTTATGGGGACATATACGGTTAAGTCGGTAACATTAAAAAACACGTTAGCACCGAAATCGGGCGGAGTGTTGGATTTGAATGTAACGCTTGTTAAGCTTGTGCAATCCCAAAACGCAACATTGCCTATGGTTTCAACGCCGTTCCCGATAACAACGCTTTCAAGCTTTGTGCAATCCCGAAACGCATTCTCGCCTATGGTTTTAACGCTGTCGGGGATAAGTATGCTTTTGAGGTTTGTGCAATCCCGAAACGCAGTGTCGCCTATGCTCTCGACTTTGTTTCCGATAACAACGCTTTCGAGGTTTGTGCAACCTCTAAACGCCTCTCCGCCTATGGCTTCAACGCCGTTTCCGATAACAACGCTTTTTAAGTTTGTGCAATCCCGAAACGCATTGTCGCTCATAGTTTTAACGCCGTTGTGGATAACTATGCTCGTTATAGTTCCCTTAGCAACAAACACAGCAGAGGCGCCAAGTATAGAAGTAACACCTTTCGGGATAATTATATCGCCGCCTGTGCCGTAGTAGGCGGTGAGAACGCCGTCTACGATATAGAAATCATCGCAAACGCAGGGGTTTTCCATGCAGAGTATGCAAATAATATCAAAACCGCTCAACTGTGGAATCATATAATTATTGACTGCGTCTTGGGGAACGTATATAGTTATGCCTGTGACGAACACATCGACACCGAAAGTAGGCGGGTCTGCGGTCATGAATGTGACGCTTTCGAGATTTGTACATTCCCGAAACGCATAATCGCCTATGCTCACAACGCTGTCGTGGATTAATACGCTTGTTATATCGGCATTATTCCGAAACGCACTATTGCCTATAGCTGTTGCGCCTTTCGGGATTGTTATATTTCCGTCCGCGCCTGTATATTCTGTGAGAACGCCGTTTTCGTCAATTGTGAACACATCGCAAACGCAGGACTCTTCCATGCAAACCATGCAAATAATATCAAAACCGCTCAACTGTGAAATGCCTTCATACGCCGTTTTCGAGCCTATGGGGACATATACGGTTACGCCTGTGACGCCACCAAACACGGTAGCACCGAAAGTCGGGGGGGCTTCGGATTTGAATGTTACGCTTTCGAGGTTTGTGCAACTTGAAAACGCTTGCGTGCCTATACTATAGACTTTGTTCCCGATAACAACGCTTTCAAGGCTTGTGCAACCGCTAAACGCATTGTCGCCTATGCTCTCGACTTTGTTTCCGATAACAACGCTTTCGAGGCTTGTGCAACCCCGAAACGCATACTCGCCTATGGTTTCAACATTGTTTCCGATTGTAACGCTTTCAAGGCTTGTGCAACCCCGAAACGCATACTCGCCTATGGTTTCAACATTGTTTCCGATTGTAACGCTTTCAAGGCTTGTGCAACCACTGAACGCATAATCGCCTATGCTTTCAACGCTGTCGTGGATAATTACGTTCACTAAGGTAGTGTCACCTATAAACGCATAATCACCTATAGATGTTACGCCGGAGGGGATTGTTATATTTCCGTCCGCGCCTGTGTAGGCGGTGAGAACACCGTTTTCGTCAATTGTGAACACATCGCAAACGCAGGGGACTTCCCCGCAGACCTCGCAGGGGGGACACTCGCAGGGATTCTCCCCGCACTCCATGCACTTCTCAACAAAGGTATAACTTCCCAACCCGGCATAATTCTCAGCCGCGCCTATGGGGACGTATATGGTCTTGAGTTGGTTTGCGCTTTGGAAAACCCCTGTACCTAAGGTAGGGGGTATTTCGCCTTTGAATGTTACGCTTGTCATGTTTACACACATCTGAAACGCATAATCGCCTACGCTCTCGACGCCGTTTCCGATAACAACGCTTTCAAGGTTTGTGCAATCATAAAACGCGTCACCGCCTATACTCAAAACGCTGTCGTGGATAATTACACTCTTTAAGGTTTTATTAGAGCTAAACGCATAATCGCCTATAGCCGTCACGGTGTCGGGGATTGTGACGACTTCATCTGTGCCGTTGTAATTGGCGAGAGTACCCCCATATATCGTAAAATCGCTCAGGTCGTTTGCTGTCGTCGTTATCGCCGACAGCGATAAAATCATGCCGACTGCGATAATGGTTGAAATAATTCTTTTTTTCATGGTAAAGTACCTCCGTTTTTTTGATTATGTTTAAATTTAGGTTGACTTTTGGGACGTGGGGGGGTATAATAAAAATAGGAAATGAAAAAGAGGAAAACAATGTGTTAAAGACAGAAAGAGGGGCGCGTGACGTAAGCGGATATAGGCAACCGCCTCATTATTTACTTACTGAAGAGGATATACGGCATTTAAAGGACGAAATAGAGGCTATAGGGGCTGATAAAAGCGTGTTTATGTTTAACGTGGGGACAAAAACAGGTTTCTTTGACAGAAAACGTGTGATAAACGTAAAAGGAGATGTCTTCCCCGATTTTACTTCAACCCACCCACGGGACTTAATGTCCGAAAGGGCAGTTTTAGCACATGAGTATTACGGGCATTTTAGTTTTTTTCCGTCAAGCTTCAAGTCCGGCGACTGGCGTGATGAAATGAGAGCAAGCTACATAGCCGCGATTAAGACGCCGAATTTATCGGACAAAGACCGAACATACTTAATGTTAGACGCCTATGAACGTGCGAAGGAAGCAGGACACTTTTTTGAGTATTCAAGGAAAGCGAGGGAGATTATTTATGGCTACAGCGGAAGCGAGAATTAGGGATTACACACAAGTCGAAATAGAGGCTTTAAGC
>WRKM01000004.1 GCA_009778065.1 Oscillospiraceae bacterium
CCTCATCAATAGCGACACGATAAGCGGTGCGTCCTTTAATCTTGTCCCACAAAGCCAAAAACTCCGGCGAAATTAAAACCTGTTTTTTCAAACGAACGGTAACTTCTTTGTTTTTATTAAGCACGGGTACTTTGCTGTTGGCTTTGCTGATGATTGTTTCAAATTTTTCGCGCGCCGCCTCAAATCGTGCAGGCAGGTCAAGCGTTCCGGCGGCAAGTTCTCGCTTCATTGTTTCCTTGATTACGCCCGATTTTGAGATGTAGCCCTTTTCCTCAAAGTGTGTAATTATTTCTTGCGCCTCGTCATGCGTAACGGTTTTCTCGACTTCTTTAGTTTCGGTGTAGGTTATTTCAGCGACTTTTTCGGGAGTTACATCAGCCCCCATTCTTGCGGCGGTAACAGCTTTGTCTACTACAACAGCAAGTGCGGGCGACAACGAGTTTTTAGACTCCAGTTGACAGTTTTCAGAAAGCGAGGATTCGCCAGTTTCAGATTCTGGACACTGGTATCTGGATACTAAATCGGCGATTATTTTCGCTTCTTCTTGGGTTACAGATTTTTCTTCAACAACTTCTTCCTTGTAAGTAATCCCGCTGAACAGCGATAATTGCAATGTGCCGAATTTTACTCCTGTTTCTTGTTCAATTTCACGTTGAAGCTTATCTGCAAATTCAGCGAAACTTTCATTTGCCATAACGTGAAGAATGTTGATGTTCCTATCCTCAATCCGTTCACCGTCTTGATTCACGCATAACCGAAGCCCGCGCCCGACTTTCTGCCGTGTAGTGAATGTCGATTTCTGCTCCACCAACGTGCAGACTTGGAACACATTAGGATTGATAATAAGAAGGCGGCTGACGGTTTAAGTTACGAACGCGAGGTTCTAAAGGAGAAACGCCAGACCACCTTCTAATTATAACAAAAATAAGCACAACTTTCTCTGTTAGAAAGATTATGCTTAAATTATACCAAAAGGAGAATTAAAATGAAAACGCTTGTTCTTATTTTAAGCATTTTAAATCTTATCTTTTTCGCATCCCTCGCATTTTACATAAATGCGTTGATTAAAACCTAACCAATAATCAGATGTTGTCTCCAAAACACCGTCGCACTCCGATAAGTGCGTTGATTAAAACATAGTTACAGTCACCCAGAACATCCGAAAAAAATTGATTGACAAGAAATCAACCATATTATATAATAGTATATAGGATGATTTTTTGGCAGACATTAAAAGGAGGAATGTCCCAATGCCAAGGCAATTAAAAGAAACTAAATCTAAGCAAAACAGGCGCGGAAACAACGAAGGCTCTATTTACAAGCGAAAAGACAAGGATTTATGGTGCGGTCAAGCTATTGTCGGCCATAAATCAGATGGTAAACCGGTCAGAAAAACAATCTACGGCAAAACCCGGCAAGACGTAGCTCGTAAAATCGCCCGGCAATCAAGCGAAACCTTTAATAATGGCTACGTGCAATTTGCAAAAACGACTTCAAGGTATTTCAACGAACTATTTTACGAATGGTTCACAACTTTCAAAGCCCCGACCATAAGCTCAGCAACAAAAGAAAAACTCTTAAATTTCATGAATAATCACATATTTAAAGAGTTCGGCAAATATGAGCTTCAGCACGTTGACTTAATCAAACTCCAGCAATTTTTTAACAAAAAATCAAAAGAATTGTGCGACCAGTCAATCAAGCACATAAAGCAATTCTTAAATCAGTTTTTCACATACGCTGTTAAGAAAAATTTAGTCAACGTCAATCCCGTAACGGACGTTCAGCTGAGAGCTAAGAAAAAAACAACCGAAGAACAGGACAAAAAAGCCCTGTCGTCGGAAGAACGCAAAATAATCTTTGCGGCTCTCGAAGACAATGTTATTTTAAAGCCGATTTTACTTACTTATGCTTTCACAGGTCTGCGCCCCGGCGAACTTATTGCCCTAAGATGGAAGAATATCGATTTCGAAAATTCAACGATTTTCGTTTCACGTGCAATCAACAGGGAAATTATATTCGACGAGAATGATAAAATCATTTCCCGAAACGAAATTATAGGCAACACAAAAACAGCCAAAAGCACACGAGCCTTTAAAGTACCTCAAGCTGTCATGGATAGCCTAAAGACTTGGCGTGAACATCAAGAATCTCAAGAATTAAAGAAAAAAATTGATTTCACAAGTGCCAATTGCTTCGTTTTTACCACCAAAACCGGCACAGTACGCAAATACAGCGGGGTACGAAGCCATCTTGTTCGTTTTCTCAAAAAAAATCGGCTTGGAAAACTCCGGCATAAGTCTTTATTCGTTTCGCCACACTTTCGCAACCATGTTGCTCGAAAAGCGTGAAAATCCCAAAATTGTAGCTGACCTCATGGGACACGCCCGAGTTTCAACGACTTTGGATATTTACAGCCATGTTATCTCCCAAACTGTTTACGAAGAGACGGCAAATATGCTCGATGGGATTCACGACGATATCATCAAGGATTTTATCAATTCATCAGATGATTCCCCCGACGATGATGATTCTCCGGCTAACTCTTCCGAAAGTTTTCTGAAAACTCTTCAGAAATGACCCTAAAGAAAAAATCAGCAAACCAGCCTAAAACAAAAAAACTGCTTACGCAGTAATTTTTTGACCCTAAAAAGTACTGCAATTAGTACTGCAACGTAGTTAATTTTAGGCAATTTTGGGGGGACTTTTTGAAGCTTTCGACCGGATTCGAACCGGTGACCCCCACCTTACCAAGGTGGTGCTCTGCCGACTGAGCTACGAAAGCAAATCAGTGTTCATGCGGTTTTACAAGTTTTTTAGTTAATCTCTAAAACTAATATTTCATCAAATCGGAATCATATGAACAAACATACGGCTAACTCTTACCAAGGACGCGCTCTGCCGACTGAGCTATGGGAGCGGCTACAGAAAATACAGAAGGAAAGAAAAAACACAAAGCCTGAAAATTATCCGATAATAACGCGATAAATGTAAACCGCGAAAACAATTATAACATAAAAGGCGTCTTGTGTCAATACATTTTTTATAATTTTTCACAAATATAGAAAAATATGCTTGACAAACTTTAAATATTATAATATACTAATATAATGTCACAATGGATAAATATGCGCTTTTTATAAAAAGGCGTGAAAAGGGAGTGTAGACCTTATGGTGAATGTCAAGCCGGTGCAGTTAGGCAGGGTTTCAAGGCAGAGCTTCTCAAAAATTGAAGAGATTCTTGAAATGCCGAACCTCATCGAAATTCAAAAGAATTCTTACAGATGGTTCGTTGAGGAGGGTATAAAGGAGGTTTTCAATGATGTTTCACAAATAGCGGACGCAAACGGAAAATTCGTGCTTACTTTCGTTGACCACCGATTAGACGATACACCCAAATATACGATAGCCCAGTGTAAGGAGCGTGATGTAACATTTGCGGCTCCGCTGAAGGTGAGGGCGCATCTTGAAAATAAAATAACCGGTGAGGTCGTTGAGAGCGAAATCTTCATGGGCGATTTTCCGCTTATGACCGACAACGGTACTTTTATAATAAACGGTGCGGAGCGGGTCATAGTTTCTCAGCTTGTACGTTCGCCCGGTGTTTATTATGGCTTCGATTATGACAAGACGGGTAAAAAGCTCTTCAAGACTACAGTAATACCCAACCGCGGTGCGTGGCTTGAGTATGAGATGGACTCTAACGACATCATGTATGTCAGAATAGACAAAAACAGAAAAATACCTGCAACCACGCTGATTCGCGCACTCGGTAAGGGTACGGACGAGGATATATACGACCTGTTCGGCGAGGATGAGCGGATTAGGCAGACCATAACACAGAAGGATGTTACTAAAAACTCGGAGGAAGCTTTGCTTGAGGTTTATAAAAAGCTTCGCCCGGGTGAACCGCCGACTGTTGAATCAGCGCAAAACCATATTAATTCTCTTTTCTTTGATGCAAAGAGATATGATTTATCGCGCTTCGGAAGATATAAGTATAATAAAAAGCTCGGTATTTCGGGGAGAATCGTAGGTCATAAATCTGTCAACCCCGTAGTTAATCCGCTGACGGGCGAGCTTTTGCTCGGAGCAGGGGAGTACATTAAATTTGAAAAAGCGATAGAGATTGAACAAGCGGGCGTAATGGAAATGCTCCTCACAATAGAAGACAGAGAAGTCAAGGTAGTAGGAAACGGTATGGTTGATATTAGACCGTATCTGCCGGAGGGGATTGACCCGATTAAATGCGGCGTAAACGAAAAGGTTTCTTTCCCCGTGCTGAGAGAGATTCTTGAAAGCTGTTCGGATGAAGAAGAGATTGAAGAGGCTGTCAGACAACGTGCGGACAAGTTAGTATCTAAGCATGTTACGCTCGATGATATTTATGCTTCTATCAGTTATTTTATAAATCTTTGTGAAGATGTGGGCGATATTGATGATATAGACCACCTCGGAAATCGGCGTATTCGCTCGGTCGGAGAATTGTTACAAAACCAGTTCAGAATCGGCTTTGCGCGTATGGAGCGTGTGATTCGCGAGCGTATGGGCTTACAGGCACAGGACATGGAAAAAGTTTCGCCCAACTCGCTCATTAATATTCGTCCCGTAGTGGCGGCAATAAAAGAATTTTTCGGCTCTTCACCGCTTTCGCAGTTTATGGACCAGAACAACCCGCTTGCCGAATTGACCCATAAGCGCAGACTGTCGGCTCTCGGTCCGGGCGGACTCTCGCGTGAGCGTGCGGGCTTTGAGGTACGGGACGTGCATTATTCGCATTACGGCAGAATGTGTCCGATTGAGACCCCGGAAGGACCTAACATCGGATTGATTTCTTACCTTGCTTCATTTGCGAGGATAAACGAATACGGGTTTATAGAGGCGCCGTACAGAAAGGTTGCGAAGGGTACGGGGAAGGTTCTTGACGAAGTGGTATACATGACCGCCGATGTAGAGGATATTTATACAATCGCACAGGCAAACGAGCCGCTTGATGCTGAGGGTCGTCTCAGACCCCGTGTAACAGGCAGATGGAAAGACGAAATAATAGAGGTCGCCCGTGAAACGGTTGAGTTCATGGATATATCGCCGAAGATGGTCGTATCTGTGGCTACTTCTATGATTCCTTTTTTGGAAAATGACGATGCAAACCGCGCACTGATGGGTGCGAACATGCAAAGACAGGCAGTTCCGCTGATGATTACCGAAAGTCCTGTCGTAGGCACGGGTATGGAATACAAAGCCGCCGTAGATTCGGGCGTTGTAGTACTTGCCGAGCATGACGGAACAATAACAAAAGTTACGGCTGATGAAATTTGCATAACCGATAAATACGGCAGAGAACACCCTTACAGAATGGTTAAGTTCAGACGTTCAAACCAGGGTACCTGTATTAATCAGAAACCTCTCGTTGAAAAAGGAACACCCGTCAAAAAAGGCGATATTATTGCAGACGGTCCTGCGACCTCTGAGGGCGAAATCTCTCTCGGAAAGAATGTATTAATCGGTTTTATGACGTGGGAGGGTTACAACTACGAGGACGCAGTATTAATCAGCGAACGCTTAGTTTACAACGATGTTTTTACTTCTATACACATTGAGGAATATGAGCTTGAGTGCCGTGATACCAAACTCGGTCCCGAAGAAATAACCCGCGATATACCCAACCTTTCGGAAGACGCACTAAAGGACCTTGACGAACGCGGGATAATCAGAATCGGTGCGGAAGTACGTTCCGGCGACATAATGGTCGGTAAAGTTACCCCTAAGGGAGAAACAGAACTGACAGCCGAGGAAAGACTGCTCAGAGCCATATTCGGTGAAAAGGCACGTGAAGTAAGAGACAACTCGCTTAAGGTTCCTCACGGCGAAAGCGGTATTGTGGTCGATGTAAAAGTATTCACCCGTGAAAACTGCGAAGAGCTTTCTCCGGGCGTGAATATGGTGGTACGTTGTTACGTCGCTCAAAAGCGGAAAATCTCCGTAGGCGATAAAATGGCGGGTCGCCACGGAAACAAGGGTGTTGTGTCGAGGATTCTTCCGGTTGAGGATATGCCTTTCTTACCCGATGGGACGCCTCTTGATATAGTTTTAAATCCGCTTGGTGTTCCTTCGCGTATGAATATCGGACAGGTACTGGAGGTTCACTTGGGTTATGCCGCACGCGCACTCGGATGGAACATTATGACCCCCGTATTCGATGGTGTCCGTGAATCCGATATACAAGAAATGCTCCGTATGGCAGAGCTTAACCCCGAAGCGAAAACAGAATTATATGACGGCAGAACAGGCGAAAAGTTTGATAGCCCCGTTACCGTCGGATATATGTATTATCTGAAATTACACCATCTCGTAGATGATAAAATTCACGCTCGCTCAACCGGTCCGTACTCGCTTGTTACTCAACAACCGCTCGGCGGTAAGGCGCAATTCGGCGGTCAGCGTTTTGGGGAAATGGAAGTTTGGGCACTCGAAGCTTACGGTGCGGCTTATACATTGCAGGAAATACTCACGGTTAAGTCTGATGATGTTGTCGGACGTGTAAAGACATATGAAGCCGTGGTAAAAGGCGAAAACGTACCCAAAGCCGGCGTCCCCGAAAGCTTTAAGGTATTAATAAAAGAGTTGCAGTCGTTAGGGTTAGACGTAAAGGTACTCGATGAGCAAAACAGCGAAATAGACCTGAAACAAACCTTTGATGAAGATGACGATGTAGGAATCGTCACTGCGGAGGATTTTGAATATGTCGCAGATGAAGACCTTGAAGCGGAGTTTATAACCGGAGATATCGCAGAAAGCGACTTCTTCACGGGCGGCGAGGACGATGAAACGGACGATTTAGACGACGACGATGATGATGATGGTCTTGACGAGGTCGATATTTACGATGATGAAGAAGAATCGGAATTAGACGTTGATGCGTCCGAGAATCACCCGGAAATGTAAAATGCACGAGCGGCTGATTTAAAAAATAACGTCTGCTCGCAAATTCAAAAATAAAATGAAAGAACCGAGGTTTTACCGTGGGATTTAATACTTTTGAGTCAATGAAAATAGGTCTTGCTTCACCCGAACAAATTCGCGGTTGGAGTCATGGTACAGTTGAACGCCCCGAAACTATTAACTACAGAACCCAAAAACCGGAACGCGACGGTCTTTTCTGCGAGAAAATTTTCGGACCGCAAAAGGATTGGGAATGTAATTGCGGCAAGTATAAGAGGATTCGCTTTAAGGGTAAAATCTGCGAGCGCTGCGGCGTTGAGGTTACTCGAAACAAAGTAAGACGCGAGCGTATGGGGCATATTGAGCTTGCGGCTCCTGTTTCGCATATTTGGTATTTTAAAGGTACACCATCCCGTATAGGTCAGGTGCTTGATATTTCACCTAAACGTCTCGAAGAAGTGTTGTACTTTACAAAATATGTCGTAATTGACCCCGGCGACACCGCCCTCACCAAATGTCAGCTTTTATCGGAAAAAGAATTCTCGGACATGAAAGAGCGTTACGAGGACGACTTTTTTGCGCGTATGGGTGCGGAGGCGATTAAGGAGCTTCTTTCCGAATATGGCGCGAACAGATACGACCATTATATAATGGCTAACGCAGGAGATTTTTCTAAAATAATCGGACTTAATAAAATGCAGATTGAGGATTATTTAGCAAAGCGTTATCGTTTTATTTCCGAATTCCCTCAAGATATTTATGAACGCATGAGAGTTAACAGCGAGAAGGAAGAACACGAGTACTCCCAGCGTGAGCGTGATTTTGAACAGGGTCAGATTATAGCACGTAAATTGTATGAAGAGGTAATTATTCCACTGAACCTTAAACGTCAGCGCGAAGGACTGCCGCTCATACAAACTAAAACAGGTTCAGCCTACATCGAAGAGCTTTTTGATGAAGCTGAAGTAAATGAACCCGACAATGAGTTCATCGCCCGTCATTCAAAGAATAATTGGGTCAGCAATATTGTATGGGTGTCAAATGATTTAAAAGAACAGCTCGCAAATACTCAGCAGGGACAAAAACGCCTAAAGCTGCTCAAACGTCTTGATGTAATCGAAGCGTTCAGGATTTCAAAAAACGCTCCGGAATGGATGATAATGGACGTAATACCGGTAATACCGCCCGATATTCGTCCGATGGTTCTTCTTGACGGGGGGCGTTTTGCGACTTCTGATTTAAACGATTTATACAGAAGGGTAATCAACAGAAATAACCGTCTTAATAAGATGATAGAGCTACGCGCTCCTGAAATAATTATACGCAACGAAAAGCGTATGCTTCAGGAGGCTGTGGATGCTTTGATTGACAACGGCAGACACGGAAAAGCTGTTACAGGACCTTCAAACAGACCGCTCAAATCCCTCTCGGATATGTTAAAGGGAAAGCAGGGTCGATTTCGTCAGAACCTCCTCGGAAAACGTGTGGATTATTCGGGACGTTCTGTCATCGTTGTGGGACCGGATTTAAAGTTAGACCAATGCGGTCTGCCCAACGAAATGGCAATCGAGCTTTTCAAGCCTTTCGTCATGAAAGAGCTTGTGGCAAGGGGTTTGTCCAATAATATAAAATCTGCACGCAAAATGGTGGAACGCGCCAACGAAAACGTATGGGACGTTCTTGAGGACGTAATAAAAGAGCATCCCGTTCTGCTTAACCGCGCTCCTACACTTCACAGACTCGGAATACAAGCGTTTATGCCTGTTCTCGTAGAGGGTAGAGCGTTAAAGCTTCACCCGTTGGTATGTACGGCGTACAATGCCGATTTTGACGGAGACCAAATGGCGGTGCATTTACCCCTGTCGATAGAGGCACAGGACGAGGCGCATACGCTTATGCTTGCGGCGAAGAACCTTTTAAAACCGTCGGATGGTCGTCCTGTAACAGTACCTACTCAGGATATGGTATTGGGTTCGTATTATCTTACGCTTGAAAAAGATGGCGAGCCGGGCGAAGGTAAGGTTTTCCGCGATGTTAACGAAGCCATTATGGCGTATAGCGAGAGCCTAATTACGCTTCATTCAAAAATTAAAGTACGCATAACCCGTGATACGGGCGAGAGAATAATAGAGCGGATAATAAATACAACGGTAGGTAAGTTGATTTTCAATGAGCCTATTCCGCAGGATTTAGGCTTTGTTGACAGGACATTACCGGAACACGAACTCGAACCTGAAATTAATTTCAAGGTAGGCAATAAAGAACTTGGCAGAATCATAGACCGTTGTATTAAAATCCACGGTACGGCTGTGACTGCCGGAGTACTCGACAGGGTTAAAGCTCTCGGTTTTAAGTATTCTACAAAATCAGCGATAACTGTTGCGGTAACAGATGCGACAATTCCGCCGCAGAAGAAGATATATCTTGAAGAAGCTGATAAACAGGTCGAGGAAATCAATGAGTATTTCGAGCAGGGTTTTATCTCAAACAACGAGCGTAAGGAAGCGATTCTTAATATCTGGAACGAATCTACCGACAAGGTGTCGAAGGCTCTGATGGAAAACTTAGACCAATATAACCCTATTTATATGATGGCGGATTCCGGCGCACGCGGAAGTATAAACCAAATCAGACAGCTCGCAGGAATGAGGGGACTGATTGCGAACACGTCGGGCGAAACCATAGAGATACCTATTCGCGCCAATTATCGCGAAGGGCTGAATGTTCTTGAATACTTTATTTCGTCGAGAGGCGCGAGAAAAGGGCTTGCCGACACTGCGCTTCGTACTGCGGACTCAGGGTATTTGACACGCCGCTTGGTCGATGTTTCGCAAGAAGTTATTATAAGGACAGACGATTGTAAAGCCGCGGGCGGGATAGAGGTCTACGAAATAAAAGAAGGGAAAGAACTTATCGAGCCGCTCTCTGAAAGGCTTGTAGGGCGTTATCTCGTTGATGATTTTACCGATGAAAAAGGTAAAGTAATTGTTTCAAAAGATAGGCTTCTTGGCGATGACGAAATCAAGAAGATTCTAAACACAGGGGCGCAAAAGGTCAATATCCGTTCGGTGCTGACCTGTGAAGCGAAGCACGGGGTCTGTGTTAAATGCTACGGTGCATCGCTTGCCAACGGGAATCCAATCTCAATAGGCGAAGCCGTGGGTATAATTGCCGCACAATCAATAGGCGAACCCGGAACACAGCTGACTATGAGAACCTTCAGAACGGGGGGGATTGTTTCGGCGGAGGATATTACTCAGGGTCTGCCGCGTGTAGAAGAGCTTTTTGAGTCACGTAAACCAAAATCCAGTGCGATTATGTCAAGGCTGACGGGTACAGTCAAAATAGAAGAGGTTAAAAAAACCCGCCACTTAACCGTGACGAGTGCAGACGGCGAAGCCGAAACCTATACTGTTCCCTTTGGATATAGGCTAAAAGCGGATGACGGCGATATAATAGAAGCGGGCGACCCGATTACGGAGGGTAGTGTGAATCCGCATGACGTCCTCGCGGTAAAAGGTGAACAGGCGGTAGAAAACTATATTATAGCCGAGGTTCAAAAGGTTTATCGTTTACAGGGTGTTGATATTAACGACAAGCATATAGAAGTAATCGTGCGTCAGATGATGCGTAAAGTCAGAATAGAAAACCCCGGCGACAGCTACCTTCTCCCCGGTTCCGCAGTGGACAAAAACGAGTTCGCTCGCGTGATTTACGAACTCAAGGAACGCGAACAGGGTGGCGAGCGGATTGAATACCCTACGGCAAGTCCGCTGCTTCTCGGAATTACAAAAGCCTCGCTTGCGACCGACAGTTTCCTCTCGGCGGCGTCTTTCCAGGAGACCACGCGCGTGTTGACAGATGCGGCGATTCACGGAAAGGTAGACCCTCTGCTCGGCTTAAAGGAAAATGTAATAATAGGGAAACTAATTCCGGCAGGCACGGGAATGGCGAGAAATTAAGTTGTGTTTCTTAAAAATCTAAGGGTAATTTCAACAATTAATAGATTTATGTAACCCGTAAAACAGTAAAAGTCACAAAATAATCGGTTAAATTTGAGATAAATGTTGACTTTAACTGTTTTCGGGGTTATAATAAATAATATATTTTATGAATAGGAGGTGAAATGAATTGCCGACCTTTAACCAGCTTGTCAGAAAGGGAAGGGAAGTTTCTAAAACGAAGTCAAAATCTCCCGCTTTACAAAAAGGGATGAACACGTTAAAGAAACAAGAGACGGATAACTCCTCGCCGCAAAAACGCGGAGTTTGCACCGCCGTAAGAACCCATACCCCTAAGAAGCCTAATTCTGCGATGCGTAAAATCGCAAGAGTAAGACTTTCTAACAGCCATGAGGTGACAGCTTACATTCCCGGTATAGGTCACAAACTGCAAGAACACAGCGTTGTGTTGATTCGCGGAGGACGTGTTAAGGACCTACCCGGCGTGCGGTATCACATTGTACGCGGTACGCTTGATGCACAGGGCGTTGACGGAAGGATGCAGGGCAGAAGCAAATACGGGGCGAAGCGTCCCAAAAAGACAGCAGGCAAATAGACAGTTGACAGTGGATAATTGACAGTTGACAGTTGACAGTCTGATTTAAGGTAATAAGAACAGCATAACAGAATAACCGCATAAGCGGAGATATATAGTTATCTCTACTATTATCTTTGCACGGCGGAAGAATGGTGCTTTATTAAAAAGCACACTGCTTTCGAGTACCTGAGAATTCATTTTTATGAAGGAGGGAAGTACGATGCCAAGACGAGGTAACGTACCCAAACGCGAAGTCTTACCGGACCCAATGTACGGCTCCGAGATGGTTACACGGTTAGTCAACAACATCATGCTCGACGGGAAAAAAGGCGTCGCGCAGAAAATTGTTTACGGAGCATTTGAGATTGTCGGTGAGAAGACAGGAAAAGAACCTTTGGAGTGTTTTGAGCAGGCGCTTGAGAATATCATGCCCCAGCTCGAAGTAAAAGCGCGCAGAGTGGGCGGTGCGACTTATCAAGTTCCAATGGAAGTAAGACCGGCGAGAAGAAGAACGCTCGGTTTACGTTGGCTCACAAATTACAGCAGAAACCGTAACGAGAAAACAATGAAGGAAAGGCTCGCCGGAGAACTGCTGGATGCTTTAAAAGGGCAAGGCGGAGCGTGTAAAAAGCGCGATGACACACACAGAATGGCGGAAGCCAATAAAGCATTCGCTCATTACAAATGGTAAAGAAGGGTTAGTATGGCAAGAGAAGTATCTCTGGAGATGACCCGAAATATAGGTATCATGGCTCATATCGATGCGGGGAAGACGACGACGTCTGAGCGTATTTTGTACTACACGGGTATATCGCATAAAATGGGCGAAACCCACGACGGCACCGCAATCATGGACTGGATGGAGCTTGAACAGGAGAGAGGAATAACCATCACCTCGGCGGCAACGACCGCTTTCTGGAAAAATCACAGGATAAACGTGATTGATACCCCGGGTCACGTGGACTTTACAGTAGAGGTAGAACGCTCGCTGAGAGTCCTTGACGGCTCTGTAACCGTTTTCTGCGCAAAAGGCGGCGTTGAGCCGCAGTCAGAAACGGTATGGCGTCAGGCAGACAAGTATAAGGTTCCCAGAATGGCTTATATTAACAAGATGGACATAATGGGAGCGGATTTTTTAGGCGCGGTTAGTATGATGAGGGACAGGCTGAAAACAAACGCAGTTCCGATTCAGCTTCCTATCGGGGCAGAAGACAGCTTTAGCGGCATAATTGACCTTGTGGAAATGAATGCGGAAGTGTACGGTGACGATTTAGGTAAGGACAGAAAAACCGTAGAAATACCGCATGAATTGAAGGAAATCGCTCAAAAGTACAGGGAAGAGCTACTTGAAGTGGTAGCCGAACAGGACGAAGAGGTATTGAATAAGTTCCTCGAAGGGGAGGAAATCACCGTTTCGGAGATTAAAAAATGCCTCAGAAAAGCCTGTATAGCAAATGCAGTAGTACCTGTAGTCTGCGGAACCTCGTATAAGAACAAGGGCGTACAAAAACTGTTAGATGCAATTATTGATTATATGCCCGCACCCACGGATATTCCTCCGGTCACGGGTGTAAGCCCTTACAAAGACAGCGAAGAATCCCGTAATTCATCAGATGACGAGCCGTTTTCCGCATTAGCGTTTAAAATTGCGGCTGACCCGTTCGTAGGAAAGCTCTGCTTCTTTAGAGTCTATTCCGGTTCTATAGCGGCGGGTGCGGCGGTTCTCAATGCCACAAAGGGCAAGAAAGAAAGGCTCGGCAGAATATTACAAATGCACGCAAACCACAGGCAAGACCTTGATGTTTGCTATGCGGGTGACATTGCGGCGGCGGTAGGGCTAAAAAGCACGACGACAGGCGACACACTCTGCGATGAAAAACACCCCGTTATTCTGGAATCTATGGATTTCCCGGAGCCGGTTATAAGCTTGGCAATAGAGCCTAAAACAAAAGCCGGTCAGGAAAAGATGGGTATTGCTCTCGGAAGACTCGCAGAGGAAGACCCGACGTTCAGGATAAGGAATGATGAAGAAACAGGGCAGACAATAATTGCGGGCATGGGCGAATTACATCTTGAAATCATCGTTGACAGAATGATGCGCGAGTTCAAGGTAGAAGCAAATGTAGGAAAACCGCAGGTTGCCTATAAGGAAACCATAACATCTCAGGTTGAACAGGATACAAAGTATGCGCGGCAGTCGGGCGGACGCGGACAGTATGGTCACGTTAAAATCCGCATAGAACCCAATGAATCAGGTAAGGGATACGAGTTTATTAACAAGGTAGTCGGCGGCGCGGTTCCTAAAGAATATATTCCGGCGGTAGATGCGGGAATACGGGGTGCGATGATGTCGGGTACTCTTGCAGGTTATCCGGTAGTAGACGTGAAAGTGACCCTCTACGATGGTTCGTTCCACGAGGTTGACTCGTCAGAAATGGCATTCAAAATCGCAGGTTCAATTGCTTTTAAAGAAGCGATGCAAAAGGCGTCACCTATAATACTTGAGCCGATTATGAAGGTTTCCGTTCTCGTTCCTGAGGATTATATGGGCGATGTAATAGGCGATTTGAGTTCTCGCCGAGGGAACATTCTCGGTATGGACGATAAAAGCGGTATCAAACAGATTGACTCTAACGTACCTTTGTCCGAAATGTTCGGTTACGCAGGCGATTTGCGCTCAAAAACCCAGGGGCGGGGGCAATACACAATGGAACCCAGTCACTATATCGAGGTTCCCAAATCCATAACAGAGGGAATAGCGACAAAAAGAGCGAGATAATTTGGGTTTTTTAGGGCAAAATTACAAACAATAAATATTTACAGAAAAGACTTGTTTTTTCAGTAAAAATTTGTTAAAATTAAATTCAGAAGCAACATCAAAATATCAGGAGGAAATGACTAATGGCAAAGCAAAAATTTGAACGTAACAAACCGCACGTAAATATCGGCACGATTGGTCACGTTGACCACGGTAAAACAACGCTGACAGCCGCAATCACCAAGGTTCTTTCTCTGAAGGGATACGCTAAGTTTGAAGCTTATGACGCAATCGACAAGGCGCCCGAAGAAAAAGAACGCGGAATTACTATCAACACCGCACACGTTGAGTATGAAACCGACGCACGTCACTACGCACACGTTGACTGCCCCGGACACGCCGATTATATCAAGAACATGATTACAGGCGCGGCACAGATGGATGGCGCAATCCTTGTAGTTGCGGGTACAGACGGTCCTATGGCACAAACCAGAGAACACATACTCTTAGCTCGTCAGGTAAACGTACCTTCACTTGTAGTTTTCATTAATAAGTGTGATGACGTTGACGACCCTGAACTTCTCGACCTCGTAGAAATGGACATCAGAGATATACTCAGCAAAAACGATTTCCCCGGCGACGACACACCTATAGTTCGCGGTTCTGCAAGAAACGCTCTCGAAAGCAACAGTACAGATATTGGCGCAGAAGAGTTTAAATGTATACTCGAACTTATGGATGCGGTTGACAGCTATATTCCTACACCTGACAGAAAAGCAGACCTTCCGTTCCTTATGCCTGTTGAGCAGGTTATGACTATATCGGGACGCGGTACGGTTGCTACAGGGCGTGTTGAAAGAGGCTCTATAAACCTAAACGACAAGGTTGAAATAGTAGGTTTACAGGATGAAGCGAGAGATACGGTAATCACGGGTATAGAAATGTTCCGTAAACTCTTAGATTTCGCAGAAGCGGGAGATAATATAGGCGCGTTACTCAGAGGTGTAGCCAGAAATGAGATTGAACGCGGACAGGTTATATGTAAGCCCGGTTCGATTAAACCCCTTACGAAATTTGTAGGTCAGGTTTACGTTTTGAAAAAAGAAGAGGGCGGACGCCACACTCCGTTCTTCTCCAACTACAGACCTCAGTTCTTCTTCAGAACAACCGACGTTACAGGTGTAATTAAACTCCCTGCCGATAAAGAAATGTGTATACCGGGCGACCACGTTGAGATTGACGTAGAGTTAATTACCCCGATAGCGATTGAAGAGGGTCTTCGTTTCGCAATCAGAGAAGGCGGAAAAACAGTAGGTTCGGGCGTTGTTACTAAGATTAAAGAATAGTAAAAAAATAGCATTAAATTAAAGGGCGACAGTAGATTAACAGTCGCCCTTTATTTTGATTTTATTTTATAAAGCTAAACTAAACTTTCTTCCCCCGGAATGGTCTTGACCGTATCAATGGCACCTTTTGCGTTCGATGTCGGTTTTGCGGCGGCGGGGGCTTTTTTCGCCGGAGGGGTTTTCTTGGTGGAGGAAATTCCCTTTTTCAGCTTTTTTTCGGCATCCTTTTTTTCAGAACCCGACAAAGCCATTTTATCAAGCTCAAGAGCCATGTTAAAGTCGCCCTCAACTTGAATTATTCCGTTATCAACGGCTTCCTGCAAGGTGAATCTCGAATTTGCAAGTTTGATAAAATCCTCGCCCGATGCTATCAGCAGTGCGTTTTTATCAACGTAGTCATACGGAGCGACTTCGAGAATACCTCCACGGAACGCAACATAAAACGCACCGCCTCCCTCGCCTGTTATGTTAAATTGAAACGCGAAATCGCCACACAGCTTGCTTTTATCGGCTTTAGAATAAACTTTTTTGACATCAGCAAAAATTTTCTCGTAAGTCATAACGACACTTCCTTTCGTTTAATTTTGTGCATTTTCAGCCTACTCGTCAACTTATAAAGTTATTATACCACAAACTATAGTAATATGCAATACATATTTAATACAAAATTTAGGCGGATTTAAACCGTATATTTGAAATATAGATTAATGCTTAAAATCGGGATAATTACATAGGTTTATACCAATACCCCGCAAAAAGAAGGGAGGTTTAGTATAAAATGTTTTTAATTGTTGACAAAAGAGGAAAGATTATGTATAATATAAATAAGGTATTTATGGAAGGAGGCGTTTTTGTGCGTATAATGAATTTTGACGACCCGTTACCGCCCCGAAGTAGCAACAAGGTAGGGAACATGAAAATAAAAAACTGCATAAAACCGCCGCCGTTTTAAAAATAATAATCGGTCGCGTATTTATGCGCGGCTTTTTTATTTTCATATTCCTGTATCGAATCGGAACATAATACACGGCAGGCTACGTAAAAAATGTAAAGGAGTATGAAAAAGCATGAGAGACTTTGAAATTTACGAAGAAATGCTCGACAACAAGCAGTATAACGCACTCAGAAACGAGTTAACAGATGAAAACCCGGCTGACATATCGGGACTCATCGAAAACATTCCGGTAGACAAGGCGGTACTGATTTTTCGTATGTTGCCAAAGGATATGGAAGCGGAGGTTTTTGCGAACCTCTTTCCCGATGTACAGGAAGCATTAATCGGAAAACTAAGCGAGACGGAAATACGCTCGATTATCGAAGAGCTTTTCCTCGATGATGCGGCGGATTTTATAGAGGAAATGCCTGCGGGAATCGCCAAAAAGGTTTTAGCCACCGCAAAACCCGAAACCAGAGAAGAAATAAATCGACTGTTAAAATACCCTGAAGACTCGGCGGGTAGCATAATGACGGTCGAGTATGTGGATTTAAAAAGCGAGATGACGGTACGCGAGGCGTTTTCACGCATACGCAGAACAGGCACGGATAAGGAAACGATTTATACTTGTTTTGTTGTTGACTCCGAGCGCAGGCTTGTAGGGGTCGTAAGCGCGAAAACATTAATGCTTGCCGAACGTGATGAAATTATCGGCGACATAATGGATGATGTAAACCTTGTTACCGCCGAAACACTTGAAGACCGCGAAGTGGTTGCCCAAAGGGTTAACAAATATGACCTTTTGAGCATACCTGTCGTGGATTCCGAAAAGCGTTTAGTGGGGATTATCACCATTGACGACATAGCCGACGTTGTTGAAGAAGAGGCAACGGAAGACTTTGAAAAAATGGCGGCTATGCTGCCGTCCGAAAAACCGTATCTTAAAACAAGCGTGTTTGAGCTTTTCAAAAATCGAATAGGCTGGTTAGTCGGGCTTATGATTATGGGAATGGGAACGGGGGTAATATTAAAAGTTTATGAAGATGTTTTGCTTGCGGTTCCGCTTCTGATTGGGTTTGTACCGATGCTTACGGACACCGGCGGCAACGCGGGCAGTCAAAGTGCAACTTTGATTATACGCGGTATGGCGGTTTCGGAAATATCATCTTCTGATTTTTTGAAAGCCGCATGGAAAGAAATACGCATAAGCTTAATGGCGGGCGTTGTTTTAGCGGTTGTTGCGTTTTTGAGGGTTATTTTGTTTTATCACACCGAAACAGAATTATTTTTAAAAGCCTCCGTGATTAGTATTACCATTATATTTACGGTATTTATGGCAAAGCTGTGCGGTGTTGCACTTCCCATACTTGCAAAAAAGTTGAATATAGACCCCGCCATAATGGCGGCACCGCTTATTACAACTATTGTTGATACCTGCTCGTTAGTCGTTTTCGTTATGATTGCGAAATTACTTTTAGGGCATCTTATGTAAAAGACCTGTAACACAATTCCACCTTGCTGAATAATATAGTTTATTACGTTAAGAGCGGGTGTGATAAAACAATGAGAAGACGGCGTTACAGGCGCGAGAGCAGGCGAAATCTGCCTTTTATATGCCTTGCGGGGGCATTGGCATTCGTGCTTATTTGTCTTCTGTCGGCGAAGTTCTTGTTTTTCATACTCGCAGTGGTACTAATCGCGCTTGGCTTATATATGCTCAGTTGCGCATAATCAATTCTGTTAAGGTAGGTGGTCTTAATGAAAATCGTCGTGGTAAAGAGTCCTAAAATTCTTGCCGGATTCTTAAGGTTTTTTTTCAGAATCAAAAAGGAACAGGTTACATAATGATTTGCAAAATGTAAGGCGCGATGAAAACATCGCGCCGCAAAATTACCGTTTTTTATAATTCTTCTCTTCCGTCCGCGCTTCCTCGTAAATTCTGACATAACTTTCAAAGCGGCTTTCTGTAATATCGCCTCGCTCTTTTGCCATTATCACCGCACAACCATCCTCTTTGGTATGACGGCAGCCTGAAAATCTACACTTATCAAGAAAAGGTATAAACTCACGAAAGCACATCCCCACGTCCGAAGAAGCGAGCTTTCCGTACTTAGCCGCCTCAACGGTAGAAAAACCGGGCGTATCAGCAATATAAACAGGGGAGGACATACTGTCAAGACGATAGAGTTCGACCTGCCGCGTTGTGTGTTTTCCGCGACCGAGCTTCTTACTGATTTCGGCGGTTTCGAGGGTGAGTTCGGGGAAAAGACTGTTTAACGTACTGGATTTTCCGACGCCTGTATTACCGACGAGTACGCAAGTTTTCTTTCTCGGACTATCGCAAACGGTATCAGATAACCTATCGGGCAGGGAGTCTGCACTGAAGGCGTCCTGCGTACCGAGCAGAAATTTATGCAGTTTGTCAACTCCTTCACCGCTCTCGTTACTGATTGAAAACACTTTAAACCCGGATTTTTCATATATTCTGTAAAGCTCATCATCTTCTTTTTTATCAATTTTGGTAAACAGCGGGATGGGTTCTATTCCCTTGCTTTCAAAAATAGCAATCAACTTGTCGAGTATTAGTCTGTTCGGGGCGGGTTCTACGGTGGAAATAACAATAATCGCCGCATCTATATTAGCAAGAGGAGGACGGACGATATAGTTTTTTCGCTCAGATACATCCGTGATAACAGGTGAATTATCAATAATTTCAACAATAACATCATCGCCCGCTACGGGAGTAATCCCTTTAAGTCTGAACACCCCCCGCGCGGTGCATAACAACATTCCGTCAAGGGTTTCTACATGGAAGAAACCCCCGACGGATTTTAAAATTTTTCCTGTTTTATTATTCATTCTAATAGTCGTAAAAGGGGAAAACGAACGGTAACGGGTCAGGTTCGGGTTCGGTGACAAGCGGGAATGGGTCTACCGGGAACGGGTCAATGGGAAACGGTTCCGTCGGCGTAGTTTCAGCGGGTTTGTCTATTTCGGCGAAAATATGAGCATTAATCTCGACTAATCTGTGCGTGACCTCATCGCCTGTAAAATCAACCTCATATACACAGAACTGCCCCCTGTTACCTGTCTGTACAGAAGTAATGAAAATAGCGTATGTGCTGACGTCGGTACCCTCAAATTCCCAGTTGATGTTTCTGTTAAGTCCGACATTTTGAGTCACTGTGAGGTAGTCCTGTCGTATACCGTCAATATAATATTCAAATATATAATCTCCGGTTATATCCTCTCTGGAAATATCATGGTTAATTTCAAAAGATTTCGGCGGGGCAGGACCGATGCTTATTACGACTTCAATTGTACTGAACTTATCAACGGGTACCATCGGAAGAGGGTCTTGACTGATAACCCTGTCAACAGCTACGGAATCGCTGTATTCCTCAGTGAACGCAATAACGACATCGTGCATTTTCGCTCTTTCCTCGGCTTGTGTCCTGGTAAGCCCTAAAATATCGGGAACCTGTGTACCCCCATCATTTACTCCGCCGAAGCTGACCCAAACCGTTATACGGGAGTCGAGCGGAATCATAGAGCCTGCACGCGGTTCGGTACGGATGACATACCCGGCGGGGACAGTGCTTTCCTCATGTCTTATATTGATGTTTGCACGTATAAAACCCTGCCGTATCAATCGCTGTTCAACTTCGTCTATGTGCAGTACGCCGCCTTCGTAGTCGTTAAGCTCAACAGCCTCAGGTCCCGAACTCACCCGAATGTCGATTTTCTGACCAATGCGTATTTCTCTGCCCGCTAAAACGCTCTGCCACATGATGCGTCCTCGTTCATACTCTGTCGAAAATTCGCGGGAAGCAACGAGATTCAAACTGCCGCCGTATTGCGCTATTACCGCATCATAATCCTCGCCGACAAGCGACGGTACTTTTATTAACTCGTCTCCGCCAATAGTATCAAAGGTGTTGGTGACTATTGTATAAATTAACCACGCCGCCATAATAACGATTACAGAAGCGGTGGCAAAAAGAATAGCCAAAAGCGGCGAACGGCGTTCAATCACCTCGTCATAAAAATCATCATCGTCGAACTCGTCTTCAAAATCATAGTCTCCGCGCTTAGGCACAGGTACTCCCTTTGCCGGCGTGGTCTCGGCTTTAGCTTTTTTTCCTCCGGGGGTTTGAATCGGGGTTTCACCCGTAGAGGATGCGGACGTTGTCGGTTTATCAAAGTATTTTATTTTTTGTTCCTCCGCTGAAAAGTACTTGTACTCAAAAACTATACTCGGATTCTTTTTAAACTCTTCTATGTCCGTAATCATTTCGCCGGCGGTCTGATAACGCTTACTCGGCACCTTCTGCATTGCCTTGAGTGTTATTTCCTCTAATCCGTCGGGAATAGAGCTGTTTATGTCGGTGGGTTTTTTAGGTTGTGCCTGCATGTGCATTAAAGCAATCGAAACGGGGTTATCGCCGTCAAAAGGTTTTCTGCCCGTCAGCATCTCAAATAACATGACGCCTATTGAATAAATATCGCTTTTTTCGTCTGTTGCATCGCCACGGGCTTGCTCCGGACTTATATAATGAACGGAGCCTATAGCTTTTTCGGAAATAGTTTTATCGGTTTCTCTATTAAATCGCGCAATCCCGAAATCCATCACTTTTATCGTACCATCGGAAAGAAGCATGACATTTTGAGATTTTATGTCACGGTGGACTATTCCGCGGTCATGAGCGTGTTGTAATGCGCGGAGAATCTGTGTAACAAAATGTAAAGCATCACGCCATTTTAAAACTCCCTGACGCTCAATATACTCTGTTAAAGTGATGCCGTCTATATATTCCATCACAATAAACTGAACCTTTTCACTGAAGCCGACATCGAAGATTTTTACAATGTTCGGATGGGAAAGCAGAGCGATAGCCTTGCTCTCATTTCTGAAACGGCGCAAGAAATCTTCGCTTTCGGCAAGCTCGTTTTTAAGGATTTTAGCGGCGACAATTTTATCCTCGACCATGTCGCGTGCCTTGTATATGTCCGCCATTCCGCCGACGCCAATCAACTCAAGAAGTTCATACCGTCCGTCGAGTCTTTTCCCGATATTATTGTCCATGATAAATCATTCCTTACTATAATAAGCTATTTTACGGATATAATCGCAACTGTGATATTATCCCGACCGCCGTTATCAAGGGCGTATTCAACAAGCTTGTCACAAACCTTGTTTATAGGATTATTTATTATTATTTCCGCTATGCTCACATCTTCACCATATGCGTGCAGACCGTCTGAGCAGAGCATCAAAATCGAATCTTCCTGTAACTCAAGCTCATAATAATCGGGGGTCAAGAACGCCTCCGCGCCGACCGCACGGGTCAGGCAATTACGTTTGGGGTGATTTTTACCCTCGTCTTCGGTGATTTGACCGTCCTCAATCAACTTATTTATGTATGAGTGGTCCTTAGTAATCTGCTGTATACTGTCGCCGAAGGCGTGATAAACCCTGCTGTCTCCAACATTTATAATGTACGCTCGTCCATCGTAGACAATTACACTGACACAGGTTGTACCCATGCCGAACATAGTCAAGTCAAACTCGGCTAAATCATAAACCAAATTATTTGCCGCTGTCACCGAGGTAATTAAAAGATTGCGAATGGAGTTACCGTTAAGCTCGGTGCGAAATCCGCGTTTAATACGCTCAGAAATAAAGTTGACAGTCGTTTCGCTGGCGAAGCTACCCGCATTCTCTCCGCCCATGCCGTCGCACAGAACGACAGCCGCCGCGTTCGGGGTTGACTTTTCGTCGTCTTCGAGTAGCGAAGCCCAGACCCTGTCTTGATTTTCAGAGCGTTTTTTACCTATGTCTGATTTTGAGAAAACCTTCATAAATTCTCCTAACTAAGGTTTAAAGTAGCAGACGTTTTTTTCGTCTCACTCGTGTATAATTATAACTTACTATGGTGTACTGCCCACGGCGGCACGCAGCTGTCCGCAGGCGGCGTTTATATCCGCGCCGAGTGTTCTGCGTACTGTCACGTTTATGCCTGAGCTTGCCAATCTTTCGTAAAAAGCGTTTGTGTTACGGGATTTTGGATATGCTTGCGTATGCGAGGGGTTAATCGGGATTAAATTTACATGCGCTCCGAGCGGTTTTATTAGATTTGAAAGATTGTCGGCATCCTTTGGGCTGTCATTTAATCCGCCGATTAAAGCGTATTCAAAGCTGATGCGTCTGCCTGTCTTTTCAAAGTAATTTCGGCACGAGGACATTATTCGTTCTATGCCAAAGGTGTTGTTGACGGGCATAATTCGGCTTCTTGTTTCATCATCTGCCGCATGTAGCGAAACCGAGAGAGTAAGACCGAGCTTTAATTCTGCCAGCCTGTCAATTTTATCGGCAAGACCGCAGGTAGAAAGCGATACATGCCGCAGACTCATATTTCTGCCGTTTTTATCAGAAAGCAGGTTCAAAAATCTCACTACATTATCAAAGTTATCAAGCGGTTCACCGATACCCATTAATACAAGACTGCCTACATCGGTTATTTCGCTCTCATCGGTACGGCGGTCACGTTCGGTTTCGTAGAGCTGTAAAAGCATTTCCGAGGGTTCAAGATTTCGTGTAAATCCATACGCACCTGACGCGCAAAAGGCGCATTTCATTTTACAACCCGCTTGTGTTGAGATACATATACTGTGGCGAAAATCCCGCCCTCCGTCTTGTCGGTAACGCATGAGTACGGTTTCGATTTTATCACCGCTCAAATCTGAATCAAGCCCATATAGATATTTTACAGTATAATCATACTCTGATACAAGCTTTTTTTGTATATTTAGTCGTTTTATACAAAAATATTTTGTTAGCTTTTGACGAAGTTGTTCAGATAGATTCGACATTTCGGAAAAAGCCACCGCTCTTTTAACATGTAACCAATCAAAAATCTGACGCGCCCGGAATTTTTGTTCTCCCAAAGCGACAATCTCATCTTGTAAATCCGAAAGCGAAAGGGATAAAATATCTTTTTTCATAATGTTAGTTGTTGAGCGTCGGGTTTTCTTCTGAATATTGCAACGAAAAAGCCGTCGCCGCCCGTTATATGCGGAAAGAGATTGTAGCGGGAAGCATCGGGTAAGCCTGACCCGACAGGAACAAAATATGGAGAGAAAACAGGATGTCTTCTTTGGAACTCATCCACGACAGCCTCATTCTCGTCAGGATTTAAGGTGCAGGTGGAATAAACTAAAGTACCGTTTGGCTTAACGTAGGCAGCGGCGGTATCAAGGATTTTCTTCTGCTTTTCGGGAAGAGGCTCCAAGTCCTTCATGGGTCTGTATTTTATTTCGGGTTTACGCCGAATTACACCGAGACCGGAGCAGGGAACATCACATAAAACCGTGTCAGCCTGCGGGAATGTAGGGTTAAAGATTGTTGAATCGTTTTCAACAACCTTTATTACGTCAAGCCCGAGCCGTTTAGCTCCGCTTTCAATCAAAGCCAACCTTCCGCCGTAAAGGTCACAGGCGAGCAGTCTTCCGCGATTATTCATCATTTGAGCAAGGGTAAAGGATTTACCGCCGGGAGCGGCGCAGAGGTCTATCACTGTCTGATTAAAGCCGGGGCGTACTAATTTACAACAAAGCTGTGACGAAATGTCCTGGACGTGGAACATACCCTTGCGATATGCGTCGGAAAGCTCAACGCCCATATTATTAACCCGCTCAAGTTCAAGACAGTCGTCAAGAAACGTATTTCTCTTTACAGCAAACTTTTCTTTTAGCAAAGCCGCAATCACGTCATCGGTTTGAAATCTCAACGTATTTACCCGCAGATAAATCGGAGGTCGCCCGAAAGAGCCTTTAAGGATTTCTAATGTCGACGCCTCACCGAATGTAGCTAACCATTTTTTTATTAACCACTTAGGGCAGGAATATTCTATAGAAAGTTTTGCATTGTCTTCGAGGTGAATGGTGTTAATTTCCTTACCATCTCGTATAAAATTCCGAAGAATTGCATTCACGAAGCCCTTTGAATCCTGATTGGCAAGATTTGCGGATTCGTTTACGGCGGCGTTTTCGGGTACGCCGCCCATATAAAGAAGCTGATAGAAGCCCATGCGTAAAACCTGCACGGTTTCACACGATAGGTTATCAAACTCTATATCCGAGTACTCGCGTATCAGAAAGTCAAGTGTCATCTTCCTTTCGAGTACGCCATAAAACAGAGCGGCGGCAAAACCTTTATCACGCGGCGATAAATTATCCCTCGAGAAGGTATTGTCTAAGATTATATTGGAGTATGCTCCGTTTTGTTCCATACGGCAGAGCAACTCAAGCACTGTTTTTCTCGATTGCGTCATGATTTATATATTCCTTACTTTTTCCTTTTGTTTTATCTTCTCCTTGCTATCGAGAGCAGTCGTATAAGCTGCGCGAGAGAAACAAGCAGTGCCGCAATATACGTAAGTGCGGCGGCTTTAAGGACTTTCGCCGCGCCTTTTTGCTCGGTTTTATCAAGAATATCTGCCGCCGCTATGGTTCGGAGGGCGCGGCTCGAGGCGTCAAATTCAACAGGCAGGGTGATAAGCTGAAAAACAGCCGCAAGGGTGAACGAGATTATGCCTATATTAATCATAATCGTTCCGGGTATGAGCGGCAAAAACATACCGATGATTACCAAAAACATCCATGTTCTGTTTGCTATGCTTACTACAGGGAAAATCGCGGAGCGGACTTTTACGGGGACATAATTGTCGGCGTGTTGAATGGCATGTCCGCACTCATGAGCCGCAACGCCGATTGCGCCTACTGCCGCGCTGTTGAAGGTACTCTCGGACAAGGCGACGACTTTAGTTCGCGGGTCATAGTGGTCGGTTAAATTTCCGTGTGTAGAATGTACTTCTACATCGTAAAGCCCGTTGTTGTCTAAGATTTGGCGTGCAATCATATGCGCCGGTATGCCTTTCGCAGAGCGTTTCTTATTATATTTTGAAAATGTCAATTTAACATTCAAAGAAGCGAACATAGCAATAATTATAGTCGCCATAACAAGAAGCCACGCCGCATTTGGATTGTCGAGAAAATATTCTAAGGTTTCGGGAATTTTTTCCATATTATTTATTTCCTTTCGGTATTTAGTTTCGCACGCCGCGTAAAAACTCCTCTGCACTCATCTTGTTCTTTCCTTCGGGTTTAATTTCGAGCATACGCAGAATCTTCATGTCCCCGCATATAATTTCTAAACTTTCTGTTATTGTTCCCGCTTTATGGTTAAAAATATCGCTTTTTTCGATAATTTCGCTTGAAAAAACCTTTAACCTCTTTTCGCCTAACATACAATAGGCTTCTCCCGTAAGTCCGCGGATAAAATTATAAATTTCAAGCGCGGATTTATTTAGGTCGATTTTCTTCATTTCTTTTGTAATCATAGGTGCGTAGGTGGCTTCGGCATAGTTTTGCGCTGTCATGTTTTTTATATATTTTTCAGGATTCTCCGCGAACCGAGTTATCAGCCGCGCCCCTATTTCTTTTAGTTTATCGTGTAGCTCGCGTGAGTTCATCTCATCGGTTATCTCGCATCTCTCGCTTAAAAACATACCGCCGGTGTCTATTCCTTCTTCCATTCGCATAATAGTAACGCCGCTTTCTTTATCGCCGCTCATGATGCAGTAATTTATCGGAGAAGCCCCCCGCCAGCGCGGCAATAACGAAGCATGGATATTAACACACCCTAATCGCGGAGCGTCTAAAACTATACGCGGTAATATTTGACCGTATGCGGCGACAATAATGATGTCGGGGTTTAATTCTTTTATAAGTTCAAGACTCTTTACGCTGTCGTCACCCTTTCGCAGGGAAAAAGGCTGTTCGACCCTGAGACCATGCGCAAGGGCATAGCTTTTGACCGGGGAAGGGTGAATTTTTTGACCTCTGCCGCTCGGTTTGTCCGGCTGTGAAAAGACTAAGGGTATTTCATGCCCCGCTCTGTGAAGCGCGTCAAGTGCGGGTACGGCAAAATCGGGCGTCCCCATGAAGATAATTTTCATATTCACCATTCCTTCTCGAAGTATATATATAAGTTACCATATTATATCGAATTTGTCAAATTATCCCAATGCAGTATACCGCAGAGTCCCCTTAAAATAAATATAGCTGCTTGATTCGAGCATAGCTTTTTTACTTATTCTCTTACTCTTCTTTTCTTTTTCCTATGCGGTTTTCTCTCTCTTTCGGCTTCGGCTTCCTTTTCATCTACCATTTCGTCGGCGACATCCGGAAAAACCACACCGTTCAGATGGTCGATTTCATGACTGATAACAATAGCTAAAAGCTCTTCCGCTTCTTTAGTTTGCGGCTTACCGTAGCGATTCATATACTTTACTTTTATATATTCGGGTCGTTTTACATAACCCCACATATCCGGACAAGAGAGACAGCCCTCCATTTCGCGCTGAGTGCCTTCAGTTTGGATTATCTCCGGATTAATTAACTCAATCACGCCATCCTCGTCCTCGCCGGTGTCTATGACAATCACCCTGCGAAGAATACCTACTTGAACTGCGGCGATTCCCACGCCTTCATGCTTTTGAAGCGTGTCGTACATATCGTCAAGCAGTACCCACAGCTTGTCGTCAAACGAGATAACTTCTTTTGATTTTTTAGTCAGCGTTTCGTCGGGTAAGGTCAAAATGTTTCTCAGTGCCAATTGTTAATCTCCTTCCGTATTTATAGTATTTCTCCGTTTATGTCTACATATATCCCCGCATATTTAAAATCGGGGTCACCGTAGGCGGTTTTCAGTGCGTCGGAAATAACGGAGCGAAAAAGTTTATTATTTTTACATTTTATTATCAGCCTATGTCGGAATTTCCCGCCTATGCGTCCTATACCGCTTTTACCGGGTCCGAGAACGCGGTAGGGGATTTTTTCGGTTTTCAGAGGGTTTAAGCCCTCTCTTAAAATTTTCAGGAACTTTTTTGCCGCAGTTTCGGAAACATTTTCATCAACCGCCCAAAACCCGATGAGAAAAATATCGCAAAACGGCGGAAATATTAATGCTTTTCTTACATCTGCTTCCTGCTCGTAAAATTCGGGATAATCCTGCGCCGCCGCTAAATTTAATACATAGTGGTCAGGCGTGAAGGTCTGTATATACGCTCTGCCTTTTTTGTTTCCGCGTCCTGAGCGTCCTACGACCTGCGTAATAAGCGAAAAGGTTTTTTCATAACCGAGATAGTCTCCTGCATAAAGAGCTTTGTCGATTGCTAAAACGCCGACTAATGTTATATTCTCGAAGTCAAGCCCCTTTGCTACCATTTGTGTGCCGACCATTATATCATATTCACCGTTTTTAAATTGTGCGAATTTTGTTTCAAAAGCCGTCTTAGAAACCGTTGTGTCGGCGTCCATTCGCAAAAGCCGCGCCTGTGGAAAATACTCTGAAATTTCATCCTCGACTCGCTCGGTTCCGGTTCCGGTTTGATATATATGAGTACATTTACAGTTTTCACAGGTATCGGGTTTTGGCGCGCTGTGAGTGCAGTAATGGCATTGAACAGAATTGCTCTTTTTATGATAGGTCAACGGAATTAAACAAATTGGGCAGTTCACCGAAACGCCGCATTTTACGCACCTTGCATAGGTGTGATAACCGCGCCGATTAAGCAGTATTAAGCTCTGTTCTCCGCGCTTTAAATTCTCCCCGATTTCATGAATAAGAATATCGCTGAAATTAGAGTTGTTGCCGTTTTCATGCTCTGTCTTCATATCTACGATATAAACGTCGGGCAGTATGGCTTTACTGTAACGCTCGTTTAATTCAAAAAGGGAGTACCGTCCGATTTTAGCAAAATGATAACTTTCGATTGAAGGGGTGGCAGAGGCTAAAAGTAAGAGTGCGTTATGATAAAAAGCTCTCTGCTTGGCAATATTTCGTGCATGATAACGCGGCGAACGGTCAGACTTATAGCTCATTTCACCTTCTTCGTCTATGACAATCATACCTATGTTTGAGAGCGGTGCGAAGACTGCGCTTCTCGTCCCTACGATTATATGCGCCTCACCTGATTTAATACGCCTGTATTCGTCTGCACGCTGACCTATAGATAAATTTGAGTGTATTATTGCGACCTTGTTTCCGAAAAGACTCTTGAAATTTCCTGTCATTTGCGGGGTCAGAGCAATTTCGGGTACAAGCATGACGGCTGTTTTTCCCTTGCTTAAAGTATGCTCAATCAGCTTGATGAAAACCGATGTTTTTCCGCTACCCGTAATTCCGCGTAACAAGGCGCATTTTGCCTCGCCGCAGTCGGCAAGCTCCTTCAGACCGTCAAAAACCTTCTGCTGAGCTTCGGAAAACACTATATCGTCCAAGCTCTCCGTTACTTCAAAATCCTTACTCAACGCCCTTGAAAGTTCGTCGAAGCGTTCTTTGAGTACGCCTTTTTTTATAAGATTTGTTATTACGGCGGATGTAACCCCGCAAATAAGGCAGATTTCCTTTACGCAGGCAGATTCGTATTCCTCAAGAAGGTTAATCACAGCCTGTTGTTTAGGGGTAAATGAGATTAATGAAAAATCAAAATCCTCGTCAATCTGAACTATTTTTGAAACATCGCGCTTATAACGTGTTTTAACCGACCCGTCCTCGTCCGAAAGTTTTAGCCCCAAGCCTGCGGGAATTACGGTTTTTACCGCATCAAAATAAGTACAGAAGGTGTTTTCTTTAAGCCACGCGACGAGTTCTAACATTTCGCTCGAAAGCAGCGGTTTCTCATCTGCGACAGCACAGATTTTTTTTATTTTAGAGGGTTCACAGACATCTTCTCGAAGCGAAAAAATCATACCCTGCCGCTTTTTTGACGAATATCCGCGTCCGAAATCTACTATTACGCGCTTTCCCGGAGCGGCGCGTTCGCGTAGGTCAGCGGGGACTAAATAATCAAACAGCATATCGAACGAGTACAGTGTTTTTTCAACGGCTACCCGCGCTATTAAAACCGATAATTCCGGTAATGCCGGAAGCTCTGATAATTCTGTATTTTCCATTCGACCGCCCTTAATCTATTACAGGAGTTCCGCGTTTTACCGAAAGCTTTTCCGCTCTTATCACAGCCTTAAAATCTTCCGTTGCTTTTTCGAGGTTTTCATTTATGATTATATAATCGTAGCTTTTTACATACGACATTTCGGTTTCTGCAATGTTTACGCGCTTTTTTATGGTTTCTTCCGTTTCGGAGCCGCGCTTTTTCAGCCTGCGTTCAAGCTCGTCAAAAGACGGCGGCAGTATAAAAACAAGCACACAGTCGGGAAAAATCCTGCGTATATTTGCCGCACCCTCGACCTCAATTTTTAAAACAACATCTTTACCTGCTTCAAGCATTTTCGGAATGAAATCCTTAGGTGTACCGTAATAATTCCCGGCATACTCGGTAAACTCAAGAAGCTTGTCGTTTTTAATCAACTCTTCAAACTCTTCGTGCGTTTTAAAAAAGTAATGAACGCCCTCCTCCTCGCCTTCGCGGATTTGCCGAGTTGTCGCCGATACCGAATAATGCAAATTTCGGCAGGAGTCCCTTACGCAACCTAAGATAGTATCCTTTCCGCACCCTGCGGGGGCAGAAACCACAATCAATAAGCCCTTAGAGGTAGGCTTTGCTTTATTACTCATCTTCAACACCTCCAAAAGCCGAATTTGACGTAAACCCTTTTATATGCTTTGACGACAGGATTATATGTCCGCTGTCCATGATGAAAACCGTGCGGGTTTTCTTACCGCACGAGGCGTCAACAACGGCATTTTTTTCCCGCGCAGTACTGACCATACGTTTAGCGGGTGCGGAATCCGCGCTGACAGCGGCGACCACCCTTGCGGGGTTTATGGCGTTACCGTAGCCGATATTCAAAAGATTAAGATACTCCATAGACAGACCTCGTATACAATAATATGTAATTATAACATATTCCGGCAAGAAAAGCAAATTATAAAACCAAAATTTCGCCAAAAAATCATTTTTGTGACAAAAGTAATTATAAAAACCTATATAAAGACAATAGGATAGGCAAAATGTTACTTTTTACATTAACGTATGCTCTAAAAAAATCTTCAGCCCTATACCAATCAAGATAATTCCGCCTAATATCTTTGCTCTGCCGCCGAGAAGGACGCCGAATCTTTTTCCTAAAAACACACCCATAAAGCTTAAAACGAATGTCGTAATACCGATTATGGCGATACAGGGCAGGATACCGAAGCCCTCTATTCCCATGGAAATAAACACAACACCCGCAACAAGAGCATCAATACTTGTCGCAACCGCCTGTGCTATCAGTGAATTAAAAGGGATGCTCACGGCTTCACTACTCTTGCTTTTTTTAAACAATTCGTCAAACAGCATTTTCGCGCCTATAAAGCCGAGGAATATTAGTGCGACATAATGGTCAACACTCTTTATAAAAACCTCGAAAACCGTACCGAGCAGAAATCCGATAAGCGGCATAACAGCTTGAAAAATACCGAAGGATGCGGCAATTTTCAATGCATCGATTCGGGATATTTCTTTAAAGGACAAACCGTTTGTCACCGAGACCGCGAAAGCGTCCGCCGATAAGCCTAAACCAATAATAAAAATTTGTAAATAGGGCATTTTATTCTCTCTTTTGACTTAATAGAGGCGAGTATTTCGCCCGAAATTCCGAGAAACAACCATTACTGACAGCCTCTCCGATTTTCTCCATAAGCGTGTTATAAAAATAAAGATTATGCAAGACTGCGAGCCGACCTGACAGAAATTCCCCTGCCTTAAAAAGATGCCGTATATAAGAGAGCGAGAACTTTCGGCAAACGGGGCAGTCACACTCAACGTCGATAGGATTATCGTCAGTCTTATATTTTTCGTTTTTGATATTGGTGACACCCTGCCATGTGAAAACCGTACCGTGACGGGCGTTTCGGGAGGGCATGACACAGTCGAACATATCAATTCCGCGGGCGACAGCCTCTATTATATTAGCCGGCGTCCCCACGCCCATTAAATATCTCGGCTTATCGACGGGCATTTCGGGTACGATATAATCTACGACCTCGTACATAATCTCAGTCGGTTCGCCGACAGCTAAACCGCCTATTGCGTAGCCGTCAAGCTCAAGCTCAGATATTTCACGCATATGAGCAATACGTAAATCCTTGTAGGTTCCGCCTTGATTTATTCCAAACAAAAGTTGATTTTTATTTAAGGTGTTTTCAAGGGCGTTAAGACGGGTGAGTTCATCTCTACAGCGAATGAGCCAACGGGTAGTTCTGCCGGCGGAATCCTTAACATATTCATAAGCCGCGGGGTTTTCTACACATTCGTCAAAAGCCATAGCTATTGTTGAGCCTAAGTTTGATTGAATCTGCATACTCTCTTCAGGACCCATGAAGATTTTTTTTCCGTCTATATGCGAGGAAAAGTAAACACCCTCTTCTTTTATCCTGCGGAGCTTGGCAAGTGAAAATACCTGAAAACCTCCCGAATCGGTTAAAAGCGGCTTGTCCCAGTTTGTAAAAACGTGAAGACCGCCCATTTTACGAATAATCTCATCTGACGGGCGAATATGAAGATGATAGGTGTTACAAAGCATCACGCGGCATTTTATTTCATCAAGGTCGAGTGCGGAAATTCCGCCTTTTATTGCGGCAGACGTCGCCACGTTCATAAAAAAAGGCGTCTCAATTTCGCCGTGGACGGTTGTTAATCGCCCTCGACGCGCCTCGCCGTCTGTATTGGTCACTTTAAACATAAAACACTTTACCGCCTATATCTTTGAATATCCGTAATCGTTAATAATGGCGTCAATCTTCTTTTTATCCCGACACATAGGACATTCCGAGTGTGAAAAGCTCTCATAGACGGGAAAATCATCTTTATAAAAAATTGATTTTACCGATATACCGTTTAATTCGTCAATCGCGCTGAACAACGCCGCCACACCCACTAAGTTGCCGCTGTAGTATGCAAGACATTCGAGACAACGCTCAATTGTCCGCCCGGTGGAGGCAGAAGATATGAGTATAAGCACATTCTTGTTCCAGATAATTTCCTGCGAGTTGTCTCGGAAAATTATCTGGTTGTTTGAATTAAGCTCGGGCGTTATTACATTTATATTGTTTTCGGCGTTGACGCAATGGGGGGGACCCTCAGAAAGACCCTCAGCCAAAAACGCACCGATGACCTGAGTTCCCTCAAGGCAGATTACAGTATCAACAGGGACGTCGGAAAAGTCCGAAACGAAAACCCTTGCGGCTTCCTTACACATTCTGTACTGTCTTTTAAGAGAACTCATATCAACGTAATAATTAACGTGTGAATGTGACGTCACGAAATGACCGGGAATAACGGCAATCTTTATGTCGTCTTTTCTGCTTGATGTTACTTCAATTTTGCGAGCTTCCATTATACTAAACCTTTCTTACTTCACTCCGAAGGCGTAAACTGTGGTCGATTTAAACTTCTTCCCTTTTTGAAGCACGCATGACGGGAAAGAAGGCAGATTCGGGGTATCGGGCGTAAACTGTGTTTCTAAGCAGAATCCGTGGAACTTATCAAAAAACACTCCGTTCTTTCCGACTTCTGAAAGTCCGCCCGCGGTATATAACTGGATAGCGGGCATGTCGGTGTACACTGCCATGATTCTGCCGCTTTCGGGGTCATGTGCAACGGCGGCTTTTTTCATTTCGCCGATTTCGCCGAGTAAGAAGTTGTGGTCGTAGCCGTCGATTTTGCCGTTTTCTATGTCTGTACCTATTCTTTTGGGCTTCAGGAAATTAAAAGGTGTACTCGGTACGCTTTCGATTTTACCGTCGGGTATATTAAATTCATCAAAGGGCGTATAATTAAATGCGTTCATTTGCAACACTGTATCGAGAACACTGCCGCTACCTTTAAGATTAAAATAAGCGTGATTCGTGGGGTTAAATATGGTGTCGCCGTTGCTGACGGCTTCATATTTAATTTTTAATTTATTTTTTGCGGTTAGGGTATACCTTACACTTACGTTTAAAGCGGCGGGGAAGCCTTCCTCGCCATCGGGACTGCGATAACGGAAAGTTACGCTGTTTTTCTTTTCGTCCGTTTCATATTCCCATACACGCTTATGATAACCGAAATTTCCGCCGTGCAGACAGTTTTCTCCATCGTTTTTCGGCAGCTCATACTTCTGCCCGTTTAAGGTAAAGACGGCGCCGGATATTCGATTCGCATAGCGTCCGACGACAGCTCCTTGATAGGACTTTCCATTTACATACCCGTCAAGACTGTCGTACCCGAGAACAATATCGGAATTAAAGCCTTTTTTGTCAGGCGCGGTTATCCCGACGAGCGTCGCGCCGAAGTTGGTCAGACGGACGGTTAAGGCATCGTTTTTCAATGTGAAGAGTTGTACCGCATAACCTTCATAAAAACCCCATGTTTCTTTTTTGACAGACATAATCAGTCGCCCCCTGTTTTGTAATTTTTAGTGTTTTAAATAATTATACACTTTTTTTATTTAAAAGTCAATCTTGATTTTTCATGTATTTTATAGTACAATGTAGGCAGGTAGTTATAATGGTTTGCTTTTCACACAGAAAGAGGGGTTTTATGGGACTGTTTAAATACGAAACTCACATTCATACACGGCAGGGAAGCGCGTGCGGAAATAATAGCGGCGCGGAAATGGCGGAGTATTATAAAAGCTTGGGGTATTCGGGCTTTGTTGTCACAGACCACTTCGACAAAGGGAACACGGCGGTGAATTTTGAAAAGCTTCCGTGGGAGGATGCGGTGGAGAGCTTCTGTGAGGGTTTTGAGGATGCGAAACGGCGCGGTGATAAGATAGGCGTTGATGTATTCTTCGGGTTTGAGTATTGCTACGGGCAAACGGAGTTTTTAATTTACGGATTCGATAAAGAACAGCTTCTTAAAAATCCGCAGATTTTTAAATCCGAAAGACCGAATCTGAAATACGCACTCTCCTGCTTTAAAGAAGCGGGTGCATTAGTAATACATGCCCATCCGTTCAGAGAAAGACCATACATTGATATGGTCAGGTTAATCCCAGATTTAACCGACGCCGTCGAGACATATAATGCGGGCGACCCGGAAACCGCCAATCACAGAGCCGAAATTTATGCCGATATGTACGGACTCGTTAAAATTTCAGGCGGGGACGTCCATTGCAACAAATCAAAAACAGCAGGAATCGAAGTGAAAAAACCTGTAAAATCGCTTAAAGAACTGATAAAAATTATCAAAGCGGGGGAATTCTCTTTAATAAAATCATAGAATATAGCAATATCCACAAATCAACACCTTTAAATTTATTAGATTTGTAACAATTTACAATTTCGACTTGTTTTTTGTAAATAACTGTGATATAATTATCAAAACAGCATGAAAAAATGAAACCGGAGGTTCGCAGATGGCTAAGAACACGCCTAAGAACTACGAAGTCCCCTTACATCTGTTCAGAGAGGGGAGCCTTACCTGCGGGTATGATTTCTTTGGTTCGCACCTTAAAGACGGCGGGGTTATTTTTAGGGTTTGGGCTCCGAAAGCCGCCGGTGTTTCGGTGGTCGGAGATTTTAACCACTGGGACGCAGGTATAAATCCCATGGCTAAAATAACCGAAGACGGAATCTGGGAATTGTTCATACCTAACCTAAAAGTGTACGATTCGTATAAATACGCAATCCGAACCAATAGAGGGCAGCTTAAACTAAAATCAGACCCTTACGGCTTTCATATGGAAACCCGCCCCAACACCGCCACTAAGATTTACGACATCGGCGGCTATGAGTGGAAAGATAAAAAGTGGCTCGACAAGAAAAAGGTTCAATGTATATACACCTCGCCCGTAAATATATATGAGGTTCATTTAAGTTCGTGGCGTAAAATCCGCGATGAAGGCTTTTTTAACTATATGGAGCTTGCGGCGGAGCTGATACCTTATGTAAAGAAAATGGGTTACACCCATATAGAAATAATGCCCGTGGCAGAATTTCCGTTTGACGGCTCGTGGGGTTATCAGGGAATCGGCTACTACGCGCCTACCTCACGCTTCGGGACGCCGCATGATTTTATGCAGTTTATTGACTATTGCCATCAGAGCGATGTCGGCGTGATTCTCGACTGGGTTCCGGCGCATTTCCCGAAAGATGCGGCGGGGCTATATGAGTTTGACGGCGAATGTTGTTACGAATACGCCGACCCGTTAAAACGCGAGCATCAAAATTGGGGAACTCGAATTTTTGACTGGGGCAAAAACGAGGTTGTGAGCTTTTTAATTTCAAACGCCGCCTATTGGCTTCGTGAATATCATATAGATGGTTTAAGGGTTGATGCTGTGGCGTCGATGCTATACCTTGATTATGACCGCAGAGAATGGCGTCCGAACCACAAGGGGGGACACGAAAACCTTGAGGCAATTGCATTTTTACAAAAATTAAACGCATTAATTTTTAAAGAGTTTCCGGCTGTTTTAATGATAGCGGAAGAATCGACGTCCTGGCCATTAGTGACAAAGCCTGCCGATGTGGGCGGCTTGGGCTTTAATTTTAAATGGAACATGGGCTGGATGAACGATATGCTTGACTACATGTCGATGATTCCCGAAGGAAGACCCTATAATCACAACCTACTGACCTTCTCGTTTTATTACGCTTTTTCGGAGAATTACATATTGCCGATTTCACACGATGAGGTAGTACACGGAAAATGTTCCATGCTCGATAAGATGAGCGGACCGAGGGAACTGCGCTTTGATTCGTTTAAGACATTTCTGACATATATGGCGGCACATCCGGGGAAAAAGCTCATGTTCATGGGACAGGAGTTCGCACAATTTAAAGAATGGAACTATAAGACAGGGCTTGAATGGGATGTGCTTTCGTTCCCCGAACATAAGGCTGTCTCGGAATTTGTCTGCGCGCTTAATAACTTTTATTTGAAAAATAACGAGTTATGGGATAACGACAACGACTGGAGCGGTTTCAGATGGATTGTCAGCGATGATAACGAGAACTCGGTAATTGTTTTCCGCAGGATTAACCGAAAGGGCGAAGAAATCATAATAGTCTGCAACTTTCAGCCGAAAGAGCATGAAGCGTATACCTTCGGTGTTCCTTTCAGCGGCTCATATTCCGAGGTATTCAGCACCCACGGCAGCGGCAAGGCGGCTAACCGTAAGCAAAAGTCAAAACCGATACCCGCACATGGAGAGGAACATTCGATTACGGTAAAAATAAAACCGATGTCGGCTATGTTTATAAAAGGTGAAAAGGCGACCCCCTCGAATAAAAAAACACCCTCGAATAAAAAAGCACCCTCGAATAAAAAAGCACCCTCGAAAAAGAAATAAGTCGGGACGCATTATACGCCCGAAGAAAGAAGGTATGTTTATGTATCATGTAAAAAAAGAATGTGTCGCGATGATTTTAGCAGGAGGACAGGGGAGTAGGTTGTACGCTCTTACGCAGGATATGGCAAAACCCGCTGTACCTTACGGAGGAAAGTACAGACTGATTGACTTTCCGCTGTCGAACTGCGTTAATTCGGGGTTCGATACCGTAGGGATTTTAACCCAATACCTGCCGTTAGTCCTGAACGAGTACATAGGAAACGGACACCCGTGGGGACTTGACAGGGTTCACGGAGGTGTTCATGCGTTAGCTCCTTATGAAAGTTCGGGCGGAAAAAGTTGGTACACGGGGACGGCGAACGCCATCTACCAGAATATCAGCTTTATAGACCGTTATCAGCCTGACTACGTGGCTATATTGGCGGGCGACCATATTTATAAGATGGATTATTCAAAAATGCTCGACTACCACAAGAAACAACAGGCTGACGCTACAATCGCCGTTTTGGAGGTTCCGTGGGAAGAAGCATCGCGTTTCGGAATAATGACGGCTGGTGAAAACGGTGTTATTACCGAATTTGCGGAAAAACCGGCTGAGCCGAAGTCGAATTTAGCCTCGATGGGTGTATATATTTATTCATGGCAGACGCTTAAACGCTATCTTATTGCTAATGAAAACGATGCAGGGGCGAAAAAAGACTTTGGCGGGAATATTATCCCCGATATGCTTAAAGACGGATGTAAAATGGTAGCATATCACTTCGATGGCTACTGGAAAGACGTCGGGACTATTGACAGCCTTTGGGAAGCTAACATGGATTTGTTAAACCCGAATATTCCGCTCGACCTTCACGACCCGAAATGGAGAATATATTCTCGTAATCCTGTCATGCCGCCCCACTATGTAGGAGAAAACAGCTTTGTTGAGAACTCTTTGGTTGCCGAGGGGTGTAACATTGAGGGCAGGGTGGACTTTTCAATCCTGTTCGCAGGGGTGAATATTGAAAAAGGCGCGACCGTCCGAGACAGTATAATAATGCCCGGAACGACTGTTAAAAGCGGCGCGGCGATAGAGTACTCCATAATCGGAGAGGATTGTATAATAGGCGAGGGGGTATATGTAGGAGAACGCCCTGAGTCGATTGCGGATAAGGATAGTTGGGGCGTGGCTGTCGTAGGGCATAATATAAATGTTCCGCAGAATACGGTGATTAAACCCAAGGCAATGATTTCGGAGAATCTGTAGAAAACGCGACGCTTTTACAGGCGTACCGAATCTTAAAATATTACGAGGAGATAATAATATGGCTATAATGTCGACTAATATGATAGGTCTGATTTTTGCGAATCTTCATGACAGCACGATACCGGACCTTACGAAAATGCGTACAATGGGGAGCGTGCCTTACGGGGCGCGGTTCAGGCTCATCGACTTTCCGCTTTCTAACATGGTTAATTCCGGGATAACCTCTGTAGGAGTAATCACGAAAGGGAATTATCAATCTCTGCTCGACCATTTAGGTTCGGGCGATGAGTGGGATTTGAGCCGTAAAACAGGCGGACTTCAAATTCTGCCGCCCTACGGGAACGACCGGCGGCGCGGTCTTTACAGGGGCAGAATGGAGGCGTTACAAAGCGTTAAGCGTTATATTGAAAGCAATAACGCGGAATATGTACTTATGAGCGACTGTAACGTAATCGTGAATATGGACTATAATCATATTCTTGAGTACCACATAGAAAAAGGAGCGGACATAACTATAGTTTACGGACACGGAAACTATAACGCTACGCAAATGCTTACGAAGACGGCGTTCGGCGTTGACTCGGATGGACGCATTAACGATGTGTTGATTAACCCCGAAAAAGAAGGGGCATTTAACACCAGTATGAATATGTATATTGTAGGACGCGAGTTTCTTTTGGACTTGATTACCGAGACTGCGTCACGCAATCTGTATGATTTCGATGTCGATGTTGTTCAGCATAAGCATAATGAATTTAAGATTTACGGCTACAGATATAACGGATATTATGAACAAATCGATGGGATTTTAAGCTTCTTTTCTGCAAATATGGCACTCATGAACTATGACAGGCGCAAGGTTCTGTTCCCGCGGCGCAGACCGATTTACACAAAGGTCAGAGACGATGCACCCGCTAAATACGGGCTTGAATCAGAGGTAAATAACTCTCTCGTTGCGGATGGCTGTGTTATCGAGGGCAAGGTGGAAAACTGTGTGCTGTTCAGAGGCGCGAAGGTAGGAAAAGGCGCGATAATTAATAATTGTATTTTGATGCAGGACACGATTATAGGCGATAAGTGCGAACTGAACTACGTTATATCCGACAAAAACGTAAATGTCGGGGGATACAGAAGTCTCTTCGGAACGGCGGATTATCCCGTTTTCGTGGCAAAGGGTTCAAATGTTTAATGCGTACTTGCAGCTCATCCTAAACTAAAGTATTTGTCTACCTTCATTTCCTTTAATTTCCCTCGCAGGTTATTCTCGATTAGGGTAATTTCATCATCCGAAAAATTTTCGTCTTCGAGGAGCGAAAGCTGTTCATAGTTGCTGTTATGCAGTCTTGAGACATGAACGCCGACGCTCCTTATTGGTTTGGCGTCAAAATTATTCATGAAAAGTCTTTTCGCGCTTATAAAAATTTTCTGCCCCTTGTCGGTCGGCAGGGGTAGGCTCAGTTGTCTGTTTATTGTGGTGAAATCATTATATTTCAGCAGAATTGATATACAGGCTGTTTTAAGTGCGTGCTTTTCGAGCCGTGCCGAAACTGTCTTCGACAGTACGTAAAGCATAGTAAGAATATCTAACTCGCTTGTTAAATCATACGGCATAGTCACCGTGTTTCCGATACTTTTGAACGGGTCGTGTTCGGGCGTTTTCGGGTCGAAGGCGCGGTCGTCTCCGTTTGCGAACATCCAAAGGGTTTCACCGTTTTTGCCGAGTGCCCGTTTTAGAAGCTTTACGTTGCATTGCGCCAAATCTCCTATTGTGAGGATGCCCATATTCATGAGCTTTTTACGGGTGGCAGGTCCAACGAAAAGAAGCTCGAAAGCGGGTAATCCCCAAATAAGGGATTTTAGGTCGTTTGGGGTTAAAATAGTGGTAGCGTCGGGTTTTTTCATATCAGAGGCGAGTTTTGAGAAAATATAGTTATAACTCACACCGACCGAAATGGTCAAGCCTAACTCGTGCTTTACCCGTCCGCGAAGCTCATCGGCGAGCAGAACACCCTCCCCCATATTTAAGGCTGTTCCGGTTAAATCGAGCCACGCCTCGTCAAGCCCGAAGGGAATCACCTGTACGCCGTATTCGGCGTAAATTTTTCGGACTTTTTTAGCGAAGCTTAAATATTTGGGATAATCGGCTCTCAGCATAACTAAATTTGAGACCTTACGCTTCGCGCTGTAGACGCTCTCACCTGTAATTATTCCCATTTTCTTGGCGATGTCATTTTTGGCGAGGATAATTCCATGACGCATTGCGGGGTCTCCAGCAACAGCTAAAGGAACCTGCCGCAGCCGCTCATTATACACGCACTCGGCAGAGGCGTAGAAATTGTTTATGTCTGAGTGAAGCATTACTTTTTCCATATCGGTGTTCCTGAAATTCCTTTTAAATTCCGCTCCTCTTATAGTGAACAGAATGACATATATATGAATCAGCGTTCATATATGTATTATACACCGATATATGTTATTTGTCAAGCCTTATAAAAAAGAAATCGGCGGAGCATTTAAAACTCCACCGATACTTCAGTCCCTACGCCAAACTTGCTTTTCAATGACAGCTTCCAATCATACAGGGTGCAGATATGTTTAACGATAGACAGCCCCAACCCTGTTCCGCCGTTTCTTTGTGAACGGCTTTTTTCAACCCTGTAGAACCTCTCAAAAATTCTTGTTTGTTCTTCGGGCGAGATGCCTATCCCGCCGTCAAATACGAAGAGCTTGATACTTTTTTTATAGTCTTCAATAATCACGGAAACTCTTCCGCCCCGGTTATTATACCGCACGGCGTTTTCCGCTAAATTCTTCACAACTTCGTAAATGTGACTGTACTCTGCGTTTACCGTAATGTTATCTATGTCTCCATCGCTTTTAACTTCAAAGGTTAACTCTTTTTCGCTTATCACGGGCGACAGGGTTTCTCGAACATCGTCTATAACCTTTATGAGCGGTACGGCGACCGGATTGATGCTTTGCGTGTTTTCAAGCTCGGACAATTTCAACATATCTTCTATAAGCGATAATATACGCTCGGTTTCTCTCGTAATACCGGAAATAAATTTATCTAAATTATCGTCCTTGTTGTTAAGGCTCATTAATTCATTAAATCCCTTTATTGCCGTGAGAGGGGTTTTTAATTCATGAGAAGCGTTGGTGAAAAATTCCTCTCGCCGTTTTGCGTTTTCGCGGGTTTGTGTAATATCAGACAGTATAACCATTGTAAGTGCCTTATCCGGCAACTTCTTTATTGTGGTGAGATAAATACTTCCGTCCTGCATTAGTTCAAGCAGGGAGTTTTTCCCGTTATTTACGGAATCATCAATTGCTTCTAAGAGATTTTTATCAAAAGAAAGGTAGTTTACGTTGTTGTTTTTTATCTCCTGAGTAACGCCGAAAATATCAAGCGCGGCATTATTTATGAGCGTTAGGTCTTTGTTCTCATCGACCGCAAAAATTCCATCGCTTATGTTGCCGATAATATAGTCTAATTTGTCCTTCTCATCGCTTAAATCGTTTATACCCTTTTGTAAAATTAATGCAATATCATCTATTTCGCGGATAATTTTATCTATTTCCTCATAGCTGTCGGATATTGAACCGGATACATATTCGCCCTTTGTCAACAATCGTAATCTTTGTTCAACAGAGTTAAATGGTTTAGTGATTTGATTTATTATACTGCGTATAAAAGCAAAACAGATAATAACAACGAAAATCAGAATTATTATAAGTAGTGATAAAGACTGAAAAAGATAGGCATTTATTTTAGCAACGGGAACGGCAGTTCTGATGAAAACGTAGCTATCTCCGCTATTTGCTTTTAAAGCATAATAGATTGAGTTAATACCGAGGGTATCTGAATATCGGACATAAGTCGCCGGGTTATCGTTTAAAGCCGCTTGAATTTCCGGACGTTCCAAATGGTTTTCGACCGAATTAAAATCCAGCGGTCTGCTGTCTGCCAAAACCGTTCCGTCGGGGGCGATAATTGTGATTCTTGTGTCATTTCCGACCCTGACAAACGATGCAACGTCAGCATCATCGTTATATAATCCTGCACAGATTTGTGTGATTTCAATAACCGAATTTTTGGCAATATTAAAATTATTATTGCGGGTAATTAAAACCGTTGCAATAAAAAAGCATATAAGCCCCGTAAATACTATTGAAGTTGTACATAAGAACAGATGTCTTTTCATATCAACATATAACCTACCCCTCTGATTGTTTGAATTCGGACATTACTTTCGGCTTCAATAAGTTTTTTTCTTATATCTTTTATATGGATGTCAAGCGTTCGGGACTCGCCAATGAAATCAACCCCCCATACCTCATTAAAAATAACTTCCCGCTCCTGAACCTTTTCTGCATTTTTACAAAGAAAAGAAAGAAGATTAAATTCCTTGAGAGTAGTTTTGACAGGATGGTTATTCGCTGTTATTTTTCGCTTTGAGCGGTCGATAACTATATCCTTATAGGTTAAAATATCAAGCGCGGGTTTCATGCTTTTACGCAGATTCGCTTTTACGCGGGCAATAAGCTCTAAAACCCCGAACGGCTTCGCTATGTAATCATCCGCTCCCATATTAAGTCCCTTGACCTTCGAGATTTCATCTCCTTTTGCCGAAACCATAATTACAGGGATAAGGGCAGTTTTATTCGTTGATTTCAGACCCGAAAGAATTGAAAATCCGTCTCTGCCCGGTAACATCACGTCAAGTATAATTAAATCGGGAGTCGTATCATCAAGCGCAACGGAAAATTCCGTACTGTTATTAAAACAACGGCACTCAAATTCAGTCGTGAGCGAATAGGTATATAGCTCCTGCAATGCTTCTTCGTCTTCCACAACGAAAATTATCGGTTTCATTTATTGTCCTTTGTCCCCTCAGATATTTTATGTTCCCCTGTGAGTGCGTACTCGACCCATTCGCCTACGTTTACGGCATGGTCTCCGATTCGCTCTAAATACTTCGTAATCATCATCAGCGTAATCGCTTGCTCGGCGTGGTCGGGGTTTTGTTTAATCAGCTCGGTTAATTCGCTCATAACTATATTAAATAAATCGTCAACCTTATCGTCAATCCTGTCAAGAGAGCGGGCAAGCACAAGGTCTCTGTTAATATATGCTTGTACCCCGTCTTTTACCATTTGAATGACAATCGCCGCCATGAGCGGTATGTGTTCCGATTTTTCAATATAATGCCCATCGTCTAAGTGTAATGCAATTTCTGCAATATCCCGTGCTTGGTCTCCGATACGTTCAAGGTCTGTTATCATTTTCAGCGTAGCCGATACTTCTCTGAAATCGCTTGCAACAGGGTGTTCCATCATAAGGATTTGCAAACACGCCTGTTGAATGTCGCGTTCCAATTTATCTATGGTTTTCTCTTCCTCGCTGACCTCTGCCGCTATTCTTGAATCGCGTTCGGTAAGTGCTTTAACACATTTTTCAATAGCAATTTCAATATGGCGGCACATCAACACCAAATTGCTGAAAACTTCTTTTAATTCTTTTTCATAACGCGCTCTTACAGACATATTATACTCCTTTTTTGAGGTAATGTCAACTTGATTTTACCCGAATCGCCCCGTGATGTAATTCTCGGTGCGTTTATCTTTCGGTTTTGAGAATAACTCGACGGTTCTGCTGTATTCTATTACCTCGCCAAGCAGAAAAAATGCGGTCTTGTCGGAAACTCTCGTTGCTTGCTGCATATTATGTGTCACGATTACAATAGTATAATCGGTTTTTAGTTGGTTTATTAATTCCTCGATGGTTCCTGTTGAAATCGGGTCTAAGGCACTTGTCGGCTCGTCCATCAGCAGAATTTTCGGCTGGGCGGCGAGCGCTCTCGCTATACAGAGCCGCTGTTGTTGTCCGCCTGATAAGCCCATAGCGCTTTTCCGCAGACGTTCTTTGACCTCTGCCCAAAGCCCCGCTTGTTTTAGTGAATGTTCTACAATATTATCAAGCTCTGCTCTCTTTTTCGTTCCGAATGTACGCGGAGCGAACGCAATATTGTCGTAAATACTCATAGGAAAGGGGTTTGGCTTTTGGAAAACCATACCTACATTTTTACGGAGCAACGGAATATCGGTGCTTTTATCGTAAATATTCTGTTCTCCGATTTTAATTTCACCCGTGATTACACAACCCTCTACAAGGTCGTTCATGCGGTTGAAAATTCTTATAAACGTGGATTTTCCACAGCCGGACGGACCTATAAACGCCGTGACTTCATGCTCGTTAATATCCATATTTATATTCTTAAGAGCTTGAAAATCACCATAGTGCAGGTCACACTCTTTTACCGTTATATTATAAGCGTTATCCATTAACAAGTTCCCCTTTCCCGAAGGTCTTACCGAGGACCGTCGCGAGTATATTAATTGACACTACAAGAACAAGTAGTACTACACCTGTCGCCGATGCCTGTTCGGGGTAGCCGTGTGAACCGAAGTAATAAACATTGAGTGCAAGACTTGTTCCCGGTGAAATGAAGCTGCCGGGTATTTTATTAATAACCATGCCTATTGTCAAAATAAGCACTGCACTTTCTGACATTACACGCCCGATTGCCAAAATCAAAGAGGTGACAATACCGCTTCCCGCACATGGAAGCACCACAGAAAAAATTGTCCTTACTTTTGAAGAGCCGAGTGCATAGCTACCCTCCCGAAGCGAGAACGGGACAGCGAGCAGGCTCTCTTCCGTTGAGCGGACTATAGTCGGAAGTATCATAACAGCGAGCGTTAATCCGCCTCCGATAAGTGAATAGCCCAAGCCTAAAGCGCGAACAAAAACAATATATCCGAAAATGCCGTAGACTATAGACGGAATCCCCGCCAGGGTTTCTGTCGCTACGCGGATAACTTGTATTAAACGGCTTTTTGACTTTGTGTATTCGGTTAGGAATATCGCGCTTCCTATCCCGATTGGTGCGGCGATTAAAATTGAAATGATGATTAAGTAAAGTGTTCCGATGAGTGCGGGCTTTATAGAGGGACTTTTACTGCTGTAATCCCCGAACAATAACTGCGTGTTTATATAGGGGATTCCGCGTATCAGCACGAATACGATTACAGAGATTAACGCAGAGAGACTCAAAATTAACATCGATTGCGTTAATATTTTAAAAAAAACATACTTATATACTTTTCTTTTATGTGCGTTTGTCCTTTGGATGCGTATCGTTTTACGAGCGGTATGTTTCATTACCTTCCCCCTCCTTTTTCTCTTTTTAAGAGAGAAAAGCTGATATTTAAAAGTAAGGTGAAGAAGAATAACACCACGCCGGTAGCGATGAGTGCGGTCTCGGCATCGCCTGTCAGCTCGTTCGCTCCCATAGCAATATTCGCCGTCATGGTACGTACCGACTGGAAAAGGCTTTTCGGCATAACGGGAGAACCCCCTATAACCATTATTACCGCCATTGTTTCACCTATTGCGCGACCTATCGACAACACAACGGCGGCAAATATTCCGCTTTTAGCGGCGGGGAGCATAACCTTGAACACGCTTTGTTCCTCAGTCGCACCAAGTGCCAATGCACCCTCATAATAGCTCTTCGGGACAGCGTTCAAAGCATCAAGGCTTACGCTCACGATTGTAGGCAATATCATTATCGAGAGTACGAGGCTCGCCGCAAGTATGCCGTAACCGACACCGTTCGGCGAAATCTCGTCCCTTAAAAACGGTACAATAATGATTAAACCAAATAAACCGTATATAACCGACGGAATCCCCGCCAAAAGGTTAATCAGTTGCCGTATAGATGGTACGGCTTTTTTGGGACAGAATTTATACAGGCTTATCGCTGTGAGTAGTCCTGTTGTTACGCCGATAATGGTTGACAGTGCCGTAACGTAGAGCGAAGCAACAATCATCGACAGTATTCCGTAAGCCTCACTGTTTAAATGCCATCTTGTCCCGAAGAAATTCGTGATTCCTACCTTTCCGATAAAAGGTATACCCGTCGAAAAGAGGAACACGCAGATACAGCCAAGCGCGATTATTGAAAACACGGCGCAAAACATAAAGATTCCGTGCATGACTGTATCCCTGTTCTTAATAAAGTGATAAGTTTTTATCATTATTTAATCAAATCGCTCCATTTTGCAGTTGTTGTTACGTCTTCGTCATAAATGTTCTTGAGTTCTTCCATTGAAATGTCATCTAACGGATTACTTTTGTTTACAATAACGGCAATCCCGTCTTTTGCTACTTCATAAAATGTGCATAACGGAGCATTGTCAATATTGAAGTTTTCGCTTATCATGCCGAATGCAGAAACATCATCGTTCGCATTTTTATAACCCGTACCCGAGCCGCCGCCGGAAACATTTACGGATACATTAGGCTGTAAATTCTCGAACGCGCTTGCAAGTTCAATCATAAGGGGCTGGAGTGAAGTCGAGCCGCTTATATCAATTTCGCCTGACAAAGAACCGTCAATAGTATACGCATCCGCATTGTCAATAATCGAAATATAACCCTCTTCAGATATTATTTCCTGTGCATCGCTTGATTGTAAGAATGCAAAAAATGCTTTATTGATACCATCGTTAATTGTGGCTTCCTTGTAAACAACCGACAGCGGGCGTGATATTTTATATGTTCCGCTTTTAATATTCGCGACTGTTGCATCTGCGCCGTCAACCTTGAGTATTTTCACTTCATCTGTTGTGAAACCGAGACTTTCGTAGGCTATTGCCGCAGGGTTGCCTTTTACTTCAGTAAGAACGCCGGCAGTACCTGTCTGAATAATTACGTCAGTAGGGTCGGCTTTGCCTTTAAGTCCGATAATCTCCATGAAAGCGGATTTTGTGCCGCTTCCGTCTTCACGGGCTATGATTGTGACATTTCTGCTTGTGTCGAAGTTGGAAACAGGGGTTTCATTACCGCCGTTATTTCCGCTATCGGGGGGTTCAGGTGCTGCAGGTGTTCCGGGGTTTTCGGAGGCAATATTTCTGTTTGTGTCGGGGTTGCTTCCCGGATTATCATTCCCATCGCCGCTCTCCGTACAGGCGGTTAAGGCGAATGTTAAAGAAGCGAGGATAATAGCGATTGCAAATAGTTTTTTCATTAGAATTGTACTCCTTAAATTTTTATTTTGTAGCTACATTCTATCAAATAAAAAGACTTTGAAAAAGCAACAAAACGTAAATGTAATGTAAATTTTGCGTAAAGAGATTTCGTTTTTAAAGCGTGTCACGTTAAAAAAGTTGTCTGTAAGGCTTGTTTTTTTATACAGGAAGTGGTATAATGTAGAAAATGATATACAATGGAGACTATCATGAAATTTAAATCAAAGGTTGACTGGTGGATACATATTGCGTTTGCAGGCATGGTACTCGTAACCGCTTGGATTTTAGTCGAATTCATACTTTCGCCGGGAGCTGTATTAGGGATTAGTGCGGCTGTTTGCGGGATTCCGACTGCGTTAATTCTGCCGTGGTGGGTAAATATGTACTACAATTTAGATGAAAACGAGCTTGTAATTCATCTTGGCGGCTTCGGGAAGGGTAAAAAAATCCCTTATTCCGATATTACGAGTATAAAAGAAACGAGAGAGCCGTATTCTTCGGAGGCATTGTCGATTGACCGGATTGAGATAAAGTTTAAGGCGGGTAAGACAAGGAGTTATACTGACGTCGTTTATATTTCTCCGAAAGAAAAGCAAGAATTTTTAAGACTGCTTGAAGAAAAGAGAAGGGGAAATGAAAACATGGAACAATATAATTTTGAGTTTAAAGAAAACCGTCTTACCGGACCTTCCTTTAATATTACATTTGAAAACGAAATTGAAAAGGTAATTTTTCACAATGAATATTATTTTGTACTATTACAATATTCAAGTGGTAATTTTGAAGAAGATAATGTGATGTTTTACGATTACAATGTTTACTGTGTTAATAAAACAGGTGACGTAATTTGGCAGGTAAAGGTGATACGTCCTTATGTTGAAGAGGTACCTGCAATGCGTGCGTTTGTAGAAATTCGATTACCAAAAGACAGTGCAATGAAGGATGAAAAAAAACTAAAAGGTGACGTACTGATAGGACTTACAATGAATGGAAACCGTTTTATTATTAACAAGAAAACAGGGGAAACAATCGGGGAACTCCATACTTTAAGATAAAAATATTTGAAAGTGAGTGTTGAACATTATTAAAATAAAACCTGAAAATATTACTTTTAAGAAGCGTATAAAATTAATCTTGATTTTTCTTATCATTCTTACATTATTTATTTTCTCCCCATATATCCTTAAAGCTCCGGTATTAATAAAAGACTTTTTTCATAACTCAAAGCTTCGTGATATTGGTATCTATCATATCGCTGTTACCGGCGGAAGTTATAGTCAATACGGAAGTAGTAGCGGAGCAAGAATGGAAAAAAGAACAAGCTTTTACATATTTTATGATGACGTAAAAACCATAGAGGAGTTTATAGATAAAGTAGAAAAGCTATTGCTTGATAAAAACGAACTTGATTTTATTAAAAATTTTTCAAACCGGGGTAATGAGCTGAAAAACGATGAATGGCGTTATAACTTAAATTTTAAAAACCCCGATAAAGATTTTCCTGTTGGATTTAATTCTATTGGTTGGTTTCCGAAAAACGTAATACACTCCGAGGGTTACTTATATGGTTCAATAGGTTGGGTTGAAATTGAGTATAATAATAGCAATGATAGTCCATATACTGTAACATATATTCTAAATGGAATCAATGGGATTCAGGAAGTTGAGATATTACAGTATAAAGAGCTAAATAGAAAATAGTTTAAGTGAAATTTTAGGAGGCTGTATGAAAAAAACTAAATCATTTAAATTCATAATTATTATTCTGTTACTTATATTGTTGGTTATTTTTATACTTGGGTGCATAATTTATTTTTTTAACATCAACGCACCTAAAAAAGAGGCAGATAAAATCATTAATGATTTTTATGAAAATGAGCAAGTATTTATTACTATAAAAGATTATTTCTTGAATAACGAGTTTGATTCCATACATGTTTATGTAAATAAAAATAATTTTTCTGAATTAATATTAACTGATGAGGAATATGAATGTTTTAATAATGTATTTACTAAATTGAAGCTTATACGAATAGTTTACCATAAAACTGACCATTCGAGCGGATATAGTGATGTAGTTCGATTTGTTTATACAATTAAATTTAATTTAGAACATGAGATGGTCTATACGGGAAGTAATGACAGTTTCATTTGGAATAGTTCTGTAACTATAGAAAACATAAATTTAGAAAATGGATGGCACTTTAATTCTTATGGAGGAGAGTAAAAAAACATGACTATCCGCACGGCACGGACATCAGATTTTGATATAATTAATGAACACGAAAAATGGCTTGACAAAGCAACTTTGTCTAAGAAAATCACCGACGGAAAAGTTTACGTAGTTTACAGTGGCGACAAGTTCGTCGGTTGGCTTAGATACGGGCTTTTTGGGGATAATATTCCGTTTATGTACATGTTAAATTTGTTGGAATCGCACCAAAGAAAAGGCATAGGTCGAAAGTTAGTTGAATTTTGGGAGGAGGAAATGTGCAAAAAAGGCTATAAACTCGTGATGACTTCAGCCGCCTCAAACGAGAATGCGCAGCACTTTTACACCAAACTCGGCTATAAAGCAATCGGTAGTTTTTCATTGAAAAATGACCCGCTTGAAATTATGTTTCAGAAATTTATTTGATAGGAAAAATTATGTTTAACTATATACTAACCCGCTCAAAACGCCGCACAATCGCAATCTATGTCCGTAACGGCACAGTCGATGTCCGCGCCCCCATGAGAACCTCAAAGCGCGAAATCGATAAGTTTGTGCAGTCTAAGGAAAAGTGGATTAATGACAGATTGGCGGAGTATAACAGGCAACAGGAAAAACGTGATGAATTTGTGCAAAATAATGCCGCTTTTATTCCGCAGTTGAAAACAGAATACATCGCAAAAGCAAAATCATATATTCCCGCACGAGTAACGCATTTTTCAAAGCTGATGAATGTCACGCCGCTCGCCGTAAAAATCAACTCTGCGAAAACTCGCTGGGGGAGTTGCAGCGTGCAAAAAAGCATCAATTTTTCATGGCGGCTGATTATGGCTGATGACGATGTGATTGATTATGTTGTTGTTCATGAGTTGGCGCATATAACCGAAATGAATCACTCGCAGAGGTTCTGGAAAATCGTTGAAAATATACTGCCTGATTATAAAACACGGCAGTTGAAATTAAAAAAGTTACAGAAAACTTTATCTGTGCAGGATTGGGATTATGATGCGGAAAAAGATGTTTCCGATGAAGCGGTTCAAGAAAACCCAAAACAAGATTACGCCGCTTGCGGAGCGGGTTCTGAACCGAAAGTTGAAACAAAAGTGCAATATCACTACGCTCATTATAAAACTATCCTCTCGCCGAAAAACGGCATGAACCTTTATCGCGGTTGTACCCACGGTTGCATCTATTGCGACAGCCGTAGTGCGTGTTATCAAATGAAGCACGATTTTGAGGACATTGAAGTCAAGCAGAACGCCGTGAAGATTTTGGAATCGCAACTTCGGCGAAAACGCACACCTTGCATGATTGGTACGGGTGCGATGTGCGACCCGTACATTCACCTTGAAGAGGAACTTACACTCACGCGGCAATGCTTAGAACTCATCGAGCGGTATGGGTTCGGGTTGGCGATTCTGACTAAATCAAACCGTATTATGCGAGACATCGACCTTTTGTACAGCATTAATGCAAACTCAAAGTGTGTTGTGCAGATGACATTGACAACTCTCGATGAAGAAATGTGCAAAATTTTAGAGCCTGATGTATCGACTACTGCGGAGCGATTCGAGGTGCTGAAAATCATGCAGAAAGCCGGAATACCAACCGTTGTGTGGCTCTGCCCGATTTTGCCTTTTATCAACGACACTGAGGAAAATTTGCGCGGGATTCTCGATTATTGCATTGATGCCGGGGTGCGAGGGATTATGAATTTCGGTTTTGGTACGACCATGCGTGAGGGTAGCCGGGATTATTTCTACAGAAAATTAGACGAGCATTTTCCGACAGACGGCCGCCGTCCCGGTATGAAGCAGAAATATATCAAGACATTCGGCAACTCTTACGAGTGTCCAAGCCCGAACAGTAGCCGCCTGTGGCGGATTTTCTCGGATGTATGCCGAAAAAACGGGATTTTATACAAAACAAAAGATGTGTTTGAGTATATGAACAAATTTGAGTCTAAAGCGACACAGCTTTCGTTATTTTGAAAGCAGAAAGGTGAAATTATGCTCGGAATTTATTTTAGCGGAACAGGCAATACGCGCTATGCGGTTGAGCGGTTTGTGACAGTAATCGACAGTACGTCAAATTCGCTCTCAATCGAAGACAACGGCGTTCTAAGCGAACTCACAAAGCATGAGATATTCGTGTTCGGTTTTCCTGTTTATTACAGCAATATCCCGAAAATCGCAAAGGACTTTATAATCGAAAACAAGGCTTGTTTCAAAGGCAAGAAAGTTTTCATTATCGCCACAAAAGGCTTGTTTAATGCGTTTGGCGTTGGTCATGCAAAAAGAATGTTTAAAGACTGCGGCGCGGAATTTATCGGAAGTTCGCAGTTTAATATGCCCGATAATATTCGGGACTTGAAGATTATGGAAGTCGCTTTTGATTACAGCAAAGACGGAAAAATGCTCGAAAAAGCCGATAGGAAAATCGTAAAAGCCGCCGAGAAATTCAAAGCGGGTAAGCGGCAGAAAAGCGGCTTGAATCCGCTGAATTATATAATTGGTTTTTTCTTGAAAATCCTGCGGTTTTATCCCAAAACAGATAGTTATATTTCCGCGCCGAAAGTTGACATCGGGAAATGTAACGGTTGCGGTTTATGTGCGGAGTTATGCCCGATGAAAAACTTGAAAATCACTGACAGCAAGGTAGTATCGGGTAGCAAGTGTACTGTATGTTATCGGTGTTTCGGAAATTGTCCGACACAGGCGCTGACGGTGTTGGGAGATAAGGTTTATGGGCAGTATGTGTTTGAAAAGGAAATGCGGGAGGAAGATTGACGATGTGGAAATGCCCTAAATGTAATCGTGAATTTAAGAATACAGGACAAGACCACTTAACAAATCGCTTCCGTATGAAATCATAGCCGAAATCACACGTTGGCGGGTATCGCTTATAGAAGAAAGTAGGTTTACCATGCCCAAAAAGTTACGAAAAACCCTCGGCGATGTCAACGCACCGTCAACTATCGCACTTCGAGAGCTGATTGACACCCAAAGCAAGGACACAATCCGTAAGTGGTGTCTTGAATACGCCGAGAATAAACTTCTGCCGATTTTTGAGAAGCACTGCCCCGGCGACAAACGCCCTCGAAATGCCGTAAACGCCGCTCGCGACTACATTGAAGGCAAGGTGAAATTTCCTGTTGTCAAGAAGAACATACTCAACGAATGTCATCAAGCGGCACGAGAACTTGACAATAATCCGATTGCACAAACGGCGGCTCGTGGTGTTGGGCAGGGTTCGGCGGTGGTTCACACGCTGACACATTCGCTGGGGTTGTTCTTTTACGCGGCGGCGGCAGTCGCTTATGAGCGTGTCGGGCTTGAAGCGACCGATGAGGTTTACGCCGCAATCGCAGAGGAAGTCTGCCTTGATTATACCGCCGCTTTGCGTGAAATCGCAGTTGCAAACGAGCCGAACCCTGTTAAATTAAAATGGAATTGTTGACGGAGGTATGCAGATGTTTGAAGTCAAATATGCAACCGAAAACGACAAGCCCTTTTGGTTCACGCTCGACAAGCATCTCAGCGAGAGTGAGTTTGCATTGAAAGTCCGTGACAGGCGCGGTTACATCATCAGCGACGGCGGCAAACCCATCGGAATCATGCGGTATAATCTGTTTTGGGATAATACTCCGTTTTTGACTCTCATTTACATTACTGAATCCTGTCAAAGACAGGGTTTCGGCAGACAGGCAATGCTCCATTGGGAGGACGAAATGCGAACGCTCGGCTATAAAATGGTAATGACCTCCACGCAAGCTGATGAACAGGCACAGCATTTTTATCGGAAACTCGGATACGTTGATAAGGGTTGTTTAGTTTTGGACGGTACGCCGTTTGAACAGCCGCCCGAAATTATTATGATAAAGGTTTTATAGAAATATGGAGAATCGTCATATGGCAGAATCATTAAAAAGTGTCGGGAGGTCATGCGTTATGAACTTTTTTGAAATCGTAAAAAAGCCGCGCTTGAAGCACTCGGTGTCCCTGCCGGGTATCGGTTGCGTGCTGTGTTGCCGATTGGAAAACCGGAGGTCGAGGGAAAGCCGCGTGAGAAATTGCCGTTTAATGAGCGGGTTAGTTATGGGAAGTTTGGGGAGGGGAAAGACACATGAACGTCATAATTAGAAAAGCAGAGACTTCAGATATACCGCAAATACTTGATTTATACGCCGAACTGCAACCTCTCGACACGCTAATTGAGGAAAGCATGGCACGCTCTGTTTTTGAACAGGCGAATAAATGTGGCGTTACTTATTTCGTTGCCGATATAGACGGACGAATTGCGGGAACTTGTTATATCGCAATAATTCCGAATATCACAAGGCAATGTTCGCCTATTGGATTTATTGAAAACGTAGTCACTTCCGGCGACTATCGCCGACTTGGAATCGGTCGCAAACTAATGGATTCGGCAGTTGAATTTGCAAGAGAATGTGACTGTTACAAAGTTACATTACAAAGTGGAATTAAGCGTGAAGAAGCTCACAAATTCTACGAATCGGTAGGATTTGACGGGGATTCAAAGAGAGGGTTTGAGATTAGGTTAAAATGAGTAAGGAGGATACCCGAAGAATTGGCGAATTTAATTTTTTGATATGGAGGCTCATCATGAATTATAAAAAAGAACAACTCGAAGAAGCCCACATCGCGCTTTTATCAACGCTCAAGAAATGCGAGAAAATCGACACGTCTACTTTCGGCAAATCGCAGAAGACGTTGCTTGAGCGACGAATCAGAGCGTTACGGTTGGCTTTGGAATTGATAGAGAAAGAAAGAGGTGATAACACTCATAAAGCGTTTTCAGCTTTATATGGAGATAACCCGCAAATACTTATATTAGGAACATTCCCGTCTGTAAAATCACGGGAAAGCAACGGATATTACGGCAATCCCCAAAACCAATTCTGGCGTATAATCGCTGAGATTTTTAGCGAGAAAATTGATTTCGATGATTACGAGCAAAAGAAAGCGATGATTTTCAAACATGGAATAGCTTTATGGGATACATTGATAAGCTGTGAAATAAAAGGTTCGGCAGATACGAACATAAAAAACGAAGTCGGTAACACAGAAATCCCTGTATTTGTGAAATATTTCAATATAAATAAAGTGTTGTTTAACAGCAAAAAAGCATTTAATTTTTATTGCAGATATAACGGTCTTGAAAGCCTGAAAGATATTGAATATCACATTATGCCCTCAACAAGTTCCGCTTATGCAGGAATGAATTTCAAGGAGAAGGTTTCTGTGTGGAGAGAAAAATTAACGTAGCGATTTACCCGCTAAACAAAAGCCCCTTTGTCAACAGCAATAATTCATTAACAGCGGGGGAAAAGAGAAAGGAATCACTATGAACCAAAACCACGAAATCTATTTATTCGGTATGGTTACTAAAACTAACGGCTTTGCAACCCTATGTTGCGAAAATGCAAATGCAGGTTGGTAGAACGCAACTTAATTTTTGGGATATAATAAAATTACCAAATTTATAAAAAGGAGTTTTTTATTATGAGTTTTTCTGAAAATCTTAAAAAAATAAGAATGGAAAAAAATCTTTCACAAGAACAATTGGCGGAAATGACAGGCGTGTCAAGGCAGGCGGTTTCCAAATGGGAACAGGGCAACGGTTATCCCGAAACTGAAAAATTAATTAATATTGCAAAAACATTAGACGTATCGTTGGACACATTGTTGCTTGACAAATTATGCGTTAAAGAGACTAAAGAGCAAAATCAACCTTTTTATACCGGAGAAAGAAGAATCACTATCCGGTCCGGCGAAACTATGTCCTCTTACTATAAGTTTTCAATTCAAAAAAATTATTTTCCGGGTAAAAACGGACCCAAATACGCTCTTTGCGGTACAGACAAGAGCGGCTTTTTTGGGGACAACCTCGATTCCTTAGGCTGGTATGCTTCACAGGAAGATGCACAGAAAGAGTTAAGTGAAATATACAAAGCTATATTGGACGGAGAATCGGTGTATGAGATTAAATATCATGCAAAAGTAAAGGTTAAAGCATTTGGTGTATTTCTTGATAACGAAGAATAGGAGGATATAAACTATGTCAAACTGTAAAGAAAACAAATCAATGAAATGCCCGTGTACATATTCATGTTCACGGCGCGGCAAATGTTGCGAATGTGTAGCATATCACACAGGTTCGGGCGAGTTCCCCGCTTGCTTTTTCTCGGAAGCGGTAGAACGGCAATACGACCGCAGTTTTGCGGCGTTGGTTAAGGATAGGAAGTAGGTTTATCATGCCTAAAAACCACGAAAAACCCTTGGCGATGTCAATGCACCGTCAACCATCGCAACTCGAAAAGAATTAATAAACTACTGCTTGACATTCCCCGCCGCCTATGAGGATTGCCCATTCGAGAGCGACTCAGCCATTCCGATAACGGAAAGTGGGTACTCATACGGCACAGGGCGAACAGAAAAGGCTTCGCTCACATTTATGAGCGAAACGGCAAACTCTGTATAAATCTGAAATGCGAACCGCACGAACAAATAAACGCGAAAGGGGTGACCGCAATGCTATTTAATTTTCCCGAAGAACGTAACCGAATCGAATACAAATCTCAAGTACCGGACGATTTTGAGGAAACCGTAGTGGCGTTACTCAACTATTCCGAGGGCGGCGAGATATACGTTGGCATTGACGATAAGGCGAAAGCCATTGTCGGCGTGGAAAATCTCGACCTTGTCCAGAGGCAGATTACCGACAGAATCAAGAACAACATTCGACCGCACACGCTCGGTCTGTTTGATATTCTTATAGAAAAGATTGACAGCGTTGGGGTCATTAAGGTTGTCGTTTCCAGCGGCATTGACAAGCCGTATTATTTACGTAGAAAAGGAATGTCCCCGGAGGGCTGTTTTATCCGCATTGGCAGTTCCAACCAACATATGACCAAAGAGCAAATAGAAGCGATGTACGCCAAGCGCATACCGCTTCACCTGAGCAATATGCGTTCTCCAAGGCAAAATCTCGCATTCAAGCAGCTTGAGATTTACTATTCCGAGCAGAAGCTGAAATTCAACGATGAATTCTTAGCCTCGTTGGACTTGCTTGACAATGGCGGGCGGTTCAATTACGCCGCCTATCTTTTGGCGGACGAAAACGGTGTGTCAATCAAGGTTGCTAAATATGCGGGAACGACAAAAGTAGACTTGGTTGAAAATGAGGAATACGGTTATCGTTGCCTTATTACGGCGACGAATCGCGTTTTGGAAAAACTCCGAGTGGAGAACAAGACGTTTGCGAAAGTTACTGCCCAAAAAAGACTTGAGCGGCAGATGGTTGACGAACTCGCTCTGAAAGAAGCCGTCATCAACGCTATCGTCCATAACGACTACAGCCGTGAAGTGCCTCCGGTGGTGGAAATTTTCTCCGACAGAATCACCATCACATCCTATGGCGGATTGCCGCAGGGACTCAGCCGCGAGAACTTTTTCCGTTGCCGCTCCATGCCGCGTAACCGTGAACTTATGAGGGTATTTAAGGATGTCGACCTCGTGGAGCAGCTCGGCTCCGGTATGAGCCGAATTCTTGATGTTTACGACCAGTCGATTTTTACCTTCGAAGACAATTTTTTGATTGTGTCATTTCCGTTCGCAGAAGGTTTTACGTTGCCACATGGCAATGTAAATGGCAACGGAACTGAAGAGGTAATTTTGAATTGCGTCCGGCAAAACCCAAAATTCACATTAGAAAAAATTGCCGAGAATACCGGTTTCTCAAAGCGAACAGTGTCTCGACAAATGAAAACGCTCCAAGAAGCCGGCATTATCCGGCGAGTAGGCTCATCTAAAACCGGGTATTGGGAATTTATTCAGGAGTGAGAACAAAAATCGCTGCTGTGTTTTTCGTTTTGTGGCGACCGAAAGGCGGTGCGGTTTGACGCGCCAAGAGCTTATAGACTACTGTTTAACATACCCTGCCGCCTACGAGGACTACCCGTCCGATAATGACTCCGCTAATTCCGATGTTGAAACGGCAGGTTGAGATGAATTACGAACTTGTGAAACCGAAATTGGAAAGAAGGAAGTAAAAACATGAACTATAAAAAAGTATCATTGGAAAACTGGAAGCGCGGCGAAATTTTCAAGCATTTTATTGAAAATCTACGCTGTGTGATTAATATTACTGCTGATATAAATGTGAGTAGTTTAAGAGGGTTCTGCAAGTCCGAAAATTATAGGTTTTATCCTACTTTTATTTATATTGTGACAAAGGTAATTAACAGTCGCGATGAATTTAAAATGGGGTATGATGAAGACGGAGATTTAATTTTATGGGACGAGGTTTTTCCGTTGTATACAGTGTTCAATTCCGAGAGCGAAATGCTAACTCGTTTAGTCACTGCGTATTCGTCCGATTTTCAAACTTTTTACGGGCAAATTATTGATGACATGGAAAAACAAAAAAGCAATTGCGATATTCAATTTCCTCAAAAAGAGCGAAATGTTTTTGACGTTTCGTGCTTGCCTTGGTTACATTATAAATCCTGTGACCTGCACGTTTTTGACAGCGGAACATACTTGGCACCTTTCGTAAGTTGGGGAAAATATGAGAAACAAAACGGTGAGTATAAAATGCCTCTTACCATGCAGATTCACCATGCAGTCGCCGATGGATTCCACATTTCGAGATTTTTTGAGGATGTGCAATTTCAAATTGAGTGTTTTAAAGGGGGGTAAGTTTGAAAGAACCGGTGCAAATCGGGGAAACCGAAACTTTCAAACAGCACATTCGTGAAGAAAGGACATGCTAAAAATATGAAATTTAAATCAAAAGTTGACTGGTGGATGCACATTTGTTTGGTGCGGCTTATATTTCGCCGCAAAATAAACAAGAATTTTTACGATTGCTACAAGAAAAATTATTAGAAAAGGAACGATTCTAACTCTATGAACCGACAAGAACTAATTAACCACTGCCTGACATTCCCCGCCGCCTACGAGGACTACCCATTCGACAACGACTCCGCACATTCCGATGACGGAAAGTGGTTGCTCATGCGGCACAGGGCGAACAGAAAAGGTTTTGCTCACATTTATGAGCGAAACGGTAAGTTGTGCATAAATCTAAAATGTGAACCGCTTGAAGCCGATTTTCTGCGGAAAGCGTTCAAGGACGTAACTCCGGGTTGGCACATGAATAAAACTCATTGGAACACGGTTTATTTGAACGGTGATGTTTCTGATGATGAGTTGAAACGACAGATTGAGATGAGTTACGAACTCGTGAAACCGAAAGCGAGGAAACAAAAATGATTAATTTAGACCATGTTGACAGCGGTAAGAAATGAAAAATTATTTTTAAATATGACATACTATTGTCATATATCCCGTGTTATGATGAGAAGAAAAAGGAGTCTTGACATGGAAAAATTCATTACGAAAGCAAGCGAAATTATCAAGGAAAGAACGGCATCAGGCGAATATAAAAATCAATATTGCGTTCTCGCGCAGGAGGATTTGGACGGTTGCTTGACCGCCGCTGTTATCACACCGTCTAAGTCGGAAGGTATTAGGCAACTCACATTTTGCTCAGGCACCCTGAGCAATTGGGCGAAACGCGCCGAGCGTGACAACCGCGCCGCAGTCTGCTTTTCGTCCGAGGAGTACAGCATAACTTTAAGAGGAAAACTTGAAGTTTTAACCGATGATGCAAGTAAGCGGGAAAACTGGTATAGTGGCTTGGAAAACCACTTTTCAGGTGCAGACGACCCGAATTATTGCGTGTTACGGTTTACCACCGAGAAGTACAAGTTGTTTGTCGATTGGGAAGAAACAGAGGGGTGTTTGTAAAAAATGCAAAACGAGAAAAAAGCCTTAGTTATCATCGACATTCAAAACGACATCACTAAAAATTACAAAGAAATCATAGACAATATTAACAAGGCTGTCGATTGGGCGGTCGCTCAAAATATTCATGTCGTTTATATTCGGCATGAGAATTTATCAGCAGGTACAAGGACTTTTAAACCCAATACCAAAGGGGTTGAATTGGTTTCGGATATGAAGATAGTGTCAGAAAATATTTTCACAAAATCCAAAACAAACGCTTTAACAAGTGAGGAATTTGCGGACTTTATCGGTAAAAATGAAATCTGTGACTTCTATATAGCGGGAGCGGATGCTGTCGCTTGTGTTAAATCGACCTGCTACAACTTGCGTAAATCGGATTATGGCGTTACTGTTTTATCGGATTGTATTACGAGTTATGATAAGAGGAAAATTGACGAAATGTTGCGTTATTATGCAAGTAAGGGTTGCAAAATAGTTAGTGTTGATGTGCTGTGATTTCAGAAAGTATGTGAGGCGAAAAAATGCCGATTGATTTCAAGAAAACTCGCAAAGACCTCTACCAACCTAAAACCACTCCGGCTGTCATTGACGTGCCGGAGATGGTGTTCATTATGGTGGACGGCACGGGCAACCCGAATGTCAGTGAAGAATACAAATCTGCGTTAGAAATTCTTTACGGACTTTCGTACACGATTAAAATGAGCAACAAATCTGTTATGGAATATGTCGTACCGCCGCTTGAGGGGTTGTGGTGGCTGAATGACAGCTCTGAGGAGTGGTACAAGGATAAGGGCAAATACTGTTGGACTGCGATGATTCGGCAGCCGGATTTTATTACTACTGATATTTTTGAAGCGGCAAAGGCGAAACTTGACACGAAAAAGCCGCAACTTGACATATCTAAAGCGAGGCTCGAAAAGTTTACAGAGGGGCTTTGCGTTCAAGCAATGCACATAGGTTCGTATGACGATGAACCTCGCACAAACGCTGTAATCATGCAGTTTATCGCCGAAAATAACTATGTCAGCGACATAAGCGATAACCGCCAGCCCGGCTCGGGTCGTCGGCATCATGAAATTTATCTGAACGACCCACGCAAAACCGCACCGGAGAAGCTGAAAACTATAATTCGTGTTCCGGTTAAAAATCAATGAAAGGTATCACAAACACATGAAATATGAATGGCTCGAATCCCACGCTACGTCCAAAAAAGGCATGTACAAAGAGTAGAAACAGGGCGGTTTTACAGCAATTTAGAGCGGGTTAAGAGCGAGATTGAGAGGAGAATATAAGTATGAACTGCCCAAACGTAAAAGAATGTTGTTGCCCGAAAGTTGATTGTCCGAACTTTGGCAAATGCTGTAACTGTGTAGTCAAGCACCGTGAAACTGACAGTTTACCGTTTTGCTTGTTCAAAAACAATGACGGCGATAAAAGTGTGTCTGCGTATTATCGAAAACTAAAAGAAAGATTTGAGGTATGACTTATGAAAAATTTGAAACCGAAAGTGAGGAAACAAAAGTGATTAATTTAGACCATGTTGATAGCGGTAAGAGTTGGGACTTTGGTAAAGTGTCGCATGATTATGCAAAGTACCGCGACATTTATAATGAGCGATTTTTCAAAACGATTCTCAAATACAATATAGGAACCGAGGGACAGACTGTTCTCGATTTGGGAACCGGCAGCGGTGTTATTCCGCGGTATATGACGGCTTTAGTACCGAATACAAAGTGGATAGGCACGGACATTTCAGCAGAACAAATAGAAGCAGCAAAATTATTAACCGACAACCCGAATATTAGTTACCTTGTTTGCCCCGCAAATCAAATTCCGTTTGCTGAAAACACTTTCAATGCGGTTACTGCTTGTCAGTGTTTTTGGTACTTTCCTGTGGAAACCACTATTCCCGAAATATACCGTGTTTTGAAAAAAGGCGGAAGATTTGCAATCCTTTCGATGATTGGGCTACCGCGCGAAAGTGAGATTTTAGCGAAATCAGAGGAACTTGTTTTGAAGTATAACCCTAACTGGAACGGCAACGATTTTGACAGAGTAAAGCCATGTCCGCCCGACTGGTTAGATGAGAAATTCGCTGTTGTCGATTTGCAGGAATACGTTGAAGATTTAGAATTTACTCGCGAAAGTTGGTGCGGTCGTATGAGAGCTTGCCGCGGTGTCGGCGCATCTTTGCCGCAGAATTTGATTGAGGAATACGACAAAGAACATTACGAGGCTTTATGTAAAATTACCTCTGAAACTTTTACTATTCCGCATCAATGTATTTTTAAGATTTTTGAAAAAATATAAATCTAAATGTTTCAATGCAACCGCAAATCAAAAATATCACATTATGTCATCAACAAGTTCCGCTTATGCAGGAATGAATTTCAAGGAAAAGATTTCTATGTGGCGAAAAGAATTAAAGTAGCAATACGTATAAACATGACATACAGTTGTCAAGTTTATTATGGTATAATGAGAAGAAAAGGAGTTTTACTATGTCAAAAATTGCAAGACGCGATATAAACGAGGAGTGGGCGCACGCCGGTATTGTAGAAGCGGGAGGTTTTGTTTACACAAGCTATTGCGTAGGTAATCTCGGCGGAACAATCGAGGAACAAATTAACGGAGCATTTAATCATTTAGAAGAGAGGTTAAGCAGTGTTGGATTGACCTTGGAATCGGTTGTAAAGTTAGATGCTTTATTCAAAAATATATGGGATATTCCGACAATGGAAAAAGTAATCAAAGAGAGATTTAACGGGAAATATCCTGCTCGAAAGTCAATTCAAACTGCGTTCGCACATGAAGACTTGTTGTTTCAAGTTGATGCTGTTGCATTTAGGGGGGAAGAACATGATGCGTAATCCCGAACAAACAATCGGAAACTTAATCGACAAGCAGGGTGTGTCGTTCATCGGCTCTGTCGATTCGGACGGTTTCCCGAATATGAAAGCGATGTTACCGCCGCGAAAACGTGACGGAATCAAGGAATTTTGGTTCTCGACCAACACGTCGTCAATGCGTGTGTCGCAATATCGCGAGAATCCGAAAGCCTGTATTTATTTCATGGACAAGCGATTTTTCCGCGGCGTAATGCTGAAAGGCAGGGCGGAAGTTTTGGAGGACAGCGAGTCTAAAGAGATGATTTGGCGCGAGGGCGACAAGATGTATTATTCCGCAGGAGTGACCGACCCCGATTACTGCGTGTTGAAGTTTACGGCAGAAACAGGGCGGTTTTACAGCAATTTCAAGAGCGAGGATTTTGAGGTATGAATAACACAGAGAAATTTTCCGGTAAAGGCGCGGTTTACGCACAGGCTCGTCCGAGTTATCCCCAAGCGGCGATTGATTACATTTGCAAATTCATCACCCCCGATTCCGTTGTCGCCGATATAGGCGCAGGGACAGGAAAATTCACGGAATTACTCGCCAAACGCAATTACAATATGTTTGCGGTTGAGCCTAATTCGGATATGCACGAACAACTTGAAATAACATTAAAACCCTTCCCGAATGTGAAAATAATCAACAGCACAGCGGAAGCGACAACGCTTCCCGACAACAGCGTTGACTTGATAACAGTCGCACAGGCGTTGCATTGGTTTGACCCCGACAAATTCCGTGCGGAATGTCGGAGAATCGGAAAAGAAAATGTGCGTGTAATCGCGATTTATAACCAAACGCCCGGCGGTAGCAGCGTGGGACACAGCAAATTATCAACAGATGTGTTTTTTGAAAATCCGACTATTCGTGAATTTCCGAACTCTGTATTCTATACGCGGGAAAAGTGGATTCAATACATGACTTCGCACTCCCACGACCCATTGCCGACAGACCCGAATTATGAAACGCATATCGCCGAGGCAAACGCAATATTCGATAAAGAGAATGAAAACGGACTGCTTCGTAGAGATGTGATGACTAAAGTTTACAGCGAGGATTTTGAGGTATGAATGTGATAATTAAACACGCCAACCGTGACGAAATATATGAAATCGCCGTCTTTTTAGACTCGTGTTGGAAGTCGGAATATCGCGGTATTATTGCAGACGATTATCTTGATTCAATGTCAAGTGATGAGCGATACAAAGCTTTGCTAAAACGCTTTGACGAGAACGCCTCGGACTTTCTGATTATGAAGGAAAATGACTGTTTAATAGGAGCGGCTGTTTTTGGAAAATCGTTTATTGAGGGCTTTGAAAACGGCGGCGAAATTTCAGCGATTTATCTGCGTAAAGACTACATCGGTAAAGGTTACGGTCATAAATTGATTGCAGAAATTGAACAAAAACTCGCCGAAAAATGTTACCCGTATTTTATTCTTGATGTACTGAAAAATAACATACGCGCATTTGAATTTTATACTAAACATGGGTATGAAAATGTCGCAGAGCGTTCGTTTAAAATGGGTGAAAAAGATTATCCGATTGTTATAATGCAAAAAATTATTTAAAGGAGCATTGCACCATGACAAATTATACAATAATCACCACAACCTACCCCGATAAAATTGCGGCAAAACATACCGCAAAACTGCTCGTAGAGCAGAGATTGGCGGCGTGTGTTCAGCTTTTACCGATTGAAAGCATATACTCGTGGCAGGGTGAAATCTGTGATGAAAATGAAGTTATGCTATTGATTAAATCGCGGGCTGATTTGTTTGACAAAATCGCCGTGCTTATTAAAGAAAATCACACTTATGAAGTGCCGGAAATTGTACAGATTCCGATTACGGGAGGTTCGGCGGCGTATTTAGGGTGGATTGGCGAATGGGCTGGCGAAAGAATTGGAAAGTGTACGGGGGATTAGAGTAATGCAGGAATTAATAGTAAAAAAATCCCGCTTTATTTCATATGCAAAGCAAGTTGACAGTGAGGAATCCGCTAAAGCCTACATCGCCGAAATCACGCGGGGACATAAGAAAGCACGGCACATTACGTTTGCTTATCTGATAGCACAATACCCCGCCGAAGGCGGATTGCCTGCGGTGACTCACTGCCGTCACAGCGATGACGGCGAACCCCACGGAACAGCGGGACTACCGCTTATGAACTCGATTCAGAGGCGTAATATGGAAAATGTAGTTGTCGTTGTTGTGCGGTATTTCGGCGGAATTTTACTCGGTAAAGGCGGGTTAATCCGCGCTTACGGAAAGGCGGCGGGATTGGCTTTAGAAGCATTGTCAGAAGAATTAGATAAATGTTAATCTTTTTGATTGTAAAAAGTAATATGGTTTTACGAAAAAATATGAACAGGAGACTAAAAAATGGCAAAGTCTAAAATATGCTTTATCTGCAACGACTGCGGGAATGAGCATTTAAAATGGAGCGGAAAATGCGCGGGTTGCGGTGGGTGGAATACCCTTGTTGAATTTAAAGAGCGTGATGAGAAGCTATCCGGAACCGTAAGCGGTACGAATTTAAGTCTTCAAACGCTTTCGAGCATTGGAGACAACGGCGGCGAAATACGTCACAGCACGGGTATGTCTGAGTTTGACCGCGTATTGGGAGGAAGCTCCTTAGCAGGGGAAAGCTCCTCTGCGAGTGGAGGAGCTGTCGGCGGGTTAGTTAAAGGCTCATTAGTCCTTATTTCGGGCGACCCGGGGATAGGTAAATCCACATTGCTATTGCAAATCTGCGAGTATTTGAGCAGGAATTTGAATGTTCTATATGTTTCGGGCGAAGAAAGTGAACGGCAGATTAAGCTTCGCGCAGACAGGCTCGGTATAAATCCCGAAAATTTATTTTTAGCGGCAAGTACAGATTGCGAATCAATTATTTGTACCGCTGTCAAGAACAAAATAGACCTACTTATAATAGACTCGATTCAAACTGTTACAATAAGCGGGATTAACTCGACGGCGGGTAGCGTAACTCAAGTACGCGAATGTACTAATATGCTGATGCGAATGGCGAAAACCGAGGAAATTTCGGTATTTGTGGTCGGACACGTCAACAAAGACGGCGGCGTGGCGGGACCGAAAGTGCTTGAGCATATTGTAGATGCGGTACTTTATTTTGAAGGTGATAAACAAGTCGCCTATCGCATACTGCGAGCCGCAAAAAACAGGTTCGGCTCTACAAATGAAATAGGCGTGTTTGAGATGCGAGATTCGGGACTTGCAGAGGTTCCCAACCCGTCCGCTATGCTTCTTTCGGGCAGACCCGGCGGAGTCAGCGGAATATCAATACTTTGCACTATGGAGGGTTCGCGACCGATTTTAGCAGAGGTACAAGCACTTGTTACAAAGACAGGCTTTGGGCAACCTCGACGCGTGGCGAACGGTTTTGATTATAACAGGCTTTGTCTTATTCTCGCGGTTTTAGAAAAACGTACAGGCTTAAATTTCGGGACATATGACGTTTATATAAACATAATAGGCGGTTTAAAAGTTGAAGAACGGGCAGCGGATTTAGGGGTCGCACTCGCACTTTATTCAGGCTTAACCGATATCGTAGTACCTGAGGATTTAGCGGTATTCGGGGAAATCGGACTCGGCGGTGAAATACGCAGTATCTCTAATATTCGTGAGAGGGTGCGTGAATGTAAACGTATGGGTTTTGAGCGGATTATAGTTCCGAAAAGCGCGTTGAAAAACCTCGACAAACGCGAAGATTATGGTATAAGCATAACAGGCGCGTCAAATTTAAAACAAATGTTCAGCGCGGTTTTTAAGGAAGTTCCAAAAGCTTAGTCATACACCGAGTATCTGTGTCCCCGTGTTCTGTCATAGGTCAGCATGTCGAATTTCTCATTCTGCGGTAAAAATAAACCGACATCCGTATACACGGGAGTGTGTTCAACCATAGATAAAAAGGTGTCGATAAAATCATCGGTAGGCAGACCAATTGCCGAAATTAATAAATGCGGGAGATAAAACGCAGAAACACAATCTTCGGGGAAAACGCCGTAATCTATATCAAAGTTACTTAAAACTAAATAGGGCTGTATATAAAACTCATAGCAGTTTTCGGCGGTTATATCAGCCGCAACATACGCGCTTGAATCCGTGCTGAAACTCGGATAATGGTCGCCTACGAATAAAACCGTTGTTGGCTCCTCGAAAGTCATTATATATTCGTAAAATTCAAACAGCGCATGTGAGGTTTGTTTTATACCCGAAAAGTAATAATCAAGTTCACTGCCGTCAAAATCCTCGTTGATGTAAGGCATATGATTTTGCATTGTTGTTGCGAAGATGTAGGACGGCGAGTTCGGTTTATAATCTGCGGATTGTCCCTCTAAAATGCTCTGTATTTGTTTAAAAACGGTTTCATCGTCAATATAGTTGCCGAAGTACGTAATATCTGTTGTCAAATCCTCGTCAAATATAAGGCGGTCGAAACCGAACTCGGAATAGACCTTGTCCCGATTATAAAAACCGGCTTTAAAAGGGTGAATATAAAAAGCGGAGTAACCTGCGGTAGAATAAAGTTTTGCAAATGTTTCTTCGGTTTCCCCGTCAACTTCAATCAAGCTCGGAGGAATCGGAGCGTTGCCCAAGGATTTGAGCGGAAGCCCGAACAAAAGCTCAAACTCCGTCTTAACCGTGTTACCGCCAAATGCGGGGACAAAGGACATACCGCTAAAACCATAAGTTTTAAGCTCGTCAAAATCGTCATAAACTCCGTCCGGAACATAAATACCGTCAATCAAGCGCATATCCGCAAAGCTTTCGGACATTATTACGATTACGTTCGGTTGAACATCATCGCTTTTACGCGGTGTTTTTTTATTACGGTTGCCGCTCAAATATTGACTTACTTTTTCAAAACTGTAGTTTTCGGGGGTTTTAGTGAGTCTGCTGAATTCTCGCGAGAGAGATTGGGTCAGATTAGCAATCAGCTTATTCTCTGTAAATATCTCTCGGGACAAGAACACGTTATTGTCGTCCTCCGTGCTAATTTCAAAAATCGTATACACTAAGCCGTAAACAGGTTCTATAGCAATAAAAAACATAAAAATCATTGCAATACTAAAAGACGAGCAGACGGCGAGAAATCTTTTTACGTTAATCTTGATATTCAACAAAAAAATAAGAAAAATGTAAGAAAAAAGCAATAATCCCCCTATAATCATACCCGCAGTAGGACGAATAACCGCAAAGTCAGACATATTTCCGGCAGTAGCCGACATTTTTAAATCAGATATATTAAAATGGGTTCCGCTTGATTTAAACTTAAAATACTCAACCACCGCAAAAGTGAAGAATAAAAGCGAACTCACCGCCGCCGCCCACGTAACGCTCCGCGTTAACGATACTAAAGCGGTATAAATCATAGACACAACAAGGAAAGAAAATATTATCGTTTTTGGGTTGTTTACGGTAAACGCTAAAATTTTAGACAGGCTGTTTGTATGTACGGATTCTGTCAAGAACACCAAAAACAAAGGAAACAATATGGCGACTGCTTTTTTAAGGCTTTTGTGCTTCCCTTTATTATTTATTCTTATATTTTTAATTCTGTTTATCATGTTAAACAATCCGTCACCACTGTTAAGTTGTTATGAAGCCGTAGAATTGATGCGGGTATTCGCGGTGTAATCGTTCCGAAAAGAGCCTTTTTTAATATATTTGCTTTATCGTTTCCGCTTACGGCAATGATAATTTTTTTTGCGTGCATTATTGTTTCTATACCCATAGTTATCGCACTCTTCGGGACGTCTTCGGGGCTTTCAAAAAACCTTGAATTAGCCTTTATAGTCTGCTCTGCTAAGTGAACGTGATGCGTCAGGGCTTTAAATTCCTCATCGGGTTCGTTAAAACCTATGTGTCCGTTATGCCCCATTCCGAGGAGCTGTAAATCAATACCGCCGAGACTTTTAATAAGAGCTTCATACCCTTTGGCTTCTGCGTCAAGACTTTCCGCCATGCCGTTCGGGACATGGGTTTTGGCTTTGTCGATGTTTATATGGTTGAAAAGATTTTCGTCCATAAAACGGCGGTAGCTTTCGGGATTATCCGGCGGCAACCCGCAGTATTCGTCAAGATTTACCGACGTTATCTCCGAAAAGTCAATTTCACCTGATTCATATGCCCGAACCAATAATTTATACGCACCGACAGGCGTCGAGCCTGTGGCAAGACCGAGTACGCACTTCGGCTTTTCTCTAATCTCCGCCGCGATTAAATCGGCGACCTCGCGGCTTAGTTGTTCATAATTCTCGACTTTAATAATTCTCATAAAGAATCCTCCTGTTTGTTTTTAAGCAAATCTCTGATTTCTTCTAAAAGTAAAATTTCAGCACTCTTTTCCGGTACAGACGGTAAGTCGCTCTCGTTTGTCTTTTTTTCAGACTCCATCTTACCCTTAAGGGTATTTAAAAATTTAATAAGTGTAAATACGCAAACCGCAATAATAAGAAAATTAATCACCGATTGTATAAACAGACCGTAGGTGAAAACGGGACGTTCAACATTCGGATAAAAGCTCGGCAGGGTTATTTTGAGCGAAGAAAAGTCAATACCGCCAATAACTACGCCGATAAAAGGCGTGATTATATCTTTTACAGCAGAGTTCACAATCGCAGTAAAGGACGAGCCTATGACGATACCGACAGCAAGATCCATTACGCTCCCGCGTGAGATAAATTCTCTGAACTCCTTCATTACAGAGAATTTGAGCTTTATTTTTTTATTTTCGGATTCCTTTTTGTCATGTTTTCCTTTTTTCACCATAGAAACGAACCTCCTGTCAGTATATACTATTATAATATATTTTTATGATTTAGTCAATTCACAAAATTCGACAAAAATAATAGAATGAATTAGGCGGTTGTATTGAATAATTACCGCTGACGATGTTAAAAATAAACATAACAACGCGCTACATAAATAAAAAATGCGGTGCGTGGAGGTTTTATTACTGAAAAAATAACGGAAAGGAAACAAATTATGTACATTAAACGCGGCGAAATCTACTATGCCGATTTAAGTCCGGTAGTCGGCTCTGAGCAGGGCGGAATGAGACCGGTGCTGATTGTGCAAAACGATGTGGGGAACAAGCATAGCCCTACAGTTATTGCGGCGGCAATCACCAGCCAAAAAGAGAAATCGAAGCTACCGACCCATATAGCCTTAAACTCACAAAACTGCGGATTGGCAAAGGATTCTGTAGTGCTTCTTGAACAGGTACGTACTATAGATAAAAAACGCTTGAAAGAGCGAATGGGAGAACTTGACCATACTTCTATGACACGGGTCGATACAGCTCTCGGCGTGAGCTTCGGGCTGAACATGCAGTGAGTAAAGAAGATAATAAAATTTACGGGACGATGAGTACCATCGTCCCGTTTGACTTAGTAATAGAAATCCGCAGTTTCCGTAGCTACTTCGGCGGCTTTTTCAAACGCGCTGTGCAATAAATATGAGTCGATTTTCTCTAATGCTTCATTTATTCCCTCCGACCACAGCTTTTGTTTGAGCTCGTTTAGGGTTGCTTTAACAGTCTGTTTATCAAAGCTGTCACACGCCGCTTTTATAGCGAGAAGCTTCTCGCGTAAAAAGGCTAAATCTTCCTCTGAAACATCCACAATGTCATCGCTGTCTTCAGGTTTGTATTTATCAATCAACGATTTTAACACAGATACGAACACCGGGGTTTTATCCCACATAACGGATAAATCGCGTTTTTTCCCCGAATGTTCTAAGTTTAACGCCACTTTTGACAACTCTTCCTCGCCGATATTGGCAAGCGAGCTTTTTATACCGTGAACCGTTGTGACATAAAGCTCAATATCATCATCGCTGAGAGGGTGGTCTTCCGCAAACAATTTTTCAAGCACGGAAACGGCATGTTCCGCATCCTTAGCAAAATACTTACCCATATTCGGGATGGTAGTTTTAATTTTACCGGAGGGATGAACGGCGTTATTTTTATTTTCCCTTTCACGTTGCTCCTTACGTGCCGCTTCTACAATCTCGCGCGGCTTTTTATTACGTATATGTTCGTTAAGAATCAGATTTAACTCGCGTGAATCAATCGGCTTTGAAATAAAACCGTCAAATCCGTTTTTCAAGAATATTTCCTCTTGTCCTGCCAGAGCGTTGGCGGTCAGTGCGACAATAGTTTTACTGTATCCTAAATCACGTATGACTTTTGTTGCTTCTATACCATTCATAAACGGCATCATGTGGTCCATAAATACTATGTCATATTCTTTTCCGGCTTTAATCATTTCTACAGCCTCAATTCCGCTCAAGACCGTTTCTATCCGAAGAGCATACGGTAACATCATGCCTTTTGCGACTTGTAAATTAAGCGTTACATCGTCTACTATAAGCACACTTCCGTAGGGCATATACTCTCGTACAATCTGTGTTTTCTTTAAGCGGGCTCTGCTCTTGAAATTAAAGCTTCTGAATTTTTCCGAAAGTTCAGCGCCGCATACCGCATCGGAAACTAATTTTTGCGGTAAACTGACCGTGAAAACCGAACCCTTAGCAGGGGTACTCTCTACTGTTATGTTGCCGTTCATCATATCAATGAGACGCTTAGTAATGCTCATACCGAGACCGGTTCCTACAGTAGTACGGTTTGTACTGAAACGTGAGAACTCATCAAACAGCTTGTCGATTTCCTCAACCGTCATACCCACGCCCGTATCACTGACACGCAGATTAAACACAACATCGTACTTTTCATTTTTTGAGGCGTAATCAATCGTCTTGAACGTAGGCCAGACAGACAGCTCGACCTCGCCTTCGTCAGTATATTTAAAGGCGTTTGAAAGTAGATTGTTGAGTATCTGTTTGATTCTGAATTCATCACCGAAGAGTTCCAGCGGCATGTCCTTATCTAAGTTAATTGTCAGCTTAATGGGCTTACTTTCGTATCTCAGATAATTAAGCTGTACGTTATCGTTAACTAAGCTCGGAATATCGTATCTGCCGGGAACTATGTCTAACTTTCCTGCCTCGATTTTTGAAAGGTCGAGTATATCGTTGATTATATTTAATAATAAATCGCCTGAATCGCTGATTTGGGTGAACGCTTCTTCGACTTCGGGAGTATGGTTGTCACTTTGAAGTTGAATTTCGGCTATACCGAGAATGGTGTTCATAGGTGTGCGTATTTCATGGCTGACAGTAGCGAGGAAGGCAGATTTTGCGTTACTTGCCGCTTCAATTTCCGCCTGCCTTTTAGCCATTGTTTCAACCTCGGTTATATCCTGGAAAACCTCTATAAATCCTGCGGATTCACCATTAAGGTCGCGGAGCATTTCTACGTTGGCTTTAAATGATAAATTATTAAACGTAAAGAGGGTTTGATTTATTCCTCTTCTGAAACATTCTATACTGCATCTGCTCGTATTACATATTTCAGCACCCCACGTACTACAGTGCCAGCCCATCATGTCCTTGCGCTTCATGCCGAGGAATCTCTCTACTGCGCTGTTTACAAACGTCCAGTTCATGTTTTCATCGGTGACGGAAATGGGTAAAGGTATTGCATCGAGAATGGTGTGATACCAGTGGGCTAAGTTTTCGGATTTTTCATGCTCTTCATTAATTTTTTCAAGCATATCATTTCTATTTACAGCGTTCATTATCATAAGTCCCGCTGAACGTAAAATGTTAAGCTCCTCATTTGAAAAGGTCTGCTCGTTACGGCTATTGTCTAAGGTAAAAAGCCCCCAGAATCGGTCATGCAGGAATAAAGGAATTAAAACAAATGACTTTACTACGGGCGACGAGAAAAACTCGTGTGCTCCGGCGGGCATCGTGGTAATCGGACCGTGTATAGGTTCTCCGCTCGCGATTATACTTTGGAGTTCGGGAAAAGAATCATAAGCAACTCCGGTGTTGGGTTCCAATTGCGTCTCTAAGCCTAAGATTTCGCTGTGCCATTCATAACAGCGGGTCAGATACGGACCGTCGTCTGTCAGTTCGCTGTGCCACAAATGTATGCTGTCAGCGTCTGTAGAGTTGCAAATAAACTCCATGCTGACAAGTAACGATTCCTCAAAAGAATCCTCGTTTTTTGCAGAAAGTAATGTGGTGGCGACACGGTTAACGGTTCTGAGCAACTTATTGCGTTCGGCGATTTTTACCGCCATGGCTTTTTCATCACGCAGACTTCTCGAATACACTATAACAACATAGGCGTTCATATGCTTTGCGCGTACTGAAGTCAGTTCAACAGGGACAAGCGTACCATCCGTCATCTGTGCCATCCATTCGCAACGGTGATTACCTTGTTCCAGCGTTGTTTTTACAATCTCGGTTTTTTTCTCGACAGAGGATTTTCCATCGGGTTGAAATTCGGGTGTAAACTCAAAGAATCTATCGATGTACTCTTGTTTATTTTTAAGACCGAAGAATTTCAACGTCGTCATGTTACAATCTGTTACAATAGAATTTTCATCCCAAAAACTAATTCCGAGCGGTGAAGCGTCAAACATAAGACGCATACGCTCCTCCGCCCTGTTTCGAGAAGCGACCAATCGGATTAGAACCGTGCTGAGAATAAGCGACAACGCCAAACCGGACACGATTAAAAATAACATCATATCAAAAAGGTTTTTGTTATAATAATCGACAGGCAAGCTAACGCCTAAATGCCACCCGTTTTCAAGCGGGCGGACATAGTGTACTTTTTCTACGCCTTCATAGCTGATAAATCTTTGCCCGGAAACATAAACATCGCGTTCTATATTGGCGGCAATGTGGGAAAGACCTGTCTCATGCGCATCGGCAAGCGGCATACCTACGAATTCATTGTGCGGAAATACGACAATTGTTAAGCTTTTATCTAAAAGCATCCATGTAACATCGTCGTTACTTTGATTTTGGCGGTAAAAATCATATATACGGTCTAACGAAACGGTAACGCCTATGATGGCTAATCTTTCGCCATTGTCATCAAAAATGGCGCGTGCGTAAGAAAAAACCATTTCGTCAGAAACAACATCCACATACGGCTCGGTCATTACGATTTCTCCGTTCGCCTCAACAGCCGCAATATACCACAAGCGGTCCTCGACTAAAAATCCGCTTTTTTTAAGTTCAACCCAGTAATTAATATCGGGTACAGCCCCGCTGAAGCCGGACTCGGTTTCGGGGTCAAACACATCAAACGAAGCGAAAACTCCATTTAACCCGTTTATTGTAAGCACATCGCGTCCGTATACGGTTAAATATGTAAGGTATTCGCACATCTCAATAAAACCTGCGCCGTCTGTAAGCATGGAAAGCGCGTTTTCGCTTATTACACCTATAAAGGTATTAAGTTCCTGTAAATCAGAGTAAAATTGTGATTCTATGTTGCTGAAGGTTGTGACGACTTCGCGTTCTAAGTGTCCGCGTTCTATGTTTACGGCAAAAATATAACTCGCCGCCACCATAATCGCAAAAGCAATAACAACGTAAAGCACCTGCGCATAAAGCAAACGCCCGCCAAAAGCTCTCCTTACATACTTACGAATAAGTGACATACAGGACTCCTTTCCGATAATACCTGCAAACGACAGGCAATAGAGACGGTTTTAAGTGCGGCTGTATTCGGCGAACTTCTCATTGATTTCAAGAAAAACATCGACTATTTTCGGGTCAAAGTGACTTCCGCTGCTTTCGGTGATAATTTCTACCGCCTTTTCGTGACTGAAGGCATCTTTATACGGACGAGCAGAGGTCAAAGCGTCATAAACGTCAACAAGTGCCATAATTCGTCCGTGGAGCGGGATTTCTAAGCCGCTCATTTTGTCGGGATAACCTGTTCCGTCGAATTTTTCATGATGCCGCCAGGCAAAGAGCTTTGCGTGTTGTAAAAATGCCTCTTCTCCCGCCTCGTCTATTATGGTATCAATAATTCTCACGCCCTCTATAGCGTGGGATTTGATTACATCGAACTCCTCGGGAGTTAGTTTGCCGGGCTTATTCAATATTAAATCGGTTATAACGATTTTACCCACATCATGTAAACGGGAGGACGAGGCGACCATTTCGAGGTTCCAGGACTCCATTTCATCAGCGTATACGCCGCGTTCGAGCATCGCATGCATGAGAAATCCTAAGTATTGGGTGGTTCGCTCGATATGCTTCCCGGTCATTGTGTCACGGTTTTCCACCATAGTCGCCAAGACGCCCACTATGCTGTCCCTTAGTTTATTTAGGTTGTCGGTTCTCTCGCGGATTATTTCTTCTATTTTAAGATGGAACTTTATACGGTTAAACAATACCGGTTCTGAAAAAGGCTTGCATATAAAATCTGTCGCCCCGGCTTCAAATCCGCGCGCTTCGGTAGCGGAATCATTTCTGCTCGTCAGAAATATAACGGGAATGTCAGAATAACGCGAATCGGATTTAAGTATTTTCATGGCTTCAAAGCCGTTTGTTACGGGCATAAGTATGTCTAACAGGATTAAATCCGGCTTGATCTTAGCGAGAAGCTCAAACATAGCGGACGCAGAGGGGAGCGTAAATACGCGGTACTGCTTTGATAATGAGGTTTCGGCAGTCAAAAGGTTTACATCGTTATCGTCAACAACAAAAATTGTCTTCATAATTAGCTCCTCGTAAAAAAAATAATATAATAACATATTTTATCACAGAATCTGTAATATGTCAACTTTTAATTTAAAGCTGTTTTTAATGCTTCGGCGTTTTCCTGCATAATCTCAATATAGCCCGCTCCGGTGTTAAGCATTTCTCTCGACAGAGTATGGCAGGAGTGCAGAAGCATCGGCACCGCACCTGTTTCGCGGCTAATGGAGTTCGCCGTCCTCATATCCGATAGCTCGCCGTAAAAAACTACGGGAAGTTCTTCTTCTTTAATTTTTTCTATAAGAAAAACTAAAGTCTGTGCACTCGGCTCCGTATGCTCTGCACAGGTCGGCAACGCTGCAAAGTATTCAAATCCGTACTCCTCGGCAAGGTAACGAAACGCAAATCGGTCAGCAAACACGATTGTATTTTTCGGGGCATCACTCGCCACTTTTCGGAAAAGAGCATCTAAATCGTTTAGTCTCGCGATATAATCATCGGCGTTATCCCTGTAGAAGTTTGCGTTTTCGGGGTCGGCGGCTGAAAGGGCTTCACAAATCGTCTGTACTATTAAAACGGCGTTAACAGGAGAAGTCCAGATATGCTCGTCATACTCGTCAAAATATGAATCCTCATGTACATGCTCATTCTCTAAGGGGTCTACACTATCCATGAGCCGAACGGGTAAAAAAAGGTCTTCATCAGAAAAAACGCTCTCGCTCCATTCGTCTGACGCACCTCCGATATACAGGAAAATATCAGCTTCCTTTATTTTGATTATATCACGCGGAGAGGGCTCGTAAAGATGACTGTCGGATGAGGGCGGAAGAAGCATAGAAATATCAGCTCTGTCTCCGGCAATGCTGTATGCGAAGTCATAGAGCGGAAATATAGTCGCGACTATTTTGATTTTGTCACTGTCACCGCGTTCGCTGTCCGCTATGTTCAAAGCGGATTCACACCCGCCGACGGAAAGAATAAAAGCCGCGATAGAAAAGAAAATAAAAAAATACTTCATAATTATATTAATAATAACATAAAATGGTTGACCCGTCAATATATTTATGCTATAATTATACAGAACAATATAAACTTGACCGCTATGGGTCTCTCCCTGCGAAATATGCTAAAGAAAGGAATGTTATTAAATGAGAAACAAATTTGATGAGCAATTGTTAGAGCTTAACAACAAACTGATAGAAATGGGCGAGCTTATTGAACACTCGATTTCGACCGCGGTAGAAGCCCTGCTGACGCAAAACATAGAGCTTGCGGCGACAGTAAAGGCGGACGAGCGGGAGAGCGATAAAAAGGAAAGGCAGATAGAGGCGCTTTGTTTTGAGCTCCTGTTAAGGCAACAGCCCGTGGCGACCGACCTGCGTGTAATATCAGCCGCACTCAAGATGATAACGGATATGGAGAGAATCGCCGACCAGGCTGAGGACATAGCGGAAATAGTCAAATACCTCGCTGCCACGCCGCCTATTAAACAGCCAGAAGACATATCTAAAATGGCTAAAGCCACAAAGAAAATGCTCAAAGAGAGTATAGACTCTTTTGTTAAAAAAGATTTAGAACTGGCGAAAGCGGTAATCGAACATGACGACGTGGTTGATGAGCTTTTCATGACAATAAGAAAAGACCTTATCAATATAGTACACGAGAAACCCGAATCCGGTGAACAGGCGTTCGACCTGCTCATGATTGCAAAGTACTTTGAGAGAATAGGCGACCACGCCTCAAATATAGCCGAATGGGTTATATTTATGATAACGGGGACGCATAAGAGAAGCGTGAAAACCGAAAACGCATAAGAAACACATAAGAACAGAAAAAGCACTTCATTTTTAAGTTTGGAGTGCTTCTTTCTTATTAAGGATATAAAAATGACCTGCCGAAATCTTAAAATAGCGAGGAAAGAAAATTGTTAAGCAGGAAATTCGAGCCGAAAAACCCGCCGGCAAACAACGCAAGCGCAAGTATAATCATCGAGATGACGAAAAGGGGAGACGTTTTCTTTTTTGTCAGCTTATCGGGTATTATGTACGACTGCATAGAAGCAGAGATTGGTTGCGGGGTTGGATTCGCATAGACATACGGCGGCGGCGTGTTCGCCGAAGCGGCAGACGGTACTTCGTCAGGCTGATTGAGCCATTCGGGGACGGAAGGTTCCGGAACAGGAGCAGGAGCAGGGGCGGGAGGGGGAGGCGGCGGCAGGATTGTTCCTATGTCGGGGGTGTGAGCGGGTACGCTTGCTCCCGTATCGAATTTACTTCCGCATTTCATGCAAAAAGTCGCGTTTTCCGGTCGCGAAGAACCGCAGTTTGTACAAAAACCCATGATAATTTCTCCTTAATTGTAAATATTTTTATTAATATAGTTCTGTTAATACAGCAGGTTGAAAAAGCTGTCTTGTTCCTTATACCATATCGGATTTTACTTTTTTCATACTGAGCGAAATCCTCTTTTTACCGGCGTCAACCGACAAAACTTCTACATTGACAATATCTCCGACCTTTACTACCTCCGAGGGGTGCTTGACAAAGCGGTTGCAAAGCTCTGATACATGGACAAGCCCATCCTGATGCACGCCTATATCCACAAACGCACCGAAATCAATTACGTTTCTGACCGTTCCTTTTAGCGTCATGCCCGGCGTTAAGTCATTCATATCCATTACGTCAGTACGAAGCATAGTCGGCGGCAACTCATCGCGCGGGTCGCGTCCGGGCTTTTTCAGCTCCGCTATTATATCGTTTACTGTGGGAATACCCACTCCGCTGTATTCAGCGACCTTTTCTACGCCGATTTGTTTTACTTTTTCCGGTAGTTCTGTAACGCCCGAAGCCACATCATGCAGCTTAAATCCGCATATATCGAGGATTTTCTCTGCGGCTTTATAACTCTCGGGGTGGACGCCTGTGTTGTCGAGTATATTTTTACTTTCGGGTATCCGTAGGAATCCGGCACACTGCTCAAACGCTTTCGCGCCTATTTTCGGAATCTTTTTTATTTCTTTTCGCGAGGAGTACGCACCATTTTCTTCGCGATAGAGTACGATATTATTAGCGGTAGTTGAGTTAAGCCCTGAAACATATGAAAGCAGGGCGGGGCTTGCCGTATTCATGTCGACCCCCACGGCGTTAACGCAGTCTTCGACGACATTTCCGAGGGTTTCGTCAAGACGCGCAGTAGGCATATCGTGCTGATACTGACCAACTCCTATAGACTTGGGGTCTATTTTTACAAGCTCTGCGAGCGGGTCTTGCAGTCTGCGGGCTATTGATACTGCACTACGTAAAGAAACATCAAGAGTCGGAAACTCTCCCGCCGCAAGCTTTGATGCCGAATACACAGACGCCCCCGCTTCATTGACTACCATATACGAAACACCTTTTAACTCTTTAAGCATATCGGCTACGAAAATCTCCGATTCCTTAGACGCCGTGCCGTTACCTATGGCAATCGCTTTAACGTCATGCTTTTTAATCATGCGGGTTAAAACCGTTTTGGCTTCTATTATTTTATTATGAGGCGCGGTGGGATAGACAACACCTGTTTCGAGCAGTTTTCCCGTACCGTCCACAACAGCGATTTTACAACCCGTTCTGTAGGCGGGGTCAAAGCCCATTGTCACCATATTTTTTACGGGCGGTTGCATCAGAGTGGGTTTGAGATTGAGACCAAACATTTTAATTGCCTGTTCGGACGCCATATCGGTCAGGTTGTTTCTTATCTCGCGTTCAAGCGATGGAAAAATTAAACGGCTGTAAGCGTCCTCAGCGGCGGTTGCCACAAAATCCGTAGAAATACTGTTATGCTTGAGTACATTACGTTTAATAATTTTGAGTGAATCTACAGGGTCAATGTCTACAGAAACTTTAAGAAACTTTTCTTTTTCGCCTCTGTTGATTGCTAAAATTCTATGGCTTTGAAGCCGCGGTATGTTCTCATTAAACTCGTAATAAAGGCGATAGACCGAATCTTCTTCAGTAGCCGCCTCTGAGACTAATAAGCCGTAATCGTTCATGAAGTTGCGGAGCTGTTCGCGGATTTTAGCATCATCGGAAATATCCTCGGCTATAATGTCATTAGCACCTTGAAGTGCATCCGCAGCTGTTTCCACGCCTTTTTCAGTGTCAATATAATCTGCCGCAAGCTCTTCTAAATTACCGCTTTTAAGTTCCTGAGCAAACAATAACTGCGCGAGCGGCTCTAAGCCTTTTTCACGCGCAATGGTCGCCCGTGTACGACGTTTCTGCTTATAGGGACGATATATGTCTTCTAATTTTGCGAGCGTTTGCGCCGCCGCGATAGCCGCCGTAAGCTCGTCCGTGAGTTTACCCTGAGCGTCAATCGAGCTGATTATTTCGGCTCTGCGGACATCGAGATTACGCAGATATTGAAGCCTGTCCGCTAAATCACGGAGCAGACCGTCGTCCATAGAACCGTGAAGTTCCTTACGATAACGCGCAATAAACGGGATTGTGTTGCCTTCGTCAATGAGGTTGATTACATTCGTAACGTGTTCGGGCTTTTGGCTGAATTCTGCCGACAGTTGAGATACAAGCTTTTCCAAAGTGTTATTGCTCCTTTACCTTGAGTTTGCCCATTAATTCTTATTTACCATATAATAGAATTATAGCACGAAATTGTCGGCGCGTCAACAAATTCGCACTTGAAATTAATTTTTAAGAAAATTATGCTATATTTACAAGAAATTTACGGGAATTTGTATATTTTTTACGAAAATTCGGAATTGCTATTGACACACATAACCAACATATGGTATAGTTATAGTGTAAAGTTGTCTTTATTTTTTAAAGGAAGGGGTGACCGGAATGATAGCGCAATCCTATGGCTATAGGTTTAATCATGTTGACGACACAAACAGAAACGCGCAGTCTACGGCTTTTTCAAAAATGAAAAACGAAAAGGCGAGTACGGGACTTGAAGATTCAAAAAGGGTCAATACAACCGAGAAAAAGCGAGCCGAATACGACCCCGATGGAATCACAAAAGACGAGGCAAGAAAAGCCGAATATAAATCGCATATAGAAAGAATGTTCAACGTCGGTGGCAATGACAATAAACCTGATTTGTTAAAGCCAAAAGCCGAGATTAAAAACGACCATACAAAAAACAAGCATGATAGCTTTAACGGCGACTGTCCGCTTTGCGAGTGCGAGACTTGCAAAAGCAGGCGTTACGTTGACCAATCCGGCGACTCAGCCGTTTCGTTCCAAAAACCGACTAAGATGCGTCCCGAAGAAGCTGCGCATAAGGTAAAGGCACACGAAATGGAACATGTCCGTCGTGAGCAGTTTAAGGCTAACGCAGAAGGTAACAGAATCACCTCTCAGAGCGTACAGATTCATATGAGTTCATGTCCGGAGTGCGGGAAGACTTATGTTTCAGGCGGCACAACGCATACCAGTACGAGATATTTCGACTCCGATTACATTGACCTTTTTAAGGTTGGCGCACCGGATATGTTTAAAAAGGGTGATTCATTCAGTGCTATAGCGTGATTTCGGAGGATTCGTAAAAATTTAACCCGATGCTTCTTATGCGTCGGGTTTCGTTTTCTATTGACAAAAGAGAAATTTTATGGTAAAAATAAATATAAACTAAAACTTTAGGAGGCTGACTATGAATTACAGAGATTTCGGCAGAACAGGCATAAAACTTTCCGCACTCGGCTTTGGGGCTATGCGGCTACCCATGACAGAGAAAGACGGCGTTAAGATTGTAGATTATGAGCTTGCAGTACCATTAATGCAAAGGGCGTTTGAGATTGGCGTAAATTATATAGATACCGCCCCCTATTATTGCGACTCTGACAGTGAAGTAGCGGTAGGAAAGGCACTCAAGGGGTGGCGTGATAAGGTGTATCTCTCGACCAAATATCCCACCGAAAACGCCTCGCCCGACGATATGAAGATGTGGCTTGAAAAATCGCTGAAAAGAATGGATACAGATTATATAGATTTCTATCATATGTGGGGAATAGGACTCGAAATGTTCAAGAAAATCAGCGGAAAGGGCAATGTAATCGACGCCGCTTTGAAATTAAAGGAAGAAGGTATAATAAAACACCTGTCGTTTTCTTTTCACGATAAAGCCGAGAATGTAATTCCTATCATTGACAGCGGCGTATTTGAGTCGGTTTTATGCCAGTACAATCTGCTTGACCGTTCGGTTGAAAAAGGGATAGAACACGCAAAGAAAAAAGGTCTCGGTACAGTCGTTATGGGACCTGTCGGCGGTGGGCGGCTCGGTGCGCCTTCGGATGTTATTAAAGGGTTGATTGGCAGACAGATTAAAAGCACGGCAGAAATGGCGATGCGTTTTGTTATGGCTAATCCGAATGTCGATGTCGCACTTTCGGGAATGCAGAACTTGATGCAGCTTGAAGAAAACGCATTGGTAGCGCAGATTGAGGGCGGATTGACAGAAAATGAGATTGAGCAGATAAATGCTATGATGGCGGAGAATAAAAAGCTGTCCGACTTGTACTGCACAGGCTGTAATTACTGTCTGCCATGTCCGCAAAAAATAAATATACCTCACGTTTTCGCACTGATGAATTATCATAAGGTTTACGAATTGACCGAATATTCAAAAGCCGAGTACCAAAATCTTTATATGCCTATGGAAAAGCGTAAAGCAAGTTGGGAAATAGGCTGGGGTACAGATGCGGGACAGTGCGTAGAGTGCGGCTCGTGTGAGGAAAAATGTCCGCAGAAGTTAAAAATTATTGAACAACTACGGGAAACACACGGGGTTTTAGGGTAAGAAGCGGCGATGAAAAGAATTGGCTGAATCGCCATAAAACAATTGACATACACTTAAACTCATGATACAATTAGTATAACATAAAACAAAACGGAGGTTCAAAAATGGAAAAACGCTCTGAATTTAAAACCCCATTAGTTTCGCACATCTACACAGCCGACCCCTCGGCGCATGTCTTTGAGGGTAAACTCTACATTTATCCGTCCCACGACCTCGAAAACGAGGGTCTTGACGATGGAAAGGGCGACCACTTTAAAATGCAGGATTATCATGTGTTGTCGATGGACGACATCGGCGCGCCGTGCATAGACCACGGAGAGGCTATTCACATAAAAGATGTTCCGTGGGCAAGCGAGCAGATGTGGGCGCCTGACGCCGCCTATAAAAACGGTAAGTATTATCTTTATTTTCCCGCTAAGGATAAAGAGGGGATTTTCCGCGTAGGTGTGGCGACAAGCGATGTTCCTGAGGGTCCCTTTAAAGCTGAACCCAATTACATTCCCGGTAGCTACAGTATAGACCCGGCTGTTTTTGTTGACGACGACGGCAGGGCGTATATTTATAACGGCGGGCTTTGGGGCGGACAGCTCGAAAGGTGGAAGACAGGGACATACAACCCCGATGCGCCACATTCAGAGGCTCCATTCGGCGATGAAGACGCACTCTGCCCGTGGGTAGCGGAAATGAACGATGATATGCTGACATTAAAAACCGAGCCTAAGGTTATTAAAATGCTTGACGAAAACGGCGTACCTTTAAAAGCCGCCGATGAGGACAGGAGATTCTTTGAAGCACCGTGGGTACATAAGTTTAACGGAAAATACTATCTGTCTTATTCCACGGGCAATACGCATTTCATTTGTTATGCGGAAAGTGAAACTCCGCTCGGTCCGTTTACTTATAAGGGCAGGGTATTAGAACCTGTAATCGGTTGGACAAATCATCATTCGATAGTCGAGTTTAAGGGTAAATGGTATCTGTTTTATCACGACAGTTCCTTATCGGGCGGAAAAACCCATTTAAGGAACGTAATGCACACCGAACTCGAAATCGCGTCCGATGGTACAATCACTACAGTTAAGCCTTACGGAGATAATTAAATTTACTCGTTAATTTGTTGTTTTACTTTTAAACTCTTTCTTAGTTGAAGGAGTTTTTCTTTGTCTCCGCTGGCGAGCATTATTGTGTCCTTTTCTTGAATTACGGTTGAAAATATGGGAACCATAGTTTTTCCGTTTCTGCGGATTATTATAATATGGACATCCTCCGGCAGTTCAAGCTCTAATATACTCTTACCGCACGCAAAGCTACCCGGTGATATGGTTATCTCTAAAATTTCCTCTTGTATTTCTGCCGCATATTCTGTCAGCGACTTTAAAACCTGCGGTTCTTGTGCGATTAGATTAAGCTTTTTAGCGAACGGGACGATTAACGAACCTTGGAATGTTACGGATAAAAGGCAGACGAAGAAGACTATGCTGAAAACGTATTCAGAATATGGCAAGTCGGCTAAAAGCAAATATGCGGCAAACACTATCGAAGACGCTCCGCGAAATCCCGCCCACGACACGAGTGCAATTTCATTTAGTTTGCGACCGAACGGCTTCATTATTACAAACGTAACCAAAGGACGGGCGATGAACAGCAGAAATACAGCAAACGCAAGCCCAATCACGATGATGTCTAAAAAGTTCGAGGGAACAAAGAGCATACCGAGAATGATAAAGAGCATGATTTGCATAAGCATTGAAATTGAGCCGAAGAACTGCGCCAAATGCCTTTTATGAGTAAGCTTTCCCTTACTTAGTATAATACCGCCTACATAAACGGCAATGAATCCGTTACCGTTTATGAGCAATGCCGTACCGTACATTAAAAACGCAAAAGCGGCGAGTAATATCAAATAAAGGTCTTCCATTTCCGAGTGTAGCCGATTAATAGTAAATTGTGCAACCTTCGCACCGACAAATCCGACCAAAATCCCCAGAAAGAGTTGCGTAATGAACAGCAGGAAGATATTCTGCGACCCGCCTGCACCCGCCATAGCAAGAAATAAAACTGTCAGCATATGGGCGGTGGGGTCGTTAGAAGCACTCTCAATTTGAAGCACCATACCTAAATTGTTTTTAAGGTTTAGTTTCTTTGAACGCAGTATCGAGAAAACTGATGCGGCGTCTGTCGATGATATAACCGCACCCATAAGCATTGCCTCGTAGAATTCAAGCTTGAGGACAAAAAATGCGAAAAAACCACCGAGCATAGCCGTTAGGGTAGTACCCAGAATAGATAAAAATACGGAAACACCGAGAATAGGCTTTGCTTCCGAAAAGTTGGTATCGAATCCGCCGGTGAAAATAATGAGTAGGAGGGCAAAGTTACAGAGACCGACAGCTAAGTTAAAATCCTCACTTTCAAAGTGAAAAACCCATTGACCTATAACTATACCGATTAACATAAACCCCACCAACAGGGGTAAACCCGCTTTATTAGTCGCCTTGCACGAAAGAATGCTTATGCACAAAACTATACCGAGAAATAAAATAAACTCCATCCTTCAAATACCTCATTCGTCTCATAAGAGATTTATTACTTATATAATAACACAAATTTATCTTAATTTCAAGAAAAAATTTTAATACGGTACTATAAAAATTTAAAATTGCATTTTCTACGCCCTAATATAAATAAATTCCCTCAAAGTTAAATATACTTTAATTATATTGATTTTGGGAGGGATTTTGTATGTCAAGGCATTTTTTTGCGGGAGCTAATACCCCTGCGGGCTTTTTTAACCACTTTGGTTTTATACTGCCGTTCCAAAATGTGGAACGAAAAATCTACATAAAAGGCGGTTCGGGGACAGGGAAGAGTACACTCATGAAAAAAACCGCAGAGTTTTTTGAGAAGCGCGGCTTTTCTGCCGAGTATTTTCATTGTTCTAACGACTTTGAAAGTCTTGACGGTATTAGTATACGCGATGTGGGGATTGCTGTGGTTGACGGAACCGCACCTCACCCGTCCGACCCGCATCTTCCCGGTGCAAAGGAAGAAATTTTTAATGCGGCTGATTTTCTCGATAAGCCCTATTTAAGGGAGAACAGAAACGAGCTGAGCGAGATGCTCGCAGAAAAGAAATCACTCTATGAAAGGGCTTATGGCTATCTCAGTACTGCATATGAAATATACAGGCTAAACGAAAGGATTTATGAAAGTGCTATCAACCCCATAACGCTCAATGAGCAAATTTTTGAAACGCAGCGCATTTTTGAAGGAATGAAGCCCATAAGTGAGAGCGGGGATTTGTTTAAGCTGTATAACAGAAAGCTTTTTGCCACGTCAATCACGCCGGAAGGAATCAAAAGTTTAGTCAAATCCGCGCTGAAAGCAGAAAAAACATATATTCTGACAGGTGTATGCGCTATGGGAATCAGCCAAATGCTCGACTGTCTGCAAAGAAACGCAAACCTGCTCGGACTAAACACTGTCAGTTTTAAAAGCCCGTTAAACCCTTCTCAAACCGAACATCTGTATATACCCGCACAAGATGCGGCTTTTATAACCTCAAACAATTATCATGAGTATGATGGTGAGGGTGTTGAAATAAACTTTGAGGTTTTTTTAAACGAGCAGATGCTTCGTAAATCGAATGGCGAAATAAATTATAACAGCGGTATTTTCGATGAGCTTTTGCAAAAGTCAATAAGCATAATGGCACAATCAAAACAGATACACTCGAAAATCGAGGCGATTTACAGCGAGGGCATGGATTTTAAGAGAATGAACAGAGCGTTCGACAGGATTTTAGAGGATTTATTCTAAGCTCTGCTGTAAATACTCATCACAAAAAGGTTTCTGCGTAAAATCCCGCCGGACGAAAGACGGCGGGATTAGCGTTATTTCACTCGTTTAAAAAACTTCGGTTTAATCCACCGTTCAATTACAAATTGGAGCTGACTCAGGCATATTTCATAACACAAAAACGCAAAATTCGCCGCACCCCAAAAAGCATAAACCGCCCAATCTCCTGCAAACTCCATGCCTTCAAGCACCTGTTCTACAGCTATGAACAATATGATTATCTGAAATGACGCTACACAGGCGGCGTTAAAAATTGACAGCTTTACCAAAAAGCGCAGAATAAAGGGTTTTATAACGATAAGCTTGTCTCTTACTATCGGATAATAACCAAAAAATGCTATGTAAACAATATTAGCTTCAAGAGATTGCGCCATCAGAATTAAAAGTAACAACGAAGACGCCGCATACGATAAAAAAGCCCACTTGTGATTTATAAAAAAGCAAACAGACCAAATGAATATACCCGAAATTGCAGGAATGGCGTATGTAAAACCCGGAACAAGCGAAACAAGCATAATCATAACAGACAAAGCGCAAATAATTCCGCAGTAAGCGACTTTGTAACTTATTAACTTAAAATTCCCCATTTATAGCCTCCCGAATGTTCAATATTTACAATGTGAGTTACAAAAGAATTTCACTCTGCAAAATTATTTTTTATTTTTCTATTGACAGTTGTAAAAAAAAGAGTTATGATTGATAATATAATAACAATTTTCGACAATTTTAAACTAAAAAAGGGGGGGCTAAAATATGGCAAGAACGGCAAAGAAAATAAAGACGTCTCCGATTTCGCTTTCTGTGGATATTACAAAACTGTTCGACGCACAAATGAAGGTAGAGATGTTAAAAAACGGTATAAAAGTATCGTATAGGCAACTTCTTCGCTCGCTTTCGCAAAAAGACGGCGTGACGCAACTTGACCTTGTAAGATTATCGAAACTCAAAGCACCCACAATAAGCACCACTTTGCGTAACATGGAGGCAGAAGGCTTGGTAAGGCGGGAAACAGATAAGGGTGACGCAAGAGCCACGAGGGTTTTTATTACAGAAAAGGGAAGAGAAGCAGACAAGAAGATGCGTAATTTAAACGCAAGAATTGAAAAAGCGTCTCTGTCCGGTTTAAATGCGGCGGAGGGTGAGCAGTTGACTAAACTGCTCGGTAAGATGAAGGAGAACATGGAGAAAACAAGCGGAATAACAGTCGATTATGAAGAAAATTATGAAGAATGAAGTTATAAAGTATATACTCAGTAAAGTAGTCCAATCTCCGAATCATAATCGTCAAGAACCAATCTAAGCGCGGTATAGGCTATTGTGTCATAGACGTTATCGGGGGTTGAGGTAAATTTAACCGGGATTTCGAGCGGCTGAACTTTCTTACCGGAGAATGCTGTGATTTCCCTGTTAAGTGAAATAACTATACCGTCGTAGGTAAGACTGGTATACGAAAGGGTGTCGCGTCCTGTCTTTCCGCAGGTGATTACTCGCTGTTCTAAAATCTCGAGTGAATTGAGTTGTCCTGTATTCTCTGAATTGGCTATAACTATGCTCTTTTCAGGAAGTATAACAGACGGGACATCTCCGTAATCCTTCATAACAATAATACATTCGTCCAACTCAATAAAACCAAGGTGCGGGGCGTCTACGACGATGAGGTTGTAACCTTTTCCGAGACGTGAAACGGAGTCATTTTTAATATAAGTAACGCTGTAAGTGTTTGTCAGATTGCTTTTTATAAGGCTTTCAAGCCCCGTATCGTCATAGTCTCCGATTAAAAATACGGTAGTCAAGGTTTATCACCCCCTTAGGGTTAGAATTACCTTATTACCGTATTTTATACTTTAACAGTTAATATTCCATTCCGAGTTTCAGAGCCTTCATGTTCAGGGCGAAAAGCCTTTCTTTGCCTTTCGTTACCCCCGTCATGGCTTTTTCAACGGTTTCGAGTGAAGCGAACGCTGTTTCTTTTATTAACTTTCCGAGTATAATAATATTCGCCATACCTATTAAATCGTTATCAACCGCAAGTTTAGTCGCAGGGATACTGAAAATTCGGACACCATCGCAGGGCTTAGCCGCAGAATCTTCGGGGTTGGTAAGTGTGGAATCCACAAAAGCTTTTCCGTCGGGAGCAACTGTACCTATGAACTTGTCATAGCTCGGACCGTTCATGGCTATGAGCAGGTTCGGGTGTGAAACAACAGGAGAGCCAATCGGCCTGTCGCTTACGACGACTGAGCAATTACAGGTTCCTCCGCGCATGGCGGGACCGTATGAAGGAAACCACGAAACCTCTTTCCCGTCAAGTAAACCTATTTCTGCAAGCATTTTCCCCACGAAAAGTACACCCTGCCCACCGAAACCTGCGGTTAAAACTTCATATGTCATCATGAGCGTACCTCCTTGTCAGCATATACGCCAAGCGGATAATAGGGGAGCATATTTTCTTTAAGCCAGTCTAAAGCTTTTAAAGGAGTTAATCCCCAGTTTGTGGGGCAGGTTGAAAGTACCTCTATTATTGAAAATCCTTTTTTGTTTTTTTGAATTTCAAAACCTTTTCTGATTGCTTTTTTAGCGGCGTTTATGCTTTTCGGGTCAATCGTTGCTACACGCTCGGCATACGCTACTCCATCGAGCGTGGAAAGCATTTCGCAAATCCTAATGGGGAATCCTTCGGTATTTGGGTTTCTGCCGTAAGGCGAAGTCTGTGAAGTTTGCCCCGGTAGGGTAGTGGGTGCCATTTGTCCGCCTGTCATACCGTAAATCGCATTGTTGATAAATATTACTGTAATGTTTTCGCCTCTCGCCGCGGCGTGGACAGTTTCGGCTGTGCCGATTGCGGCTAAGTCGCCGTCGCCCTGATAGGTAAACACAAACTTGTCCGGATTAGCGCGTTTAATTCCCGTAGCTACAGCGGGTGAACGCCCGTGTGAAGCCTGCATCATGTCGCAGTTAAAGTAGAAGTATCCTAAAACCGAGCATCCGACAGGGCAGACCCCTATCGTATCACCTTCAATACCCATATCGTCAATTACTTCCGCAACAAGACGGTGAATAATCCCGTGAGTACAGCCGGGGCAATAATGTGTCGGTATATCAACTAAAGCGTGAGGTCTCTTGAAATCAGGCATTATCGCTTACCTCCAGTTCTTTAATTTTTGTGAGAATTTCATCGGGATTCGGGACAAAGCCGCCGGTTCTTCCGAAGAATTGAACAGGCAGTTTAAATTCAAGCGACATTTTGACGTCGTCTACCATTTGTCCCATGGACATTTCTGTTACTAATACAACCTTAGCGTTCTCGGTAGCCTCAATAAGCTGTTTTTTGGGGAAAGGCCAGAGCGTCTGAGGGCGGAAAAGTCCTGCGTTTATACCTTCGGCTCGCGCCTTGTCAACTGCACTTCTCGCCACTCTCGCAGTTGAACCGTAAGCCGCAACAACGATTTTTGCACCCTTGTCATAAACGGCTCCGACTTCTTTTTCTGTTATTTGCTCATATCGCTTGAAACGCTCTTTTATTTTCTGCTCTAATTCGAGCGGGTCTAAGTAGAGAGAGTTAATTGTGTTTTTGGGACGAGAATTAGCATGTCCGTTTGCCGCCCACGAAGAGTCTGCTTCGGGCAGGGATTTATTGTCGAAGCTTACAGGCTCCATCATCTGCCCTAAGAGTCCGTCAGCCAAAATCATAACAGGTGTACGATACTCTTCGGCTATTCTGAATGCCTTTAAGGTCATGTCAACCATTTCCTGTGCCGAGGCAGGTGCGAGTATGGGAATACGCATATCACCGTGACCGATGGCTTTTGTTGCCTGCCAATAATCAGCCTGTGACGGTTGAATCGTGCCGAGACCGGGTCCGCCGCGCTGTACATTGACAATAACGCAGGGCAAGTCCGCACCCACTATGTAAGAAATACCCTCGGATTTAAGCGAGATTCCGGGCGAGGAAGAGCTGGTCATGCACCTTGAACCGCTCCCCGCGCAACCATAAATCATATTAATCGCACCTATCTCGGATTCCGCCTGTACGAACACGCCGCCGTCGATTTTCGGCAGATGCTTTGACATATAGGCGGTGATTTCATTTTGAGGCGTTATAGGGTAACCGAAATAACATTTACATCCGGCGCGTATTGCCGCCTCGGCACACGCCTCATTGCCTTTCATTAAGATTTTCTCCATGTTTTTCTCCTTAAAATGTAATTCTCTTATTTTAGGTTATAAAAGATATTGAGCCTTTTGACTAATTTGGTTTTTTGATTTCAATTACGCAATCCGGACACATGACGGCGCAAAGCGAACATGCGGTACAAGCGTCTTGGTCTGTACAAACAGCCGTATTGAAGCCTTCCTTATTTAGTTTTTCGTTTTGCATTTTTACGAGACCTTTCGGGCAAGCGGTTGTGCAAAGTCCGCAACCCTTACAGCGGTCAAACGCAATTTTAAATTTTTGCATTTTTCTTATTCTTCCTTTCTGTTTAAGTCAACATCATTATTTTTATGTTTTGTTTAAACTTAGCCTTATCTAACGCCGCGGCAAATATTAGGAATACTACCGCGCTTCCCACTGCTTGAATAGTATCACCGAGCAGACCTATAACTGCCCCCGACCACCCGAATAAAAGCAAACCTGTAATAAAATATCCTATAATCGTGACCGCTCCGGCGGGTATAATCATCATCGCATTTCTTTTCGTGAGAATTGTTTCGCTTTTTGACGAGTACGGGAGTGTAATCAACGCCTTGATTATAAGAGTGGGTAATATGTAAATAAAATAACCGCCCAAAGCATCTGATAACGCACCGCCGACAGCCGCTGTGAAGACAGCATACGGAAAAGGCAGAATACACGAGGCAAGATAAATAACACTGTCGCCTGTATGTATGTAACCGTTGCCGATAGGGATTTTCCCGAAAGTAGTCAGCACGATTGTGAGTGCGGTAAACATAGCCGACAAAGTCAATAATTTTATTGTTTTGTTCATTCTTTTTGCTCCCTCTCTGCATTTTTTTCACGTTTAAACTTAATTATTTCAATCAAAGACGGCACAATTACACAACATCCAATAAAAACAGGCCATATAATTAATTTAACGGAAAACCCATGTTCCGAGTATTCAGATAAAACTAAGGTGAACATGGCGATTAATCCGATAATTAGTATAGCTGAATTTAGTTTATATGATTTCACAGAATCGCTCCTCCTCAGACCCAAATCGGCTTAACTAAAATATCAATAGGAAAATTAACATTCTTGCAATTTAATTCTCGATTGCCTGTCGTAAAGACAAGCGGAACGCCCGCTTGTTTTGCGATTTCTTCTGCATAAGGCAGGGAAGCGGTGATTGTTTCGGGGGTCGTTTGTGTACATAAATGAGAGTTGTTAATTATACCCGTACATTTAAGCCCCGAAACTGTTTCAATATCACGCAATAAATCGAGGGCTTCTTGCGGCTTTTGCGTGTGATAGCGGTACATATTCACGACATAAAACATATCTGTCTGCTCCGGAGATAAAATATCGAGGTATCTGCCAAGAGCCTTTGCACCCTCGTCATCGCCGCCCACATCAATTACGGTATAATCGCTTGTTTTAATCGCACCCGTTACGGCAAAACCAAGTGCGGGAATATCAAGGCTCGAATTTGCATACTTTGAGGCAACAATACTCACGCCTTTTTCGGAAAAAAACCTCGCCGCATCAGAACAATCACCTTCGGCGGTACACCGAAGGTCGGCGGCTCTGAAATACGGATTGACCACATCAAGGTCAATAATAGAAACAGAGCCGAATTCCGCTAAGTGCAAAGCTAAATTAGCCGATACATTCGTTTTACCCGAGCCGTAATGTCCCGTTATAACGATGATTTTCTTTAAATTTATCATTTCGGATTATCTTCTTTTTTCTCGTTTTCAGTGAGAACTTTTTTAAGTTGTTCAGAGAACTCAACTTCCTCTTTTTCAGGTAGAGAGCCCGCTTCGGACGGAACATCGTCAAGTGCGGCTTTCGCCTCATCTTTCAAGGTCTTGTCTTCAATCAGTTCTAATTCGCCTTTCATAAGCTTCTCAAAATCGGTACCATCAATTTTCTCTTTTTCGAGCAGATAATTTGCCACGACATGAAGCTGTGAGTCGTTGACTGTCAGAATATCCTTGGCTTTTTCATAGCCTGTGTCTATAATTGTGCGGATTTCACCGTCGATTTCGGCGGCTACATGTTCTGAGTAATTACGCCCCTGAGAATAATCACGCCCCAAAAAGACTTCCGGATTTTCATGCCCGTAAACAACAGGACCGAGCTTATCTGAGAAGCCGTAACGTGTTACCATACTGCGTGCAATCTGTGTAGCACGCACAATATCGCTTGACGCACCTGTTGAAATGTCATCGAGTATAATTTTTTCTGCAACCCGTCCGCCGAGAAGTGTAATAATTTCTTCCTCAAATTCTGTTTTACTCTTATAACTTCTGTCGTGTTCGGGTAATGAAATTGTATAGCCTCCTGCCATACCGCGCGGTATAATAGAAACCTGATGCACCTTGTCCTGGGTCGAGCAGAAATAGGTACAAATGGCGTGTCCCGCTTCATGATAAGCGGTCAGACGTTTCTCTTTATCTGTGACGACCTTAGATTTTTTCTCGGGACCTGCTATTACTTTGATAGTTGCTTCTTCTATGTCTTTTTCGGTTATGGATTTTCTGTCGGCACGAGCCGCTAAAAGAGCCGCCTCGTTAACTAAGTTTTCTAAATCCGCACCCGTAAAACCGGCTGTCGATTTAGCTATTGTTGAAAGTACAACATCGGGGGCTAAATTCTTATTACGGACATGAACCTGTAAAATTTCCTCACGTCCTTTTATGTCGGGGTAATTTACCACTACCTGTCTGTCGAAGCGTCCGGGACGAAGTAGAGCGGGGTCGAGAATATCCCGCCTGTTAGTAGCGGCAATAATAATTATCCCCTCATTTTCGGCGAAGCCGTCCATCTCAACTAAGAGTTGATTCAAGGTTTGTTCGCGTTCATCGTGACCGCCGCCGAGACCGGCGCCCCTATGCCGCCCCACAGCATCTATTTCATCTATGAATATAATAGAGGGAGTATGCTTTTTCGCCTGGTCAAATAAATCGCGAACCCTTGACGCACCTACACCGACAAACATTTCAACGAAATCAGAGCCGCTGATTGAAAAGAACGGAACGCCGGCTTCTCCCGATACGGCTTTGGCGAGTAAGGTTTTACCTGTCCCGGGAGGTCCTACGAGAAGAACCCCCTTGGGAACCCTCGCTCCTATTTCCTGATATTTTTTGGGATTCTTCAAGAAATCCACGATTTCTGCAAGCTCTTCTTTTTCCTCATCTGCACCCGCAACATCAGTAAAGGTAATTTTCTTACCGCCTGTGGGTTGGTGACGGGTATTCGCTTTTGAAAACTGCGACATCTTGCCGCCCCCGGTGGTCTGACGCATTATGATGTAAGTGAAGCCTATCATAAGTGCAATCAGAAGCAAATAAGGTAGGAAATTGGTCAAAAAAGTGTTGTCACTCGGTCTGATAAAGTTTTGAACTACTCTGTTATTAGGGTAGAGGCTGTCGTATTCTTGCCTGTAATCTCCGGTGTCGTCGAGGAAAATACTTATGTGCGGAACCGAATACTGGTGGGTATACTCCCCCGTTTGAGAATATGAGTTCATGTCGGAGCGTAAATTGTAGCGAAGCACGCCTGAACCGAGGTCAAGCTCGTAGGCTGTGACATTAAAATCATCAAAATGCCTGATTACATTTGAGTAATTATCAGGTTTTACGCCGCCTCCCAAAAGGTTCAGCATAGAAATCAGCCCTATAATTAAAGCGGCGATTATGGCGATGTAGATGATTGTTCCTTTGTGTTTAGAATGCATTTTGCTACCTTTCCTGTTGTTAATAATTCTTTATTGTCAATTTTGATAAATATCTCTCTTTAAAACACCCACGTATGGTAAGTTCCTATACCGTTCAGCGTAGTCAAGCCCATAACCCACAAGAAACTCATTTTCGGAAATAAAGCAGGTATAGTCGGCGTTTACAGGTTTTTTATACCCTAAGTTCTTGTCGAGAAAAACTGCGACTTTGAGCGAAGCGGGTTGTTTTTCTGACAGGGTATGTAATAGAGCCGACAGGGTAACGGCAGTATCTAAAATATCTTCGACAACGATTACATCGCGTCCCGCTATTTCAACATCGGGTTCTTTTAAGATACGGAGTTTTCCCGAAGTCTGCGAACTCATACCGTAAGACTTGGCAATAATAAAATCAACCTCGCATTGCAGTTTAATCTCTCTTATTAAATCGGCAAAAAAGAGCGATGCTCCCTTCAATACACACAGCAGTACGGGTACTTTCCCCTTGTATTCGCGTGTAATCTGTTCGCCGAGCTTTTTCACAGCTTCGGCAATTTTTTCGCCGCTGTATAATACTTTTTCAATATCATGTTCCATAAAAAATACTCCTTAACTAAATAAGTATAACACAAAAAAAACAAAAAATCAATCAGTTTTTTCTGTAATTCTGCTGAATCGTCTTTATAGACAGAAAATTCTTCTGCACAACGGCAAATTTATCCTTAACAAGGTTAATTTTACCGCCCGTACCGAGAATGGAAACAATACCGTTTATACGTAAAGCAGAGGGTGATATATTATTTTTGGATAATATGAGTGAAATTATACGGTTTAATACGGCGGGGTGCAAATCAATGAGTTTGCTTACCTCATAGCCGGAGTCTTCTGATTCCGCATTTTTAAACGCGGCTTGCGCTATATCCTGTAAATACTCATCGTCAGAGCGTAAAAAAATGCACATTCCCGTGAGTCCTGAAATAAACGATGGATTAATTTTTTCGAGAGAAGGGATTACGCTGTGACGCAGATAATTTCTTGTGAATTCGTCCGAAAAATTGCTCAGGTCGGTTATAAACTCTGCGTTTTTTTCTTTTAGATAGGCAAGAACATCAGCTCTTGTCATTTCTATCATGGGGCGAATTATTGTATGAGCGAAATCGGAATCACTGTCAACGTAACGAACAGGCGGTATTCCGCACAGACCGCGCAGCCCTGTTCCGCGTACCATGTTAAGCAAAACGGTCTCGGCGTTATCGTCGGCGGTGTGGGCAGTGGCAACGACAGCATTTGCTCCTATCTCTGAAAAAAATGAATACCTTGCGTTTCGCGCACATTCTTCAACACTTTCGTGGCTTTTAAGCAGAGATTTCACATTTACTCTTCGTATGAACAAAGGTATATCGAGTCTTTTACATAAACTCTGCACAAATTCTTCGTCGGCATCGCTATCTTTTCCGCGAAGCATATGATTGACGTGACATGCTTCAAGTGTAATTCCAAGCTCGTCTTTAAGTTCATAAAGCGCGTATAAGAGACAAACACTGTCCGCGCCGCCCGAAAGTGCGACAATATTCCTGTACGGGTGAGCGGTGTTCGCTCCTAAGGCGTGTTTTTGAAAAAAGTTTTTAATACTCGCTAACATGGATAAACTCCGCACTCGTAAAGCTGTAGAATTCCCCCTCAAAGTTGAGGTCAATTTTTCCTGTTTCGCCGCGGCGGTTTTTGGAGATAATACATTCGCATTTATTGGGGAACTCGGTTTCTTTGTCATAAAAACTTTCTCTGTAAAGCATCATTACTATGTCTGCATCCTGCTCAATCGCACCTGAATCACGTAAATCCGAAAGCAAAGGGCGTTTGTCCTGTCTGCGTTCAACCTCGCGTGAAAGCTGAGACGCAAGAATGACAGTCACCCCAAGCTCCTTTGCCATTATTTTTAAGCTTCTGGTAATCTCCGATATTTCGTTAACGCGGTTTAAGTCTCTGCGATTTGTTGACATTAACTGTAAATAGTCTATAACGACTACTCCGAGTCCTTTCATGCGGCGAAGCTTTGCCTTCATTTCGCCTACTGAGATATTGGGGGTATCGTCAATATAGATTTCAAGGGAAGAAAGAAATTCTGCCGCGTCTCCTATGCTTTTCCAACCGTTGCGGTCTATATCACCTTTTCGCATTTGGTCGGTTGTTACCCGCGCTTCCGACGCCAAAAGCCGCTCCACAATCTGCTCGCGTGACATCTCAAAGCTGAAAACAGCGATTTTCTTATCCCGATACCTTTTGGCGACGCCCACGGCTATGTTGATGGCAAATGTGGTCTTTCCCATACTTGGTCTACCCGCGATAAGTATCAAATCGGCGGCTGAAAGTCCGAAGATAATCCTATCCAACCGCTCAAAGGATGTAGAAATATATCTGCTCTCATATGCCTCGGGGTCAGCGGCGATTTCCGAGAGTTCTTTTACTTTTTCTAAAACTGTAGGTTTAATCGGCATTAAACCTGCTATGTCTTTTTCGCTTCTTATGTTATAAATTTTCGTTTCGGCGAAATCAAGTAGGTTTTGAGGTTCTTCTGTACCCGCACTCGCAAGGTCGAAAATCTCATTTGAGGCGAACATGAGTTGCCGAACCATATATTTTTCGGCGATTATAGTTGCGTAGCTCTCAATACTCGATGGACTTATTGCCGATTCCATGAGCCTTGTCAAATATAATTTAGCATCTGCCTGACTGTCGAACACATTTTTACGAACGGTGTTTTCAATGACCGTGATAATATCAATCGGCTGACTTGTGATAAACATCTGCATCATGACCGAAAAAATCTCGCCGTGAAGTCCGACATGAAAACTTTGGGTATTCAGCTTGTCCGTAACATCTGCAATCAGCTTTGAGTCAAGCAGAATAGAGCCTAAGACCGCTTGTTCCGCATCAAGGCTGTAGGGTAGATTAGCTTGGAGTGAACCGCTCGTTTCGTTTAAGGTTGGCATTATTTTCCATGCCCTTTCTGCTTTTATTCGCTGACGACATTTATATCGAATTTAGCAACGACCCCGCTATACAGCTTGGCTTCAACGTCATATGTACCGCAGAGCTTCACGTCGCCGCCTATACTCAGCTTCTTTTTATCAATGTCTAAGCCTTGCTTCGCGAGTGCGGCAGATACGTCCTTAGGCGTTACCGAACCGAAAAGTCTGCCGTCTTCGCCCGCTCTCGCTGAAACTTTAATAGTTTTACCGTTTAGTTCCAGCGCGATTTTTTCGGCATTCTCACGCGCTACGTCGATTTTATGCTGCGCTGAAGCCTTTTTTTGTTCGAGCATGGTCATATTTGCCTTAGTGGCTTCGATAGCGAGTCCTTTCGGGAACAGCGCGTTACGGGCGTATCCGTCCTTTACTTCTTTAACCTCGCCTTGTTTTCCCGTTCCCTGAACATCTTTTAAGAGGATTACTTTCATTACTTTTGTTCCTTTCCGGTTGACATGTCCTAAGAGGTAAGTTCAAAATACTTATCAATGGATTTAATCAACTTGTCTTTAATTTCGCCTATTGTAGCTCCTGTAAATTGCGCTCCTGCCATCGTATGGTGTCCGCCGCCGCCAATCCGCTCCATTATGAGTTGGACATTCATATCACCGAGCGAACGCGCACTCACGGAGATTTCGTCATTCTGCGTGCGGAATACAACGAACGATGCGACAACCCCCGAAATACCCAGCATTTCATCTGCCGCCTGCGGAGCAATTAACCGTACATTTTCGGTTATTTCAACACTGTACGCAATCGCGCATTTCTTATAAATACTCGCAGAAGAAACTATAGCAACCTTCTTTTTATATGATTCAAAAGAATTTGCGAATAGACTCTTAACGCTGACAGTATCTGCACCGAGCTTCCTTAAAAATGCCGCCGCTTCAAAGGTTCTTACCCCTGTTTTGACCGTGAAGCTTTTGGTATCAAGCATAATTCCTGCAAGAAGCGCCTCCGCCTGTCCTGCTGAAAGTTTTCCCGCCTCTCCGAAATAGGGAAGAAGCTCCGTTACCATTTCTGATGCAGATGAAGCATAGGTTTCATGGAAGAAAATCGTCGCATTATCAACATGATTAACCATTTTTCTGTGGTGGTCGATTACCACTATTTTCTTCGCCATGCGGTAAAGTTCGGGGTCTTCGAGTATATTAGGTATATGGGTATCGGTAATAATGAGGAGTGAGCTGTCGCTGAAAAGTCTGCGTGCGTCAGGCGGAGTAACGAAGGGCGACGGTTTTTCGTTAGTTGTTTTAAATCTTTTTATTAACTCGTTACAAAGTGTAGAATTACATTCGACAGCTATGTACGCTTCTTTTCCGAGGTTTCTGATAAGACACGCCAACCCGATTGAAGAACCTACGCTGTCGAGGTCGCCGGATTTATGCCCCATTATGAAAACTCTGTCTGAACCTTCGATTAAACCGGCTAAGGAATTGGCTATAATTCTTGCTTTAATTTTATTATGACGTTCTATACCCTTTGAAACGCCGCCGTAAAACTCAAAGCCGTCTTCGGTTTTTACTGCCGCTTGGTCGCCGCCGCGTCCCTGCGCCATTTCGAGAGCTTGACGTGCAAACCGTTCGCTTTCAGATATATTCTTCGCAGTCGCGCCTATACCTATTGATAAAGTGACGAAAACGCGGTCAGTCACGGAGATTTCACGCACTTTGTCGAGAAGTTTTATTTTACCCTCGGTCAAGCTGTCTACATGACGCTGTTCAATTACAGCCCAACAGCGGTCACGGTTAAATTTCTTCATGATTCCCGTTGTACCGGCGGTAAACTCTTCAAGAAGCTTATCAATTTTTACTGTAACATGCGCTCGTTCACTCTCTAACGCACCCTCGAACATTTCATCGTAATTGTCTATTGTTATAAGCATTACAACGGGACGCGAGAGCTTTTTTTCAATTTCGAGAAGACGTTTTTCGGTTATATCATCAATGTAAACAACGAAAATATTCTCCGAACCTTCTCTATTGGGGGCGACTACCCGTATACTATAGTATTTGCCTTCGCGGCAGATTTGGGTTTCTTCGCCGTTTATTAATCGTTCCGTATTTATATCGGTGATGCATGACATGGAGTTTCCGACAACGGCTTCTTTCTCAAAATTTAAGGTAAACGCCTTGTTAAACCAAACGAATTTATGAGAAGAATCAATTACTGCGACCGACATGGGCAGAGTATAAAGCGATTTTCTATCGGCTTTTTCGATTTCGTCTGAAAAGAAAGACAGGTATTGAAAATTTTTCCGTGTCACTATTATTAGTTTTCCCACGCAAAAACCCGAAACGATGACAATAAAAGGCGCAATCATCCAAAAGAAGCTCGCTTCGGTAACGTAAAAATACGCAGTTAATATAAACAGGATTATTACTAAACAACAGACGACGATTATAAGTCCGCTGTCGCGGTAAAAATTCTTCAATGGTTCACCTCCCGTTTCGTTAAATCTCCATAATTATAGGCAAAATCATAGGGCTTCTCTTAGTTTTTCTAAACATAAAATCGCTCATTACATCGCGCATATTATTTTTTATTACGTTTACGGAACTCCCCGCAGAGCTTGTAACAGCGTCTTCCATAAGCTCACGCGCCTCGTCTATAAGCTCCTCGGACTCCTTCACATAAACAAAACCTCTCGAAACAATATCAGGACCCGAAACAATTCGTCCGCTCCCGCGTTCTATGGAGGCGACGACTATTATCAGCCCGTCCTGCGCTAATTTTTTTCTGTCGCGGAGTACTACCGTACCTACATCACCCACGCCGAGTCCGTCAACCAAAACCTTTCCCGCTGTTACCTGTGTGGTGACTTTCATGGCATCGCTATCGGTTTCGAGCTGTCTGCCCAAATCGAGAATAAATATATTTTCTTCGGGTACACCCATACGTACCGCTAATTGGGCGTGTTTAACCAAGTGCTTATACTCGCCGTGAACAGGAATGAAAAACTTAGGTTTAGTGAGTGATAACATCATTTTAAGTTCATCCTGACATGCGTGACCCGAAACATGAACCTCGTACATTGATTCATAGACCACTTCCGCGCCTGATTTCATCAGGTCGTTTATTACCCTCCCTACGGTTTTTTCATTACCCGGTATCGGAGAAGCGGAGATAACCACTAAATCATTAGGTGTAATTGTGACTTGCTTATGGTCGCCGGCGGACATTCTCGTCAGTGCTGAAAGCGGCTCGCCCTGACTGCCTGTTGTAATCACTACTATTTTTTCGGGCGGATATTTATTTACCTGGTCAATGTCTATGAGAGAGCCTCTCGGAATATGGACATAACCGAGTTCAATCGCTTTTTGTACGACATTCAGCATACTGCGTCCCGACAGAGCAATTCGGCGCTCGCATAAAACGGCGGTGTCGATGATTTGCTGTATTCTGTGGACGTTACTTGCGAATGTGGCGACTATAATTCTTCTGTGTTCGGCGGTACCGAATATATTGCGGAAACTGTCGCCGACCTTACGCTCGGACAAGGTATAACCCGGACGTTCCGCGTTTGTGCTGTCTGACAGAAGTGCGAGTACACCCTTATTACCGAGTTCGCCGAAACGCGCTAAGTCTATAATTCCGCCCTCGATGGGGGTATAATCGACTTTAAAATCCCCTGTATGCACTATTATACCCGCAGGAGTGTGTATGGCTATAGCACAAGCATCGGGGATAGAGTGATTTACGCGGATAAATTCCACGCTCATACAGCCGAGCTTAATCGTCTGGCGCGGACTCACTACATTTAAACTACACCCGCTTAAAATCCCGTGTTCGCGGAGCTTTCCCTCGCACAGACCGAGAGTAAGCTTCGTTCCGTAGACGGGGACATTAATTTTTTTGAGCAGGTAGGGGAGTGCGCCGATATGGTCTTCGTGACCGTGGGTCAGCACTATACCCCTAAAACGCTCGCGGTTCTTTTCAAGATAAGCGAAGTCGGGAATAACAAGGTCAACCCCGAGCATATCCTCATCGGGAAAGGCAAGCCCGCAATCAATGATAAAAAGGTCGTTTGAACACTCAAAGACGTATAGGTTCTTTCCGATTTCGGAAAGACCGCCGAGTGCGGTAAATTTTACGACGGCTGTACGCCGCGTGGATGCCTTTTTAGGAGAGGGAAGAGTAGTTTTTTCGCTTTTCTTGCTCACTATTTCTTCTTCAAGGAGTAAAAGGGCGTCCGGAGAGTTGTAGTTTTTTCGTTTAGACTCCGGTTTTACGGTTTTTTTCACGTTTTTTTTCGCGGATTTGTTACCGCTGCTTTTTTGAAAACGGGCAGATAAACCCTTTTCTGCTTTAGAAGCGGAAATCCTTCTTTGTGTTTTGTTGTTTTCCGGCATTTGTACCTCTGTGATACGGCGGTCTTTGCGGAGACTGCCTTTATGTAAGGGCATTACAGCCCTAAAGATTTGACCTGATATTAGAATTATACCAAATTTTAATCCATATGTCAAGGCTGATTGTCAGATGACGACATAAGCTTTTTTACAAGTGCCTCAACATCGTCACAGAGCGATTTTGCTGTTTCACGCGATGCACTCTCCGCCATTAAAAACAGTGCGTTCCCCTTTTTATTTGAGCGAAGTAAGACCCTGTCTGTCGCCGACCCGCCTAAATCTTCGAGTACGATGCCCTCCCCTAAACCCATATTTCCGGCGCAAAGCCTGCTTAAAATCCTCTGCGGCGGACAATTAATAACGACCACACGGTTTTCGCGGCTAAATTCAGGCAGACTCAGAGCCGCCTCAGCGAGCGACCTTTTATCTCTCGCAATCCAGCCGAGGACAAACAAAGCCAAATAAGCCCCGTCCCAAAGGAAGGTCTCGCTTCGGGCTATCTTACGGGCTTCTTTATCTGAATCATCGTTAGAACAGGAGAAAAAGCGATGAACCCTGCGTCCATACCGCGCGGCGAGTACATCGGCGGCAGAGGGGAAATCGGCGGGTAGAGCAACATCGCATCCACCCATAAAAATATCAAGGCAGGCGAGCAGGATAAGGCTGTCATGGTTGATTAACGAATCCTTTCCGAGCCTGAATTCGGCTTTTGTTCCGATGTTGTTGAGCGTGATTATTAATTGTTCGCCGTTTTGATTACTTACACGCTTAAATACAGGGTTTAAAAGATTTGGGAGTCTTTCCTCGGCGCAATTCAGGATTATATTACATCCTGACGTAAATCCTGACATAGATTTAAGCATCGAAATATAGAGACGGTCGGCACATTTTATATCTTCGACCATGCCGAATCCGTTCCATGGGGCATTTCTGTACTCTGAACGGTTTAAACCGCTCTCAAGACTTCGCTCCTGAGAGCGGGTAAGAGCAAGCCCGTGGCTATTCAGTATGACTATTTCGGTTTTTTGGCGGGCTCTGATATGCACTATTAAGTCAGAGGGCATCAGCTTACTCAGGTGTATGAGCATGGGGAGTGTCGCCGTACCGCAGTCCGACGAGTTATTCCCCGTACTCGAAATCCCCGCAATCAGCGCGTTTTTCAGAGCTGCTGAAGCATTATTCTCTTCACAGGCTACAAGTACATTATCAGCGTGAAGCCCCGAAAGCGCGGAGCCGACTTTGGCTGTAAAATCGGCGGTAATGTCTATATTTGTGTCGCCTGTTATTCCGCGTTCGCTTATCTCGATTTTATTCTTACCGCCGTATTTAAAATCGTTACATACAGAGGTATTAGCGGGGATGGTCTTATTCTGCCATACCCGAACATCACTTTCTACGCTTGCGTTTTCGTTTATTATTGTCCCTTCGCCGATTACCGCCCCGCTCGAAAGACGTACATCGGATTTTATTTTCACGTTCTCGCAGACTACAGCGCCATCGCTGTTAAAGCCGTTAGCGGTTATTACGCCGTCGAGAATAACCGAATCGGTAATGCGGCAGTTCGCGCCGATTGTTACGTTATCGTTTAAAACAGAACCCTCGATGATGCTGTTTTTGCCGATTTGTACACCTTTTCCTATATAACAGGGCGGGTTTATAATTATACTGTCAAAATCCTCGGAGTTATTTGAGACAACACTACTCGAATATACTCCATCGGAGATTTTTTGAGCGTTAAGGGTACAATCCACTTTTCCGAGAATAATATCCCGCTGGCAGGAAACATAGGTGTCTATGTCGCCGATATCGCACCAATACCCGTTTTCCGTAAAGGAGAATAACGGACGGTTTTCCTTCAGCATCTTAGGAAACACATCCCGGGCAAAATCCCACATCTTACCATCGGGAATCAAATTAAGCATTGACGGGCTTAAAATATAAATACCCGTATTAGCGTAGTCAGATACGCAATTAAGATATGACGGTTTTTCCGAAAAACCCGTTATCTTCCCCGTTTCGCTGTCAGAAATCACGAGTCCGTATTCTCGCGGGTCGCCGACCTGCTTTATTATGACAGTGGCTTCGGCTTTATTATCCTTATGATGTTTGAGTGCGGTCGACAGGTTAAAATCGCAGAGTGCGTCGCCGCTGATTACAAGAAAGTCGTCGGTAAAACGGTGATTTGAAGCCGCTTTTTTTACACAACCCGCCGTTCCGAGCGGCTCGTCCTCATAAGAAAATCGTAAATCTATACCTTTTTTGAGTGTTTGCTCCATATAGAAGCCATTTTCAAAAAGCCTTTCAAGCATTTCGCCTTTATAACGCAATGTAAAAACCGCTTCCGTAAAATTATGACGTATGAGCAGGTCGAGAATGTATTGCACGGCGGGTCGTCCGCAGAGCTTCGCGAGCGGCTTCGGAACAGTGACGGTGAGAGGACGAAGACGGCTACCCTCGCCGCCCGCCATAATAATAGCTTTCATTGATAGTATTCCGCCTTTCGTAAAAAAATCATATTAATTTATTTTTTACGCAAACGGTTAGATTTATTCACTTTTGGGTTTTTAAACAGCGAAAAATGCGAAAAAACGCGAAAACCCTGTTTTTTTGCTTGACATCTCCATTTTTCCATGCTATAATTAATTGTGTATGCAAAAAACTCGAAACATGGTTATTTTAATCTTACTTTAGGAGAATTACATAATGAAAAAAATAAATCTGTTCAAAAGAATATTACTTATATGTCTGTGCCTTTCTTTTACGGTTACGGGTTTGGCTTTTTTTGTATCAGCCGCGCCGCCGGGCGGACCTGCAACTTCCGGATTTATGGATGAAACAGGTTGGGAATGGGATTTTACAGGCGGCGTTTTGACAATCACCCAAACCACGGGCACTCTTACAGACTGGCCGGAGGATATATCCTTGGCTGATTTGCCGTGGTATCCCCACGAACAAAGCATAATCAAAGCACAACTGCCTGATATGCTTCGCAATGTTGGCAGTAGAGCGTTTTACACTTACAGAAATCTTGAAACGGTTATTTTCCCGGATTCCTTAGAAGAAATAGGGTCCGATTCTTTTCTCCATACAAGTTTAAAATCAGTAGATTTATCCGGCACGCAGGTTAAAAAAATCGGAAGTCATGCTTTTTCCGGTCTTTCAAGTCTTGCATCAATTACTTTTCCAAACACTCTTGAAACAATGGATAGCAATGCATTTTATAATTGTGGGCTTGTAGAGCTTGACTTATCAAAAACACGAGTAGAAAGCATTGGGGAGGAAGTTTTCTATGGAAACAGCAACCTTGAAACGATTCATTTTCCGCCGACTTTAAAATCTTTCGGTAAGGATGCGTTCTACAATTGTCCCGCTATTAAAACGCTCAATTTTTCAAACACTCCCGAACTTGAAGAAATCGGGGTACGTGCATTTATGATAGATAACCCCTCAGCTTATAGCATAAGTGACAGGGTAACTGATTTGGATTTATCGAAGACAAACTTAGAGTCGATTGGCGAAGGGGCGTTTTCGGGGCGGCGCGCTCTGAAAAATGTAAATTTATTGAACGGAAAATTAAAAACTATTGAACACCAAGCCTTTCACGATTGCCACTCCATTCAACCATTCACTTTTCCGCCAACGCTTGAAACGATTGGAGACGATGCTTTTGGTATTGGTGGTTCTAATGCAAATTTTTCCCAAGGCAGACCTGAAACAGCGATACTCAGTTGGGACGTATTAGATTTGTCAAACACTAATGTTACAACTATCGGGGGTAGTGCGTTTCACGGAGCCGCAATTGAAAGAGTAATCCTGCCGCTGACCATTAAGTCTATCGGTGGCTCTGCTTTCGCCAGCACTCGAGAAACCGTATATTTTGGCTCTAAACTGAAAACAATAACTTATCCGGGCGGGCGCGATGAAGTCGGCGTTTATGTATTTCCCGACAGCCTTGAAACTTTTGGAATCGGGTCATTTGTTTTATCTGCTGTCCGCGAAGTTGATTTATCAAAAAACACTAAACTTACGGGGCTTCCCCGTAGCTTATTTGAAAGAGCCCCCTATTTGGAGACAGTTATATTGCCCGAACATCCCGATTTTACAAGTTTGGATAATTTTGCGTTTGGAAGCGCCCCGCGATTAGACGACATTTTTATCCCTCCTAACGTAACAACCATGGATCATACTTCTTTTTTGAGAAATATAGATGAATTCGGCAGGTATATCAGTGGTATGAACCTTATGTATGTCTTTGCGGAGTACGGCTCTCCGGCGGCATTGTGGGCAGAGGATTGGATAGCAAATAGAGTAGACTCCATCAACAATCCCTACAACTTTCTGTATTTCTACAAAGCTGACCCGATTGCTTTAAGCGAACAGCCCCCTCCTATTTATCAATATGTTCCGTTTGAATTTAGTTTTAACACGGGTGTTCCTTTAAACCTAAACATGGTCTTTGAAATAGAGTTTGGGGCAGATGGCGATGAAGAGCTTCCCGACTGGCTTAATTTTAAGACCGCAGGAATCGACCACACAATCCCCACTGACGATAACTTGACAGATACAGAGTTTGAACAGGAAGAAATCACCCCCGGTACTCTTTGGGGCGTTTTCACCGATGAATCGGAAATTGCAAAATATAACGGCACTCCTTTTAAAATCACGGCATACCCCTTTAATCACGGAAGCGGTGAACCGGACAGATATAAAGACAGATACAGCGTTTCGGTTGAATTTACTTTAGAACTTGAAGAACACCCCGACGGCGAGCTTGCCACAGGTGATTTTGATTTTAAAGAAGGCGGGACTCTCGGCGATGGTAAGGGAAATATAAGGCTTGACGGCGACGGAAAGGTTGTCGATGGCTCTACGGTGATGTACTTAGACGCGCCTTTTGACGAGGATGGCGAGACTTGGCATTTTGTGGGCTTCTCTATTAACGGCGAGACTATGGAGTTTGGAGAGGATTATACAGCCGAAGATGGCAGTACAATCATCACAATCAGAGACCAAACTTTTGCAGGACTCGGCACAGGCACAAACACAGCGACCGCGACATTCCGCCGTGCCGATGGAGACAGCGGCGTTAATTTCGGGAATTTGAGCGGTAACGCTTGGGACGTAAGGCTTAGAGCGGTTTCTCAGAGTTTTACGCTCCGTGATTCATCCTATGTACCCAACACTGACCCGAAAACCGACCCCGACCCGAAAACCGACCCCGACCCGAAAACCGACCCCGACCCGGAAACCAACCCCGACCCGAACAGAAGTCCGACTAACCCGTCGACGTCTACAACAAGACAAAACACAGTACAACAAGGTATAAGCGAAATAATAACAGATATACCCGCAGATGTCATTCAGTCAGCAGCCCAAAATCTGCCCGTATTCCAAATTAGTGCGACCTCGGCAGGAACTCAGACAATTCAGGCGGGTACGGCTCACACAGGCTCAAATGCGATTCTTGCGAGATATAATGCAGAGACGGGCGAGCTTGAGGTAGTTTCAAGCACGGAAATCGGCGCAGAAGGTAACGCGAGCGTAAGACTTCCCGCACAGGGTGATTATCTTGTGATTATCAGGCAGACAGGCGACATAACAGGTACAGGAAAGGTTGAATCCGCTGACGCACTCGAACTGCTTAAAGCGGTTGTAGGAATAGTTGAACTCGACCCGATTCAAAAGTATGTAGCAAACTCAAAACGTGACGAGAAAATCTCGTCACGCGATGCGCTGAATATTCTGAAATTCGTGGTGGGTATGATTGATAGGATTTAAATACAACGGTATTGTTTTTAACATCACTTCAACAGCCAATCAAGCAGGTTTACTTGCTTGATTCCGTTATGAGAGGTTAATGGTGTAGTGTCCATCGTCAAAAGATATTTCGGGTTATGGTCGTTAATAGCTTCAAGCGGAGCAAGCTCGCGTTTTAGGGTTGAGCCGTCGGCGTCAATAACGGTATACGCTACTTGGTAATACTCCTCGCCCTCGTCTCCGATAGCAATGAAGTCAACCTCGGTGTTACCGACTTTGCCGATGTGAATTTCATATCCGCGGCGGAAAAGCTCAAGAAACACGATGTTTTCAAGAATGTGACCCATGTCTGCCTTTTTTGTTCCAAGCAGGGCATAACGCAGTCCGATGTCAGCAACATAATACTTGTCGCCGGTTTTTAGGTATTGTTTGCCCTTAATATCATATCGCCCTATTTGATATAGAATGAAACAATCGCATAGTGCCGTCAGGTAGCTCTCGACTGTGTGAACTGCGATTTTTCGCCCCGCCGATGTCATAGTATCGGCGATTTTTTTTGTGGAGCAAAGATTTCCGATATTGTCGAACATAAAACGAGTAACGCTTTTAAGCATTGATGTATCCGGAAATTTCCTGCGAGCGATAATGTCTTTTAATACGATAGTGTCATAAATCCCCTGCAAATACATTTTTCGGTCTTTGGGTTTAGTAATTTCCAATGCATAAGGGAACGCACTGTTTTGTATATAATCCGAATATAAGCGTTCAAGATTTTGATTTTCGGGGAAACAAGAAACGTATTCCTTGAACGACAACGGCAACATTTTTATTTCGACATACCGACCGGAAAGCAGTGTTGCCAATTCTCCGCTTAACAAGTAAGCGTTAGAACCCGTGATATAAACATCACAGTTTTTCTTAACATATAAGCTGTCAACAGCTTTTTGAAAATCGGTTATACGCTGAACTTCGTCAATGAAGACGTACATTTTCTTGTTTTCTATAAATTTTTCAGTCACAAAGCTGTACAATTGCTTGTAGCTCTCGATTTCGTCATACTCGCCTTCTTCGAGATTTATCGAGATTATTTGTCCGTCTGTTACTCCAACGTCACGTAAATAATCCTGATAAAGCTCAAAAAGTGTAGATTTTCCGCAACGCCTGATGCCTGTGACAACCTTTATGAGCTGTTTATCACGAAAACTGATGAGAGAATCAAGATATTCCTGTCTTTGTATCATGTGAGCAACCTCCGCTTGCATTTACAGTATTCACAGTGTTTGCAATAATTATAACAAAACATATTCGATTTGTCAAGTTTTTGCAGATATATTGCAAACAAAATATCTTTAACCGGAGCTATGTTTGTTTTTGTTTTGCCATTTTCTGGAGTTTTTTTGAGATTTCTTCAGCTGACACAGGCTTTGAATACAGGAATCCTTGAGCGTATTTTACGCCGAACTTACGTGCTTGTTCGAGTTGAAGTTCGTCCTCAACCAATTTAACGCAAATCCCGTTTTTTAAAGATGAGGCGAGCTTAGACACCGTGTTTACCCATATTTCATCAAACTCTCCGAAAATATCGGTAAACAGATTGTAGTCTACTTTAACCATATCTAATAAAGAGTGTTTAAGTAAACGCAAGCCGCCGTAATCCGAGCCGAAACTGTCTATAACGAGATTGAGTTTTAAATCCCGAAGTTTTTTAAGAATATATAATACTCCGTCCTGCCTGTCGGAGAAGGCGCGTTCGGGAATTTCGAGAGAAAGAAACTCACCGTCAAGACCCGTTTCGGAAAGAGCCTCTGTAACTAAGCCGATTATAGAGCCGGAACGCAATTCCCGCGACGTTATGTTTACGGAAACAGAGAATTCTGGCTCATATTCCTGCATCTTCTTACAAAAAGCACAAGCGGTTTTCAGAACCCATGAATCGATAATTATATCGAGACCTGTGTTTTCTGCGAGTTGAATAAGTTTAGGAGTGGGGAGTCCGTCTCTGCTTACGAATACTTCATAGTGTAAAACCTTACCGTCAAGGTCAATAACGGGCTGGTACTTTAATATAAAGCCTTTCATTCCGTCAATTATCGCACAGCGAAGGTTCTGTTTACTCGTATAACTTGTGTCCGCTTTTGTTTTAAAGTCCTCTGAATAAAAGGCATAGCTGTTAGTTCCGTATTCTGTCGCCTTATACAGAGCCAAATCAGCAGAGCGGTAAATCATGTCGAGCGATGTGAACTCGTTTGGATATAAAGTCACGCCTATACCTGCGTCTAAGTAATGCTCGCCGTCTTCGTGCTTCCAAGGTTCACCGAAGCGAGTCAAAAGCTTTTCGATAAAGCTCTTTACATACTCCTCATCAGTCTCACGAAGCAGGAGCATAAGAGTGTTTCCGGAAAAGCGGTAAACCGTGAGGTTAGCCGCTGACATATCTGAAATGAATTGAGCCGTATCTCTCAGCATACCGTCTGTATAGTTTTGACCAAAAAGCTCGTTATAAGTATGCAGGTTTGTAATTTTCACCACCGCCACAGCGCCCTCCGTTCCTTTTGCGAGGTCGGCGGAAAGGTCTTCATCAAGCCTTGCACGGTTGGGTATACCGAGAATCCTATCGTAAAAAGCGTAGTGAATCAGTTTTTCATCTGCCTTTTTTCGGAGCAAGAGGGTGGCGGTGATTTGAGAAACGCTGCGTAAAACCTTGCTTTCTTGCGGCGTTGGTACATAACCCACCGAAAGGGGGGCGAAGCTCATTATACCGAAACGCCTTCCATCGCCGTTTAGGTTTGCGGCGGTACACGCTTCGGGCGAAAGCGGGACCGTTTCTTCAATATGCGGTGGTAAATACATGTCGGTGTACTCAAGACGCTCAATAACTTTTGACAGTTTTGGATAGGAGTATTCATCTAAAGCAGAATCGGCGCAGTTCACCGAACGCCATTGGTATGTACGGCGGATTACTTTCTCGTCAGGAAAATCGTCATAAACGCAGATACGCCTCATTCCCATATATTCGCCGACTAATTTTATTACGGCTTCGAGAGCTTCTCCGGCATCCTTCAGTTCGAGTATTATATTATAGATGTTGTTAATTAATATTTGTTGTTCAATGTGCTGACTCAGGAGCTTATTGGCGTTTTCTGAATTGTGCATTTCATTATATAGTACAACGAAGGAGTTGGCTATTCTTGTAACCGCTTGTACGAGGGTATTAAATAATTGCTCGTTTTCCGTAATTAATTCGGCGGAGGGTGCGGCGATAACCCAAAAAGCGGCGGCTACGCGGCTGATTTTTATTTCGGCGCGTTTAAGATGCTTAAATTTTTTGTATTGAACCGTGTCTTCATTTCCGGACGACGAACAGATAAGGTTTTCATTTTCATCGTAAATGGCAGAGAAAACGCCGCCCTTTGCCAAAGGAGCTTGCAGTTCTTGTAAATATTCAATGTCCACAATATTTATAAGTCTTATTTCATGGTTATTTATCAGGTCTGTTTTTTCCTTGGTTTTACGCTTGTATTCAAGCAAGGTGCGGTCTTCTCCCGCAAATTCAAGATAAGCGGAAACATCAAAAACAAAACCCTCAAGGTGGGCTTTCCCGAATTTTTCTTTTTTTAATGAGCATCTAATCAGAAAAAACAGGTCTTCGTTGTCGCTTTTTATCCGAGCGTGTGCCTGTAGTACAGTCTGTTTACCGGATAAAACACTTTCGATTTGACTGATTAAAAGCGGAAGGTCTTCCGATGAAACAACATCGGCGAGAAAGGCTTTTCGGGATTTTTTGCCCGAAATGTTGTCGCCGTACACAGTCACCGGAAAATTCTTAGCAAGGTCAATTCGTATTTCTGCGTACCTTGCCCCGAAAAAAATGTTTTTTGGATTTTCCATAATTAGTTCTCCATCTAAATTACTTATACAATTGTAACATAAAAATATGTCGATTGCAACTAAATATAGTAAAAATAGTCAATTTGAACATAACAACATATTTATATATATAGGAAATGACAAACGACATCGCACATCGAATTAATATATATGCACAAAACGACGATGTTATAATTGTGCATATTGACGTTTTTGGGTTTTTATAAGAATATTTTAAAAAAAACTATTGACAAAGCGTTAAGGTAGTGATATACTAATAAAGCTGTCTCATGAAACCAAGAAGGAAAGAGAAGAGGAAGAAGAGAAAGCGAAGCACCTTGAAAATTGAACAATAACTGAACTATGAACCTGAAAATTCCGGTAATTTTATTTGAAAAAGATAGGATTACCAAAAATATTTCGGACGAAAGCGAAC
>WRKM01000005.1 GCA_009778065.1 Oscillospiraceae bacterium
ATGCGTCCGCTTAATTGGAAATCTCCGAGAGAGGTTTTGAACGCTTTTCTTAAAACGGGAGAAGTTTTTTGAAATAATGTGTAACACATCATTGACAAACGTACAGATTGTATAAACGCCCCTTTCGGAGCTTTTAAGGTTCGCAATGAATAAAGAGGGTTGAACATGAATAAGATTAATAAATAAAAAATCGGTCGCGGGGTTCTGAAGAGGGAAGGATATGTGATTTAATGATACAACATGTCTATAAAAGTAAAACTAAAGAAGAGCTGATACAAAATACGGGAAAAGTATTTGAAGAGATTTTAAACAAGAAGCTTCGCGATATGGGTTCAGAGTATCAAATCAAGTTCACCCTCCGCCGTATTACGGATTAATGAAGAAGTCGCGATTTAGCGGCTTTTTAATTTTCGCTTAATTACTTGACAAAATACAGCCCATATGCTATACTACTACTATATAATAATACACTTTATATCAAGGAATATTATGTCTAAAGTTGCTATATACATCCGCCTGTCGAAAGAAGACGAACATAAGATTAACAAAGAAAACGACAGCGAAAGTATAATTAATCAGAAAAACATGTTGGTTTCATATGCCTACGAAAAAAAATGGGAAATATATAAAATATATTCAGATGAAGATTATTCCGGCTCTGATATAGCGCGTCCTGCTTTTAACGAGATGTTAAAAGACGCCGAAACGGGCAAATTTCAAATTCTGCTCTGTAAATCATTATCAAGATTTGCTCGTGACGTCGCCACTGTAGAGACATACATTCACGATAGGTTTATAGAATGGGGAATAAGATTTATCGCCCCTGCGGATTACGCAGACAGCGGACAAAAGGGAAGCCGTAAGAATATTCAGATAAATTCTTTAGTAAACCAATGGTATCTCGAAGACATGTCCGAAAACATAAAAAGCGTTTTAAGGCATAAAAAACAACAAGGGCAATATTTATCAGCAGTACCGCCATATGGCTATAAAAAAGACCCGGAAAATAAATACCGTCTTGTTAAAGATGAGAATGTTCAATGCGTAGTGGAAAAAATATTTGAGATGGCTTTGTCGGAACATTCGTTAAGCTCTATATTAAGATACCTTAATAATAGTTATATCTGTCCGCCTACCGTATATCGTAAAACAGGACAAGTCACATATGAGGGAAATATAAAACATACTCAATGGGGTAATAGTTCATTAAGCCAATTATTAAACAACCCCATATACGCCGGTAATTTAGTTTTAAATGTATGGGGTACTAAAACATATAAATCTAAATACTCAACCAAAAAGCCGAAGGAAGAATGGATTATACATGAGAATATGCAGGAATCATATGTAGGTTTGATTGAGTTTGAAAAAATCCGGAGCATAAGGAAAAACAGAAACAGTTTCATAACTAATAAAAATAACAAGCTGCCGAATCCCTATAAAGGATTAATCTACTGCGGTGTTTGCGGCGGTAAACTGACCCTGACTGTAGAAAACTCAAAAGCAAAAGGCTTATACTACAGGTGTATGGCTCCGATTGAGGGAAGGTCTGATTGTAAGGGCGTCAGAATTTCTCAAAAATGGATTAGCGAGATATTAACTTCTGAAATAAAAAGACTGATAAATGAGTATTTAGAGTACGGAGCAAATTACTCTTTAGATAAAAGCGATAAAAAAGATACTTTAAAGAGCATTAAGGCAGAAATACAGTCACTGCGGACACAGCTTCACTCCCTGCAAACCGGATTAAGTGAATCTTTTTTAGAAAAGGTCGATGAAAAAATATCGCAGGAGGAATATGATATAATACGAAACAGCCTTATGAACAGAATTTCCGGTATAAAAGATGCGATAAAAGATAAAGAGAACAGAATCTTAAATATAAAACAAGCACAGGAAGAATCAAAAAATATGGAGAGCTTTATAAATGAAAATAAAGATTTTGATGTTTTGAGCAGAGAGATTATTATCAGCTTTATAAGCCGAATCGTTGTAAATGAGCGTAACAGTAAAAAGAAATTTGATTATAATGTGGTGTTTGAATATAAAGTATAATCATGGTTAATATCATCACTCAACACCGGATGACTGGAATGACCATATAAAAATTCTTAACCACGGATTTTCCGTAGTTAAGAGTCAGCCTGTTGATTATGACCTTTCCGAGGTTTATGTAAATGTTGCGGGCGGTGAAAAGGGCAGGGCGGCGGTAAGGCTCGCCGAGACACCCGTGCTTCCGCTGTCGGATTCGGAGATGAGGATGATTGAAGTTAAAGTCTCGATTATACCTTTTATTTATGCAGGTTTTGAAGAGGGCGAGCAGGTGGGGATTTTAGAGTTTTATTATAACGGAAAACTGCTAAAAACAGTGCCTGTCGTGACCGCCGAGAGATGCGTTTCGCCTGCCGAAAAGTTAACAATTACTGCGACATTTGTTCAAATATGGCGAAGAAACTTGTTTTAAACTGAAAGTTTCATTATAAAATAAGAAAAACATAAATTTTATCACCTTTTGGTGATTGAGAGGAAAATTTGTAGAGTGGAAAAAGAAAGACTGCAAAAGCTTATTTCGGAGAGCGGGCATTGTTCCCGCCGCGCCGCCGAAGAATTAATTAAGAGCGGTTCGGTAAAAGTAAACGGCAGAAAAGCAAACATAGGTGACAAGGCTGACAAAAACGCTCTGATAACCGTGAACGGAAGGCGGCTTGAGTTTTCAAAAAGCAAGCGGTATATAAAACTATATAAACCGCGCGGTTACACAACCTCAATGTCCGATTCTCACAGCAAAAGGCTTATCACCGAATTATTGAAGGGCGTAAACGAGCGTGTTTATCCCGTAGGGCGGCTTGATAAAGACTCCGAGGGTTTATTAATTCTTTCAAATGACGGTGAATTTACTAATGATATAACCCATCCGAGCGGCAAAATAAAGAAAAAATATCGTGTTACCATTCCCTGCGTGATTTCGGAGAATATTATCTCGCGGCTCTCGGAGGGTGTGAATATAGGCGAGGATGGTGCTGTTGAAATAACCGCTCCCTGCGAAGTTAATGTGATTTCTGTTGAAAAAGCAGGTGAAAGGGTTTCGCGAAATGCGGGAAAATCATCGAGAACAGTACTCGAAATTGCGATAACAGAGGGAAAAAACCGACAAATCCGCCGAATGTGCAAGGCGGTAGGGCTTGAAGTCTCGCGTCTTAAAAGGACGAGCATCGGCGGCGTAAGGCTCGGAATGTTAAAGCCGGGCGAATATGCGGATTTGAATGAAAAGGAGCTGAGAATTCTCGAACAGGCTACAGGCAAGAGATACAAGGGTACAAAGGTATAAAAGTATAAAAGACATAAAGGATAAAGGAAAATTATAAATGGTCGATTTAACGCTTTTAAAACAACTTTTTGACGAGAATACATTCACGGAAATACAAAAGCACCCCGATTCGGGCGTGATTGCCGGATTTGGGGCAATAGCGGGTTCCGAGGGTACGGCGGCTTATGCCTATATCCAAGATAAAAATGTAAAAAGCGGCGCAGTAAACCAAAACGCCGCCGCTAAGATGAAAAAAGTGTATGCGTCTGCCGTAAAATTCGGCACTCCCGTAGTGGCGATTTTTAACTCCAAGGGCGGCGAAATCAGCGAGGGACTTGAGCTTGTTGACGCCTATTCGGAAATAATTGAGAATGCCGTACAGCTTTCGGGTGTTGTACCGCTTATATCAATCGTAACGGGGCTGTGTACGGGTTTAAACGCTGTTCTTTGCTGTATGTCTGATTTTGTAATCATGTGCAGGGACGCCGAGATGTTCTTTACGCCGCCTTTTATATCCGAAGAAGAGACAGAAAATGCGGGGACAGCGGAGTTTAACGCAGGGGCAGGGGTTGCCAATATAATAGTTAATGACGCTTTGGAAGGTGTAAAAAAAGCGCGTGAATTATTAAAATATCTGCCAAAAAATAATTTAGAGCCTACTTTTTTCTTCGGCTATGAAGAAAACGATATAAATATAACTGACAGACTTAAATCCGAGCAGTTAATCAAGGCTGTCGCTAATAAAGATAATTACATCGAGATAAATGAAAGTTTCGGGAGAGGCGGCGTAACCGCACTCGGCGTATTGGATAATTTTGCGGTCGGATTCGTCGCTTTAGATAAATCGGATAAACTGACCGCTGATGAAACGGCTAAAATCGCCCGATTTGTCAATTTTTGCGATGCTTTTTCGCTCCCTGTTATAAGTATAATAGATAACGAGGGCTTTGAAGCGAGTAATAAGGCTGAAAAAAGCGGGTTTGTCAGAGATTTAGCTAAATTAGCGCAGGTCTACGCTTCGGCAACATGCCCTAAAATCAATCTCATCACAGGAAAAGCCACAGGCGCGGCATTTATTTTAAGCGGCGGATTTAAAAGTGATTTTACGCTTGCTTATGAGGGTTCTTTCATTTCGCCGATTTCCGTTAAAGCGGCGGCTGTTTTCCTTGAGATGTCGGAAGACGACTATATAAAGGAATACGCAAGCGTACAGACTGCGCTTGAGAAAGGCTATATCGATGCCGTTATAACGCCGCCGGAGGTAAGAGCCGCACTTATCACGGCGTTAAACGCCGTTCGGGATAAGCGAACGGCTTCACCGAAAAGAAAACATATTAATATGGTTTTTTAAAAGAGGAGAATTAAAAAATGAAAAGATACTGTATAACTGTAAACGGTATGGCTTATGATGTCACAGTTGAGGAAACCGATGCTGTTGAAGAAGCCTCCGTACAAGAAGCACCTGCCCCGAAGCCGCGGGCGGCAAACCCCGGTAAACAGGGCGGCATTAAAATTGAAGCACCCATGCCGGGTACTATAATAGATATAAAGCTCGGCGCAGGTGCGGTGGTGCAAAAAGGCTCCGTCATAGCCGTACTCGAAGCCATGAAGATGGAAAACGATATAGTAGCGGCGACAGACGGCGTGATTGTAAGCGTTAATGTGAAAAAGGGCGATTCTGTGGGTACGGGAGCGGTGATTGCCACTATGTCGGCGAGCGTTTAATTCTTATATTTAATATAGTGTAGGGAGGCTGCTATGCCTAAAATAAACATAACAGATGTAACCCTGCGTGACGCGCATCAGTCGTTATTAGCTACGCGCATGACCACACAGGAGATGCTGCCCGCATTACCGCTGTTGGATAAAATCGGGTTCTATTCGCTTGAGTGTTGGGGCGGGGCAACATTTGACGCTTGTCTGCGCTTCCTTGATGAGGACCCGTGGGAGCGTCTCAGGATTTTTAGGCGCGAAATGCCGAAAACTAAGCTGCAAATGCTTTTCAGAGGGCAGAATATGCTCGGATACAGGCATTATGCCGATGATGTTGTTGAGTATTTTGTACAAAAATGTATAAGCAATGGTATTGATATAATACGTATCTTTGACGCACTTAACGATATTCGTAACATGACTGCGTCAATAAAAGCCGCCAAAAAAGAAGGCGCGCATTTTCAGGGGTGTATCTCATACACTTTGAGTCCGGTTCACAGCACAGAAAGATTTGTGGAATTTGCGAAACAGCTTGAAAACGAGGGTGCGGACAGTATCTGCATAAAAGATATGGCAGGGCTTTTAAAGCCGTATACAGCGTTCGGGTTAGTGACGGCTCTGAAAAAAGCCTTGAAAATCCCTGTCCAAATACACTCTCACTATACATCGGGTATGGCTTCTATGGCAGGACTCAAGGCAATTGAAGCCGGTGTCGACGCTGTAGACACTGCGATGTCTCCTTTGTCTATGGGGACGAGCCATATGGCTACTGAAACGCTTGTCGCTTCGCTTCAGGGTACAGAGTATGATACGGGACTCGATTTAGCGGCTTTGAGCAAGATTCGGGATTATTTTGAGAGTCTGCGGGAAAAACACCTTAAAAGCGGGCTTCTCGACCCGAAAGTTATGGGCGTTGACGCGAATACACTGTTGTATCAGGTGCCGGGCGGTATGCTGTCGAACTTAGTCTCACAGCTAAAACAAGCAGAAAAAGCCGATATGCTTGAGCAGGTACTTAAAGAAATTCCGCGGGTGAGAGAAGAAGCGGGCTATCCGCCGCTTGTCACGCCTACTTCACAGATTATAGGGACGCAGGCGGTGTTTAATGTAATTAACGGCGAGCGTTACAAAACCGTTACAAAAGAGTTCAAGGGGCTTGTTAAAGGGGAATACGGTAAAACCCCTGAGGAAATCGAACCCGGCTTCAGAAAAAGAATTATTGGTGACGAAAAACCGACAGACTGCCGCCCTGCCGATTTAATCGCCCCGGAGCTTGAAAACCTCAAAGCAGAAGCAGAAAAGTGGATTGAGCAGGACGAGGATGTACTGAGCTATGCCATGTTCGGGCAGGTGGCAGAAAAGTTTTTCGAAAAACGCTCAGACAGGAAAAGCGGTATAGATTACACCAACAAGGACGCAGAGAATAAGATTTTGACGGTTATGTGATAATATATTAACCAACAGTGTTGAAAAATATTTGTACATAACATACAAATCGGAGTGATAATAATTATGGTTATTGGACGAATAATAGAATATTTCGCAGTTTGGCGAAAAAGTAAAAAATCTCTGTTGACTTAATCTGAATTTCAATATATACTGTATTAAGCGGAATGTATGTATGGAGGGATGCTAAATGCTCGTAAAAGAAGTAACTGTTACGAATCAGGTAGGACTACATGCACGCCCGGCTACTTTTTTTATTCAAAAAGCCAACGAGTATAAATCCTCGATTTGGGTTGAAAAAGAGGGACGCAGGGTTAATGCTAAGAGTCTGCTCGGTGTCTTATCTCTTGGTATTGTCGGAAACACGGAAATAAGAGTACTTGCTGACGGCGCGGACGAGCAGCTCGCGGTTGAAGGCTTGTGTAAGCTTGTGGAAAGCGGTTTCGCGGAGTAAACAGAGAGAATGAATTTGTGTTAATCGAAAGCGATTAGTACCGTGACCGTCTGCTTTTAAGTAGGCGGTTTTTCATTGCTAAATGTATAAAATGTATAATTTATACAATTTGCACAAATAATAAAGAAAACCGACGCGAATTTTCTACGCATAAAATTTCCATATGCCTATTGCATTATTTCATCGTTTGTAGTATAATAAATTTTGCGCGTTGCTGTTTTGCCAAATGAAACACACGGCAACGTGGAAACAATAGTTTTAGGTTTCCGTAAGTTTTCTGTAATTTTCTGAAAGGAGAAAAGAGCTTGGCAGTTAAGGAAAAAGTAAGGATAAAGGTCAAGGGTTACGAACATGGTATAGTCGATTCTGCTTCCGCTAAAATAGTGGAGACGGCGAAACGCACCGGTTCGCGCGTTGCGGGTCCGATTCCGCTCCCGACAGATAAGGAAATAATAACTATTCTCAGAGCCGTACACAAGTACAAGGACAGCAGAGAGCAGTTTGAGATGAGAACCCATAAACGCTTGATTGACGTTATCCGTCCCACCAATAAGACAGTGGAAGCACTTCAAAATCTTGAGCTTCCGGCCGGCGTGGAAATTTCAATGGAATTTTAAGGCTAACCCCTTAACTATATAATTGTTATTTCGTACTGTTGGTCATGTTCATGAGTTTTAAGCGAGTGAACCAATAACCATAAGAACAGGAGGAGCCTTTTAATGAAAAAAGGTATAATCGGAAAGAAAATCGGTATGACACAGATTTTCTCCGAGGCGGGAAAAGTAATCCCCGTGACGGTTGTAGAAGCCGGTCCGTGCGTGGTCACACAGAAAAAAACTGAAGAAAACGACGGATACACAGCTTTTCAGCTCGGCTACGGCGATGTTTCACCCAAAGGCGTAAACAAACCGAGGCAAGGACATTTTAAGAAAAACGACCTTCCATTCAAGCGGCATCTTAGGGAGTTTAAGCTTGAGGGCGTACAGTATAATGTCGGCGATATTTTAAAAGCCGATGTTTTTGAGGCGGGCGATGTGATTGACGTTTCCGGAATAAGCAAGGGTAAAGGATTTCAGGGAACCATTAAACGTCACAACACAAGAAGCATAAAAGAAACACATGGTTCGGGACCCACACATAGACATGCGGGTTCAATGGGTGCGAACTCCAGCCCATCCAGAATATTTAAAGGTAAAAAAATGCCCGGACACATGGGTTCTGAAAGAATAACCGTACAAAACCTTACGGTAGTTAAGGTAGATGCGGATAATAACTTAATCGCAGTAAAGGGTGCAATCCCCGGACCTAAGGGCGGAGTGGTTTGCATAACTGACGCGATTAAGGCGCAGGGAGGAAATTAAAAATGGCACAGGTATCTGTTTATGATATGAGCGGTAAAGAGGTTTCCACCCTTGAGTTAAATCAAGATATTTTCGGTATAGAGCCGCATAAGGATATATTACATGCGGCGGTGGTGAACTATTTAGCCAATCAGCGGCAGGGAACCCAGTCCGCTTTGACAAGAACCGAGGTTCGCGGCGGTCACAAGAAGCCGTGGAGACAAAAAGGGACAGGAAGAGCGAGACACGGTTCAACGAGAGGACCGCAGTGGAGACACGGCGGCGTGGCGTTTGCGCCCAAACCGAGGAGCTATAGGTATTCGCTTAATAAAAAGGTAAAGCGCATAGCCATGAAATCCGCGCTTTCATCTAAAGTGCTTGACGGCGACATGATGGTTCTCGAGGGGTTAAAGGTTGACGAGTATAAAACAAAGACCATGGTTAAACTTTTAAATGCACTTAATGTCGAGAGAAAAGCCCTGCTCGTTTTGGCGAGCGTAGACGACAAAGTCATTAAAAGCGCGAATAATATTCCGGGCGTTAAAACAACGCAGGTAAACACCTTGAATGTATACGACATATTGAACTATGACAAGTTCATAGTTGTAAAAGACGCCGTTTCCAAGATTGAGGAGGTGTATGCGTAATGGCCGCTATAGAAAGAACCGCTCAAGATATAATTGTACGTCCGGTAATATCCGAACGCTCAATGGATAACCTGCAACAACGTAAATACACATTCCGCGTAATGAAAAACGCTAATAAAATCGAAATCGCTAAAGCTGTCGAGGCTCTTTTCAATGGTGTAAAAGTAGAAAAAGTGAACACAATGACAGTAAGGGGCAGAAAAAGACGTCAGGGCAGAAACGAAGGCTACACACCGAGCTGGAAGAAAGCAATCGTTACGCTGACAAAAGATTCAAAGACAATCGAATTCTTTGACGGAATGGTATAAACTAACTAACGAGAGGTAGAACATGGCTATTAAAGTATATAAACCCACCACGCCCGGTCGGCGCGGCATGTCGGTGGTGGACTACGGCGGATTATCTAAAGTCGAACCTGAAAAAAGCCTTTTGCAAAAAATAAAAAAACACGCAGGGCGTAACAGTTACGGCAGAATTACCGTTCGTCATAAGGGCGGCGGGAATCGCGTAAAATACAGAATTATAGACTTTAGGCGCAATAAGCTTGACATGAATGCCGAAGTCAAAACGCTCGAATACGACCCTAACCGTTCTGCATTTATCGCACTCGTACAATATGAGGACGGCGAAAAAAGATATATAATCGCACCCGACAAACTCGTGGTAGGAGATATTATCAGAGCCGGAAAGGGTTCGGACATAAAACCGGGAAACGCACTCGCCTTAAACGACATGCCCCTCGGTACGGTTGTTCATAATATTGAGCTCTACCCCGGAAAAGGCGCGCAGCTTGTACGCTCGGCGGGTAGCTCGGCACAGCTTATGGCTAAAGAAGGTAAGTTGGCGTTAATAAGACTCCCCAGCGGAGAGCTTAGGAATGTTTCATTAAAATGTATGGCGACTATCGGCTCTGTTTCAAACCCCGACCACTCGAACGTAAACTGGGGTAAAGCGGGCAGAATGAGACATAAGGGTATTCGCCCAACGGTACGCGGTTCTGTAATGAACCCGTGCGACCACCCGCACGGCGGGGGTGAGGGTAAATCTCCTATAGGGCGACCGAGTCCTGTGACTCCGTGGGGTAAGCCCACTCTCGGTTATAAAACCCGCTCTAAGAAAAAAGCGAGTAACAAATTCATCGTGAAAAGACGCGACAAATAATACAACCTTCGGCAGATGAAAGGAATCGGTTAAATGAGCAGAAGCATAAAGAAGGGACCTTATGTTTTAGATTCCCTTATGAAAAAAGTAGTAGCCATGAATACTTCGGGTGAAAAAAAGGTCATAAAGACCTGGAGCCGCGCAAGCACCATTTTCCCCGATTTTGTAGGACATACGTTTGCGGTGCATGACGGGCGTAAGCACGTCCCCGTCTACGTAACCGAGGACATGGTAGGTCATAAATTAGGCGAATTCGCTCCGACACGAACCTACAGGGGTCACGCCGGAAGCAAGACGACCAAGAAGTAGGGAGGAAAAAGACAATGGAAGCAAGGGCTGAACTTAAACACGTCCGAATTTCTCCCCGAAAAGTCGGAATCGTGCTTGATTTAATCAGAAACAAACCCGTGGATGTGGCAATGGCGACGTTAAAACTCACCCCCAAGGCGGCGAGCGAACCGTTGCAAAAATTGCTCAAGTCCGTTATGGCAAACGCCGAAATCAATCATATGATGGATTTATCTTCGTGCTATGTCAGTGCGTGTTGGGTGGGAGCAGGTATAACCATGAAACGTATACGCCCCAAAGACCACGGACGCGCTCACCGTATATTGAAGCGGACATCCAATATATTTATGGTTGTTAGGGAAAAGGAGTAAGAGAATGGGACAAAAGGTTAATCCGCACGGATTGAGAGTCGGGATTATAAAGGACTGGGATTCGCGATGGTACGTGAGCAAAGGTACGTTCGGCGATACTCTGATAGAGGATTATAAAATCCGCGAGTATTTTGCGGGTAAAACATATCGCTCAGAAAAGTCCCCCGTTCCGATGAAACCGGGAATTTCTCTTGTGGAAATTGAGCGCGATGCGACAAAAGTTAAGGTGTTCGTTCACACCGCAAAGCCCGGTATATTAATCGGCTCTAAGGGTGCGGAAATCGAGCGTATGAAAAAGGACCTCGAAAAAATCACAAAAGGGAAACCCGTTAACTTAAATATAATTGAAGTCAGGGATTTAGACCTTAACGCACAGCTCGTTGCGGAAGCCATAGCCGCCCAGCTTGAACAGCGCGTATCCTTCAGGCGAGCTATGAAACAGGTTATAGGCAGAACCATGAGAGCGGGAGCGAAGGGTATTAAGACTATGGTCTCAGGTCGCCTCGGCGGTGCGGAAATTGCACGTGCGGAAAGCTATAAAGAGGGGACTATTCCGCTTCAGACATTGCGTGCGGACATTGACTACGGTACAGCAAGAGCAAACACCACTTACGGCGTTATCGGCGTAAAGGTGTGGATATACAAAGGCGAGGTTCTCAAAGGCGAAGTAGGCGCGGCAAAAAAGAAAATAGAGTCTATGAAGCGCGAGCCGACAGGCAGAAAGCCGAGAGGCGAAAAACGGTTTGACGGCAGAAGCAATGACCGCTTTAGGGGAGAGCGTCCCGGCGGTCGCGAACAGAGGGTCAGAAATACATCGGACGGAGCAGCCCCGGCAGACAGAGCTTCTTTCCGACCGGAAAGAAAAGCCCCTCGTCCGACAGGTGAAACACCCAAGAAAGAGGGAGGTAACGAATAATGCTGCTTCCGAAAAGAGTAAAGTACAGACGTCAGCACAGAGGACGCATGAAAGGCAAAGCGACCCGCGGTAATGTTGTTTCCAACGGCGAATACGGTTTACAAGCTACTGAACCGTCGTGGATTACCTCGAATCAAATTGAAGCCGCGCGTATTGCCATGACACGTTATATTAAGAGAGGCGGACAGGTCTGGATAAAGATTTTCCCCGATAAGCCCGTTACGCAAAAACCCGCCGAAACACGCATGGGTTCCGGTAAAGGTTCGCCTGAATACTGGGTCGCAGTCGTAAAGCCCGGCAGAGTTATGTTTGAAATCGCGGGTGTTCCGGAAGAAACAGCACGCGAAGCGATGAGACTTGCGGCGCATAAGCTTCCGGTGAAATGCAAGTTTGTAAGAAAGGCAGAGGAGGTTTCGGATAATGAAATTAGCGAAGGAAATGCGTGATTTATCTGAGCTTGAGCTTAACGAAAAGGTCACAGACCTGAAACAAGAGCTTTTTAATCTGCGCTTTCAACATGCTGTTAACCAACTTGAAAATCCGCAGAGAATAAAAGCTGTCAAAAAGCAGATAGCATTAATCAAAACAATTCAACGCGAACGCGAACTTGCTTCGGCAAGCGCGAACTGAGGGAGGCATAAATGAGCGAAAGAAATTTGCGTAAGACGCGGTTGGGAGTCGTTGTAAGCAACAAGATGGACAAGAGCGTCGTAATCGCTATTAAGGATAACATCCGTCATCCCTTATACAAGAAAATCATCAAGCGTACAATTAAATTTAAAGCGCATGACGAACTGAATGAGTGTGGTGTCGGCGATAAGGTTGAGGTTATGGAAACCCGCCCTATATCCAAAGACAAACACTGGCGTGTAGTTAAAATTTTAGAAAAAGCAAAATAATATTTGCCCGAATACGGAATGCCGTTTTTGGGAATAAATCAGGGCGGATCCATTTCGCCCACGGAGGGTAGACATGATACAAATGCAATCACGTCTCAAGGTAGCCGATAACACAGGCGCCAAGGAGATTCAATGTATACGGGTACTCGGCGGAACCCGCCGCAGATACGCCAACATAGGCGATGTTATCGTGGCGTCGGTTAAGAAAGCCGCTCCCGGCGGGACTACAAAAAAGGGCGAGGTCGTTCGCTGTGTAATTGTACGCTCAAAATCAGGCGTAAGACGCGGCGACGGTACCTATATACGTTTTGACGAGAATGCGGCGGTCATAATAAAAGAAGACAAAAACCCCAGAGGAACACGCATATTCGGTCCGGTAGCGAGAGAATTACGCGACAAAGAATACGTTAAAATTCTGTCGCTCGCACCCGAAGTATTGTAATTTAAGGAGCAAAACAATGAATACACTTCATGTTAAAAAAGGCGACGAGGTAATGGTGATTTCCGGTCGTGACAGGGGTAAAAGGGGTAAAGTGCTTGAGGTTAGCCCCAAAGAAGGTAAAGTCATCGTCGAAGGTCGCAATATAGTCACCAAGCACGTAAAGCCGAAAAAACAAGGACAGCTCGGCGGCATAGTAAAAGCGGAGAGTGCAATTTATGCTTGTAAGGTTATGCCTGTCTGTCCGAAATGCGATAAGGCTACCCGCGTGGGCAAAGAGATTAAAAAAGACGAGAAAGTCAGAGTCTGTAAAAAATGCGGAGCTGTACTTTAATAGATTCATGCACAAAAACGGAGTTGCAGAATAAAGGAACTTTCTGCTTCCGAAAGGAGTATAACACAAATGGCAAGAATGAAAACCTATTACAAAGAGAGTGTTATTCCGGCACTTTTTAAGAAATTCGGTTACAAAAGCATCATGCAGGTACCGAGAGTTGACAAAATAGTCGTTAACGTGGCGTCGGGTGCATGTAAGGATAACCCCAAGGTCGTCGAAGCTATTACTAACGACATCAAGAAAATCACAGGACAAAAGCCGGTGATTTGTAAAGCGAAGAAATCAGTAGCGAATTTTAAACTTCGCGAGGGTAACATAATCGGATTAAAAGTCACTCTAAGAGATACAACGATGTATGAATTTCTTGACAGATTTTTTAACATCGCATTACCTCGCGTAAGGGACTTTAGAGGTATAGACCCAAATTCGTTTGACGGCAGAGGAAATTATTCTGTCGGCGTGAAAGAACAGCTTATTTTCCCTGAAATCGAGTATGACAAAATTGATGCGGTACGCGGTATGGACATCAGCTTCGTAACAACGGCAAAAACGGACGAGGAAGCAAGAGAGCTTTTGACTTTAATGGGTGCACCCTTTTCAAAATAAATATGGTGCGTAAAAAAGCGTAATCATTTTGCGTCCGGCAGTTTTGCCGGAGAAAGGATAATTCGAGATGGCAAAAAAATCGAAAATTGCAAGCCAAAAACTTGAGCCTAAATTTTCCACTCGCGGCTATAACAGATGCAAAATATGCGGTAGACCGCATGCGTATTTACGCAAGTTTGGTATTTGCAGGATTTGCTTCAGAGAGCTTGCTTATAAAGGGCAGATTCCGGGCGTAAAGAAATCGAGCTGGTGACGGGCAATTGACAATTGACAATTGACAATTGACAATTAGCAGTTGACAATTAATAATTTAAGCTTGACAGTTTTATTATACAAGGAGGAAGAACAATGCAGATAACCGACACAATTGCGGATATGCTGACGAGGATACGTAACGCCAATGCCGCCAAGCATCAATATGTAGATATTCCGGCTTCTAACATGAAGAAGCAAATAGCGCAGATTTTGATGGATGAAGGCTATATTAAGAGTTCTCGTATAATCGAGGATAACAAGCAGGGTATAATCAGAATCACACTGAAATACACCGAAAATAAGGCGCAGGTAATCCAAGGATTACGCAGGGTTTCAAAGCCCGGACTCAGAATTTATGCAAACAGTAAGGACATGCCAAAGGTAATGAAAGGACTCGGTATAGCTATCGTGTCTACCTCAAAGGGCATAATGACCGACAAAAAAGCGAGAAGCGAAAATGTCGGCGGCGAAGTCCTTGCGTTTATATGGTAAGGGGGAGCGGTAATGTCGAGAATAGGAAGAAAACCAATAGCCGTTCCTGACGGAGTAGATGTAAAAATCGACGGTGGATTAGTAACGGTAAAAGGTCCGAAAGGGACGCTTTCGGGAGAGATTAAACCCGAAATAACAGTAAGAATAGAAGGAACGGAGCTTTTAGTGGAGCGTAGCGGTGATGATAAAGTCAGCCGTTCACTGCATGGGCTTTCGAGGACTCTTGTTTCAAACATGGTCGAGGGTGTGACGAAGGGCTTTACAAAAGAGCTTGAAATAAGCGGAGTAGGTTATCGTTGTGCGAAACAGGGTAATGAATTAAACCTCACGGTAGGATATTCCCACCCGACAATCGTAAAAGACACCGAAGACATTAAAATAGAAGCCCCTTCGCCAAATAAAATAGTTATTTCCGGAATTGATAAGCAAAAGGTCGGGCAGTTCGCGGCTGAAGTACGCAAGATTCGTCCCGTTGAACCCTATAAAGGGAAGGGAATCAAGTATGCCGGAGAACATGTTGTTCGTAAAGAAGGTAAAGCCGGAAAGGGCAAAAAGTAGCTAATAACAGATTAATGAATAATCGGAATTATTCATTGTCTTAACAGGAGATTGTTATGATAAAAACGATTAACAAGAATAAAAACAGATTGCAGCGGCATAAGCGGGTTCGCGGTAAGATAAGCGGAACTGCACAGCGTCCGAGACTCTGCGTGTTCCGTTCTGCAAAAAACATATACGCGCAAATAATCGATGATGTGGCAAAGGTTACATTAGTTTCGGCATCGTCGATGGAAAAAGGCTTTACGGGCGGCGGTAACAAAGAAGCCGCGAAGAAAGTCGGGCTTGCTGTCGCTGAAAGGGCAAAGACTAAGGGTATAGAAGTTGTAGTTTTTGACCGTGCGGGCTACCTTTATCACGGCAGAGTGGCGGCTTTGGCAGAAGGTGCGCGTGAAGGCGGATTAAAATTCTAAAAAAGTAGGAGGCAATATGTCACTTTTAAATGCGGCGAATTTTGAACTTACCGAAAGAGTGGTCAATATTAAACGCGTATCCAAAACCGTTAAGGGCGGACGTGTAATGAAAATCTCGGCGTTAGTCGTCGTCGGAGACGGAAAAGGCGTGGTAGGATTCGGTATGGGTAAGTCAAACGAGGTTCCGGATGCGATTCGCAAGGGTATCGAAGACGCAAAGAAAAATCTCGTCGAAATAACGATAAAAAACTCCACCATTCCCCATGAAATTGTCGGGAAGTATGGTGCGGCGGCTGTTTTGCTGAAACCGGCTCCCGAAGGTACAGGCGTTATCGCAGGCGGACCCGTGCGTGCCGTTATGGAAATGGCGGGGGTAAGAAACATCAGGACAAAATCCCTTCGTTCAAATAATCCGTGCAACGTAGTACGTGCAACGGTACAGGGCTTGTTAACGGTGCGTGATGCGGAAGCAGTAGCCGCTGTAAGGGGCAAAACGGTTAAGGAGATTTTCGCATCCTAATTTGCGTAAGCAAAAAATGAAAGGAAGGCATTGTTATGGCACTTAAAATAAAATTAGTGAAATCGTTAATCGGGCGTAAAGACAGCCATATAGCAACCGCCCATTCGCTCGGACTTCGTAAAATCGGCGCGGAAACTGTTCAGCCTGATAACGAAGCGACAAGAGGAAAGTTGGGTCATATTTCATATTTGGTGGAAGTTACGCAGGGGTAACAGTCTCATCCGAAGTATATTGAGAATTCAATGAAAGGGTATATTTAAAATGAAATTACATGAATTATCCCCCGCGAAGGGTTCAAAAAAAGAAGCTAAGCGCGTGGGTCGCGGTCATGGTTCCGGTCACGGAAAGACGTCGGGGAAAGGGCATAAAGGTCAATGGGCGCGTTCGGGCGGCGGTGTTAAGCCGGGCTTTGAAGGCGGACAGATGAAAATAGCCATGCGTATACCTAAACGGGGCTTTAATAATAAAGTTTTTGCGAACGAGTACGCAATCGTGAATGTTCGAGACCTTGAAAAACGCTTTGAATCGGGAGATGTCATTGACTGTAACGCAATTATAGAAAGCGGCTTAATAAAAAAACCGCTTAATGGAATAAAAATACTCGGAACAGGCGAACTTACTAAGTCATTTACTGTAAAAGCGGCAAAATTCTCGGAAACCGCTAAGACAAAAATTGAAAATGCCGGAGGCAAGGCAGAGCTTGAGCAGGGTTAACAATAAGGCTTTAATTTTAGGGAGAGACGGGTGCATATACAAAGCACATGTATCAAAATAAAAGTAGTTTACAACAAGGCTTTAATTTTAGGGAGAGACGGGTTTTAGTTGCCCATTGACATAGGAAAGGAATTATGAAATGTTTCAGGTTTTAAGAAATGCGTGGAAGGTAGCCGAATTACGTAAAAAAATTCTATACACGGGTCTTATTATACTCGTCTTCAGAATCGGTTCCGCCATATTCGTACCTTTCTTGGATACAACGGTAGTTCAAGGTATGCTTACAGGCGGTGAAAATACGCTCCTCGGCTTCATGAACACCATGACAGGCGGTGCTCTCGGCAACGGTACATTGTTTGCTTTGTCGATTATGCCTTATATTAACGCTTCGATTATCATGCAGCTCCTGACGGTTGCGATTCCTGTGTTGGAACGGCTTAGCAAGGAGGGCGATGAGGGGCGTAAAAAAATTAATACTATAACTAAATTTCTCGCACTCGGTATAGGGGTGTTCCAGGCGGTTGCGTTCTATGTAACGCTTAGAGGCAACGGAGCTGTACTGCACACCAACGGTTTTGACGGATTTTTGGCAATGATTACTATAGTCGGATGCTTCACAGCGGGTTCGTCGCTCATTATCTGGCTTGGCGACCAAATAAACGAAAAAGGTATCGGAAACGGTATTTCAATGATTCTCTTCGCGGGTATTGTTTCGAGACTTCCGATTAGTATTTACGAACTTATTCGGCAAATGCAGGTTCAGGAGACGAGCGGCTTCCATCAGAATTTTGTTTTAATTCCGCTTTATTTAGCACTTTATATAGCCATGATTGCCTTGGTTGTGCTTATGACTAATGCTGAACGCAGAATCCCCGTACAGTACGCAAAGCGCGTAGTGGGGCGTAAGATGTACGGCGGTCAGTCCTCTCATATACCGATTAAAGTGGCTATGGCGGGTGTAATGCCGATTATCTTTGCGATGTCGATTATGTCGCTTCCGCAGACGATTCTGTTTTTCTTCGGAATAAGAGACCCGAGTGCCGGCGGTTTCTGGGGAACTTTCTTGAGGTATTTTAACCAAGGGACTTGGATATATGCGGTGATTTACTTCTTCATGATTATAGGCTTTAACTACTTCTACATTTCGATTCAGTATAACCCCATTGAAATAGCCAATAATCTAAAGAAAAACAATGGCGCGATTCCGGGGTATCGTCCGGGTAAGCCCACTTCGGATTTTATTTATAACTCACTTTCAAAAATAACCTTAATAGGTGCGATTTTCCTTGGCTTTATCGCTATATTCCCGATTGTATTTTCTAATGTTACAAATATTCACGGTATGGCAATGGGCGGTACAACAATGCTGATTCTTGTAGGCGTTTCGCTTGAAACCATGCGTTCGCTTGAAGGTCAGATGATGATGCGTCACCACAAAGGATTTCTTGAGTAGGGTTAAAACTGACGATTATATTGCGGAGGGCGATTATGAATTTAATCTTTTTAGGGGCTCCCGGAGCGGGAAAAGGTACGCAGGCGGAAAGCGTAAGCACGAAATACGGTTTACCTGCGGTTTCTACCGGAAATATGCTTCGCGAAGCTGTTAAAAACGGCACGGAAGCAGGGCTTAAAGCTAAGTCATTCATGGATGCGGGAGACCTTGTTCCGGATGAAGTTGTTATAGGTATTCTGAAAGACCGCATTGCCCTTGACGATGCAAAAAACGGGTTTATTCTCGACGGATTCCCGCGGACGGTAGAACAAGCGGAAGCACTTGAGAGAATGGGCGTGAACATTGACAAGGTTATAAATATTCATGTCGCTGATGAGAAGATTATAGCGCGTATGTCGGGACGGCGTGTTTGCGGTGATTGCGGTGCATCCTATCATATTGAGTATAAACCTGTGAAAACAGAGGGTGTATGCGATTTGTGTAAGGGAGAAGTAGTACTCCGCGATGACGACAAGCCGGAGACGGTATTAATGAGACTAAAGACCTATCATGAGAAAACCGCTCCTCTCATTGAGTTTTACGGCAATCGCGGTAAACTCAGAACCGTTGAAGGACAGGAAGAAATAAAGGACACCACGAAACTGACATTTGAAGCCATAGATGTGTGATTTTGCGTGATTATTGTAAAAAATGCGGACGAACTACAGAAAATCCGCAGAGCATGTGAGCTTTCGGCGAGAGCGTTGCGGCTCGCGGGCGAAAAGATGGTCGCGGGGATAAGCACATGGGAGCTTGACAGGATTATCCGCGAGTACATTGAGAGTCATGGAGCGAGACCGTCGTTTCTGAGATACCGCGGATTTAAGGGAAGTGCATGTATATCGGTTAATTCAGAGCTTATTCACGGAATCCCTTCAAAAAAGAAAATCCTTAAAGACGGAGATATTGTTTCGGTTGATGTGGGCGCTTTTCTAAACGGTTGGCACGGCGACAACGCCGCAACATTCAGAGTCGGAAAGGTTTCCGAAATCGCTGACAGGCTTCTTAAAGTTACCGAAGAAAGCCTTTATGAAGCTATAAAGGTGGCTCTTCCCGGAAGCAGAATCGGTGATATTTCTAACAAGGTACAGACATATTGCGAGAGCAGAGGCTTTTATGTTGTTAAGGAATATATAGGTCACGGAATTGGCAGGGATTTACACGAGGCTCCCGATATACCGAATTTCGGTAAAGCGGGAAAAGGAGCGAGATTAACTCCGGGAATGACTATTTGTATCGAACCAATGGTTAACCAGTCTACAGAAGAAGTTAAAATTCTTTCCGATAATTGGACCGTAGCGGAAGCAAACGGGAATTTAAGTGCACACTTCGAGCATACAATAGCCATAACCGAGGGGCAGCCTATGATTTTGACAAGGTTGAGCTGATGAGAATAGAACTCGGAACCATAGTAAAAAGCAAGTCGGGACGCGATAAGGGCAGTTTTTACGTCGTCGTCGGGTATAAAGACGACACACCGCTGATAGCTGACGGCAGACGCAGAAAACTCGAAAAGCCCAAAGCGAAAAACCTAAAGCATATATCAAAAACAAATACAATAACACAAACAAGCGAGCTGACAAATAGGAAACTGCGAGCTGTATTGCATGGTTTTAATTTTCCGGCGAGATTATAAAAGCAAAGCAAAAACCAACGGGCAAAGGAGAGTGATTAACTTGTCAAAAGACGACGTAATAGAAGTTGAGGGTATTATACTCGAAGCTTTACCGAACGCGACGTTTAAAGTTGAGCTGTCGAACGGGCATAAAATCTTAGCCCACGTCAGCGGGAAGTTAAGAATGAACTTTATCCGTATTCTGCCCGGCGATAAGGTGACGGTTGAAATGTCGCCTTACGACCTCACAAAAGGCAGAATCACATGGAGAGCAAAATAACCGGAACAGGAAAGGATATATGTTATGAAAGTAAGACCTTCGGTGAAACCTATGTGCGAAAAGTGCAAGGTTATAAAAAGAAACGGACGAGTAATGGTAATTTGCAAAGAGCCTAAGCATAAGCAAAGGCAAGGCTAAAAGCCAAAGAGGTGGGTTTTAACCTACCTCGCAGAGGAAATTTTGTATAAATTTCCGGAGTTAATAGAGTATAAACGGAAAGGGAAAAATGTTATGGCAAGAATTTCAGGCGTGGATTTGCCTAAGGACAAGCGGATTGAAATCGGGCTTACCTATGTTTTCGGCATCGGCAGAAGAACATCAAACGATATTTTAGCGGCGGCAGGAGTCAACCCCGATACACGAGTTAAAGACTTAACGGAATCGGAAGAAGCGAAAATCCGTGAGGTTATTGACGCGAGTTATATGGTAGAGGGCGATTTACGGCGTGACGTTGCTCTTAATATAAAGCGTTTGGTCGAAATTAACTGCTATCGCGGTCAGCGTCACCGCAAGGGCTTACCCGTGCGTGGGCAAAGAACGAGAACCAATGCGAGAACTCGTAAAGGTCCTCGTAAGACAATCGCCAATAAGAAGAAATAATAGCTAATCTCAAAACAGGAGGCTTTAAGTATGGCAAAACAGGCGTCAAAGGGTGGTAAAAAGCCCGCAATACGCAGAAGGCGTGAACGCAAAAATATAGAGAACGGTTCAGCGCATATACAGTCCACATTTAATAACACTATAGTTACAATTTCCGATTTACAGGGCAACGCGCTTTCGTGGGCGTCAGCGGGTGGTTTGGGTTTCAGAGGCTCGCGTAAATCTACCCCTTTTGCGGCGCAGTCGGCAGCTGAAACAGCGGCAAAGGCGGCTATGGAGCATGGGCTTAAGACCGTTGAGGTTTATGTTAAAGGACCGGGTTCAGGACGCGAAGCGGCAATCAGAGCCCTTCAAGGCGCAGGGCTTGAGGTACGTATGATTAAAGATGTAACCCCGATTCCCCACAACGGATGCCGTCCCCCGAAACGCAGAAGGGTATAGGGTGATATTGTGAGCTGTTTAGATATTCGCTCTCGGTTTCTTAAATTTATGGAAGAATGCGGCGCGCTTCTTATCGGGGATTTCACCTTGAAAAGCGGACGTAAATCTCCTTACTTTGTTAACACCGGTGAATATAAAACAGGGCGGCAAATATCAAGGCTCGGGGATTTTTACGCCGAAATGATAAAAGAATCGGGCGAAAAGTTCGATGTTCTGTTCGGTCCTGCGTACAAAGGGATTCCGCTTGCTGTTATAACGGCTTCAAAATTGTCCGAAGACGGTATTGATGTAAGCGTTTCTTTTGACAGAAAAGAGCGTAAAGACCACGGCGAAGGCAGTTATATAATGGGTCACACACCTAAAGACGGCGACAGAATTGCAATTATTGAGGACGTTACATCAGCAGGGACTTCAATAAGAGAAACGAGAGCTTTAATTGAAAACCTCGGTATAAACGCAAAAATCACCGCACTTTTTATCTCAATAGACAGAGCGGAAAAAGGCACAGGTGATTTAAGCGCGACAGAGCAAATAAAAAAAGAATTCGGAATAAATGTTTATTCAATAGCAACGGCTAATGATATAATAGGATACCTTGAGAATGTTTCAACCATTCAAAACGCATCGCAGTACGCCGCTAAAATGCGCGAATATCTTAAAGAATACGGCGTGTAAATTTATTCGGGTTTGTTTACCCGAAGTCGGCTTAACCAAGTTGCTGAGAGCCGATAATTTGTAAAAAACAGTTTTTAGGAGGAAAATTAATGGCTATCGACAGGACGCCAATTTCAAAGAGGTGTAAGGCACTCGGAATAAGCCCCGCAGTTTTAGGATACACCTCGAAAAAGGAAACTAAAAGGAACAGAACCCAAAATAACAGGAAGAAAATATCCGAGTATGGACTTCAGCTTAAAGAAAAACAAAAGATGAAGTTTATTTACGGCGTTTTAGAAAAGCAGTTTCATCATTATTATGAAATTGCAACACGTGAGGAAGGTGTATCGGGCGAGAACCTTATCAGACTTCTTGAAACCCGTCTTGACAATGTCGTATTCAGAATGGGTATGGCAATAACAAGACGTGAAGCCAGACAGCTTGTCGGTCACGGACATTTCACCGTTAACGGAAAACGTGTCGATATACCCTCTTACAGGGTAAAAGCGGGCGATGTTGTAGGCTTGAAAGAAAAAAGCAGAAAAAGTCCGAAGTTTGAACAAATTGCGGACATGGTACACGGCAGAATCTTCCCGCAGTGGCTTGACGTAAACAAGGAAACCGTGAGTGCGACAATTTTAAGGTTGCCCCAGCGTGATGAACTTGATTTTGAAATTCAAGAGCACTTGGTCATAGAATTGTATTCTAAATAATTAAACTCCCGCATATAATGTATAATAGTATATTTTTGCGAAAGGAACAGTTGTACAAATGCTCGAAAAAATAGAAAAGCCGGAAATAGAGACTGTAAAGTTAAAACCGGACGGAAAATATGGGATGTTTTGTCTCGAACCGCTTGAACACGGTTATGGAAACACGCTCGGAAACAGCCTAAGGCGCGTATTGCTCTCGTCCTTACCCGGAGTGGCTGTTACATCCGTAAAAATAGACGGCGTACAGCATGAGTTTTCTACGATTGCCGGAATCAAGGAAGACGTAACGGAAATTATTCTCAATGTAAAAGGTCTAATCGCTAAAATGTATGGCGACGCTCCCAAAACAGTTTATATCGAAGCCGAGGGTGAATGTAACGTCACGGCGGCAGACATTAAAACCGACTCTGAAATAGAGATTCTTGACCCGGGAATGCACATTGCTACCCTCTCGCCGGGTGCGAAGTTGTACATGGAAATGACATTCGACAGGGGACGCGGATATGTCAGCGCGGAGAAAAATAAGGCAATATTTTCACCTATACCGATTGGCGTGATTGCTATTGACAGTATTTATACTCCGGTCATGAGGGTTAATTACTCGGTTGAAAATACCCGTGTGGGTCAGAGAACAGACTATGACAAGCTCACAATTGAGGTTTGGACAGATGGTACGATTTCCGCAAAGGAAGCAGTATCATATGCCGCAAAAGTGCTTAGTGAGCATCTCGCACTCTTCGTAGATTTGTCGGACGAGCCTGTTCAGCCTGAACTCATGGTAGAAAAAGACGACAAGAGCAAGGACAAGATTCTCGAAATGACTATAGAGGATTTAGACCTTTCTGTACGTTCATTCAACTGTCTGAAACGTGCGGGAATAAACACAGTTGACGACCTTATCAGTAAGAGTCCCGAAGACATGATGAAGGTTCGTAACCTCGGTAAAAAATCGTTTGAGGAAGTGAGAGCAAAGTTGATTTCACTCGGCTTTGACCTTGCATCAGGCGAAGATTCATAGGAAAGGATAGTTAAAGACATGGCTATGAGAAAGTTAGGCAGGAAAAGCGCGCATAGAAAAGCTATGCTTCGTGCTATGGTGACGTTTCTCCTTGAAAACGGTAAAATAGAAACCACTGTCACCCGCGCTAAAGAAGTACGTAGCGAGGCGGAGAAAGTTATCACGCTCGGAAAAAAGGCAGACCTGCATTCAAAGCGTCAGGTTTTTTCATACATCACGAAAGAGGCTGTATCAAAGAAACTGTTTGACGAGATTTCCCCGAAGTATGCCGAACGTGAGGGTGGATATACCCGTATAGTTAAAATCGGACCGAGACGCGGCGATGCGGCAGAGATGGCGATTTTAGAGTTAGTTTAAGTTTTCGTTTTTTTCATGGGATAAATATACCCCCGCTTGTCGTAATTTTAAAGCGACAGGCGGGGGTATATAAAATATTGCCATATACATTTTAAATTTAAAGAAACATTAATATACCTAAGAAGTGGCATATTGCGCCGAGATTAACAAAGAAGTGCCAAACCATGTGGAAAAACCGCTTTTCCTTTTTTGTATAGAAATACGCACCGACAGAATAGAAGATACCGCCGCTCAGAAGCATTAACTGCATACCTATACTCGCATTGCGAATAAACAGCGGCAGAACAAAAACTATCGACCAGCCCATTATCAGATAAATTGTAAGTGAAACCTTAGGAATTTTACTCTTGGCTATAGATTTATATAAAATACCGAATATAACCATAGCCCACTGAAGAGAAGCAACGACTATACCCTGCCAGCCTCCAATCACCGACAGCGCGACAGGAGTATACGTACCGGCGATGGCGACATATATGAATATGTGGTCAAGAATCTGCATAGCACGCCGCTGTCGTGTGTCGACAGTCATACTGTGATAGATAGCGGACGATAAAAACATGAGAAAAAGCGAACACATGAAAATCGACGTACCCACGGTTGCGAGTACCCCGTATTTTATATAGACGTTGACAGCTACAGGCGCGATTCCGCCCAATACGGCAAATGCCATAGCTCCGTGGCTCACGGCGTTACCGACCTCTTCGCCAAATGTATAGGGGCGTATAATGTTTATTTTTTTCATATTAAGCCTCAACCTCAAGTATAACAGCTCCGATACGATGCTCTCTGTATATATTCTATCACGAAACGGATTGAAAAGTCAACAGATTTTAGTTAGGATTAATATTATAACACATAATATTTAATAAGTCCGACGTCTATATGAATTTGTCGCCGTATAAGCGAATATATTTATAAAAAACGGGACAAAGGTGTGCAGTATTATTGATTAATTTTATAAATTTTCTTAACGAAAAATTCATCTGGGGCACCCCCGCTCTGCTTTTATTTCTCGGAACAGGGATATTTCTCAGCATGAGGTTAGGCTTTTTTCAGTTTAATCTGCCTCGCATAATAAAAATGACGCTTCTCGGCGGCGGTAAAGCATCAAACGATAAAAATCTTTCTCCGTTTCAGACTTTGACGTCAATATTAGCCGTAACCCTCGGTACGGGAAACATAGTAGCTCTCGGAACGGCTATTGCTTTCGGCGGGGCGGGTGCGGTTTTTTGGATGGTGGTATCGGCTTTTTTGGGGATGGCTACAGCATACGCCGAAACATATACGGGTATGAAGTTCCGCATTACAAAACCCGATGGCAGTCGCTTTGGCGGAGCGTTTTTTTATATAGGAAAGGCTCTGGGTAGCGGGTGGGCAAGATTTTTTGCACTCTGCTGTGTATTTGTAAGCCTCGGTATGGGAAATATGACGCAGATGAATGCTCTCTCGGTATCGCTCGAACGGAGTTTCGGGGTGCCTTTGTGGACATCGGGGCTTATGGCGGTCGTACTTGTGGGGCTTTTAGTTTTCGGCGGTGCCGTGATGTTCGGGCAGGTTACGGAAAAAGTGATTCCCGTGCTTTCAATTATTTATGTCTTAGGTTGCATTACTGTAATTTTTATGAATCTTTCAGCTATGCCACATGCACTTTTGCGAATCGTAAGCGAGGCTTTTGATATACGGGCTGTGGGAGGCGGAATTTTAGGGACGGTAATGCTCAAAGGGATGAGCTGGGGGTTAAGGCGAGGCATTTTTTCCAACGAAGCCGGACTCGGAACAACTGTCATGTTAAGCTGTATGTCCTCAGAAGAATCAGCCGTAAAACAAGGCTTATGGGCGTCTTTGGCGGTTTTCATCGACACTGTAATCATATGTGTGCTGACCGCTCTCGCAATACTTGTAACAGGAGCCGACAAAAGCGGTGGAAATGGCGTTTTGTTTGCGGCTGTGGCTTTTGAGAGTGCATTTGGGGCTTATGCCGACATGTTTCTTTCGGCTTGTATCGCGCTTTTTGCGATAGCGACAGCTTCCGGTTGGTCTTTTTTCGGTGCGGTCTGCGTTGAGTACTTGTTCGGAAAGAAATTTATAAAGGGATTCGGGCTTATTTTCACCCTCTGTTGTTTTGTCGGTGCGACGGCGAAACTTGAGTTAATATGGGGTATTTCCGATGTATTTAACGGGCTTATGGCGGTACCGAATTTAATCGCGTTATTTTTATTCGGGTTAAAACATGATTTCTTTATTGACAAATGAGCCATAAAAGGTTATACTATTTAGTGTATCAACTTCTTGAAAGGAACGACAAAATGGGTCTGTCAAATCTAATTTTCGGAGATTATTCAAAAAAAGAGCTTAAAAGAATGGAACCGCAGAAAGTAAAGACGCTTGAGCTTGAGGCGGTTTATGAGAAAATGAGCGATAAAGAGCTTCAGGGGCAGACGGAGATTCTCAGAAAACGCCTTGCCGATGGAGAAACCCTTGACAATATATTGCCCGACGCTTTTGCGGTCTGCCGAGAGGCGATGTGGCGCGTTATTGCAATAAAACCTTATCCCGTGCAGATTCAGGGCGGAATTGTGCTTCATCAAGGCAGAATCTCCGAAATGAAGACGGGCGAAGGTAAAACCTTCGTAGCGGCATTACCATCGTACCTGAACGGTCTGACGGGTGAGGGCGTACACGTCGTCACGGTCAACGATTATCTTGCAAAACGCGACAGTGACCAAATAGGTAGGGTGCATCGCTTTTTAGGGCTGTCCGTAGGTGTGATTGTGCATGAAAAGGACAACGACGAGCGTAGAGAGGCGTATGCCGCAGATATAACCTACGGTACAAACAACGAGTTAGGCTTTGATTATCTGCGCGATAATATGTGTGTACGGAAAGAGGACAAGGTTCAGCGCAGTCATCATTATGCGATTGTGGATGAGGTCGATTCGATTTTGATTGACGAGGCGAGAACACCGCTCATTATTTCGGGGCGAGGCGATAAATCCTCGGAAATCTATCAGCAGGCGGACAAGCTCGCACGTAGGTTGAAAATGGTTAAGGTTGTGGAACTCGACAGTAAGGAAGACCACGATGATTATAAGGGTGATTTTATTGTTGACGAAAAAGCAAAAACCGCGACACTCCTTCCGGGCGGAGTCAAGAAGGCTGAAGAGTTCTTTTCGGTAGAAAATCTCATGGATTCTGATAACATGACGCTCTTGCATCATGTAAATCAGGCTATACGCGCCCACGGTATAATGAAAAACGATGTGGATTATATAGTAGACGATGGTGAAATCGTGATAATAGACGAGTTCACGGGGCGTAAAATGCTGGGGCGGCGTTTTAACGAGGGGCTTCATCAGGCAATAGAAGCCAAAGAAGGTGTAAAAATTAAAAACGAGAGCAAGACGCTCGCGACAATTACGTTCCAGAATTACTTCAGGCTCTACGGCAAACTTGCGGGTATGACGGGTACTGCCATGACCGAAGAGCAGGAGTTCAGAGGTATTTATAACCTCGATGTAATAGAAATCCCCACCAATAAGCCTATTGTACGCTTCGACCGTGAAGACCAGGTGCTGAAGAACGAAAGAGGAAAGTTCACGTCGGTTATCGCTCAGATAAAAGAATGTCACGAAAGAGGACAACCTGTGCTTGTGGGTACTATTTCTATAGAAAAATCCGAGTTTCTATCAAAACTGCTCAAGCGCGAGGGGATAAAACACGAGGTACTAAACGCAAAAAACCATGAGCGCGAGGCAGAAATTGTAGCGCAAGCGGGTAAGAAAAATGCCGTCACCATTGCCACTAATATGGCAGGACGCGGCACTGACATAATGCTCGGAGGTAACCCCGAATTTCTCGCTAAAGCTCGCATGAGAAAAGACGGAATAGAAGAAGACCTAATCATAGAAGCCACAGGGTTTGCAGAAACCGATGATGAACAAATCCTGCACGCACGCGAACTTTATAAAAAATACAATGAGAAATACAAAGAGGAAATAACCGAAGAAGCCGCGGCGGTAAAAGAAGCGGGCGGTCTGTTTATACTCGGTACGGAAAGACATGAGTCAAGGCGCATCGACAATCAGCTTCGCGGGCGTTCCGGTCGTCAGGGAGACCCGGGCGAGAGCAGATTTTTCATTTCGCTTGAAGATGATTTAATGCGTATATTCGGCGGCGAAAGAATACAGGGTATGATGGAAACCCTCAGAATTGATGAAGACATGCCGATTGAAAACAAGATACTCACAAAAACCATAGAATCTTCGCAGAAGAAAATAGAGGGTCGGAATTACTCCATCCGTAAAAATGTACTCGACTTTGACGATGTAATGTCACAGCAGAGAACGACTATTTATAATCAGCGTTCTGCGGTGCTTGACGGAGGCGATGTAAGTGACAAAATACGCTCTATGATACAGGAAACTATAAACGACGCCGTGGATACTTTCTGTCAGGGTGATGTCGCCGACGACTGGAATCTCACGGGCTTGCGCGAAAGTTGGTCGGGGGTACTGACTAATTCTTCAGATTTTAAATACACAAGAGACGAGATGAACGAAATAACCCGCGAGGATATAAAAGTAGAGCTTCAAAAACGCGGATTGGTGCTTTATGAGAAGCGTGAAGAAGAATACGGTGAGGAAATCATGCGTGAACTCGAACGGGTGATTTTACTGAAGAACGTAGACACAAAATGGATGGACCACATAGACGCAATGACCGATTTAAAACAAGGGATTTATTTACGCTCGTTTGCACAAAGAGACCCCGTCGTTGAATACAGACACGAAGGTTTTGCTATGTATGACGAGATGATAGCTTCAATACGCGAAGACACGGTAAGGATGATACTAACGGCGCGAATCAGGCGCGAAATCCCCCTGCAAAGGGTGCAGGTAATGAAGCCTGATGCGGCGAACGCAGGAGCGCAGACAACGATGAAAAAAACTGCGGGTGATAAAGTGGGGGTAAATTCGCCCTGTCCGTGCGGAAGCGGAAAGAAGTATAAAAAGTGTTGCGGTTAATTGGCGTTTTATTGTAATCGGTATTCGCTTATGTGTTTAAAACATTTTTCACAAAAAACTGTCGAAGGACATAAAATGAAAATGCGGAAGAAGGGGTAATTATACCCGTCTTATCGCTTGATATAAACGTGCGTCGGAGGCGAAAGCGTCTGACGCACGATTTTCATAAAAATATCAGATTAATTTGGGAGAAAGCGCCGAACCCCCACTTGATAAAACAGGGAGAATGTGTTATAATTAAAGAAAACAAAAAAATGAGGTAAATATTATGTTAAATTTCAGCTTTTGTTCTCCGACGCATTTTGAATTCGGTAAGGGTACGGAAAAGGAAACAGGTGCGTTGATAGCGCGTTTCGGGGGTAAAAAAATCTTGCTTCATTACGGCGGCGGTTCGATTAAAAAATCGGGACTGTACGATAGGGTGACGGCGAGTTTACGCGAGAGCGGTTTGGCGTTTGTGGAGCTTGGCGGTGTAGTGCCGAATCCGGAAAGCGGATTGGTCTATAAGGGTATCGAGCTGTGCAGAAAAGAAAATGTAGATTTTGTACTTGCGGTCGGCGGCGGCTCGGCTATTGATTCGGCTAAAGCGATTGCGGCGGGTGCGGTTTACGATGGCGATTTTTGGGACTTTTTCGAGGGTAAAACTATCGAAAAAGCTCTGCCCATAGGTGTAATCCTGACGCTTGCGGCGGCGGGAAGCGAAGGCTCGTCAAACTCCGTTGTAACAAACGAAAAAACCAACGAAAAGCGCGGTTGTTACGGTGAGGTTATTCGTCCTCTCTTTTCGATTCTTAATCCGGAGCTTACGCAAACTTTACCGCACTATCAAACGGCGGCGGGTGCGACCGATATTATGGTACACGTTATTGAGCGGTATTTTTCAAACACAAAGGAAGTTGAGATAACCGACCGCCTTTGTGAAGCCGTGTTGAAAACCATGATTTATGAAACTCCGCGTGTCCTCGAAAATCCCGACAATTACGAAGCCCGCGCCAACATAATGTGGGCGGGCATGGTAGCGCATAATAATCTCTGCGGCGTAGGGCGAGAGCAGGACTGGGCAAGTCATGGGATGGAACACGAGTTGTCTTCGTTTTACGGTGCAACGCACGGAGCGGGTTTAGCGGTTATCTGTCCCGCATGGATGAAGTTTGTGAGTCGTGTTAATCCCGCTAAATTCATACAATTCGCCGTCCGCGTCTGGAATTGTCAGATGAATTTCGAGCATCCGGAAATAACTGTACGCGATGGGATTGAACAATTCGAGAATTTTCTGCGTAAAATCGGTATGCCGTCCTCGATAAAGGAATTCGGTGCTAAAGAAGAGGATATTCCGAAATTGGCGCGTCATATCGGTAGGGTAAGCGAAAGCGAAAAGAACTTCGGTGGATATGTAAAGTTGAATTTAAGTGACGTTGAAGAAATCTACAGATTGGCGTTATAAATTTTACAGCACCTTTAAAATCGGATAGCTGTGAACATAATCTTTAATATGCGCGGGGTATTTTAAAACCCGCGCTTTTATTTTATCAGTAAGTTGTGAACCGACAAACTCCGAAAGTTCACAAAGCGTTTTTTCACCTACTTTTTTGCATAACGGGGAGACGGTAATCACAATAAACTCACCGAGCTTCATAGCGCGAAAAGGCCAGAGCTTACAATCAAAAGGGCGGTCGTCCCCGAGCTTGCAACCGTTTTTATCCAAAGCGGGGCAAAAATATAAGCCCTTTTCGTCTCGGTTTAACTTAAAAACGCGGTTATCTCCGATTAAATTAAAATCGTATTTACCGCTTATTAATTGCGCCAAATCATCGTCAATTACGGGGACTTCCCAGAACTCGCCCTCATAAAAGTTACAACAGAGCTTACATTCGGCACAGTCATTTTCACTTAAAAGCCTATCAAGCATAATGATTAAATTTCGCAGAAGCGGTCCTATAACCCCGATAACAGGGTATTAATCCGCTCAACAAACCCTTCTTTTATATTTACTTCAGACTTTTCGCCGTCTTTCATGTTTTTTATAAAAGCAAAACCGCTCTCAAGCTCATCACTTCCCAAAACCATCGAGAACCGTGCGCCGATTTTATCTGCGTATTTCATTTGCGCGCCGAGACCTCTGCCCGTGAGGTCGGTTTCTGCCCAAAAACCACATTCACGGAGCTTTTTTACAAGCCCTGCACCCACCGTTTCAGCCGCTATATCAAGGGCGGCGATATAAAGGTCACAGGTCTTCGGCGGTGTGAAGCCGAGTCCCTCGGTCTGCATAATCATAATGAGTCTTTCGAGACCCATTCCAAACCCTAAACCCGACACGGGATTCCCGCCGATTTCTTCAATCAAACCATCGTAACGTCCGCCCGCGCAAAACGTATCCTGCGCGCCGAGACTATCAGATTTAAACTCGAAAACTGTGTTTGTATAATAATCTAATCCGCGTACCAAACGCGGGTTTTCGACATAATCTATTCCGAATCCGGAAAGCGAGGACTTAACAGACTCAAAATGCGGTACACACTTGCCGCAGAGATTGTGCGTTATTACAGGCGCGGTCTTATTTATTTCGCGGCAACTCCCGTTTTTACAATCAAGGAGGCGCATGGGATTTCGTAGGAGTCTTTCGGCGCATAGCGGACATAAATCTTTATTATTATAGAACTTAATCAATTCGCTTCTATATTCATTGCGACATTCGGGACAGCCGATACTGTTTATTTCGAGGCGAATATTTTTTAAGCCGAGCTGTGTGAAAATATCGCTTGCAAGGCAGATTACCTCCGCATCGGATAGCGGCTTTGTCGCACCGTAAAACTCCACGCCAAACTGTCTGTGTTCGCGAAGTCTGCCGCTTTGCGGTGCTTCGTAACGAAAACAGCTCGTGTAGTAGAATAGCTTGAGCGGTAACGCTTGACCTAAAAGCCCGTGTTCAATCGCCGCCCGCGCCGCACCGGCAGTTCCCTCGGGTTTAAGGGTCAGGCTTCGCCCTTTCTTGTCGTTAAAGGTATACATTTCTTTTTGAACAACATCGGTCGTACCCCCGATACCGCGCTGAAAAAGCTCGGTATGCTCGAAGGTCGGTGTGCGTATTTCTTTACAGCCATAACTTTCGGCAACGGTTTTAGTAATTTTTTCGATTGTGTGCCACTTAAATATATCCGCAGGGAGTTTGTCTTCAGTACCTCGCGGGGCTTTGGTGATGAGGGGCATGGTTGTTCTCCTTTAATGGTTTGAAAATATGAAAACGCCGCCCATAGGACGGCGGTTGTCAATTGTCCGTCACACCTTTATAAATTCTCTCCAGTCCAAGTCGCCGCGTTCAAGCGCATGTATCAAGGCTTCTCCTGTCGCTATGTTAGTAGCAACGGGGATATTACGCACATCACAAACGCGAAGAACATTCATATCGTTAGGCTCGCTTGACTTTGCGCTGATAGGGTCACGGAAGAAGAAAAGCACATCTATCTCATTGCAGGAAATACGTGCGACAATTTGCTCCGCACCGCCCTGAGAGCCGCCTAAATATCGTTGTATTTGCAGTCCGGTCGCTTCCTTGACTAACTTTCCCGTTGTCCCTGTGGCACATAAATTGTGCCGTGATAAAACTCCGCTGTATGCTATACAAAACTGGACCATTAATTCTTTTTTTGAGTCATGAGCGATTAACGCTATGTTCATAATATTCTCGCTTTCCTTTATACATGATTATATTTTTCACTTTAATATGTTTTATTGCTCCAACTATCATTATATCATAAAATTTCTCATTTTAAAATAGAAAAAGAGTATATAATATAAAAATCGTGAAATTATTAAAATTCGAGCAATAAAAATTGTAAATAATGCACAAACAGGAGGGAAGATTCTATCCACCCAAAAGTCTAAGCCTTTTTTCCTCGTCCCACTGTTTCCACGGAGAGACAACTAACCCGTCCTCGTTTATGTCAGGCTCATAAGCGTCATAAAAGTATGAGTCTATTATATTACGTACAAGGTTACGGCTGAATTCACTGTTTTCGATTATTACGGCAAAGGCGATTTCGGGGTCGTCCTCAGGATAATAACCCATAATTACCGAATTATAGGTATCGTTTACCGCTTGCGGCGTCCCTGTCTTAACAGCCGCCTTTGAGGGCAGATAGATGAGCTGTGACGTTCCGCCGACAGGCCAGAGAAGAGAATCGCCGACAGTGACCATACCGTCATGAACCGCAGACCAAACGTCAGGACGGTCAGCGGCATAGGTAGAAACAACCTGCGGTTCGGTTTTATAGACAAGCTCCGTAAAATCATAGTTCCATACAGAGTCCACTAAAAAAGGTTTATATCTGACGCCGTGATTAGCTATAGTCGCCGCCGCAACGGCAAGGTGCAAGGGGGTGACTAAGGTTTCAGACTGCCCGATTGCCGCCTGAATAGTGTCGCCGTCTGAGAGCGGATGCCCCATAAGCTGTTCGTAAATTTCGGGGGTCGTCATTCTGCCGGTTAGCCCACCTGTTTCGAGTCCTAAGTTCACGCCGATACCAAGGGCGTTAGTACATTCAACGAGTGCATCAATTCCCATTCTCCTGCCTATGTCGTAGTAATATATATTACAGGAAACCCGAAGAGCGTTAACCACGTTCATAGCCCCATGCCCGCCGCGCAGGTGACAGTGCGGCTGATAATCATCGAAGAATGTGTATGTGCCGCCGCATGGAACAGTGGAATTACGGTTAACTATGTTGTTGTTAAGCCCTGCAACGGATGTGACAGGCTTAAATGAAGAACCCGGACGGTATAATCCCGAAGAAGCGCGGTTGAGCAGGGGGGTGAGTTCGGCGTTCAGCACGGTCTCATAATTAAGGATATAATCATTAATGTCATATGTCGGATAAGAAGCAAGACCGAGTACCCGTCCTGTTTTTACATGAATCACAGCGACCGCGCCGCCCTGACTGTTTATACCGCGCATGTTATACCTTGTGTCGCTGTAGGTTTGGTCAAGGGTGCGAAGCCAGTATATGTGATTTTGGAGCATGGTCTGTAAATCCTGTTGAAAACGGCTGTCTATAGTTAGTTTTATACTGTTTCCCGGTTTTGTTGAAACCGTTATTTCATCGGAGAGTGCGACCCCTTGAAGATTTCTTTCTATTGTACGAATACCGTTATCGCCGCGTAATATACTTTCCATAGAAAGCTCAATGCCGGTTTTCCCTATTGTATCGTTAAGACTGTAGCCCTGTTCTTTGTACTCGGTATATTCTTCTGCGGAAATACGCCCGATAGAACCGCGGGTGTGTGCCATTACGCCACTGTCTAAGTAAACACGCATGGGTTCTTCGACAATGTCTACACCCGGAAGACTTACACTGCGTTCTTTTAGCGCAACTAATGTGTCGAAGGATATATCCTCCGCTAATGTAAATCTGTTATGCTGTGAAAAGTCGCGTAATTTCATTTCATAGCGTACACCCGCTACGGCGCGTGCGGTCTCAGGCTCATAATCGGTTATTTCATAATTGTCAAATAACGCTTTTATGCAGTTTTCTACAGACGCATCAATATTTACGCCTATCCCGCGTTTAAAGTCTTCTATTTCTCCCTCGCTTACATCTAAGAATGAGAAAGGCGCGGTCATGGTGATAGGTACGCTGTCTAACCATGTTTCATTATTTTCATCAAGAATCAAAAGGGTACGCCTGATGACTTCGTTTTCGCCCCCGATAGGAAGAAAGGCTCTTTGTACAATAACCTTGTATACAATATTGTTAGTGTTAAGCAACCTGCCCTCAGAATCGACAATCTGTCCTCGCGCCGCTTGAATTGATTGGGTGGCGGTAAAGCTTCGCTCTGCCAAACCCGCATAATATGCACCGTCAACAATCTGGATTTTCATAAGTCTCGTCAAACCCAAAAACCCAAACACAATCATCACAGCTATTAAAACCGCGAAACGAAACAGGAAATTCAGCTTTTCGAGTTTTTTCTCACCGGGTAATTTAGGAAGGTTCATAAATTCTCCTAATCATTATTTTCAGATTCTTCAATTTCGGGGAACCTTTCTTTTTCCTGCTCCCTGAAACGCGAAGAAATAGCTCTTATTATAAAATACACAGCAGGCGAAAGTAAAACTGCCGTCGAATATGACGGTATTATGTAACGAGTTAAAATTATATCGGAGTTAGGCTCGTCCCAGATTAAGTGGTTGAAAAAGTATTCCATGAACGCCATTATGAAACAAGTGACAGCCACCATCCACAGGTGGTTAATAAAATTAGGACGCATGAGGTGCATTATGAGCAAAGAAACCGCTAAAGCACACGGCATAAGCCATATGCTCGACATACCGAAAAGGTTGCCGCAGGCAACATCTAATACAAGACCGCAAAAAGCCCCAAAAAGCGCGCTCCCGAACTCCCGCTCAAACATCGACACGGCAAGCACGAGCGGAATCACTAAGAGCGGTTGCCAACTTGAGAAAAAACCGCCCGTCATAAGCATATAAAACAGAATTAAAAGCAGAATATAGCACGTCCAACGGAGAAATGATTTTTTCGCTAAACGGCGTTTATGACCTAAACCGAGTCCCGAATACATCACGGAGTAACCCCCTGCCCCTCAAAAGAGGTTATTACAAACACGTCGGTAATACGTAATATGTTCTCGGACGGCTCTATTTCTGCGAGAAGAGAAAGTCCGTTTTCGTGCGGGAAAACCCTGACAACGGCACCCACGATAAGACCGGCGGGATACATACTTCCGCCTGAAGTAACCAAGACGTCGCCGACCTTCAGTCCGCTGTCTAATTTAACATGCCTCATCAGACACCTTCGGTCTGATGAATATAAAATATCGTTTTCGATTATTCCTACTACGCCTCCGGACGCAGTTTTCACGCCTATATTTATTTCGGTTGATAAAATCGTTTTGACCCTTGAATAAGTAGGTGCAACCTCTGAAACTATACCGACCAAGCCTACCTCGGTGATTACGGGGTCATCGGGCTTTATACCGTGGTTTGAGCCTTTGTTAACAGTAAAATCCCCCGAAATGCTCATTGCTTCGTGTGCGATTACCGCCGCGGGTAGTGAAAGAGTAAGGTCATCTCGCTCGGCGACGATTCCGAGCATTTCATGCAGACGCTCATTTTCTTCTATCAGGGCTTCTTTATCCATAATCTGCGCATACAACTCGGTTAGACGGCGATTTAGGTCATCGTTTTCTTTTTTATATTTATCGGCGTTTACAAGTTTGTCAAGTGTGCCGCTGACCCAATCGGAAATGGAGGTCGCCGCAGACGAAAAAGGACGGGTTACAGTACGAAGAATGGTTTCAGGAAGACCGACCACACCCGAACTCATAGCCGCTTGAAGCATCAGCCCGAAAAGTAAGGCGAAAACGCAAAGCAATACTTTAAATCTGGCACTTTTTATAAAATCTTTCAGCCCTTACGCCTCCTCTCCGTTATTGTATGACGGGATTATATCAATGACGACTATTTCGGGCGGGTTAAAAATACGCGGAATCAATCCGGAATTAAGAGCCAATCCTCTGCTGATTATCATTGTTCTGTTGAACTCAACATACATTCCCGCCGTGTATTTAGGAAAAAGCCCCTGATTGGGCGAATATATACCATCCACTATGTACGGTATCCTCCACTGACCGCCATGAACATGACCCGCTAACATTAAATCAAACTCATAAACAGACACCTGCTCGAAGCGTTCCGGTCTGTGGTACAAAAAGAGGGTTAACAGGCTGTTGTCTATATCCGAAAACGCACTGTTTAACTGTTCTCTGCCTACTGACGGGTCATCTGCGCCGCAGATATTAATTAGCTGTCCGTTTACGCTGACGACTTCATTTTTTCCGTCTAAGACAGATACGCCGTAACCGATAAATATATCTTTAGGCGAACCCGACTTGCTCCCTTTTATTTCATGGTTTCCCGTTACATAAAAGCAGGGATATTTGTCGGCTATGCCTTCAAGCAGTTTGATTGTACCCGTGTGGCGGACTCTATTGTCGGCTATATCTCCCGCCATTAGAATCAAGTCGGGATTTTGCCGCGTTATTTCTTCTATTAATATTTCCTGCTCTTTCCCGTAAAGGTGGCTGTGCAGGTCAGCTAAAAGCACAACCCTGAAAGGCTGTTCTATTTTATCGCTTCGGAAAGTATAATAAGTCACCGAAAGCTCATGGTCAACCGCAACAAACAAAAACACGCCGGTTAAGATAATTCCTCCGGCTAAGAAAATAAATCTCTTTTTCAATTTAAATCTTATTTTTTTCATGCTCTGCTCGGAACAGTCACAAACTTCCTCAATATCTTGCGTCGTCTTCATTAAGAACGTCTAACAACTTATCTATATTTTCGAGAACCTTACCCGTGCCTTCCGCTACACAGTCTATCGGTCTTTCTGCGATTTTTACGGGCATACCTGTTTCTGCGTGAATCAGTAAATCCAAACCCTTTAAATTCGCGCCGCCGCCCGCGAGCATTATACCCGTGTCTATAATATCAGAGGCAAGCTCGGGCGGAGTTTTTTCGAGCGTAACCTTGACCGCCTCAATTACGTGACTGAGCGGTTCTCCGAGTGCTTCGCGGATTTCTTCACTTGTGACGGTGATGTTTTCGGGCAACCCATTTAGGAGATTACGCCCTTTTATATCCATGACCGGCTCGTTATCCGAGAGCGGGTATGCGGAGCCTATACCGATTTTTAAGTTTTCGGCAGTCCGTTCTCCGATTAAAAGATTATATTTTTTCTTGATGTAGTTTATAATTGCCGAATCAAACTCATCACCCGCGACCCTGACTGATTTCGACGTTACTATACCGCCGAGCGATATAACAGCAACCTCGCTCGTGCCGCCGCCTATATCCACTATCATACTGCCGGTAGGCTCTGCAACGGGCAAACCCGCACCAATTGCCGCCGCCATAGGTTCTTCTATTATAGAAACACGCTTGGCGCCTGCGTTTTGCGTAGCTTCTTTAACGGCTCTGCGTTCTACAGCCGTAACGCCCGACGGGATGCAGATAATGACCCTCGGTCGTGCGAAAGAACGTCCGCGCATCGCTTTTTTAATAAATGCCTGTAACATGCTTGTCGTCATATCGAAATCAGCAATAACGCCGTCCTTTAGCGGTCTGACCGCAACAATAGAACCCGGAGTTCTGCCTATTACGTCTTTCGCCTCTTGCCCGACATAACGAACCCTGTCGTGTTTTACATCCACCGCCACTACACTTGGCTCGCGTATGATTACGCCCTTTCCTCTCATGTAAACTAAGGTGTTAGCTGTCCCTAAATCAATTCCGATGTCTTTTGAAAACATTTTTAATCCTCTCTTTTTATAAATCTTGTCTTAAATGGAGTCCTTTCTTTTGCTTGTCTTACAATATTATAGCACGAATTGGCTCATGTTACAACATTTATTTCATAAATTTTACCGTTTTTTTTAAGCTCCGGTCGAACCAAAGCCGCCATCCCCCCGTTCAGTAACGGAAAGCTCGTTGTCAATTGAAAATTCTGCCGTACAAAAAGGCATAACAACAAGCTGCGCAATCCTGTCACCGTCGCCTATTTCAAAGGCGTCTGTACCATGATTAATTACAGGGATTTTAAGCTCACCCCTGTAGTCGCTGTCAATCACCCCTACACAATTTGACAGAGATACGCCATGTTTAGAGGCAAGAGAACTTCTCGGAAAAATAAAGCCGCCGAAGCCTTCGGGTATTTCCAAACTGAGTCCGGTCGGAATCAATTCGCGTCCCGATGGCTCAAGCCGAACAGTATGCTCAATACGTGCAAATAAATCAGCCCCCGCACTCCCCGATGTCGCACGGAAAGGCAGTTTAGCGTTCTCGTTTAGTTTTTTTACTTTGATGTTCATGCTATTTTATCCTTTCGCAGTACAGACCGCGCGTGAACTTTCCGTACATGTCTTTTGGAGAACGGTTCTGCTTATATTGACTTAATATGTCCGAAATGTTTTCGTCTGTGAATTTTAAAACGCAAAAATCCGCGCTTTTGTCCATTATTTTATCACTGACAACGAGCGGGACGGGATTTAAAATCTCGACCTCTCCCCATCTGCAAAGTGTTTGAAGCTTATTTCCGAGCCTGTCTGTAAGTTCGGTACAGCCTTGCCGTCCGCACAGCTTACTGTCCTTTACGGGACAGCGGCGTGTTACCATGAGCGGTATTTTTCCGTAGGCGATAAACCCCATCGGTATGCGGCGGATAATTCTCTTCATTCCGACGAACGAGAGTTCCACCGAAAAAATACCGTCAGCAAGTTCCATATCCTCATATTGTTTCAGGGCAAGGCTGTTTGTGATGTTAAGCCGAAATCCGCCGCAAGGATTCAATCCCGCGCTTTTTATAAGCTCAATATGCCCTAAGGTATGCGCCAATACGTTTTTAAACCCTAACTTACGAAGAATCGACAGTTTTTCTGCGGTTACAGATTCGTTACCACCTAAAAAAACAGGCGGGATAAGGATTATGCGCGGCTTATCGAGTTCATTCATTGCTGTCGGGAAAACAGAGTCTTTCCCTGCACAGAAAAATTCCATAGGTGCGTAGATGTATTCAAAATCGGCGATTGCCGCCGCTTCGGTAAGCTGTTCTGTTTTCGTTATTTCTGCTCTGTATTTCATATACCCTTTCTACAACAACGGCGCAAATACTTTCAACAACGAACACAGTAACTGCTTTGCGAACGGTGTGTTTTCAATCTGCGCGAGCGTAACCATGTTCGACTGCGAAAGTGCGTTTTCAAAGGAAGCCTTCGCCTGCATTACCGCCTTTGAGCCGTAAAGCCATACCCCATTTTCAAAATGCAGATAAAAGCTCCGAAAATCAAAGTTGGCGGTACCGACTATGGCTTTTTCATCGTCGGAGACTATTGTTTTATTGTGTATAAAGCCCGGAGAATACTCATATATGTTTACTCCTGCTTGGACTAAATCGTTGTAATTTGACTGTGTCATACAGTAAACCAACTTTTTATCGGGGGTGCCGGGTGTGATGATTTTCACATCAACCCCGCTTTTTGCGGCGCGTATAAGCGCGGATGATACATTCTGGTCAATAATTAAATACGGCGTACAGATATAAACGTACTTTGTCGCGTTTGCTATTATATTGATATAAGCGCTTTCACAGATTAAATCCTGTATAAGCGGTTCGTCAGAAAAAGGAATAACATAACCGTCATGATTGGCGCGAAATACCGCCATGTATCTGTCATAGTCGGGCGGCTCGGAGGTCGCAAACGTCCACATCTGTAAAAACATAACGGTGATTCTGTTCACTGCGTCGCCGCGGAGCATGATTCCGCTGTCCTGCCAATGCCCGAATCGGTCGTTTATACCTATATACTCGTCCGCTATGTTTATTCCGCCTGTGAAGGCGGTTTTTCCGTCTATTATACATATTTTTCTGTGGTCTCGGTAGTTCAGAAACTTGTCGAGTGAGGGTTTATACGGATTAAACACTGCGGCTTTAAAGCCTAACTTGCGTAGTTCTTGCGAGAATGTAGGCGATACGCCGCTGATTGCCGAACCCATATCGTCATACATCACACGGATTTCAACTCCATGGCTTTGCTTTTCGGCGAGGATGTACTTAATTGTTTCCCACATTTCACCTTCGTTTATAATAAAATATTCAATGAAAATGAATTTTTTTGCTTTTTTGAGTTCCGTAACAAGCTTTTCAAAAAACAGGTCGCCGGGGGTTAAGTATTCCGTTTCAGTAAACTCGAAAACATCGGTTTTTGAGCTTTTAATAATATAAAACGCCTCCCGCGCTATATGCGGAGCCATGGCATCGAGCCGCGCCAAAAGCTCGGTATTTGATACAAGAAATTCTTCCGCACTGTTGTATGCGCGGGTTAATTTCTCGGTATTTTTCCTGTTCAGATGAGTACGCCCGAACATGATATAAAAAAGTGCGCCGCAAACAGGAATAGCAAGCACGGGAATAAGCCATGCGATTTTAAACATCGGGTTATAGTTGCGATTTATTATACCTATCACAATTATTATGTTGGATAGTAAAAATAAAAAGAAAACAGGCAAAAACAGCTGTGATAAGAAGATTACCACCGAGGCTACAAGTGCGATTTCGATAAACATCAATGCGCTGACTAAAAAAGCGCGGCTTGTCAGTAAACTGAAGAATTTTTTCATAGCTTAAATGATTTGCGTTTTTTGAGGGCGTATTCCTTAGTGACAGACTCGTAGATTTTAAGAATATCTTTCGCCATATTTTTACAATTTGCGTCAACAATGGAATTTCGGGTTGATTCTCCGAGTTTGGTAAACTTTTCTTTCGGCAGGTTGCGTAGTTTTTTAAGAAGCTCGTACATCTCATATCCGTTGTTAAAGTTGTAACCGTTTACACCGTTTACTACCTGCCCTGCATTCAACTCATCGCGAATATGAAGCACAGGCAACTTCATTGCCATAGCCTCAAGCATAGATATAGAGTTCGTGTCCGAAAGAGAGGCGGTAATATAAGCATCACAGGCGGCGTAATACGGGGGGAGAAGTTCATGCTCAACCTTACCCGCAAGAAGTACGCTGTTCGAGACGCCATATTCGTTAATCTCGTTTTCGTGCTGAGTGAAAAAAGGACCGTCTCCGATTATGAGCAGTTTCAATTTATCATCGGGTCTGACATGGTCTGCCCATTCCTTTATCAGCCAAGAGATATTTTTTTCTTTTCCGAGCCGTCCGCAAAAGCAGAAAACAGTATCATCTACATCGAAACCGAAACTCTCCCGAAGTTTTCCCCCCTCTGCCGCATCAACAGCCTCAGGATTAAAAACATCTATTTCGACGGGGTTCGGGATTACATTTATGTGCTTTTTAACGCCGCACTTTCTGAAAAAGTCTTCAACCTTTTTTGACGGACCGGTAATCGCCGCAGATGCACTCGCTAAAGCCCTGGCATAGTTGTATGATGCGCGTGTAACGAATTTGCAAAAATGCTTGTTGGCGACGTAATAAATATAATCCTCATACATGGTGTGCAGGGTGTAAACAAGCGGGATTTTTAAAAATTTAGCTATGAGTATACCGGACATACCTATACCAAATTCGTTGTGTATATGAATTATATCCGGATTAAATTCCCGAATTCCGCGAAGACGCTCCGCACTGATTGGGGAGGCTATGTCGTAGTTATAAATCTTACGGATTTTGACCGCAGGGCAGTACATTACGTCTCCGTCGATTTGGTGTTTTTTGACGCTTGAGTCTGCCGTAACGATAAGAACCCTGTGTCCAAGTTCTTCAAGCCCCTCTTTGAGGGACTTAACATGGGTAACCACGCCGTTTATGGTCGGGAGATAGGTCTCGGTAAAAAGAGCAATTTTCATAATAACCACCGTAAAAACTCTAAGTATTAGATAGTATATCATACTTTACAGCTTTTGGCAAGATTTTTCTTCTTGAAAAAAGGAAAAATTTATGATAAAATGATTTTATTCCCTTAATTATTACTTTGGAAGTTAACAGTAGACATTTCCTCTGTGTTTCTCCCGCCGAAGGCGGGGGAAACACGAAAAATACTTTTCCTGCTGTTTGGCGCAGGAGTAATAAAAGGTTATTAAATATCGGAGAGTATAATTATGTATAAGGAATTTTTTAATATGTATAACAGGTGCTTCCCTGAATTTAAGATGAGGGAGGGCGTGTTTTACGATTGGTTAAAACCGGAAAAAGCGCATATAATCCGCAATTCAGAGGGCGGTAACGAGAAACTTACAGGTTTCGCTTTAATCCACGGTAACTCAATCGCGCTTTTATGCGTCGATAAAAAATACAGACGAAGAGGCTTCGGGAGCAGGCTTTTGAAGGAGTCTGAAGAATATATAAAACAAAAAGGCGCGGATAGGATTATACTCGGGCATGGTGTGCATTATGTGTTTCAGGGGGTACCTTTAAGCGGTGACGTTGAAAACAAAGAAAAAAACGAAGACTCGGCGGCGGTTGATTTTTTTAAGAAAAGAGGTTACGAAGCCGAGTGGGTGAGCGTTAACATGGAAATGAGGCTTGCGGATTTCGATATTTCCGCACTTGCGATTCCGCCGAAACCCGATTCTGTGAGTTTTCGGTTTGCCGATTATTCATATAATTCAGACAGAACCGCCCTGCTTGCCGCTGTGGAAGATGCGGATTCGGGCTGGGTCGGCATTTTTGAGGACTGCGCAGACCCTGTTATGCTTGCGGTCATTAATGATGAGATAGTCGGTTTTCAAATTTTGGCTCCGATAGGTGCGCGATTTTCTCCGCAGGGTGAAAAAGCCGCATGTATCGGTTGTGTCGGTGTTATAAAAAAAGCGCGGAAACTCGGCATAGGCAGACAGATGGTGGCGGAGGGTATAAACTGGTTAAAAGGTCAAGGTTGTACGTCAATAGAACTGCGTTATGTTGAACTATTTGACTGGTATAGAAAATTAGGTTTTTATATAATGGGCAAACAGTGGATGGGAGAAAAGATACTATGATTTTTTTAAAGACGGTTTGATGAAAAGCGTTTAGCAATCATAAACAAAGAATCATTTTTACAGTTGTAACAACTCCCAAATATTCCCATTAGAGCTTGAAAAAATTTGTATTCTGGTGTATAATTATGTAAGGCGGAACAAACAACCATATCAAACACAATTTAAAGGAGGACAAAATTATGAAAAAGCTATTAACACTGATTCTCGCGTCCGCGATGATACTGTCTGTTGCGGGATGCACGCAGAACGATTCCGGAAGCGAGACAAACGCAGGCAGCGGAACAGGCGGCGGAAATGTCGAGGTCACCCTGAGAGTGTGGGCTTCTCAAGAAGACCAAGGGTTAACTCGTGAGCTTGCCGATAAGTTCATTGCCGCAAATTCGGACAAGAAAATCACAATCGAACTCGGCGTAGTAGGAGAACCTGATGCGTATGCCACCTACAGCGAAGACCCGGAAGCCGCCGCCGATGTATTCTTCTTCCCGAACGACCAACTTCGCAGTTTCGTGACGGCAGGAGGACTTTATGAGGTTACGCGCAACAAGGACGAAATTGTTTCACGTAACATAGAAAGTTCTATAGAAGCCGCCACCTTCGACGGAAAGCTTTACGGCTACCCCATGACCGCCGATAACGGGTATTTCCTTTACTACGACAAGTCGGTGCTTTCTGAAGAAGACGTTAAGTCTCTTGACAGAATCATAGAGGTTTCAGAAGCCGCAGGTAAGAGGGTATTCATGAACCTCGACGACAACGCTTGGTACTTAGCCTCGTTTTTCCTTGGTGCGGGTTGCACATTGGTGATAGGCGAGGACGGCAGACAGATTTGTAATTTTAATAACGCCGACGGTCTTGCCGCCGCAAAAGCAATACAGGCGTTCACCTCAAGTTCCGCATACATAAACGGTGACGACAGTGTGCTTAAAGGCGGTATAGGCGGAACAATTTCGGCGGGCGTATCAGGCACATGGAACGCACAGGATATCTCCGATGTGTTAGGTGAAAACTACGCCGCAACGAAGCTCCCGACCTTCACAATGGATGGCAGACAGGTACAAATGGGTTCATTCGGAGGCTATAAGTTAGTGGGGATTAACTCGCTGATAACCGATGCCGACAAATTAGTCACGGCAATGGATTTTGCCGACTTCCTCACCAACGAAGAAAGCCAAGTCGAACGGTTTAAACAACGCGCTATGGGTCCGTCTAACATTAACGCGGCGGCCGACTCCGCAGTTCAGGAAAACATAGCTTTAGCCGCGCTTGCAATGCAGGCTCCCTTTGCGACTTCTCAAAACGATATTAACAATAACACCTTCTGGGGTCCCGCAGGTGCGTTCGGAACAGCAATGGTTAACGGCGACACCACCGACCTTCAAACCTTGCTGGACAACATGGTGAATCAAATCCAAGAATAATCTCATAGTTTCCGAGGGGGTGAGTTATGTTGAGGCTGTTGCGTAAACAAATTCACCCCCTTTCCTTATCATTTTAATACATTCGGAGGGAATAAAATTGACAAAACAACAAAATACCGGTGTAAAGAAAAACGCCCGGAAAATAAAAGCCCATGCAAATAATAAAGAGAGTATTACCTCTTTAAACGCCCTTGTCCACGGGAACGCCCGCACAAGGCTCTCGTTAGTCATATCGGGTTTCGGAAACATAATGTACGGACAGATAATAAAAGGCTTGCTTTTCCTCGGGTTCCAATTCTCTGTACTGTTCATTTTTATCTCGTTCGGAATGGAATACGTGAGTAAAATAAACACCCTCGGAACGGAGACTATGAGAAGTGAATATAATGACGCTCTCGATATTTTCGTCAATGTTCCGGGGGATAACTCGCTCAAGATTCTGTTGTATTCCATTTTTGCCGTCGCTATATTAGTGGTCGGTATAACACTTCAGCTTGCATCGGTGAAATCATCATACGCCACTCAGCTTGACGTGAAAAGGGGTAAACAGCCGAACAGTTTTGCGGCAGATTTACGCAGTATGCTTGATAAAAATCTTCATACAACATTACTTACTCCGCCTTTTCTCGGCGTCGCCGCATTTACCCTGCTCCCTATCATTTTTATGATACTTTTGGCATTCACAAATTTTGACCGCGACCATCAGCCGCCGGGTAATTTGTTTACGTGGGTAGGCTTACAAAACTTCATAGATGTTTTAAATTTCGGCGGTACAAAGGGCAATACGTTCTTCGGGGTTTTGGGTTGGACATTGGTTTGGGCTGTGTTTGCAACCTTTCTGAACTACCTTTTCGGTATGGTTGTGGCTTTAATGATTAACAAAAAAGATATAAGGCTTAAAGGTCTTTGGAGAACCTGCTTTGTAATCGCTATCGCTGTTCCGGGGTTTGTGACGTTACTTTTCATGCGTCAGATGCTCTCGGAAATGGGTACAGTCAATGTTATACTGCAAAGTTGGGGATTTGAGCCGGTTAATTTTCTGCGGAACACAATGAACGCCCGCCTGACCGTTATAGTTGTAAATCTGTGGATAGGTATACCTTACACCATGCTGATTACCTCCGGTATACTCATGAATATACCTAAAGATTTATACGAGGCGTCTAAAATAGACGGCGCAGGACCGCTACGGCAATTCAGGTCTATTACGTTACCTTATATGTTAGCTGTCACCACTCCCTACTTAATAACACAGTTTATCGGAAACCTTAATAATTTTAACGCGATTTTCTTCCTTACGCAAGGAGGACCGCCCGTAACCGATTATTACAACGCCGGAAAAACCGACCTGCTTATTACATGGCTGTACCGACTGACGGTAAGTTTCGGGGATTATAATATTGCCAGCGTTATCGGTATAGTTACCTTTGTCATCTGTGCGTCGATTTCACTCATTACGTTTAATATTTTGGCGTCCGCTAAAAAGGAGGAGACTTTCTCGTGAAAACAAGAAATATTATTACTAACACCTTAGTTTATTTCGTCCTTGCCGTGCTTTCGGTTATTTGGCTGCTCCCGATTGCCTACCTTGTGATGACTTCGTTCAGAGGCGAATCGGGTGCATGGTTAGACGGGTATGTTATTCCGAAAGAGTGGACATTCGGTAATTATACAAAACTGTTCACCGACACAACGCTGTTTAATTATCCGCGTTGGATGCTTAACACGGTCGTCGTCGCAATTTGCAGTTGCGTCATTTCAACCTTTTTCGTGTTGTTTACGGCTTATTCCTTCTCGCGTCTGCGGTTTCGTATGCGCCGTCCGCTCATGAATGTGGTGCTTGTGTTGGGAATGTTTCCCGGGTTTATGAGTGTCATTGCCATATATCATCTGATTAAGCTAATCGGACTTGAACAGTCGTTAATCGCGCTTATACTCATATACTCAGGCGGCGCGGCGCTTACGTATTACATAATGAAAGGCTTCTTTGATACAATACCAAGAGAACTCGATGAAGCCGCCTACCTCGACGGATATACAAAGTGGCAGATATTTATAAAAATAACGCTTCCGCTTTCTCGTCCGGTCATCACGTACACGGTACTCACCACTTTTATCGCGCCTTTTGTTGACTTTATTATCGCAAGCGTAATTATGAAAGATAATTACAACAACTTTACTATAGCTCTCGGTCTGTTCCGTATGCTTGAACGCGAAAATGTATTTAGGTGGTATACGGCTTTCTGTGCGGGTGCGGTGCTAATATCCATTCCGATTGCCGCTTTGTTTCTTATCATGCAAAAGAATTATGTCGAGGGTATTACAGGAGGCTCTGTTAAAGGTTAATGAAAAAAAAGATTGCTTTATTTTTAGCCGCATGTACAACGGTTTTGTCAGCCTGCCGAAATAACGTGAAAACCGTACAAGAAAGTCTCACATGGCAGGAACGGCTTTCTGTTGAAATGGTTGGAGACGCGCTTGCGGGTGAGGTTCCCTCTCCCGCAGACCGCCCCGACGAAAACGGGCGTACATGGTATCAGGTATTTGTTTATTCTTTCTGTGATTCCGACGGTGACGGTATAGGAGATTTAAACGGTGTTACCGAGCGTCTCGATTATATCGCTTATACCGGATTTGACGGGATTTGGCTTTCACCTATTCACACGTCAGCCACTTATCACAAATATGACGTTGACGATTATTACTCAATCGACCCCGCCTACGGTACTATGGAGGACTTTGAGCAGTTAGTCAGCGCATGCCGCGAACGCGGTATAAAATTAATCCTCGATTTGGTAATCAACCATACCTCAATTGACCACCCGTGGTTTAAAAACAATCCGGAATACTACAATATCTTAGACGCTCCCGGAAACGGTAACTGGAAGGCACTTCCCGATGGGCGGTATTATGAATGTCAATTCTGGGACAGGATGCCTGATTTAAACCTTGAGAGCGTTGAGGTCAGAGCCGAGCTTGAAAAGGTTTTCGAGTTTTGGTTAAACAAAGGGGTAGATGGTTTTCGTTTAGATGCCGTAGGGGAATATATTTCAGGGAACACGGCGAAGAATATAGAGGTACTGACATGGATAAACGATGCGGTAAAGGGGATAAAACCGAACGCTTATTTAGTCGGTGAGTTCTGGAATACGACGGATGCGGTCTACCTTTATTATCAAAGCGGTGCAGACAGCTTTTTCGCTTTTCCTTTTGCGGGGGCTGACGGAATCATCGCAAGAACTCTGCTTAGGGATTTATCTGCGGCAGGGTATTTAAACAGGGTTGTATCCGCGCAGAATACTATTTTGGAAAACAACCCCAACGGAACCGCCGCACCTTTCTTTACGAATCACGATATGGCAAGGGCGTCGGGGTTTTTACGCCGTGACGGAAACCTGATAAAGACCGCGTGGGGGATGTCCCTCATGCAACCCGGCGATGCTTTTGTGTACTATGGAGAAGAACTCGCGATGTCGGGTTCGGGCAAGGATGAAAATAAACGTGTGCCGATGCTTTGGACAGCTGATGAAACAGCCCGCGGTATGACTGCGGGACCGCCTGCGATGGACAGCGTCTCACATTCATTTCCGCCCGCCATAGAACAAATCGGAGATGAAGACTCCGTGTATTCGTATATAAGAAAAGCCGTACTGTTACGTGCAAAATATCCGTCCATAGGACGCGGCGATATAAAAGTCTTAGAGTTGAGTTTAAGCGGCGATGCCGCTGAAAACGCAGGGGCAGTTTCGAGAACATGGAACGGCGAAACGATATTTATTTATTATAATATATCGTCCGAGACGCTGAACCTGCCCTCGCAGGGTCAGCTTACCGACTATTTGTCCGCGACAGGCTCCGCAGTAATTCAAGGTGACAGCGAACTGCTGTTACCCGGATATACTATCGCAATAACAAAATAATAACGGAAATAAAACAATCGGGAGGTCAGGTTTATGTCAGACTGGCTCAAAACAGCGATTTTCTATGAAATTTATCCTCAGAGTTTTTATGATACAAATAAAGACGGTATCGGAGATTTACCCGGAATCACAGAAAAGCTCGATTATATAAAGGATTTAGGTTGTAACGCCCTATGGATTAACCCGTGCTTTGAATCGCCTTTTTTTGATGCGGGCTATGACATTTCCGATTATAAAAAAATTGCACCCCGTTACGGGAGCAACGAGGATATGTATCGGTTGATTGAAGAGGCTCATAAACGCTCTATTCGTGTTTTACTCGATTTAGTTCCGGGTCATACATCAATAGAGCATGAATGGTTTAAGCGGTCAATGAAATCTGCGGAATCCAAGGACAACCCTTATTTAAAACGCTATATTTGGACAGAAACACCGTGGGAGAATTTTCAAGGAATAGAGCATATTTTCGGAGCTCTTAACGGGATTTGCGACAGGGGTTCGGTTGCTGTGAACTTCTTTTCAACCCAACCTGCTTTAAACTACGGGTTCGCAAATCCCGATAAAGAAAAACCCTGGCAATCGGCAGTCGATTCTCCCGAAGCGAGGGCAACCCTCTCTGATATAATGGACGTAATGCGGTTTTGGTTGTCTGCGGGATGCGACGGATTCCGTGTCGATATGGCTCATTCTCTCATTAAAGGCGACACGGATTATTCCCATGTCATATTGCTCTGGCAGGAAATCCGCGCTTTTCTTGATGAAGAGTTTCCTCATTCGGTTTTGGTTTCGGAGTGGGGAAAGCCTGATTTATCGTTAAAAGCGGGATTTCATATGGATTTTCTATTGCATTTCGGTCCCTCGCATTATGTTAATTTGTTCCGTGAAAACCCATTTTTTTCGGGAGAAGCGAGAGGCGACTTAAAGGAGTTTATAAGATATTATAAAAAGGTTTGTAAAGAGGCTGACGGCAGAGGTCTAATATGTATACCGTCGGGAAATCACGATATGCCTCGTATTTCTCATAAACTTACGCCCCATGAAATAAAACTTGCCTTTGTTTTTATTTTAACCGTTCCGGGTGCACCCTTTATATACTACGGGGATGAAATAGGAATGAAATATCTTGACGGTATACCCCCGGTCGAAGGGGGTTACGAAAGGACGGGTTCGCGTTCTCCCATGCAGTGGGACGAAAGCCCGAACGCAGGATTTTCCGCCGCCGCTCCCGAAAAACTGTATATCCAAACAGACACCGATGAAAATCGCCCCAACGTGAAGCAACAGTCAGCAGACAGCAATTCCATCCTGAATGAAGTCAAGCGGCTGATTAATCTGCGAAAAGATAATGCGATGCTCGGAAATATGCCGCCGATTGAATTTATCACGGCGGGCGAGGCGGGAGAACCGCTGATATATTCAAGGGGAGACGGAAAGGATAAAGCGTATATTGCGATAAACCCCGCGCTAAATGCCGTAAAGGCAAAACTTTCGGAAGCTGTAAGGCTCGTTTATACCCTCGGTGAAAAACCGATTATATCAGAAGACGGTATTCTATTACAGCCGCAAAGTGCGGTAGTTTTGATGGGAGTGGATTGAACACGGTATGAATGAATTGCAGAAAATATATCAAACCTTGCTTACCCGTTACGGCGATTTAGACTGGTGGCCTACAGTGACGGGTTCGCCTTATGAAATAATCGTCGGTGCGGTACTTACACAGAATACTGCATGGCATAATGTAGAAAAGGCGATTAGTAACTTTAAAAATAACTTAACACCTCAAATCGTCTCAAGCATGAATATGACAGAGCTTGCCGAAATTATTCGTCCTGCGGGATTTTTCAATCAAAAAGCGGTCTATTTAAAAGAGATAACCAAATGGTATGCGGGATATAACTTTGACGCCGCCGCCGTTAGGCGTGATTCTCCCGAAGAATTACGGGCAGGGCTTTTAAAGGTAAAGGGCGTAGGAAAAGAAACAGCTGACTCGATTTTATTATACGCTTTCGGGTTTCCGACTTTTGTTACAGATGCTTATACAGTCAGGCTTTGTGAGCGTTATCCGATAAACGTCGAAAAAAATTATGACATGATTAAAGCGTGTTTTGAGGAGGCTCTGCCTAAGAGCGAAAAGGTTTATAACAATTACCATGCCCTCATTGTAATAAACGGGAAGAACCATTGCCGAAAAAAGCCCGTTTGTAACGGCTGTCCGCTTTTTAGCGGATGTAAGAGGAAAAATATTTGACAATCTGCTGTTTTTGTTGTATAATCTACCTATTAAAAAGATTCGGAGACATATTCTATGAACAAAATAAAATTTTCAACCCGAAACATTTGCCTAATCGGGATTTTTGCGGCGGTTATAGCCGTCATGGCACAAATCAGTTTTCCCTTACCCGGAGGTATACCCGTTACATTACAGACTTTTGCGATTATGCTTGCGGGGATTGTACTCGGTGCAAGAAAAGGGGCGGTTGCTGTTTTAGTATATGTATTGCTCGGTGCGGTCGGCGCACCTGTTTTTGCGGGATTTGGCGGAGGACTCGGTATTATCGTCGGCAGAACGGGCGGATTTATTGTTACGTTCCCGCTGTTAGCGTTATGTGCGGGAATCGGCGAGGGAATGTACAGCCGCGGACGCGCCATCGGCAAGGTTTGGCTTTTTTCATGGCTCGCCGTAGGTGTTTTGGTTAATTATCTGTTCGGGTTGCTGTGGTTTAGTCATATTACATCTTTCGATTTGCTGACCTCATTATCCTATTGTATTGTCCCTTTTATTCCGGGGGATGCATTGAAGCTGATTTTGGCGGCTGTCGCGGGAAGGCAGTTAAAAACCGCACTTTTAAAAGGCAAGGTAATTGTATAATACAAAAAACATGCTGTTGACCGTTTCTAACGGTTAACAGCATTAAAATCGGCGACCTGCTCGTATATGTCTCGCGCCATTGCAATAATGGCGGGGCGGGCGGCGGAGTAGGTATGCTCAGAATACGGCGAGAATGAATAAAAAACAAGTGCGTAAGCAAACTCAATTTTATTATCGGAATCATAACTTATAACAATTGCCATGTCGTGGTCAGCCGTGTCGTCTCCGTCAACGAAAGAACCCGTCTTATTAGCCACCTTGACACTCGCAATATCAGCGGTGGCGGCGGGTATTTTATCGCGTGAATACGTAGTACCGAACATTATTTCAAGCATTCGGTCATAAGGCTCTTCGTCCTTGTTCCGATAAAGCTTAACTAAGAAGTCAACCGTGTCTTCCACACTTGTTTGGTTATATTTGTTTTCGTGGTTATATCCTCTCCAGTCGGAATAAAGACGAGTATGCTTATAATTGTCCTGAAGCCATTCATCTATAGCGGCACGTCCGAAACGCGCTATTATCGAACCCGTGCTTTCGTTGCATGAAACTTGAATCATTTGGTTTATCAGAGTCAGCAGAGTTGTACCGTCTACTATTTCGTCAAGGCTTGCGTTTCCCGCTTTAACCTGCAAAAAGGCGTATTCCATGACCATGGCTTTTATTGTACTCGCGGGATGAATAGTACCCGGGTCGTCTTCGTATCTGTAACCGTTCGGGTCCATTAAATCCGCCATACCGATATAAACCTTTCCGTGTTCTTCGCCAAGCAGTTTTTTTGCGTTTGTTATATAATCCGGCGGCGGTATCTTGTTTACGGGGGGGTCTTCGGATGAGGGTTCTTCTGTTTTATTAATTTCGCTGTCGGACGTAGGGGTATTAACGGTCAGTCCACCGCTCTCAACCTTCAGTTCTTTCCCACAGCCCGGTATACATATCATCCCGAAAATTAATGCCGCCGTTAATGGAACCGATACGAGTTTTTTCACATTTCGTTCCCCTTTAATTTAATATCTTTAATTTTATCATATGCAGGCGTCTTTTTCTATTTGCGATTTGCACATAAACGGACGCATGAATATATAGTATATGTATATATTGCACAAAAGGCTTGTTAAGCTTTAAAAAACCTTTTCAACCGCAAAAAAATATGTTATAATAAAAAAGTGTTTTTGTAACTTAATAAAAATAAAATATGGAAAGTGGGAAAAAGAATGAAAGAACTGCTTCTTGGCAATCATGCGATTGCCACGGGTTTGTATGAAGCCGGTGTAGAGCTTGTTTCAAGCTATCCCGGAACACCCAGCACTGAAATAACCATGTACTGTGCGAATTTTAAAGACGAGGGGTTGTATGCCGAATGGTCGCCTAATGAAAAGGTCGGCGTGGAGGTCGCATTCGGAGCGAGCTTAGCGGGTGCGAGGGCGTTTTCGGGCATGAAACACGTGGGACTCAATGTTGCCTCAGACCCGTTGTACACAGCATCGTATACGGGCGTTAATGCGGGTTTGGTTTTAGCCGTGGCGGATGACCCCGGAATGCACTCGTCACAAAATGAGCAGGACTCACGAAATCACGCAATCGGTGCGAAGGTACCTATGCTTGAGCCATCGGACTCCAAAGAATGTCTCGAATTTACAAAGCTGGCGTTTGATATATCGGAGGAATTCGATACTCCTGTGTTAATCAGGCTATCCACAAGAATATCTCACTCCCAGGGGATAGTGGAAAAAGGCGAGCGTAAGGTTATAAATAAAGAGCCGTATAAAAAAGACATACAAAAATATGTAATGATGCCCGCTCATGCCAGACCTAAGCATAATATGGTTGAAGAGCGTACAAGAAAACTTACGGAATACGCTGAAACCTCTCCGCTCAATACTGTGGAGATTAATGAAAATGCTGAATTCGGTATAATTACATCGGGTATAGCCTACCAATACTCAAAGGAAGCCTTCGGCGACAGCGCGAGTTATTTAAAGCTCGGTCTCGTAAATCCGCTACCCGTAAAACTGATAAAGGATTTCGCCGCAAAAGTAAAAAAGCTTTACATAGTAGAAGAGCTTGACCCCGTTATTGAAACCCACTGTCGTTTTATAGGACTCGACCCGATAGGAAAGTCTCTTTTCACTAATATAGGCGAGTTCTCACAGAACTATTTGCGTGAGAGAATAACAGGTAAACAACCCGAGTACAAAGAATTTTCCGAAGCTGTTCCCGTTCGTCCGCCCGTGCTTTGTGCAGGGTGTTCGCACAGAGGGGTGTTTTACGCGCTGAGTAAGCTCGGCGTGGTGGTGAGCGGAGACATTGGCTGTTATACACTCGCGGCGACGCCGCCCCTTTCCGTTATGGATTCGGTAATCTGCATGGGCGGCGGAATCAGCGTGGCTCACGGCTTCGTTAAAGGCAGACCCGACTATGCAGATAAGACTGTAGGCGTTATGGGTGATTCGACCTTTATACACAGCGGTATTACGAGCCTTATTGACATTGCGTATAATAGGAGTAACACGCTCATACTGCTTCTCGATAACAGAACCACGGGTATGACGGGGCATCAGAATAACCCGGGTAACGGGCTTGACATTTATGACGAACCCGCTCCCGCAGTTGACTTTGAGGCACTTTGCAAATCCATAGGTATAAACAGAGTTACCACGGTTCGACCCGATAATATTGAAAGGGTAGAAAGTGTTTTGAAAGAATATTTAGCTCTGACTGAACCCGCCGTTATTATATTTAAAATGCCCTGCGCGCTTTTAAAAACCTCAAAGCATAATCCGCCCGTAAAATGCGACACGGAGAAATGCACGGGTTGCAGACTTTGTATGAGAATCGGTTGTCCCGCTTTATCCATAAAAAATAAAAGAGCAGTCGTCAACAACACCCTTTGCGTAGGATGCGGACTATGTTCGCAGTTGTGTAAATTTAACGCCTTTTCGTAAAAATAAAACAGAAATAAAATTATAAAATTAATTGTATACGGAGGAAATGTTATGGAATCGAATAAAAAGTTAAATCCTGCGGGGCTTCTGTTTTTGCTGATAGGAACAGCTGTTACGGGTTCAATAATCAGCTTTGTTTATCTGTTGATAAACCGGTATTCCCCGTATATTCAACTTTGTGTATTATCAGCGGCTTTTTTCGGCATTTTAGTGGGCGTTGTCGTAAAGCTGATTATTAAACTGTTTAAAATAAAGTCAGTTGCACCCGCTGTTCTCGCCGTTATTTTGGGTTGTTTTGGGTTTTCGTATTTTAAATGGGCTTTATATGTTGCGACCGACGCTTCAAGCGAGTTCAGTGAGAGCTACATTTATTGGTACGCGCATTATTTTGTTGATGACTTTTTGGACGAGGACGGAAATCTTTATTCCGATTCTGAACTACAGGATATTATTACCGACATGAGAGAAATGAGTGCATATGATTATATAATAGCATATGGGCAGGAAGATTTATGGGACCTCAAATCGTGGGCTGATGAAGATTTACAGGTATTAAAAAACGAGAGCTTCTATTCCTACTGCGGACACGATATATACTTATCCTCCGGTTCAATCCCCGCCGCCGCCGGAACTGTAAAAGATGAGTACGGCTACAGTTGGTATAACTATTATCTGTATTTCAATGAGCATTACGATTATCCTACGGCGACTTATTATATGGCAAATCCGGGCGAGTTGTTTGATACGATAGTCAAAATAAACGCCGAGGGACGTTGGGGGTTCACCGACGCCGATTCTAACGTGAACGGTTTATTTCTCTGGGTTTTATGGGCGGCTGAGTTTATTATAATATGTTTTATCGCCGTAGTTATGGTACCCGCAGGAATCAAGGCGCTTGAACCGCCCGTTGCGGAAACCGCGCTTGAGGGAATGAGAATAAATCAAAACAATCCGCCTGTAAAAGGTTCGGTAAGTCAAACGGCATGGAACAGTGACGGTATCGGGGGTGCATCACCAAGCACAGAAGACGACACAGATGAATTCGGCAGACCTATAGCGCAGGCGGAGAAGTATCCCGCTATGCCGCCTATACCGCCTGCAACAAGCACATCTAATGTTCAAACCGATGAATTTGTTGATGAGTTCGGCAGACCAATGGCAGAACCTGACCCGAAATATTAGGAGTAAATCGTATGAAGGCAAGAGTTATAGAGATAGTTCCCGAAATAACGCTCTCCGTGGGTATGATAGTAAAAAACGAGGAAAAAAATCTCCCCGCCACACTTGACGCGCTTAAACCGCTCTTAGACAGCGTAAAAAGCGAACTCATCATAACAGATACCGGCTCGAGCGATTCGACTGTAGAAATAGCCAAGCGTTATACCGATAAAATCCTGCATTTCAATTGGGTCGGCGATTTTGCCGCCGCGAGGAATGTCGGTTTAAAAGCAGCGACAGGCGAATGGTTTATGTTTTTAGATGCGGACGAGGTTTTTGATAGTGATATAAGTGAGATGACGACGTTTTTTAATAACAGAGAATTAAGCAAGAAATATAATTCAGCCACGTTTCAGCGGAAGGATTACACCGATGCAGACAAAAAAACCTGGACTACTTTTGCGGCATACAGGATAGCCCGCAGACATTCCGGTCTGCGTTTTGTCGGTAAGATACACGAGAATTTGTCGCCCTTTTCTGAGCCGATGTACACATTCGGTACCTTTGCCGAACACACGGGATATACCTACGAAACCGAGGAACAAAGAGAAGCCAAAAGAATAAGAAACCTTAAACCGATTGAAGAGATGGCGAAAAAATTCCCCAATGACCTGAGAACATTAATTTATCTCTACATAGGTCTCCCACCCGGTGAGAAAGAAGCCTGTTTATACAAAATCTTGAAAATCGCGAGAGCCAAAAAAGACGATTATGCAGAACCTGCGTTTTTAGAGGCTGTAAGATATTATTACAGTGAAGGTAATTTATCAAAAACGCTCGAATACGCTGATGAGTATTTACATCTGTTTGAAAACAGAAAAACGTCTGTATTGCTTGACATCTACGCAATAAAATCTGCCGCACTTTCTAATTTAGGTGAAAACGAACAGGCGATTATCGGATATGAGAAGTATTTAGAATACTATAATATGTATGCGGCAGGAGGGTTAAGCAAGGCAAACGAGAGAAAAATCGCTTTAATCTTTTCTGATAAAGCGCATTGTGACTTGATTAAAACAAGGGTAGCCGAGCTTAAATCACAGATATAGGAGAAGAATATGATTTATACTTTTTTAGCCGAAGGGTTTGAAGAAATTGAAGCCTTAACCCCCGTTGATTTACTCAGAAGAAAAGGGAAAGAGGTAATAACTGTCGGCGTCGGCGGAAAAAACATGACAGGTAGGAGCGGTATAACGGTTATCGCCGATACTGTTATTGATGAAATTGTATTAAACGATGAAGTAGAAATGATTTTTCTGCCGGGCGGAATGCCGGGTACGGAGAATCTCTATTCCTCCGTTAAGGTCAGAGAGGCTGTTTCTTATTGTTTTAATCATAATATTTTTATAGCCGCTATTTGTGCCGCACCTTCAATTTTGGGACGTATGGGGCTTCTCAAAAATAATGTAAAAGCGACCTGCTACCCCGGCTTTGAAAAATTTCTTGAGGGTGCGAGTATCAGCAGTGACTCTGTAGTCAGAGACGGTAAAATTATTACCGCAAAAGGTGCAGGAGTTTCTGTAAAATTCGCATTAGAGCTCGTGCGGGCACTTTGCGGTGATAAAGAAGCAGAAAGCCTCGGCAATAGTATAATATATGAATAAAACCGAACTGCGTAAAAAAATCTTGCAAAAACGTGAGACATGCCCCGAAAAAGAACGATTGATTTTAAAAAACCTGCTGTCCATGAAAGAGTTCGAGGAAGCGGAATTAATACTGACATATGTTTCTGCCGCAGGCGAAATTGATACGCGAGAACTGATAAATAGGTGTTTTGAATACGGAAAAAGGGTCGCAATACCAAAAATCACAGATTCACAGACAGTTCGTTCTATGGCGTTTTTCGAGATAGAATCGTTACATGGACTCGCACGAGGCAAATTTGGTATTTTAGAGCCTGATATTTCTTATACAGAAGCGCAAATTAATAAAAACGCCCCTTTCACCTTTTGCGTAACACCGGCGTTAGCATATAACACGAGTGGTTTTCGCTTAGGACGCGGCGGCGGATTTTATGACCGATTTTTAGCTGATTATAACGGGACGAGTGCGGGCTTGTGCTATGAGGAGAATATTAAAGATTTTCCTGTCGAGGCGCATGATGTTCCCGTGAATTTCATCATTACGGAAGGAGGGGTTATTGTTGTTTGAGGACAAAACAGGTGTTTTTACGTTAAACGAAGCCGATAAAGAAGATAGAAGCGAAGAAAATACCCTCGCTTCCATATTCTCGAAAAAAAACGGTGTTGTCCCGACGGGGCTGTCCATGGCGCATGAAAAGACTGCTGTCATGGATAGGATTCAGGCTCCGAAGCCGTCTCCCCCCCGAGTAGCGATGCCCGTACCGGAAGAGGAAGAAGATGACGGGCAACCATACTATGTAGAAAACACCGCTTTTAAAAAGGCTGTAAAAAAACGTAAGAAAGTGCATCTGCGTGAGCAGAAAATCAGGCAGATGAAAGCACAGCAGAGCAGAAAGACCTTCGCGTATGTTTTTGGCGGAATAGTGCTTGTGATTTTTATTATTACCGTGTCTTCGTATTTATCTTACTATATAGTGCATTATTCGCTTGACTTTACGGGCATTACGAGAAACGAGTTCGGAATAGACTTAGAAATACCGCCTGACTCTACCACGGAACAAATTGCGGAAATTCTCTATCTGAGCGGAATTATAAACCGTCCTGAGTTTTTTGTGTTGTATTCCCAGTTGTCGGGATATGACGGAAAATATAACGACGGACTCTTTCACCTCGAATCCTCAATGTCCTACGGTACAATCGTCAGAACGCTTCAAAATACGACCGCACCGAGAGAAACGGTGTGGGTGACAATACCCGAAGGCTTGACGGCGGAGCAGGTTGGGCTTCTGCTTGAGGAAAACTATGTCTGCCTTGCCTCGGATTTTGAAAAGTTTTACAGGGAGAAACAGAACGTTTTCAGTTTTGAACTCCGCATATTTGAGAGCAATAATAAGTTTTATCAGCTTGAGGGTTATCTTTTTCCTGATACTTATGAATTTTTTGTGGTTGAGGCTTTGCGTGACGGCGAGGACATAGATTCTCTGCGCGAGGCAGAAAGACAGGCTCTTGAGAATTATGCGAAAACTGCCGCATATAAGATGTTCGACAACTTCAATTCGATGATTACACGCGAAATGTATAAAACAATGCACGAGCAAGGATTGAGTCTTGACGAAGTGATAACGCTGGCTTCTATGGTTCAGGCGGAGGCGGCGTATATTGAGGATATGCGGTTGGTAGCGTCGGTATTTAAAAACAGAATGAATAACAGTGAGAATTTTCCGTATTTACAGTCAGACCCGACAAGTTATTATGTCAGAGATTCTATCAGACCGCACGTACCGTCTCGAGAGGTCATATTGTATCAAGCTTATGATACCTATGAGTCGCCCGGACTGCCGCCCGGTCCGATAAACAACCCCGGAATCTATGCGATTACGGCGGTTTTGGAGGCATCCGCCGATAGCAGATATTTTTATTTTAATGCTAATATCGAAACAGGCGAAGTATTCTTTGCCGCTACTTTAGCCGAGCATGAAGCAAATCTTGCGCGCGTAGAGGCGCAGGTGGGATGACTTTTGAGTAAAGTGAGTATAAAAAGTGAGCAAAGAAAACCTAAAAAATAAAACAAGCTTAGAACTGCTTTCCCCGGCGGGAAGCCCTGAAAGCTTGAAAATGGCTGTTCTTTACGGTGCTGATGCCGTCTATCTCGGCATGAAAACATTCGGGATGAGAGCGACTCCCGAAAATTTTGACTTTGATGAATTATGCGAAGCTGTTAAATTTGCACACGCACATAATGTCAAGGTTTATCTAACGTGTAATATAATACCCACAAACGCAGAAGCCGATGAATTTCCCGAATTTATAAAACGCGCCGAAAAAACGGGTATAGATGCGGTTATTGTTTCGGATTTGGGAATACTTGAAGCCGTGAAACAAAACGCGCCTTCTCTTGACCTGCATATATCGACACAAGCAGGCGTCAATAATTATGCCGCCGCAAACGCTTTTTATAAACTTGGGGCTAATCGCGTTATTTTAGCACGGGAAACGCCGCTTAAAGAAATCGCCCGTATTCGCGAAAACACACCGCCGGAGCTTGAACTTGAAGCCTTCGTACATGGTGCGATGTGTGTATCGTTTTCGGGGCGGTGTTTGCTGTCGCAATATCTCATAGCCAGGGATGCAAACCGAGGCGAGTGCGCCCAGCCATGCCGCTGGGGTTATTATCTTTCGGAAGAAAAGCGAGAGGGGCAGTATTTTAAAATCGAAGAGGAAGAGCGAGGTTCTTTTATACTTAACGCAAAAGATTTATGTATGATTAGGCATTTAGAGAAAATAAAAGACGCAGGGGTCAGCTCGTTTAAAATCGAGGGTAGGGCAAAATCGGCGTATTACACTGCGATTATCACGAACGCTTACCGCGCCGCACTTGACGCACTTAAAAAGGGGGAACCCGTTCCGGAATGGGCGGTCAGAGAAGTTGGCACCGTAAGTCACAGAGAGTACTGCACGGGGTTTTATTTAGATAAAACCGACGCTGTTCAGCTTTATGAAGACGGCGGTTATGTAAGGGAATATGATTTTATAGGGGTGGTAAACGCCTGTAATGACGGCGTTGCGGATATTACGCAGAGAAATTATTTTGAGAAAGACGACGAGATTGAAGTAATCGCGCCGAAATCTCCGCCGCAAAAGCTGATAATAAAATCTATGAGAAACGAAAAAAACGAGCCTGTCAAAATCGCGAACAAGGCGACTGAAAGGCTGTTTGCAGATGTGGATATTGAATTAAAACCATATTCGGTTTTAAGAAAAAAGTTGCTATAACCTATTCATATCAGAAATAAACATAGTCATGATTTTTCTTATTATATCAAGCGGTCTTTCTAAAAACCTGCGTTGAATATCGAGTGCGCCTTCTTCGGAGGGCGCGTATAAATTTATTTCCATTATATCGGGACCGCCGAATTCGTTTAAAAACCGTATATTAAAATTATAACCTTTCTCACGTTTTTGAACCTTCCAGCTTACGGTTTTTTTAAGCTCTATTTCTGCGAGAATTCGCTTACCCTCGCGAAGGGAGGTCTCGCGTATTTCAGGAGGAACGGAGCCGGCTTCTGCGGCAATAGTGCGTCCTTCGCTGTTGATTTCAAAAAAGCGTTCGTCCTTTCTCGCGACAAAGCTTGCGAGTTTTTTATTCTCTAAAATCCCGAACGCCTCCGTCATATCGAAATGGTTTACCGTTTCGTTCAGCGTTAATATCTTTGTGAGTTGATATTCGGTTAAAGGTCCGAGTTCATTTAATAAATAGCAGATTAAAACTGTTATTTTAAAAGAATCGGTCAGCGTTATTTTATTAGAAGCCATTATTTCTTCACCTCTCTCATCGTTTTGTTCTTAAGGAAAATAAATAACTTAGGGGATAATCTTTTTATAAATCTTTTTGTCTTGATAAATACATCTTCCTTTAATTTTGCTGTTTTATAGAGGAATTTTCGCGGATAGTTTTTCGCGGTTATTTTCTTATCGAGTGCGGCTTCTTTTTTTGCCGCTTTTTCAGGTGGCAGTGCGTATATGGCGCGATATTTTTTCACAAGTTTATTAAAATTAAACGCCATATATAAAATATCATACTTAGGATATTCGGGCATTCTCAGCTGAACAGGGTCGCTCGGTTCAACACCGGGGACGATAAACCCTGCGTCACGCGCCGTTTTTTCTAAAATAGTCATCGGATACGGATAGAATATGTTAGGAATGACCTTATCCACCGAGAGGCGTGCGTTAAGCTTAACGGTTTCGAGTGAAAGCGCTAAGGTTTCATGAGGGAGACCGACTATATTATAAGTAAGGGTGGTCATTTTATATTTTTTAAACCACTCGGCGACCTTTATCATATGTTCGTTTTTCATGGCACGATGAAGATATTTTTTCCTAAATTCTTCGTTACCGCTCTCAAGTCCGATGTCAATCATGTAGCAACCGCCGTCTTTGAGCATTTTCACCATTTCTTCGTCAAGGATGTCAAAGCGCAGGTTACAGTTAAAAGGCAGACGGATTTTTTCAATATAAAGCGGCATAAATTCGTAGAACCAGTCCTTGTACATATTAAAAATAGCGTCACGAAACTCGATGTATTTTATGAAAGGATATTTTCGGAGTAAAAGCTCTAAAAGCTCAATAGCTTTTTCGGGACTGCGAAAACGGCAATATTTTTCCTTGTTGGGATAAATGTTGCGAAATTGCGAATTTCCGCAATAGGTGCAGGAAAAAATACACCCGCGCGAAAGCATAACCATAGCGGTAAAATTTTTTGAGCGGTCTAAGTTTGTAAAATCGAAAAGCTCAAAATCGGGGAAAGGTAACGAGTCCAAGTCTTCTATTAAAGGTGCGACGGGGTTGGTTATGACACTGCCGTCCATATTCCAATAGGTACTCTCAATACCGGTAAGCGGAGTGTTATCCCGCAAACCGTTCATAATATTAAGAATCGGAAATTCACCCTCGCCAACGATAACAACGTCAATCCCGCGTATTTTTATACATTCATCAGGCACGAGAATAGCGTGATACCCGCCGATTGCCACTATAGTTTTCGGAAGTCCCGAAGCCGCCAACTCATCGTCAAGCCAACCCGCCATTTCCTCAATAAAAGGAATAGCGGTAGTTCTGGCGGAAAAACCGATTACGTCTGCGCTGTGTTCTTTAATTTTAGAGACGAATTCATTTTTGTCGGGCATATAGAGCATATGATAAAGACGTACATCGTAGCCGGCTTGTTTAACTACTGCGGAAATAGATGCTAAACCCTCGCTGTAATTTCCGAATTTGTTTTTGTTATGCTTATCCTCTTCAAGAAAGTCAGGGTAGACTAATAATAGTGTCAGGGGTTTTTCCATTTTTAACAAGTCCTTCTTACTTTTTTATAATTATACCGCTGATTTAATTATACAATATTAATTATCATAAGTCAAGGAAGAATATGGTAAAATCGTTTGCAAAATCGTTTGCATACAGTAAAATACCCTCGCATATAATTAAAGGACAACCCCGTATACGGGAGAAATACAAAACAGGACGGCGTGAATTATGTCGAAAAAAAGTACGATAAGTAACTCAAAAAAAGAGGATAATTCAGAGAGGGAGAGTCTGCGTTCAGAAATTTACATATTAAATGAGAGAATAAAGATTCAAGAGTTGGAGTTCAACTTAGTCGAGGACGAAGACCTTATTGATGCCCTGATTTATGAACAGATGGCTTTACAGTCGCGGTTTGCTTGCCTTATGAAACGGGCGCGTGAGTTAAAGCTTGAGGTCAGTCCTTTTGACCGCTTTGTAACCGAAACGGACGGGAAGCTATGATTTTGCGCCTCACGAGTATAAATAAGGGGGACAGGTATGCTTGATACGATTTTTCTGCTTTTCGGTGTTGTTTTACTGCTCAATTTTATTAAGGTGCTGATAAAAAGCCGCTCACCGCTCAAAAAAGCCGCTTTTTCGATGATGGCGGGCGTCGGAACTCTCGCCGCCGCAAGCCTGCTCGCGGGGCTTTTAGAACTGCAACTCTCCGTAAACACCTATACGGTTTTTGTCGCACTCGTTTTAGGCACACCGGGCGTCATCTTAGTTTTATTAAAAATGTTTTTTATATAAATATCATTATTTGTGTATGTTTGCCGCTCAAAGAGCGGCATTTTTGCAATAAAAAACGAAAACGAAGATTTTTCCGCTTGAAAAAAATAAAAATATATGATATAATTTAAAAACAGGCTGTTAAACTAAAAAAACAAACTTAACAAGAGAAAGGTGAATCTACTTATGACAATCGGTGATATTAAAAAGCTTCTTGAATGTGAAGTCCTCTGTTGCGACGACAGACTCGAAAGCGAGGTGCATACTGCTTGCGGCTCGGATATGATGAGCGATGTGCTTGCCTTTGTAAAAGACCAGGCGGTACTGCTTACGGGGCTTTTAAATCCCCAGGTGGTCAGGACTGCGGAGATGATGGATATTATATGTATCGTATTCGTAAGGGGGAAAAAGCCCGATGATGCGGTGGTCAGTCTTGCCGCACAGAAAAATATAGCCATCCTATCTACTGCGAACCGTATGTTTGAGGCGTGCGGTGTTCTGTACGAAAGCGGTCTGCGCGGAGGCATTTCCTCAGGCGGGGTCGGTTGTTCTGCGGGGGGGTGCTTAGATGAGTGCGCTTACATTGCATTATGACGTACCCGGTGATGATTTCACAAGAGCGGGTGAGGCAAGCTCGGATATAAAAAACAAGCTCAAACAAATGGGTATTTCACCCGATGTAATACGGAATGTCGCGATAGCGACATACGAAGGTGAGATAAACATGGTAATCCACGCAAACGGCGGTACAATAGATGCGGCTATCGATGCGGAATCAATCACCTTGACGATTAAAGACACAGGCGGCGGTATTCCCGATGTCGAACTTGCGATGCAGGAGGGGTATACCACGGCGCAGGAGCATATACGCGCACTCGGCTTCGGAGCGGGTATGGGACTCCCGAATATGAAAAAATACACCGATGAATTTAATATTACTTCAGAGGTTGGCAAAGGCACTGAGGTTATAATGAAGGTATATCTCAGCAAATAATAAATAACAAATTGAGAAGAGATGATTAATTTGCTTAAACAAACTGAAAAATACGATAGTTTTTTTCATTCGATACGTCTTGACAGGGAACTGTGCAGGGGATGTATAAACTGCCTTAAACGCTGTCCCACAGAGGCTATTCGCGTCAGAAAAGGAAAATCGAGGATAAAAAAGGAGTACTGTATTGATTGCGCCGCCTGTATTCGTGTTTGCCCGCATCATGCGAAAAAAGCGACGTTTGATTTACTCGACTCTATGGCGGATTATGAGTATAAAATTGCATTACCGCCGCCGGAGTTATACGCGCAGTTTAATAACCTCGAAGAAAAGTCCTTGGTTTTAAACGCGCTTCTTTCCTTTGGCTTTGACGACGTTTATGAAGTAGCCGCGGCGGCGGAATTAGTGTCGGAAATCACCCGAAAGCTGTTAAAAGATGAGAAAACTCGGCTTCCGGTGATTACATCGGCATGTCCGTCCGTTATGCGGCTGATACGTGTAAAATTCCCTAACTTAGTAGAGAATATATCGCCCGTAGTTTCGCCCGGTGAAATGGCGGCAAATGCCGCAGTAAGACGCGCCATGCTCAGAACACGGCTTCCGCGAGAGAAAATCGGCGTATTTTTAATCTCCCCATGCCCCGCAAAGGTGACGGATGTTTACGCCCCGCTCGGCGTTAAAAAATCACAGATTGATAAGGCGGTCGCACTTAGTGATATATATCCTAAGCTATTACCGCTGATGAAGGAAATCGCCGCTTCAGGACGCGATAATGAACTTCCCGAGGAAATAAATAAAGCGGGCAGAATAGGCGTAAGTTGGGGCGGACACGGCGGAGAAGCGGGCGGACTGCTCACAGATAAATACTTGGCTGTTGACGGGATTGAAAATGTTATAAAAGCACTTGAGGACCTTGAGGATTCAAAGTTTAAAGACCTTGAGTTCATTGAGCTTAATGCCTGTAGCGGCGGTTGCGTGGGCGGGGTTCTCGCGGTCGAAAACCCGTATATGGCTAAGGTTAAGCTTAATATACTGCGTAAGTATCTGCCTGTTTCCGGTACTCGTATAGACGAGGCGGTTCCGTCATACGCTTATCACGATGAAAAAATAGAGTTTCAGCCGGTTTATCAGCTCGGTGAAACGCTCGCAGAGTCTATAGGTATTATGAAAACAGTTGACGAGCTTATAAAAAAGTTTCCGGGGCTTGATTGCGGCTGTTGCGGCGCTCCGACCTGCCGCGCTCATGCGGAAGATGCGGCTCGCGGCTTGGCAAGCGAGAAAGACTGCATACACATTTTAAGAAAATACTTAAATAAATCGGGGGGACTGACAGAATATGAAAATTAAGGATTTAGTAAAGAGTACGGGCTTTGAGGTTGTAAACGAGGGCGACTTCGACAGAGAGGTAAGCGGCGTTTATTGTTGCGACCTTTTAAGTTGGGTTATGGGACGCGCACCTGCTGACAGCGCGTGGCTTACGGTTATGGGAAATATGAATGCCGTGGCTGTGTCGGTTTTAGCAGACATATCGGTTATAGTTTTTGCCGAAAACTCGGCGGTAGACCCGACCGCTATTGCAAAAGCGGCAGAGCAGGGCGTTAGTCTGCTTAAAACAAATAAACCCGCTTTTGAGGCGGGATTGTTAATAAACGAGCTGTTGAGTTAAAAAATGATTGAACTGAGTTATGATTTACATATTCACTCCTGCCTCTCTCCTTGCGGGAGTGATGAATCCACACCCTCTAATGTAGCGGGTTTAGCTTCGCTTCTTGAGTTAGATGCGGTAGCTCTGACAGACCATAATACCTGTAGGAACTGTCCCGCTTTCTTTAAAGCGGCAGAGATTGTTTCACAGACAGGTGAACATGAGATTATCCCCATTGCGGGGATGGAACTGACGACAGAAGAAGAAATACACGTACTCTGTCTCTTCGCGGAACTTAAAGCCGCGATGGATTTTGATGAGTACGTGTATTCGTTGCTGCTACCGATAAAAAATGATACAACCATTTATGGAAGACAGCTCATAATGAACGAATCGGATATAATAATCGGCGAGGTTGAAAACTGTCTTATAAACTCTGTTTCACTCGACTTATATTCCTTGTCGGGTGAGGTAAAGAGCAGGGGAGGGGTCATTATCCCCGCCCATATAGAACGAGCGGCTTTCAGCCTAATATCTTCCTTAGGGTTTGTCCCTGACGACTGCGGTTTTAATTGCGTTGAAATACGTTATAAAGAAGCAGTCGAGAATCTGAAAGAAAAGCATGAGTATCTGCGAGAATGTAAAATCATACATAACAGCGATGCACATTTTTTAGAAGAATTATCACTGCCCGAAAACAAACTCAGAGTAACAAAGAGGAGTGCGAAAGGGGTTTTAGACGCGCTTTCGGTCCTTTAAATTCATTTATCCGAGAATTATATCCAACATCTGACCAACATCTTTTTTCCCTAAAAAGACCCTCTCGTCATCTGTTATGATAACGGGAACGCTCTTTATATTATAGCGTGATATTAATTCGGGGAAACGATGGACATCAATCATAGCCGCCGAAACATTTTGGTTACGAGCGGCAATAAGCTGTGCGGAAGTCACTGTTTCGGGGCATAGGGGACACGACAGCGAAACGCACACCCGAATGTCGTACCGTTTGTTAATTCCGTCGATTCGTTCGGTAATATGCGGCTCAACCTTTTGTCCGGGACCTGCCGCGTTATAAAGTGCGAATACAAAGGAATTAAACTCATGCCCGCCCGGTACGCCGTGAAATGTAATCCCCGTGAAACTGCCGTCGTCTTTAAAAATAGCAAGCGCAGGGTATAAATCAAACGAGAGATTAACATCCTCCTTTTTATATTCCCGTAGAGAGATTTTGTCGGACAACACGCTGAATTCCTTCGCAAATTGGAGCATTTCATTTTGAAACGCACCTTTTTCCGGTTCATTTGCGGTTATTACCGCTATGGTGACAGGATTTTCAAACTTATCGAACAAGGGGATTAACTGCTCCTTAATATCGCTGTCAATAAAGGATTCGGACATGCTGTTATCATCATTGTCATTATTATCGTCGCCGCTTGATTGACTGATTTTAATACCGAGTTGTTCTTTTTTAACCTCGACAAAACGCTCTATACTTGTTGACGCAATCGCACCATCGCTTACAGCTGTGACAAGTTGGCGCAGACGCTTAGGTCTGATGTCTCCTGCGGCATACACACCCTCTATGTTGGTTTTCATATCTTCGTCCGTTACTAAATAGCCGTATTCATCCATGTCTAATATACCCTTGAACAAATCGCTGACAGGCTCGTATCCGACAAAGACAAAAACACCAAAACTGTCGTTCGGGTCGGCGGGTTCATATACCCATTCTTCTTTTGTCGCGTTGTTTATGAACCTCGCTTTTTTCGGAACCGCATCGCCTGTTAAAGAAAGCAGTTCTGTATTGAAGAACACTTCGATTTTATCGTTGGTGAGTGCCTTATCCGCAATTGTCTTAGAACAAGTGAATTCGGGTTCGCGTGCGATTATCATTACTTTTTTTGCAAAGCGGGTCAGAAAAACAGCTTCTTCCGCCGCCGCAAAACCCGCGCCGATTACAAAAATGTCCATTCCCGTAAAAAATTCGCCGTCACAGGTGGCGCAATAAGCCACCCCGTGTCCTGTAAACTCCTTTTCACCCTCAAATCCGAGAGAGCGCGGTTTCGCCCCTGTAGCGACTATTACGGCAACGGATTTTAAAGTTTTACCGTCGGATGAAACGACCTCTTTTATATCGTTTTCAAAATTAATCTTCACTGCATCGGCAGATGTAAATGAAACTCCAAAATTCAGAGCCTGCTTTTTCATGGTCTCTGCGATTGCCGCACCGTTTGTTTTGGCTATACCCGGATAATTGACGACTTCGGCGGTTATACCGATTTGCCCTCCGGGGGTTTCACCTTCAAAAACTAACGCTTTAAGTTTTGCGCGTCCTGCGTAAAGAGCGGCGGCGAGTCCCGCAGGACCCGCGCCGATTATAATTAAGTCGTATAAATTTTCCATAATCTTCACCTCTACAGCTTCCCGATTAGGTCAAGACTGGGTTTTAAAGTTTTTTCGCCCGGCTTCCACTTTGCGGGACATACCTGGTCGCCGTGTTCTGCGACGAACTGCGCGGCTTGCACCTTGCGAAGCAATTCGGAGGCGTTGCGTCCGATACCGAGGTCGTTAATTTCATATGCAACGATTTTCCCCTCGGGATTCACTATAAAAGTACCGCGAAGCGCGAGTCCCGCTTCGGGGATAAGGACGTCAAAATCCTTTGAAAGTGCGTGAGTCGGGTCGGCAAGCATGAAATATTTAATTTTCTTGATTGTGTCTGACGCATCATGCCACGCCTTATGTACAAAATGGGTGTCGGTAGATACGGAGTAAATCTCGCATCCTATTTCTTTAAAACTGTCATGTATGTCGGCTAAATCGCCGAGTTCTGTAGGACATACAAAGGTAAAGTCAGCGGGGTAGAAAACAAATACACCCCATTTACCCAAAACGTCCTGCTTAGTTATCGCGCTGAACTGACCGTCTGCGAAAGCTTGTACGTTGAAATCGCCGATTTCTTTTCCGATAAGAGCCATGATGAATCCTCCTGTTGTCTTTATTTTTTTAAGTAAAAATGACTGCCGCACAATGAAAAAAGTGCGGCAGCCGCGAACCGCTAACGCCGTGGCATGGTACATAGAACCCGCGAAACCGCAGGGTGGGTAAAAATCGCCTGTAGGTTCACGCTCCCTTCGTCCATCGGCAAAAACGAGTTTTCGCCGACGGGAGGTCTGCAATCCGCTGACAGAGCTGAAATCCCATATTATAGGTGTTGGATTATAATAACCATACTTTAACGCACGAAGCAGTCAATAAGCTGAAAGCCGCAACCGGAGCCGCAACTAAAAGCCAAACTCGTCCGCGAGTTCTTCAAAACGCGCTAAGAACATATCACCGATTTTGTCGGAAAGAGCTTCGTCATCAACAGTTGAAAGAAAATATTCGCCGTCTTCTTCAATCTCTTGTAAAACAATGAATTCCGTTTCGGCGTCTTCGTCCTCGTCCTCTTCGTCTGCATCTTCATCATAAAGGACAAGTGCAAGGTAGTTAACATTCTCATAGGTCAGCGCGTCAACTATCTCAAATTGCTCGCCGTCAAGCTCAACTAAATCGGGTTCGTATTCCTCAAAATCAGTTTTTTCTTCAAATTCAGCCATGTTTGTCCCTTTCGTTATTTTGTTATGTTAATTATACAATACATTTAAGGCTTTGTCAATAAGAAATACTGCATTTTTCCCCAATATTTTGAAAAAAACACGTCCATAACTGTCAGAAGTTATAAATAATTCTGAAAAAAATTGTGCAATATAACTGTTGACAGTTGTGTATAATTATGGTAAAATATAATCACGGAAGAAATTTCAAGAAAGTTAGACCCCGAAGGCGGAAAAAGCGGTAAAGAGTAACGATGGTGAAATTACCGTAAAGCTGTGGGAAAAGCGAGTAGGGAATGGCGCCGAGGCAGGGTCGGAGCGAGCGGTTGAACGAAGCTCTTAAAGTCACAGCAGGGTAGGCTGCGAGAAAGACCAAGATACATAGTTCTATACGATTAAGAGGATTATGTAAATATGACCGAGAAAAGGAGGCGAGTCCAATGGATGCGGAAATCAAAGTGCCGAGCGTAGGTTGCGGCTCGCGCGACGATTAAGTTACATGTGAAATCGCAGATAAGCCGGAAAGCCCAAGCGGTGGGAAGGTTTAACGGATTTAAGGTCGGTACTTTTACCGGGATTATGCTTAAACGGACACGAACGCAATTACGTCGGCGATAAGGCTATAGGTGGGTGTCCTGTGTCGAAAGCAGGATATAACCGCAGAGGGTGTAAAGAAATCCGAAGCGGAAACCGCAAATAGGCTTGAAAATTTATATACCGGCAATTTTATGACAGCGCTTATGGACTTTTGGGAATAAAGTCTTTGAAGCGAGCCGGATTAACCGCCGAGGCGTTTAAATAAAAAATGTAAAGTTTCAAGTAACCCTTCTCGGAGGAGAAGAAAAATTAATATACTAACCCGCGCAGTCAAATTTAAAACTGCGCGGGTTTCAGCGTTACAGAATATTTTCGGCTATAATTTAAGTTATCGTAAAATTCTTGAAAATCAAGTTAATATTTTCAAAAAACTATAGCATTTTTTTAAAAAATATGTTATACTGACTTTAAAATGCACAAAATCGAAAGGCGGTAAGTAAAGAAAGTGGGTTTTAAACTCAATCTCGGGGCATGGAATGACGTTTTCGCCGTTCCGTCGGTTGTCGTAGATAATTACATAAAATTGGCAGGCGGAAACAATATTAAAGTCTTACTGTATTATTTAAAAAACGCGGGACGGGTTCTCTCGGTAGATGAAGTTTCACAAAAAACAGGCGTAAACCCCGACGACATACAAGATGCCCTGCTTTTCTGGGAGCAGACGGGACTGCTGTGCTTTAATAAAAACGATATAGTTCCCGGCAATATACCGTTAAATAATGAAAATCCCTATATATCCGAGCATGAGCAAATCACCGTAAAACCGGAAAAAACAGAAACAACGCTTCGTTCTATAGCGGAAAGTCGAGTTCAACTCGAAAGAGAACCTCGATTTTGCCCTAAAGAAATAGCCCATTCTGTACGAGAAAACAAAGGCATGGACTTTCTTTTCAAGGGTTGCGAGAAAATTTTCGGCAGAACCCTCAAGCATAATGAGCAAAATTCACTCATGCTTATTACCGAGGAGACGGGAATTCCGGCAGAATGTACGCTTATGCTTGTTGACTATTGCTTTTCCATAGGGAAGCCGACCCCTGCCTACATGAAAGCGATAGCGGTAGATTGGCTCGAACGCGGGATAATGACTATGAGTGCGGTAGAGGACGAAATAAAAGTATTAAGAGAAATAAACAGCCTTGAAAACAGGTTAAAAAGGCTTTTCGAGATGAATAGCGCGTTTTCAAAAACACAAAAGGATTTCATAAAAAAGTGGAGCAACTTGGGTTATGGTGAAGAAATGCTCTCGGAAGCATACCAAATTACGCTCGACCAAACGGGTAAAGCGGCCTTTCCGTATATGAATAAAATTATAACCAAATGGAGCGAGAACGGCATAAAAACTAAAGAACAGCTCGAAAAATCACAAAAAGCCTACAATGAAAAGAATCAAAGCGCATCCGAAGCAAAATCATCTTTTGATTTGAATTTAATATCGAAGCTGATTAATGAGAAATAGGCGGTATGTAAAAGTATGTATAACCAACCTAATCAAAGCTTTTACGAGTGTGCGGAGGCTGAAATAAAACGCCGCCGCGAAGTAAATACCGAAAAGCTGAATCTACGTAAACGAGAAATAGAAAAAATAATCCCCGAATACAAAGCGATTCGTCTCGAACTCATGAAAACGGGAGAGAGGCTTTACAGGATTATAATGTCTGCGGAAGATGCTGCAAAAAAGCTCGCAAGGCTTGAACGCGAAAACATAACAGCACAAGAGGCGATTAAAGTATTACTCGTCGGAAACAAATACGCCCCTGACTACTTAGACGAGATTTATACCTGCCAAAAGTGCCGAGACACCGGGGTTTATCAAAATCGTCGTTGCTATTGCTTTAAAGAAATTGTAAAAAGACTTGCGGCTGACGAGCTTAATGCCTCTGCGCCGATAAAACTCAGTAGCTTTGAGACATTCGACATAAATCTGTACCCCGACCGTACCGATACCGATACGGGTATTAACATAAAAAATAAAATGATGCGAAACTTTAAGACATGCAAGGATTTTGCCGATAATTTTCATTTACCGTGTACGGGTATCCTTATGTTCGGGAAAACGGGGCTTGGCAAGACGCATCTTTCTCTCGCCGTTGCAAAAACCGTGATTTTAAAGAATCACAGCGTTATTTACGGCTCCGCACCCGACTTGCTCCGTAAAATTGAAAAGGAGCATTTCAGCCGCACGGCAGGCGACGACCGCTCAGATACGGCGGGACTGCTTCAAGAAGCGGATTTATTGATTTTTGACGACCTCGGTGCGGAATTTGAGAGCAGGTTCTATGTTTCTGCTTTCTACAATTTACTGAACTCTCGTATTAACGCCGGTTTACCGCTTATAATAAACACGAACCTGACAGAAAAAGAGTTGAAAGAACGCTACGGAGACCGTATTATGTCACGGCTTCTTACAATGGAGTGTTTAAAATTTATAGGCGACGACATAAGAGTCGGTAAAAAATACGGAATCAGTGTGTAAAATTTTTGAAAGGTTATAAAAATGGAAAAAAAATTAAAACTCTATGGGTTTAACAACCTCACAAAATCCCTAAGCTTTAATATCTACGATGTTTGCTACGCAAAAACCGAGCGGGAGCAACGGGATTATGTCGCCTATATTCATCAGCAGTATAACTCCGAGCGTCTGACAAATATACTGACCAGTGTCACAGACATGATAGGAGCAAAGGTGCTTAATATATCCCGCGCAGACTATGAGCCGCAGGGTGCGAGCGTAACAATTCTGATTGCCGAGGAGAGCATGGTAAAGAATTTGGCGGGCGACACGGTAATAGGGCATCTCGATAAAAGCCATGTAACGGTTCATACTTACCCCGAATATCACCCCGAGACGTTTTTGGCGACATTCAGGGTTGATATTGATGTTACTACCTGCGGTGAAATCACGCCGTTATCGACGCTTGATTATCTAATCGGCAGTTTTGATTCGGATATAATCACAATGGATTATCGTGTACGCGGCTTTACAAGAGAGATAGAGGGGAAGAAGCTGTTTATCGACCACAAAATTACGAGTATACAGGAATATATCGACCCTGCCACGATGAACAAGTACGATGCGGTGGATGTGAATGTCTATCATTCAAACATCTTTCATACAAAAATGCTTATTAAAGATATAGACCTGCAAAATTATCTCTTCAACGCAGATGTATACGAAATCCCACCTAAAACAAGACTTGGTATTATGAATAATTTAAGACAGGAGATGATTGAAATTTTTTCGGGGAGTAATATATACTGATGGGTGAAAACAAAAAAAATAAAATAAAGATTTTTGAAGAAAATCGTGTCCGCGCCGTATGGGATGAAGAAGCGGAGAAATGGTGGTTTTCTGTTGCCGATATTTGCTCTATTCTATCTGAAAGCTCTGATGGGCGTAAGTATTGGAGCGTGTTAAAGACGCGCCTTAAAAAAGAAGGAAGCGAGTTGACTACAATTTGTAGTCAACTGAAAATGGAGGCGGCAGATGGTAAAATGTACCTCACTGACGTTGCCGATACCGAGCAGGTTTTACGGCTTATTCAGTCAATTCCGAGCAAAAAAGCCGAACCTTTCAAGATGTGGCTTGCGAGAGTCGGGAATGAACGCATAGACGAAATCGTTGACCCGGAGCAGTCAATAGACCGCGCTATACATAATTACCGCCGTCTTGGTTACAGCGAAAACTGGATTAATCAAAGAATAAAGTCAATAGAGGTTCGCAAGGCGTTAACGGACGAATGGGAAGCAAGCGGCGTTAGAGAAAGAGAAGAATACGCAGCACTGACAGATTTAATGAGCAAGACATGGAGCGGAATGACAACCGGGGAATATAAAAAATACAAAGATTTGAAAAAAGAAAATTTGCGTGATAATATGACTAATACAGAACTTATCCTTAATATGTTGGCTGAAGTCACAGCAACCGAAATATCAATAATTGAACAACCCACAGGATTTAACGAAAGTGCCAAAGTAGCCGAGCGTGGTGCAAGTGCCGCTAAGGTCGCGCGTAATCAAATCGAAAAAGAAACAGGAAAATCTGCCATAAGTAGATTAAACACAAAAAATATAGGTCAGATAAAATTGATAGAGGAAACCGATTGAAATTTTTTCGGGGAGTAATATATATTGAATCTTAACCAAAATCGTGCGCCTATAAAAGACGCGCTTGAAGAATTTGCTTCGCGGCGCGTGGTACCCTTCGATGTACCGGGGCATAAACGCGGCAGAGCCAACAAGGAGCTTACTGACTTCCTCGGTAAGCAGTGCATGAGTATAGACGTTAATTCAATGAAGCCGCTTGATAATATCTGTCATCCCGTTTCGGTAATAGCTGAGGCGGAAAAGCTTGCGGCGGCGGCTTTTAATGCGAGGAACGCTTTTTTCATGGTAGGCGGAACAACTTCTTCTGTTCAGGCTATGATTTTTGCAACGACAAAATGCGGGGATAAACTTATTCTTCCGCGAAATGTCCACAGAAGCGTAATTAACGCACTTGTTCTAAATGGCGCGGTGCCTGTCTATGTAAATCCGAAAGTCAACAGAGGCTTAGGCATTTCTCTTGGAATGTCGCTCGAAGATGTCAAAAAGGCAATCGCTGAAAATCCCGATGCTAAAGCGATTTTGGTTAATAACCCGACATATTACGGCATCTGTTCAAACTTAAAAGAAATCTGTAGAATAGCCCATGAAAATAACATGCTCGTCCTTGCAGACGAGGCACACGGTACACATTTTTATTTCGGTGAGAATTTACCCGTCTGCGCTATGAACGCAGGGGCAGATTTCGCCTCGGTAAGTATGCACAAATCAGGCGGTTCTCTCACGCAAAGCTCGTTTTTATTGACGGGCGAAAACGTAAGCGAGGGTTATGTCAGGAAGGTGATTAACCTTACACAAACGACTTCCGGAAGCTATCTTTTAATGAGTAGTCTTGATATTTCACGTAAGAACTTAGCCCTCAACGGAAAAGAAATATTTAAAAAAATAGCCGAACTCGCCGAATATGCGCGTGATGAAATAAATCAAATAAGCGATTATTATGCCTACTCGAAAGAAATAATAAACGGAGACTCTGTTTTTGATTTTGATATTACGAAGCTTGCGATAAATACGCTTGAAACAGGGCTTGCGGGGATTGAGGTTTATGACTTATTGCGTGATGATTATGATATTCAAGTTGAATTCGGAGACATAGGAAACATTTTAGCCTACATTTCGGTAGGAGACAGAGAACGAGATTTAGAGCGTTTAGTCGGCGCGTTATCGGAAATCCGCCGCCGCTTCAAACGCCCCGGGACAGGTATGCTGACGCAAGAGTATATAGAACCCATTGTTGAAAAAAGCCCTCAAGAGGCGTTTTACGCATCGAAGACCTCATTGCCTCTAAAAGAAACAATAGGAAGAGTGTCATGCGAATTTGTAATGTGCTACCCGCCGGGGATTCCGGTTTTAGCCCCCGGAGAGAGCATAACCGCAGATATTATCGAATATATAATGTATGCGAAAGAAAAAGGATGTTTTATGATGGGTCCCGAAGACGAAGCGATAGAGAGAATTAATGTCATACACTGATTCATTTTGCGCATAAAGTATTGAGGAGTAGATATGTGGATTTTATATGCTTTTCTTGCCGCATTTTTTGCCGCGCTTACTTCTATATTAGCCAAAATGGGTATCGAGAACGTCAATTCTAATTTAGCGGTTGCAATCAGAACGGTCGTTGTGTTAATAATGGCGTGGGGTATGGTTTTCATCACAGGCAAGCAAACCGAGATAGTTAATATCACACAAAAAAGCTGGCTCTTTTTGGTTCTTTCGGGATTCGCCACGGGTTTGTCCTGGTTGTTTTTCTTCAAAGCTTTGCAAGAGGGCGAAGCCTCAAAAGTTGTCCCGATTGATAAATTCAGCGTCGTTATAACCATGTTCCTTGCGGTAATAATTTTAAACGAGACCCTAACTCCCAAAACAATTATAGGGGGAGTCCTCGTAACAGTCGGTACTCTTTTGTTTGTTTTGTAGTACATGAGGAGGTCAATATGGACTTATGGTTCAGCGAATATCACGCAGAAGGCGTGCGGCTTTCAATAAAAGTCGCAAAACAGCTCCACTCAGAGCAGAGTGACTTTCAACAAATAGACGTGTTTGATTCAGAGGAGTTCGGGCGTTTTTTGACCCTTGACGGGTTTATGATGTTGACTGAGCGAGATGAGTTTATATATCACGATATGATAGTCCATGTTCCGTTGGCTGTCAATCCCGAAATCCGAAAGGTGCTTGTAATAGGCGCGGGCGATGGCGGAGCGGTCAGGGAACTGTGCAGATATAAGTATATCGAAAAAATTGATTTGGTGGAAATAGACCAACGGGTGGTTGAAATAAGTAAGCAATACCTGCCGTCTACAGCATGTAGCTTCGATGATGAGCGTCTAAGCATATACTATCAGGACGGTCTTAAATTCATCAGGAAATGCTATGATTTTTATGATTTAATTATAGTGGATTCGACTGACCCCTTCGGTCCGGGTGAAGACCTGTTTACAAAAGAGTTTTACGGAAACTGTTTTAAGGCTTTAACCGATTACGGAATCATGGTGAATCAGCATGAAAGCCCGTTTTATAAAAATGACGCAAACGCTATGCAACGCGCCCATAAAAGAATTACGGAAACATTTCCGATTAGTAAAGTTTATCAGGCGCATATTCCGACATATCCGTCGGGACACTGGCTTTTCGGATTCGCTTCTAAAAAATTGCATCCGATTAACGACTTAAATCCTGCCTCGTGGAACAGCCTGGGTTTAGATACAAGGTATTATAACACACAGTTGCATTACGGATGTTTTGCACTGCCGACTTATGTGGAGGAGATGTTGCGAAATGTTGAAAATGAAAAAGAATAGCGACACCTTTATCGGGTGTACCTGTGAGTATGATGAAGCGTCTGTAGTGCTTTTCGGCGCGCCTTATGACGGTACGACCTCAAACCGTCCGGGAGCGCGTTTCGGAGGTGCGGCTATCAGGCGCGAGTCGCAAGGACTCGAAACTTTCAGCCCGTATCTTGAGCGTGATTTGTCGGAGCTGAAAGTCTTCGACGGCGGGGAATTAGAATTATCTTTCGGTGCGCCTGTCCCTGTGCTTAAAACTATTTACAACTACACAAAGCAAATTATCAACAGCGTAAAAATCCCCGTCATGCTCGGCGGTGAGCATTTAGTCACCCTCGGGGCTGTCCGTGCAATTGTTGAAAAATATTCCGATTTGGTTATAATCGACTTTGACGCACATATAGATTTACGCGATGAATACATGGGGCAAAAGCTCTCGCATGCCTCGGTAATTCGCAGATGTTATGAATTAACGGGAGACGGCAGGATTTTTCAATTCGGTGTTCGTTCAGGCGATAAAGCGGAGTTTGAATGGGGAAAAGAAAAAGTTTTTACGCAGAGATTCACGTTAGACGGACTTGAGAGCGTGATAAAAAAGATAAACAAGAAGCCTGTATATTTCACGATTGATTTAGATGTACTCGATAGCGCGGTGTTACCCGCGACAGGCACTCCGGAAGCGGGCGGAATCAGCTTTAATGAGATTTTGGACGGAATAAAAAAAGTATGCAGGTTAAATATTGTAGGTTGCGACCTGACCGAGCTTTCACCGCCTTACGACCATACAGGAGCTTCAACGGCGACAGCTTGCAAGGTTCTGCGGGAATTACTTTTAAGTCTTAATGTGTAAAGGTAAAAGAATATGTCAAAGAAAAGAATTGCAGGCGGAGAGTATTATTTTCTGTTTTCAATGACCGTGCTTTTTCGCGTGGCTTTTTTCCTTTTATCCGGCGATGTGTTTGACAGGCTTTTTGAGATTGACAGGCAAAACAGCTTTATCGGAATCTTCACCGAGTACGCCGCACAGTACAATGAAATCATGTACGACCTCGGTATATCGGACTTTTTGTTGTTTGAATTATTGATAGTCATAATTATCGGATTCCATTATAAAGGGAAAGAACGGTTTTTCAAAACTCTGTCGATTAGTTGGACATGCTTGTTTACAGTACTTGTTTCGCATCTGCTGATGATTTTTTTATATAAACCGGGAGGACTTAATCTCGGGACAGCCTATATAATAGCACTCAGAATTGCAGAGCCGTTAATTATTTATATTATTCCTGCCGGAGTATTTATCGCACTTATTTTTTTCGTAAAGCCGAAGAAGATAAGCTTGTATATAAAAAACTCACTCCTTAAACCGACAAGCATGATATTCTTATTCTTAAGCTTTGCTTTGGTTGCGATTTATACCGTATCACTTGTAATAATAAACCGCAGGCTTTCTTACCTGAAAGACGCTGTGTTTCTGAATCCGATTTATTTGGACGAGCTTTACGATTTGGTTGATTTAATTGCGGATATAGAAATCGCTTATTTCGCATTGAATTCAATTCTTCTGTGCGGGATTATGATGTGCTTTTATAGAGGTGTGAGGATAACCGATAAAACATTAAAACTAAAATACAAATATAAAAAGAGAGGTAAAAATAACATGAACGGAAGATTATTAATTATCGGCGCGGGCGGCGTTGCGAGTGCGGCTTTTGCAAAATGCTGTCAGAATGACAAGGTGTTTAAAGAAATCATGCTCGCCAGCCGCACAAAATCTAAGTGTGACGAACTCGTTACCAAATGGGAGAGTACGACAAGCGCGAAACTTTTTACGGAACAGGTTGACGCGGATAACACAGCAGAATTAATAACGCTGATAGAGAGATTTAAGCCCGACGTTGTCTTAAACCTTGCACTGCCTTATCAGGACTTGACAATTATGGATGCCTGCCTTGCTACAAAGACGCATTATGCAGATACCGCGAATTATGAGCCGCTCGATACCGCAAAGTTCGAGTATAAGTGGCAATGGGCGTACAAAGAACGCTACGAAGAAGCGGGTATAACCGCACTCCTCGGAAGCGGATTCGACCCCGGTGTAACAGGCGTTTTCTGTGCCTATGCGATGAAACATTATTTTGACGAGATTCATTATATAGACATTCTCGATTGTAACGGCGGCGACCACGGTTATCCGTTCGCAACTAATTTTAATCCCGAAATTAATATCCGCGAGGTCAGCGCGAACGGACGTTACATGGAAAATGGTATATGGATTGAAACAAAACCCATGGAAATAAAGCGTGAGTATGATTTTGAAGAAGTCGGAAAAAAAGATATGTATCTGCTCTATCATGAAGAGCTTGAATCTCTCGCAAAGAACATTAAAGGTTTAAAACGTATTCGCTTTTTTATGACGTTCGGACAGAGCTATCTTACTCATTTGAAATGCCTCGAAAATGTAGGTATGACCTCGATTGAGCCGATTAACTATGAAGGTAAAGAGATAGTACCGATTCAATTCTTAAAAGCCGTGCTACCCGACCCCGCGTCGCTCGGACCGCGTACAAAGGGAAAAACCAACATCGGCTGTATTATGCAGGGCATAAAAGACGGCAAGCCTTTAAATTATTATGTCTATAATATCTGCGACCATGAGGAGTGTTATAAAGAAGTAGGGACACAGGCAATTTCGTACACAACGGGCGTTCCGGCTATGATTGGCGCAATGCTCTTAATGAATGGCGAGTGGCGCAAACCGGGGGTTTATAACACTGAAGATTTTGACCCTGACCCGTTTATGGACGCGCTTAATAAGTGGGGCTTACCGTGGAAAGAGAGCTTTGAACCTATTTTAGTGGAGTAATAGAAGAATGAATAAATGGCTTAAAAGCTTAAAAACCCCCTGCTATGTTATTAACGAAGCGGCTTTAATAAATAATCTTAAAACCCTCAGCGATTTAGAAATCAGCACAGGTTGCAAGGTTTTACTTGCTCAGAAAGCGTTTTCGGCTTTTGCGTTTTATCCGTTGGTTGCAAAATACATCAGCGGAACAACGGCAAGCGGAATTTTTGAAGCCCGTCTCGCTCATGAGGAAATGCAGAACAAGGAAAACCATGTCTACTCCCCTGCATATAAAGAAGACGAACTTAAAGAACTCGTTAAAATCTGCGACCATATTATTTTTAACTCGCCTGAGCAGTGGCAGAAATTTAAAAAGCTTATCCCCGAAAACGTAAGCGCGGGACTTCGCATTAACCCCGAATTAAGCACACAGGGCGGCGGAATCTATGACCCCTGCGCTCCTTTTTCGAGGCTCGGTTCTACATTGAAAAATATACAGGGCAAAGACCTCGGCGGAATTGAGGGACTGCATTTTCATACGCTGTGTGAACAGGATTCAGACGCCCTCGAAGTAACGCTTGATGAAGTGATTAAGAAATTCGGGGATTTGTTTCCCATGCTGAAATGGGTGAACCTCGGCGGAGGTCATCATATAACCCGCGAGGGTTATGACATACGGCGGCTTGAAAAGTGCATAGAGCGTGTTATGAAATACGGGTTGGACGTGTATATTGAGCCGGGGGAGGCTGTAGCGCTTAACGCCGGTTGGCTCGCCGCGAGCGTGCTTGATATTATTAATCATGTTGGTGACGACGAGCGGCGTATGATTCTTGCGGTTTTAGACGCTTCAGCGGCATGTCATATGCCCGATGTGCTTGAAATGCCTTATACTCCTAAGATTATTGGCGCAAAAGAAAAAGGTGAAGGGAAATTTAATTATCGTTTTACGGGCAACACCTGCCTTGCCGGTGATATAATAGGTGATTACAGCTTTGAATATGAGTTGAAAGAGGGCGATAAGCTTTTGTTTTGCGACATGGCAATATACTCAATGGTTAAAAATAACACCTTCAATGGTATTCCGCTTCCGTCAATTGCAGTTTTACGGGAAAACGGCGAACTTGAAACAATAAAGCATTTCGGATATTCTGACTTTAAGAACAGATTATCATAGAAAAACCGCCCTTACTTTTTAAAAGGGCGGCGAATCTTTATTCACAGCATTGATAGTATATCGCAGGGTGGTAGCACACTTCTTTACATTTTTCGCTTATTTTTAGCATCGAAATATATTTCTGTTACACAGTTAAATAAAGCTTGTTTGTCTTCCTCCGACAATTTATCTCCGTCGAAAAGCTCGCGCGTTTTGTCTATATAAAACATAGCGTCTAAAATTCCGCGACCCTCAGATGTCGCACCGAAGTAAAACCGCTCCTCACTCGTAAGGACAAGACTCTTTGCATCGTCGGTTAGAAAAACTATGTCCGTGTCTAATTCTTCGGCGATTTTAAGAAGCACCGACTTTTTGGGTGCGCGGGAGCCGGAGATATAATTAGCGAGTGCACGGTAGGTTATTCCGATTTTATCGGCGAACTCGGTTTTTTTCATACCGCCGCGCCGAATAAGGACTTCAAGTTTTTCGCTGAATTTCATAGTTGCACCTCTCATAGTGTTCGTAATTATATTATAGCATGAACAAAAAAAATGTCAATACGTATAAGAAAAAATTATAATATACGTATAATATGCAAAAATAACATAATAATATGCAAATAATGTTATATTATTCCTTGACAAAACCTAAAAATAATGTATAATATTCAGTATGGAGTAAGATTGATTTAGAAAACGGAGGAAAAATGGAACTAAAAACTTTTACGATGTCAGACTATAATGAGGTATATGCGTTATGGCGCAGTACAAAAGGTATATGCTCATGCGAGAAGTGCTTATCGCTTGACACGGAAGAAAAGGTGGCGAAATTTCTTGAAAGAAATCCCGATACTTGTTTTACGGCGGTAAGTGAAGGAGAACTCGTCGGCGCGATTTTAAGCGGACATGATGGCAGAAACGGATTCATTTATCACCTTGCGGTTGCGGAAAAAGTTCAAAAACAAGGGATAGGTAAAGCGTTGGTAGAAAAAGCGAAAGCCGCATTAAAGCGAGAGGGCATAAATAATATAATGTTATTTGCTTTAAAAGAAAATAAAGGCGGAAACATCTTTTGGGAGAAAAGCGGATTTGAGGAAATGGATAATGCTTATGCGCGTAAATTAAATGTGTGAAAAGCAGAGGAAGGATACTATGAAGAATGAAATATAAATTTGATAATACTATAACCTTTGAGGATTATACAGCACTGCGCGAGGCTGTAGGTTGGCGCAAAATCAGCAAGCGGCAGTTTGAACTCGGACTAAAAAACGCGCATTATATCGCAGTCGTTAAAAACGATAATAATAGAGGCATAGGCATAATAAAAGGACTCGGTGACGGTGGATACTACTGGCTTTTATCGGATTTAATAGTTCATCCCGATTATCAGGGGTTAGGTTTCGGCAGGAAATTAGTCGAAGGATTTTTAAAGCATGTTGACGTTTCGGCGGAAAAGGGCGAAAATCTTCATATAACATTGGCTTCATCAAAAGGTAAAGAACCTTTTTATGAAAAATTCGGATTTAAAACTCGCCCCTTTGCAGAAGGGATTCAAGGCGCGGGAATGAGCATGAATTATGAAAAAATATAGTTATGCGTTGTGTGTATGAAAGGAAAATTATGAAAGTTTTTATCGACGGCGAATCGGGGACTGTCGGACTGCAAATATATGAGCGGCTCGAAAACAGAAGCGATATTGAGCTTCTTAAAATCGCACCCGAATTAAGCGAAAATGCCGATGAACGCAAGAAATTTTTAAATGCGGCTGATTTTGTGTTTCTGTGTCTGCCCGACGAAGCGGCAAAGCAATCGGTCAGCTTAATTAACGAAACAGGAAACACAAAAACCCGTATAATCGATGCTTCAACTGCCCACAGAACCCATCCCGACTGGACTTACGGGTTTCCCGAACTTTCAAAAGAGCGTGAAGAAGAAATTCGTATATCTAAGCGGGTCGCAACACCGGGATGTTATGCGAGCGGATTTGTCGCTTTGGTTTATCCGCTTGTTAAAGCGGGGATAATCAAACCCGATTTTCCTGTATACTCGTATGGAATTTCCGGTTACAGCGGTGCGGGAAAAGCGTTTATCGAAGAATACAAAAAGGCGGACGAAAGAATCCCGGCTAAGCTTTACGCCTTAGACCAAAATCATAAGCATCTCCCCGAAATGGAAATGCACGGCGGTCTTACTTTAACTCCGATGTTTAACCCTGTCATAGATAATTTCTACAGCGGAATGGTCGTAAACGTACCTTTACAGACCTGCGGAAAATTCGGTATAGAAGAAGTTTCAGATGTATATAAAAAGCATTATATCGGTGGTCGGGTGAAATTTAAGGGTATTAATGCGAATGACGCACCTCTTTTTGCAGTAAATGAGTTAAGCGGCTCTGACGATATGGAGATTTATGTATTCGGAAGCGATGAAAGAATACTGCTCACCGCGAGATTCGATAATTTGGGTAAAGGTGCGAGCGGTGCGGCGGTACAGTGCTTTGACATTATGAAAGGAAAAGAATAATGATAGAATTTGAAAACCTGACCTCCGTCTATGGCGGCATCTGTGCCGCAAAGGGCTTCACTGCGGGAAGTGTCCGTGCGGGAATAAAAGAGAGCAGTGAAAAAGACGACTTGGCTATGATTTATTGCGTAAAACCGTGTACAGCGGCGGCTGTTTATACGACAAATGTTGTTAAAGGCGCGCCGATTGCTGTTACGAAGAACCATTTAAAAGACGGCAAGGCACAAGCCGTAATCGTAAATTCGGGAAACGCAAATACATGTAACGCTAATGGTGTCGAAATAGCGGAACTTATGTGTTCACTGACGGCTGAAAACTTAAGAATAAAGAAGGAAGACGTTATAGTAGCTTCCACGGGCGTTATTGGTCAGCAATTATTACCCGAACCGTTTGAAAAACACATACCGTTGTTGGCTGAGAGTTTAAATGAGGTCGGCAGTACCGATGCCTGTAGAGCAATCATGACCACCGACACAAGGATTAAAGAATTTGCGTTTGAATTTGAGCTTGGCGATAAACTCTGCCGCATAGGCGGTATTTCAAAAGGGAGCGGAATGATTAATCCCGATATGGCGACATTGCTCGTATTTATAACCACCGATGCGGCGGTTTCTTCACCGATGCTGTTACGGGCGTTACGCGATGCAAACGAGATTTCATATAACCGTATAAATATAGACGGAGATACATCCACCAATGATATGGCGGCAATAATGGCGTCGGGGCTTGCCGGAAATGAAGAGATAACAAACGAAGATGAGGATTATGAAATATTTTTCAACGCGCTGTGTGCTGTCATGCTTAATCTTGCGCGTGAAACGGCAAGAGACGGGGAAGGTGCGACAAAGTTAATTGAATGTGCGGTCTTTAACGCGCCGAGTGAAAACGCCGCCGCACTCATATCGAGGGCTGTAATTTCATCGAGCCTTGTTAAAGCCGCTGTTTTTGCGGCAGATGCGAACTGGGGCAGGATTTTATGCGCGGCAGGGTATTCAGGTGCAGAGTTTGACCCGCATAAGGTTTCGGTAAAAATACTTTCGGAGAACGGTAGCGTCAGTGTTTGTGAAAACGGTGTCGGAACGAGTTATTCAGAGGAAGAAGCACACGATGTACTGAGTGCTGACGAAATCACAATTGTTATAGACTTAAACGAACAAGACAGCGAACTTAATCAGTCAATAGCCTGGGGTTGCGACCTTACATATGATTATGTGAAAATTAATGCGGAATATCGCACGTAACGGACAGTTGACAGGAAGGGAGAAAAAATGATTGACAATAACACCCGCGCAAATATTTTAATTGAAGCTCTGCCTTATATTCGGCAGTATTCGGGTAAAATAATTGTAATAAAATACGGCGGCAACGCAATGATTAACGATGAGCTTAAACAGGCGGTCATGTCGGATATTGTTTTATTGTCGCTTTGCGGAATTAAAATTGTACTGGTTCACGGCGGCGGTCCCGAAATAAACTCAATGCTTGAAAAAATCGGAAAGAAGCCGCGGTTTATAAACGGACTTCGATATACCGATAAAGAAACCGCCGAGATAGTACAAATGGTACTTTGCGGAAAGGTAAACAAGGATTTGGTGGATTTACTGTATTCGCACAAGGGAAGGGGTATAGGGCTTTGCGGACTTGACGGCGGCTTGTTCAAAGCCGAACAGCTATCTGAAGATTTCGGCTATGTCGGAGAAATAACAAAGGTGAACCCAAAAGTGTTAACCACGGTCTTAGATAACGGCTATATTCCGGTAATAGCGACGGTCGCAGGCGGAAAAAACGGAGACATATTTAATATAAATGCCGATACAGCCGCTTCCGAGATAGCCTCTGCGGTAGGCGCGGATAATCTGATTTTGATGACAGACGTTAAAGGTATTTTAGAAAACGTGGAAGACGAAAACTCCTTGATTTATAACATAAATCTGAGCGAAGTGCCTCTCTTAAAAGAACGCGGAATCATCACCGGCGGCATGATTCCGAAAATCGACTGTTGCGTTGAGGCAGTGAGACGCGGAGTGAAAAAAGCGAATATAATAGACGGCAGGATTCCGCACTCAATTCTGATTGAGTTGTTAACCGACAAGGGTGCGGGAACGATGATAATTAAATAGGGTAAAGGAGACAAACATGACTACTATAGAAAAAACCGACAAACACATAATGAGGTCTTACGGGCGGCTTCCGCTCGCAATAGAAAGCGGTAGCGGCGCATTAGCCACAGCCGAGGAAGGTAAGCAGTACATCGACTTCGGTTCGGGTATAGGCACAAACTCGCTCGGCTACTGCGATAGCGACTGGGCTAAAGCGGTCAGCAAGCAGGCTAAGACCTTGCAACACAACTCGAATTACTATTGTAACAAGCCGGGTGCGGAGTTTGCAGAGAGGCTCTGCGCTGTCACGGGATATACAAATATGTTTTTCGCAAACTCCGGTGCAGAAGCGAACGAATGTGCCATTAAAATCGCACGGAAATACAGCTTCGATAAATACGGAAAGAATCGTCACACAATAATTACTCTGACAAATTCTTTTCATGGCAGAACTTTAGCGACTTTATCGGCTACGGGGCAGGAGGATATGCACAATTATTTCTTTCCGTTTGCCGAGGGGTTTGTCCATGTCGAGGCAAATAATATTGATGACTTAAAAACAAAGTTTGATTCTCATAACTCCGAAATCTGTGCGGTCATGATTGAGTATATTCAAGGTGAGGGCGGCGTAGTGGAGCTTGAACAGGGCTTTGTTGACGAAATCTTTAAAATCTGTGCAGTACGTGATGTTTTAATTATCGCAGACGAAGTGCAGACGGGTGCGGCTCGGACAGGAAAATTCTTAGCGGGTGAGCATTACGGAAAGAGAGCGGATATAACGACCCTCGCAAAAGGCATAGGCGGCGGTTTACCGCTTGGAGTATGCCTTGCAAACGAAAAATGTGCGGGCGTTCTGACAGCGGGGACGCACGGCTCTACCTACGGCGGAAACCCCGTGGTCTTAGCGGGTGCATTGGCGGTGCTGAAAAAGACGTCGAAACCTGAGTTTTCAAACGAAGTAACAGAAAAAGGCGAATACATAAGGGAGAAGCTACAGGGCTTGGACGAGGTTGTTTCGTTCAGCGGAAAGGGTTTAATGCTCGGAATAACGCTGAAAAATAAAAAAGCCCCCGACGTCTTAAAAGACGCGCTTCAAAAAGGCTTGTTAACGCTGACGGCAAAAGAAAAATTAAGACTGTTACCACCGCTGAACATTGATTATGACAGCCTTGATAAAGGGCTTGAGATTTTAAAGGAAATACTTGGATAGGAGGTTCTTTTTATGATGTACCCTTATATAACCTTAGCAGATGAGACTTTAATAACACATTCGCACCTCAAAGAAGAAAACGGTTTAAAAATTGTAGACGTTCACTTTGAACGCCCTATTGAAAGCGGTTTTGATTCGGCGAGAATAAGCTTGCCGTCTTATAGATGGATTATGAGAGAAGGTTTTACGGACGATGAAATAAAAGAGTTTGAAAGCATAACATCGAGTAACGCTCATTTATTTTATAAGTACGCAGAAGAGGGAGGACACGGACTTGCCTAAGTTATTTACAATCAACAAGAAAGGAAACTAATATGAAACATTTACTTAAAATGCTCGATTTGGACGGCAAGGAAATCATCGAAATATTAAACTTAGCCGACCAGTTAAAATATGAGCAGAAACACGGAATCCCCCACAAACACCTCGCGGGGAAAACTCTCGGCATGATTTTTGAAAAAGCCTCAACACGGACGCGGGTCTCGTTTGAGACAGGAATGTACCAACTCGGCGGTTACGCACTGTTTTTATCATCGCAGGAACTGCAAATGGGCAGGGGAGAGCCGATAGAAGACACGGCGCGGGTTCTGTCACGGTATCTTAACGGTATAATGATTAGGACGTTTAAACAAGAGGACGTAGAGTCACTCGCAAAATACGGCTCAATCCCTGTTATTAACGGGCTTACAGACACTTCGCACCCGTGCCAGGTCTTAGCGGATTTAATGACGGTTCGCGAGTATAAAAATAAGCTTGAGGGGTTAAAGCTCTGCTTTATCGGGGATGGACACAATATGGCAAACTCGCTTATCGTGGGTTGCTTAAAGGTAGGTATGAAGGTGAGCGTGGCTACCCCCGAAGGCTACGAACCCGCAAAAAGCGCGTTGGACTTTGCAAAAGACTTTGAGGATTTTGAGCTGTTACGCGAACCGCTCAAAGCCGCAGAAAACGCCGATGTTCTTGTCACCGACGTCTGGTCTTCAATGGGGCAGGAGGAAGAAGCCGACAAGCGCAAAAAAGATTTCGCAGGCTTCCAGATAAATGAGCAAACGATAAACGCCGCAAAATCCGATGTTATGGTTCTGCACTGCCTGCCTGCACATAAGGGCGAGGAGATTACCTATGAGGTTTTTGAAAACCATGCAAAAGCGATTTTTGACGAGTCGGAAAACAGGCTTCATGCACAGAAAGCGGTTATGGTAAAATTAATGGGATAATTTTCACAAAAAGGCTTGCATAATTTTTAAAATTATGTTATAATTAAACTATAAAATAAGCGTATACAAAGGAGAATAAAAACACATGGACGTAAAAGTAACCGCAAAGAAAATGCAGGTTGACGGCTTGATGGAATACGCCCAAGCGAAGCTGAAAAAACTTGAGAGATTCTTCGGAAAAGATTTTGACGCAAAAATAACGGCATCTACACAGCGCGGTATGATTACCCTTGAGCTTACCGTACAGCACGAAAGCTTAGTATTCAGAGCGGAACAATCGGCACAGGATAAAAACAACGCTTTAGACGCCTGTATTGACAGGATTATAAGACAGATTCGCAAAAATAAAACAAAAATCGAAAAGCGATTACACGAAACTGCATTTAATGCCGACTTCGTAGATGAGGTTGAGGAACAATCGACCTACGAAATTATCAGGAAAAAGCCGGTCATTCTACATCCGATGAGTGTAGACGAAGCGATTTTACAAATGAATATGGTAAGCCATAATTTCTTTATGTTCAAAAATGGCGACAGCGGTGAGATTAATGTGGTTTATAAGCGTAAGGACGGGCATTATGCCGTGCTTCTTCCGACTAAGGATTAGACGGAGATTAGGTGATTAGACATATCTGCTCGCCTGTGCTGACCACATTTCGTTGTACTTCCCGTTTAAATGTAACAGCTCTTCATGAGTTCCCTCTTCAATAATTTCACCTTTGTCGAGCATGAAAATCTTATTGGCGTGCTTGGTAGTTGACAGGCGGTGTGAGATAAAGACAACGGATTTATCTTTCGCCGCCATATTCATTGAGCGGTTCATCTGATACTCGGCAATCGGGTCAAGCGCACTCGAAGGCTCATCGAGAATAATTAAGTCAGATGTTTTATAAAAGACTCGTGCTGTCGCGAGTTTTTGGCTTTCGCCGCCCGATAAAGCTGTCCCGTCCTCTTCAAATTCGCGCGTGAGCGGGGTGTTAAAGCCTTCGGACATTTCGAGCAGACGGGATTTAAAACCGCTTAATTCTACTGCACTTGTCATTAAACTATCGGCATCAGGCAGAGTGGAGATTAAGTCCATAGCTATATTCTCGGCGACAGAGGCGGCGTAAATCCTGAAATCCTGGAAAATAGTGCCGATTTTTTGCCGATATTCATCTAAATTAAAATCACGAATATCGATACCGTCAAGCAGTATTATACCTTCAACAGGGTCATACAAGCGCATTAAAAGCTTAATTAACGTCGTTTTACCCGCACCGTTATAACCTACGAGTGCGATTTTATTAAACGGTTCTATAACAAGATTTATATTTTTCAGAATATAATCCTGTTTATCTGTGTAGCAAAAAGATACGTTCTTAAACTCGATTGTCTTTATGTCTTTAGGTACAGGCAGATTTTTACTGCTGACAATTTTATTTTCGTAGTTCGTGAAAGTACGGATTTTATCAATATACAGCGCGTTTTCCATAGCACTCGGAAGAAGCTCGGAAAGCACAATCATTCCGCGTCTCATAGACCACACGGCGTTATGCAAAACGAACATTGTGCCGAAGGACATAGTCTTACGCAAAACAGTCATAAAGACCAAATATGTAAGATACAAGCCGTCAAAAATAAAATCACTGAAAGCGTATTCAGATAAAAAGCTGAGTACGAATTTTTTCTTTGATATGCCTTTATGAATTTTATAAATCTCATCGTTTGTTTCGTCGAACTCTTTGTGCAGACCTTTTGTGACTTTTTTGTTTAGTCTGAGTTCTTTTGCATAATCGTTTAAATAAAAAACACGGTGAATGTATCCGCGCTTGCGGACAAAAGGCATCTCGGATATACGCGCTTTAAACTGTAATTTATTTATCGCCCTGCCGATTAAAACCCTCGCAATAAAAGAAAAAACGACAAAAATCATCGAGACAGGGTCACGAAGGAGGAAGAAAGTCCCGTATGCAAAGACTATCACTAACCCCGTTATCATACGGTCGATTAGTTTTGTCGTGCGTTCAACGGCGTTTTTGGATTCTGTCACCGATAAAACAAATTCATTGTAATAATTTGGCTCGTCATAACATGAAAGGTCGAGAGAACGCGCCTTGTCATACAGCATAAGACGAAGCTTTTGCTCGGCTCTCGCGGCGAAAACGTGAGTGACGTATCCGTGATTAAACGCCGAATATAACCCCGAAAGAAGCGAAAGCCCGAAAAACAGCCCCGTGAAAAATACTACATCGGAAAAATCACGCCTGAATTCTACAGATTCAAGAACAAAACCTATCCAAATCGTTCCGCCTATGAAATTCATACCGTGCCATCTCACCGAATCAAAGGTCTGTAATATAAAAAGCAAAGGTGAAGCGCGAAAAATTGTTTTAATCATAAACCAGTTGTGCGATATAGTGAGTCTCGGTGACATTTTTATTTTATTATCTTGATTATTATTTATACTACTCATACAGCCACCTCATTTTCAAAGGTTTCCGGCTGATAATTCCGCGCCTGCTTTTGGAACATATCGGCGTATTTTTGATTAAGCTTTAATAATTCGGTATGTGTTCCGCGTTCAATTATTTCTCCGTTTTCGAGCATAATGACCTCATCGGCGTTTTTTACAGACGACAGGCGATGCGAAATGAAAAACATGAAATTTTCTTTACTTTCCTCTAAAATACTTTCAAAAAGCTCATATTCGGCAATAGGGTCAAGCGCACTTGACGGTTCGTCAAAGACTTTAATCGGAGCAGGATTGGCAAAAGCCCGTGCAACCACGATTTTTTGAAACTCGCCGCCCGAAAGAACCTGACCGTCTTCGTCGAACTCTTTTGTTAAAACAGCGTCTGCGCCGCCGGGGAGACTCTCGATTTTTTCCGCCACACAGGCGCGTTTTAAAGCAGATAAAACTACCTCATCTCCGCCTTTTCTACCCATCAGCACATTTTCGCGAACCGAACCCGCGAAAATTTTAAAGTCTTGAAAAGCCGCGGCAAAAAGGTTTCTGTAGGCTCTTAAATTATATTCTTTTATATTTATACCGTTGAGCAAGATTTCACCGCCTGTAGGGTCATAGAGCCGAAATAAAAGTTTTACTATAGTCGTTTTACCTGCCCCGTTATGCCCGACTAAGGCTATGGAAGATTTACCGCCCCCATCCGAAAGCTTAAACGATAGATTCTTTATTACAGGGGAATCAGGTTTATACTCAAAGCTGACGTTTCTAAATTCAATGCTCGTTATTTTTGGGGCGGGAATAATTCCGTCCCCATTTTCGGGAATAGTTTCTGTGTGTTCCATAAAAGAACGCAGATTATGTAAAAACATACCGTTTCGGCTACAAGTCATTAAATTATTCGCAGTGTTTATGAGAGCCCACGAAGCAAGTCCCATCATACTCGTAAGTACTGCCATTTGGCTTAAATCTAAGGTTTTCACCACTAACGCGCTGTACATCCCATACAGACATATACCCTCGAAAATCACGGGATACGAGAGAAAGTATTGCCCGAAACCGCTTGCTGTATTTTTAACTCTGTATTTTCGCGCAGTTGCTACGTTATTGTCTACAGCCTTGTTATAAGTGTCTTCAAGCAGGTTATAAATATTTGAAAGGCGCATTTCTTTCGCATAATCAGAAAGATACATGAGCCTGTTTACATACTCGGTTCTTCTTGTAAAAGGCGTGATTTCTTTATAGAAGCGGAAACTCAGTTTGTTTCGGATATTCCCGAATATAAAATTTCCGACAATCGGAGACAGGACGAACAGGATTAATTTCTTGTCAATCTGAAACATGGCGATATAAGTTACCATACCCGCACACAAGGCTGATATAATTGCAAATATAAGACGCACTGTCTCGGTGATTTTTTCGCTCGCACCGTCTACAGCCATCGTATATTTATCGTAGAAGCCGCTGTCTTCATAACAGGAAAGTTCGACATTCTCCGCTTTTTTATATATCTCGCTGTATAAACGTGAGTACACTTTTACGTCTTCAAGCGGACGGACAATGTTGGCGGCGTATGAGTTATACAAACTCAAAAATAACATCACAGCAGCGACCGCAGTGATGTATGTGAATATGGTCATAAAAGGTGTGTCATTTTGAATCGCGTCCGCAATGTATCTGATAAAAAACACACTGAAGAACATCCACGTCATATGCCCGAAGAACTCCGAGAGTCCCATATGAATAACGCTTTTTCTGCTTGCCCGCCATAAAAGTTTAACTGCGTAGATATTATTTATGGCGGCTTGTTTTAGTGAGATGTCTTTTTTCTTTTCTTTTTTCGTTTTCATTATTTAATAGTTCCTAAATACTCCGTTTCCTTTGCAATATCAAACCGCGGGAAGATAATCTCGCCGCGCTTCACGGTTACATTTTTCGGCAATACACCCCAAATCCCCGCATTTTCATACGAGACTAAAGGATTTGAACCACACCCATCGGCACAGTGAGAAGAACACATCCCGATTTGTTTCCAGACCCTCTTCATTGTCGTCGGCATAAACGGTGCGAGCAAACATGAGCAGATTCTGATTGTTTCGAGCAGATTATATAGTACCTCTGCAAGGCGCGGTTTATCAGCTTCGTTCTTTGCTAAAATCCACGGTGCGGTCTCGTCTATATACTTGTTGGCGCGTGAAATAACTTTAAAAATCTCGGTCAGTGCGCTGCTTATTTGCGGCTCTTCAATCAGTTCATCTACTTTTGCTCTTAAAGAGGAAACCATGGTTATTAACTCGTTGTCAACCGAGGAATCGAAATTTCCGTGATTTTCGGGAAGCGTAGAATCAAAATATTTCTCGACCATAGCCACCGTGCGGGAGACCAAATTGCCTAAATCGTTTGCTAAATCTGTGTTTATACGATTCAACATGAGTTCGTTTGAAAAATCTATATCTCCGCTAAAGGGCATATCTCTCAAAATCTGATAACGCACAGCATCCACGCCATAACGCTCGCCGAGAATAAACGGGTCTACGACGTTTCCGAGGCTTTTACTCATCTTTTTACCGTCGAAATTAATCCATCCGTGGGAGTAAAGCCGCTTTGGGAGCGGCAGGTCAAGAGCGAGCAGAATAGCAATCCAGATAATTGAGTGAAAACGGACGATTTCTTTTGCGGTCATATGCAAATCTGCCGCCCAAAAGCGCATATCGTCATATCTGTCGTTTTCATAACCGAGCAGGGTGATATAATTTGTCAGTGCATCAATCCAAACGTAGATTATATGCTCTTCATCAAAAGGTACGGGAATCCCCCACGTAGTAGTCGTGCGGGTCACACACAGGTCATCAAGTCCGGGTTTAATAAAATTGTTGAGCATTTCATTAACGCGCGAGTGTGGCTTCAGATAATCTGCCTCAGTCAGCAGTTTTTCGATTTTTTCGGCGAAAGGCTGCATTTTCATAAAATAGGCTTCTTCCTTCGCGTCAATCACCTCGCGTCCGCACTCAGGGCATTTTCCGTCCTTTAATTGCGTTTCAGTCCAGAAGCTTTCATCGGGAACGCAGTATTTGCCGGCATATTCACCCTTATAAATATACCCTTTGTCAAATATTGCCTTGAAAATATTTTGAACCGCGCTTTTATGATAATCGTCGGTAGTCCTTATAAAGCGGTCGTAGCTGATGTTCATATATTCCCACAGTTTCTTGAACCTCTCGGCTAATCCGTCGACATATTCCTGAGGACCCAGTCCCGCCGCCTCGGCGTTTTGCACGATTTTTATGGCATGTTCGTCCGTCCCCGTGCTAAACATAACGTCAAAACCCTGCCAACGCTTATACCGCGCAATAGCGTCGCAAGCGACAGTAGTGTAACAATGCCCGATATGAGGATTTCCCGATGGAAAGTAAATGGGCGTAGTAATATAAAATGTTTTTTTGTTCATGATATAATCCTTTCAAGCCGACAGCGTTATTGATTATTTTCTGTCCATGTGCAGTATATCATATTTATCGGGATAAGTCAAGTCTGCCTCCTCATTCCCCAATAATGACGATTCTCTGATATTTTACCCTGTGTTTTACCGAAAATCATGGCTAAATCAACGAATTATGTGAATGTCCCGTGAAAAATTTACATTTCTCATAAAAAAGACTTGCTTTTTTTCTTATTTTCTTGTAGAATATATATATTAGCGACCAACCTGACCGTCGCCCCTGCGGATTCTCTCGTTAAATCCGCAGTCGGGAGAGCAACCTGAGCGTTGGCGCAGTTCTTAAGATTAAGAGCGGAAAAGGAGAAAATATTATGTCAAACAGATTATTTCAAGGGGTCATCCAGCAGATGAAGGATACGGTAGGGCGTGTAATCGGCGTAATCGACGAAAATGCGACCATAGTAGCCTGTAGCGAAACACCGAAACTCGGAACCAGTACCGATTTCTTTTCAATCGAAATCGGCGAATCGCACGATATTTTCATCAGAGACGGCTACACCTATAAACCGTTCGGGATTCATATAAAGCCCGATTATGCGGTTTTTGTCGAAGGCATTGATGAAGCGGCGGGGAAATACGCCTCGATTTTAGCTATAACACTGTCGAGCATAAAACAGTATTATGACGAAAAATATGACCGCAATAATTTTATCAAGAATATAATCCTCGACAATGTTTTACCCGGAGACATCAGTATAAAATCTCGCGAACTGCATTTTAACTCGGATATAAACCGTGTGGTTTTTCTCATCAGCATAATTTCTGCGAACGATGTTTCAGCCTATGACGTTATTCAAAACCTGTTCCCCGATAAAAATAAGGATTTTGTGTTCAGTATCACAGAATCAGACATAGTTTTGGTTAAAGAGATAAAGCTGAATATAGATGTAAAGGACCTTGAAAAGCTTGCGCGTTCTATTTCGGACACGCTGTCGAGCGAGTTTTTCACTCGCGTAAACGTAGGTATAGGTACGCCGGTTTTGGGTGTAAAGGATTTGGCGAGGAGCTTTAAAGAGGCGCAAATCGCGCTTGAGGTCGGAAAAGTCTTCGACACCGATAAGAGTATAATCAGTTATGATAATCTCGGTATAGCACGGCTGATTTATCACCTGCCGACAACGCTTTGCGATACTTTTTTACAAGAAGTGTTCAAAAAAGGCTCGATTGAATCGCTTGACCATGAAACGCTGTTCACAATACAAAGGTTTTTCGAGAATAATCTTAATGTATCCGAAACGTCCCGAAAACTCTTTGTACATAGAAATACTTTAGTATACCGTCTCGATAAAATCAGGAAACTGACGGGACTTGACCTTCGGGAGTTTGACCACGCCATTATATTTAAAATCGCCCTAATGGTTAAAAAATATCTGTCGGCAGACCCTGTGAAGTTTTAATGTAGGAGTAAAAATGGTAGAACTGAAAAACGTCGATGTACACTATAAAGAAGGCGGCGTTGACGCTCTTAACGACGTTAACTTAAGAATAAACGATGGTGAGTTCGTTTTCATTGTCGGAAGTTCCGGTGCAGGCAAGAGTACTCTTCTCAAGCTTTTAACCCGTGAGTTGTCACCTACGAATGGTCGTGTTTTCGTGAACGGCTATAATTTATCGAAGCTCGGAGCGAGAAAAATCCCGAAATTCCGTCGTTCAATCGGCATGATATTCCAGGATTTCAGATTGATTCCCAACCTGACGGTTTATGAGAATGTAGCGTTTGTGCTTCGCGTAACAGACCGTTCGAGAAGGTTTATCCGTCAGCGGGTTCCGTATGTGTTGAACTTAGTCAAGCTTTATGATAAAGCGCGTTCATATCCTTCGCAATTGTCGGGCGGAGAACAACAACGCGTAGCCATTGCGCGTGCCTTTGCGTCTGACCCGGGGTTGATTATTGCGGATGAACCCACGGGAAATATTGACCCTGAGTTATCCTATGAAATTGTCGAACTGCTGAAAGATATAAACCAGTGCGGAACGACAGTACTCATGGTTACGCATGAGCATGACTTAGTAAAATACTTCGGGGGTCGGATTATCAGCCTCAAAAAAGGTTGCGTTGACTTTGACGATTATATTGGAGGAAACAATGAAGGGTAGTAATTTTTCATACCTTGTGAAACAAGGCGTTGTTTCGGTGTGGTACAATCGGGTAATGTCGTTCGCAAGCTTTTGTATACTGATGGTAAGCTTGTTGCTTATCGGGTTGGCGGTTCTTTTTTCGCTTGATATAAGCGTTATTATCGGAAATATAGAAGACAGGAACGAGATGCTTGTCTTCGTAGATGGCGACATAGACGATTCTGAGCTTAGTTATATCTCCGATGTTCTGAACAGCCAGGACTATGTGTCGCGGGTTGTATTCTACTCAAAGGAACAGGCGTGGGAGGACGAAAAGCTGTCCGAGAAATATGGTAGCGGCGCGACGGCGCTTTTTGAATCGGTCGATGAAAACCCGATGCCTACGACATATAGGGTTACATTAAACGATATTACAAAAGTTCATGAAGCGGCGGAGCGTTTCAGAAGAATTGAGGGTGTAGATTGGGTCGCCGCACCATATGATTTCGCAGAATTTCTTATAAGTGTACGCAACACATTCACGATTATCGGAATCGCGATTTTATCCGCACTCGTCGTCGTATGCCTTGTAATTATTTACAACACGGCGAGAGCGAGCGTTTTTGCGAGACGGATGCAAATAAGTATAATGAAACACGTCGGCGCAACCAACTCTTTCATCAAATTTCCGTTTTTTATCGAGGGAATGTTCATCGGTTTTCTTGCCGGAACGGCGTCATGGTATCTGACAAAGGTTGCTTACGAGTCTGTGTTTTCGGTGTTTGAGAGAGATATAATGATATTACAGTTTTTAGGGTTTTCAAACGTCATGGGGTTTGAGGCGATAAAATGGTATGTACTTGCCGCAAATTGCCTTGCGGGTGCGTTGCTCGGTGCAATAGGGACAATACTGAGCATGGGGAAACACCTCAAGGTATAAAAAGCGCGTAGAATGAATAAAAACCGCCAAACAAGGAATAATTATTAATTATCGAAAGGGAAATATGAACAGGAAATTTTCGCTCGGTGTGTGCATAAGCTTAATCGCAGTCGCTTGTGCCGTAACATTTGTTTTGACAATGAACCTCTCTCTCGACCTTTATAATCAGAAAATAGCGGGAGTCGAACAGCGGGAGGTAATCTACGCTAAAATGCAGGATATAGATTCATATACCAGGAGCAATTTTCTCGAAGCTATAGACCAAGAAAGACTTACGAACGGCGTAATGAGCGGTTATATGTCGGGACTCGGAGACCCTAAAAGCAGATACATAACCGACACGGAGTTTTACGAGATGCAGCAGCATATGCGCGGACGCATCATTACAGCAGGTGCGAGAGTCGTGCGTAATGAAAACGGTTATATCAGAGTAGTCGAAGTCTATGACGGTTCCTCGGCAAAACTTTTGGGTGTAGAGGTTGAAGACATAATAACGCATATAAATAACACACCCGTGCTTGAAATAGGTGCGGAAAGTGCAATAAAGCTGCTTTCAGGCGACCGCGGGACCCGTGTCATATTGACGATTCAGCGTGCGGGGGAGGAAAGGCGATTTACTTTAATTCGCCAGGACATAGAAATAATCACCGCGAAGGGAATAAGGCATGAGGACATAGGCTTCATTAAAATTTCGGGATTTTCCGAAAACACGGGCGAGCAGTTCGAGTCTGTTTTAAATGAAATGGTTGATAACGAGGTAAAGGGTTTAATAATTGACCTGCGAGGGACTACCGGATGTCTTATCGCTCCGCAAAGGCAGATTCTTGACAGGTTGCTTCCCAGATGTACGGCGGCGGTAGCTGAATACAGATACGGAAGAATAGATAATATTATAGAAATAACGAGCGAAACGCATTTTAGTATCCCCATCACTCTTATAACCGATGGCGGTACGGGGGAAGGAGGCGAGCTTCTTGCAGCGGCGTTAAAAGATTTTGCGGGGGCGCAGATTGTGGGTATGACGACAAAAGGCGACTCTGTATTTACCACCGTGAAGACCCTCGGCGACGGGAGTGCGGTACAGCTTTCTGTCATGAGAGTGCGTTCAGGCGGCGGTACAAGCTTTGACGATGACGGGATAAAACCCGATTTCTCAGTGGAGACTATGACTCAGGAAACGGATTTAGAAAACCTTGAGCAGACCCTCGACCTGCAAATCAGAAAGGCTTTTGAAATAACCGAAACAAGAATACAATAACAATCAGGAGGACTTTATCATGGTAAAGCAGACAATTTTAACGCAAGAAGGATTAGACAAGCTTGAAAAGGAGCTTGAGCTTTTAAAAACTGTAAAACGCCGCGACATTGCCGATAAAATAAAAACCGCTCTTTCTTTCGGCGACCTCGCGGAAAACTCGGAATATGACGAGGCTAAAAATGAGCAGGGCATTGTTGAGGCGCGTATTGCAGAAATAGAAGCAACTCTGATGAACGTCGAGATTCTCGACGCCGACAGCTTGACGACAGAGGAAATACAAATAGGAAATAAAATCAAAATTAAAAACACACAGACTTTAAAGGAGATGAATCTGCGTATAGTAGGCTCTAAAGAGGTCGATATGAAAGCGGGTAAAATCTCCGACGAATCGCCAATCGGAAAAGCCTGTATAGGGCATAAAACGGGTGATATAATCACCGCGGAGGCTCCTGCGGGGTTGGTATATTATGAGATTTTAGAAATATCAAAATAAAGGACAAAATAAATGGAAAACACTAATAATACTAACAATATTAACAACGAGGTCGGTTTAACTAACGAGGAATTTATCGCCGAAATGGGCGAACAGAACAGAATACGCCTTGAGAAACTTACCGAGCTTAAAAGTGCGGGTTTAGACCCCTATGAAATAACAAAGTTTCCCGTAACGGACAAAAACTCCGACATATCCGATAAATTTGAAGATTATGAGAACAAGGATGTATGCGTTGCGGGACGGATTATGACATGGCGCGATATGGGAAAGGCGAATTTCATAGATATACGGGACGCTTCCGGTCGTATGCAGATTTATGTGAAAACAAACGATATAGGCGAGGAGCAGTTTAAACAGTTCAAAAAATGGGATTTGGGCGATATAGTGGGTGTTAAGGGCTTTGTCTTCAGGACAAAACGCGGAGAGATTTCTATCCATGCGAAGGAAATTACACTGCTGTCAAAATCGCTGTTACCCCTGCCCGAAAAATGGCATGGACTGCGCGATAAAGAAGAACGCTACAAAAAACGCTACCTTGACCTAATCGCAAACCCCGGAGTCAAGGACGTGTTCGTGACGCGTTCAAGGATTCTGCGTGAAATAAGAAACTATCTTGATGATTTAGGCTTTATTGAGGTTGACACCCCGGTTTTACATGCCGTGGAAATAGGTGCGGCGGCAAGACCCTTTATCACGCATCACAACACGCTCGATATTCAAATGTTTCTCAGAATAGAAACGGAGCTTTATTTAAAAAAGCTCATCGTGGGCGGCTTTGACAAGGTATATGAGGTCGGGCGTATTTTCCGTAACGAAGGTATGGATTCAACGCATAATCCGGAGTTTACCATGATTGAGATGTATTTTGCGTATGTGGATTATTTCGCTATGATGGATTTAATTGAGGACTTGTACAGAAAACTGTGTCTTAAAATATGCGGTACAGAGACCATAACATACAGCGGTACGGAGATTAATCTCGGCAAAAAATGGGAGCGGCTGACAATGGTTGAAGCCGTCCGAAAATATGCGAACTGCGATTATGACTCATGGAACTCTGATGAAGATGCACGCAGTGTTGCGAAAGAAAAAGGCGTTGAACTTGAAAACCCGAAAACCGCGACAAAGGGTGATGTTTTAATCGCGTTGTTCGAGGCTTTTGCCGAGGACAAGCTGATTCAGCCTACTATTATATATGATTATCCTGTCGAAAACTCTCCGCTCGCAAAACGCAAAGCCGACAACCCCGCATTTACAGAGCGGTTCGAGTATTTTATTTATACGAGAGAGTTCGGCAACGCATTCAGCGAGCTTAACGACCCTATTGACCAACGCGAGCGGCTTACAAAGCAGGTTGAGCAACGTAGAAAACAAGGAATAAATGCACAGCTTGACGAGGATTTTCTGACCGCTCTTGAGTACGGTATGCCGCCGACAGGCGGGTTGGGGTTCGGGTTTGACAGGCTTGTGATGTTGCTTACGGACAGCGCATCGATTAGAGATGTGCTTTTGTTCCCGACTATGAAGCCGTAGAGGAGTTTTTTGATGAGTACACATGATAAGAGGGAACTCTTAAAACTAAAGCAGGGGCTAATCGAAGACAGCGAGATAATAAAAAAAGAAGAGCCTGAAATAATTGAGCTTCACGGAAAAAAGAAACTCGAGAATTTTTGGTATCATTATAAAGTTCATGTTTTGATAATTTTGTTTTTCGGTACATTGATTACTTTTTTTACTATCGAAACAATCATGAAAAAAAAGTCGGATTTGGATTTTTTGATTGTGGCTTCCACAAGGGAGACGGGCGTGGTGGTGAGCCTTTTCGCGGAGGAATTTAGTAACGCCGTAGCAAAATTCACCCCTAACTTTGACGGTAACGGATATGTTCATGCACAGCCGTTTCCGGTCAACATTTCAGAATCGGCAACCACAGAAGGGATTGTAGCGAATCAAACTAAGCTCTTCGCCGAAATACAAATGGGCAGAACACGAATGATTATTGGAGACATGGGGGCATTTGAGCATATATTAGGCGGCGAGGGCTTTACTTTTGATGAGGCTTTCGTTAATCTGAGCAGACAATATCCTGACAACGAAAGTATAGTCGATAACGTGTTTTTCAGAGTTAAAGGTAGTGAGTTCTCAAAACTTACAAATGTTGAGGAGTATATCACCGATGATTTTTATATTGCGGTACTCGCCTTAAACTTAGGAGGACAAAAGCAGGAGCAAGCGCATGAACGTACCCTTGAGGTTTTGGATAATATTGTAAACGACAGACCAATTAATTAAAAAGGGGGATTTTACTCCCCCTATTAAAGTATTATTTATTATTATTGGCTTCTTTTCTTATAAAGTCTGTGTCGTCCTCGGAATTAAGGGGATAAGCCGTGCCTTCTGTCACCATGTAATCGCTCGCGACATAGTTTGTAAAACGGGGAGAGAGGCTCTTGTCGGGTTTAAGACGCGCCTTGTTCCCTTGTATGAATTTTTTCTCGTTCATTATTTATTTTAGTATCCCTTCTTTATTATCAGATAAAATTATTATCCGCTGAAAGGACAAATATATGCAGAAGAAATCTTTTCTCAGGCTTTTAGTCGGGACGCTCGGTTATTCGCTTGTCGGAAACTTAATGGCGGCTGTCGTCACCTTTTCGCTCGCTTCTTTCGGGGTTGGCGATGTATTAATGGTGGTAGCGGCGTTCTGTTCAATATCGACCTACCTGATGATGGTCTTTAACGCAGGACACAAGGATGGCGAGATTGACAGAAAACTGTTCTCGCGAGGTCAAATAAGCGCACCCGAACCTATGAAGTGGGTGAAAATAGGGTGTATTGTGGGCGGCTTATTTTGTATAGCCTGCGCTCTTTTGTTTGTTTTTACGGGCAGCGGTGGGGAAGACGGTACGGGAATCAGTGTGGACGGCGGTTATCTGACCCCGTTCAGAATCGTATTTGCGGCGGTAATGGCGGTATCGTTATTACTCGGAAATGCGGTAATCCCGATTTGGTCGCCATTCATTTTTATGGGTATTTTTGCATTGACGCCGATTGCTTGCAGGCTTGGGTATTGGGTGGCATTTTATGAAAAGCTTACGATTGACAACATCGTTTATAAACAGAAAAAGTAGACAAGATTAATTTAACACACCTATATATTATTGTAGGGCGCGATGTCCTCATCGCGCCGAAAAAACACGAAACATCTGCTAATTACGGCGTGATGGTGCGGTGAGACGGCGGCGTGAATTTACGGGACGCCGTGGGCGGCGTGTCCTGCGAAATCGAACAATAAAACAACAAAAAGCCGTCTGCTTTTTTTGAACCGCAGACGGCTTTTTAATTTAATTCTTATTTTAATTCTTAAATCTCATCGAGCATTCCCGTTTCCTAAACTTCCTCTTTTTGACAATTATAAATGTTACCGCTGTGCCTGAGAGTATAGCATTTACTAAGCCTGTCGTTACTCCCGTTGGCGGGTTGCCGTCATTGTTTCCGGTTCTTTCGTTACCTGCGGCGGGGTTGAATATTAATCCTTCGGGTGCGGCTTCCGCTAAAACATAGTAGGAAGCGTGGTTGATAGTAAATTCGACAGAGCCATCGGCGTTCATATCCACTTTACCTAAGTCGGTTACATTTCCGTTGCGGTCGATGTGGAACAGACTCACATTATTACCGTCAATAATGCCGTTTTCTCTTAACTGCTCGGCTGTGAAAGTGATTTTAATGTCAAAGCCGAATTCGCCCGAGAAGTTAGGGTCGATTACGATTGAGTTTGCGGAGATTGCCACGCCGTCAATAGTTGTCGTCTCATTTGTAAAATAAATATCGACATTAAGGTAAAAGGGTCTTGCTTCGGGGGTGATTGAATCCGCTAAAATCGTATATGTGAACCCGTTTTCAAGCACAACCTCTACATCTCTTCCGCTCTCTGCAATAACCTGTAACATATCCGCCGAAATTACCGTGTTTGTGTCGGTTTCGGAAAGGTCTATGACAGGGTCTTCTGTTTCGAGGGCTTCGAGAATTATTTCGTCGTTAATATATTCGGCAGGGAGCGGTTCTGTACCCGGGTTTTGGGGGTTAGTATTGCGGGGATTAGTATTGCGGGGATTAGTATTGACGGGATTGTTATTAGTACCCTGGTTATTGTTGGGGTCGGGGTCGTTGGGGTCAGGGTCGTTGGGGTCGGGGTCATTGGGGTCAGGGACATTGGGGTCGGGGTCATTGGTTTCGGGCTCGGTTTCGGACTCGGTTTCGGACTCGGTTTCGGGTTCGGTTTTGGGTTCCGTCTCGGACTCAGGGTCAAGCTCAATTTCGGGGTCGGGGACGGATAAGGAATTTGAATTTATAAGCGTGAAAGTTTGAGAAACAGGCTGAACTTTTACATCCCACTCTTTAGCTTGCCAAGTCTCTAAAGAAATATCCTCGGCATCAATGCGGCGGAATGTCGCTGATGCAGTGTGATTACCATCGCCTAAGCCTGCAAAAGTTTGGTCTCTGATTGTGATGATTGTACTGCCTTCTGTAACATCATAATCAACGCCCTCTTTTTGTTTTTTACCGTTTATATAAAAGTCTTGAAAGCCGTATTCGCCCTCTTCGCTTCCCGAAAAAGGTGCGTCAATAGACATATTCGGGTCAGTGATGAGTTCGCCGTTTTCATCAAATTCAACTTCACCCGTTTCGCCGCCGAGCCTGCCTTCTTCTCCTCCCTTAAAGTCAAACATGTCTTTAACGTCACCGCTTACAGTGGGGTCATCACTGCCCGGAACAAGCGTAAGAACAAAATCAACCTTAACATCATATTTGCCTTGCGTATAATTCGCAAATTCGTCCGTATAACTCACGGGGTACGCTGTGAACGTAAAAGTTTCGCCGTCGTGTTTTTCGATTTCATCAGGGTCGGTGACAACTCCGTAAATCGTACCGGGAGCATAATCGCCCTTGTCGTCAGCTTGCAAGAAGAGTCCTGCGGGAAGTTCGGGAGATACCTCAAACTTCATTCCTCTGTTACCCGGAATCTCTGTGTTGAAAGTAAACTCAACGGGGACGTTTTGGTGGATATCAGGCGGAGGCGATGCTTGCATTTCTAACTTATGAGCTTGATAAAACCATCTATATCCCTGCTTATCTGCCCATTCAATCGCATATGAATGATTATTGTTTACGAAAATAATAATGCTTGTATCAAATACGCGGTCGACATATTCTGTGTACTCACCGAGATAAGTTACATTGGGGGGAATAAAAACATCTTTAAAATTGGTACAACTCCAAAAAGCAGCTGCTTGGATAGTATGAAGGGTATAGGGCAAATTTAGTGTATCAATCGCAGTACCCATAAATGCCCCAAACCCTATGGATTCAAGTTGTGTTTCTGAAAAATCTGCTATTCTAAGATTTGAACAAACACCAAACGCATAACTCTCGATTTCTTTAAAACTCTCGGGAAAAATTATTTTAGTAAGACCGGAGGCATATTGAAAGGCGCGTGCGCCTATAACTTCAAGTTTCGTGTTTGATAAGTCTACCTCGGCAAGACCGGTACAATAATAAAATGCATTACTCTCAATCTCTACAAGGTCATCGGGAAAATTTATCGAAGTAAGACCGGAATTTTGAAATGTGTTGTTTGGTATAGATGTAAGTTTCGTGTTTGATAAATCTATTGTTTTAAGTCTCTTACTATTTTCAAACACCCAAACCCCCATTTCTTCAAGGGTATCCGGTAAATTTATTTCAGTAAGACCGGAATCCTGAAATGCACATCTCTCTATAGATGTAAGTTTCGTGTGTGATAACTCTACCTTTTCGAGTTCCGTTACGAAGTTTTCAAATCCTCTAAATGCACATTCCCCAATTGTTTCAAGGGTACTCGGGAAAGTTACTTCTTTAAGGTCATGGTATGGGTCTGTATCTTTAATACCGGGGGTAGAACTGGTAGTTCTGCCAAATGCAGCGTAACCAATATTACGCAAACCCTCGGGCAGTACTACTTTGGTTATCGTATTACGGTAGTCATGCCACGGCAAATCTCGCTGTTGTATATCAGGCCAAGTTGTTGAGCCGCCCGGAAGAATCGAAATCGTAAGTACGCCGTCTTCAATCTCCCACTCCCAGCCGTGTTCGGCTATGGCTAATTCGGCAGGACTCAAATCGGAAGCGAAAGCATTAAACCCACCCGCAAGAGAACTAAGCGCGTGAATACACAAGCACAGGCATACACATATACACAGTAGCCGCTTTCCCCGGTCTTTCCATAAAGTTGTTTTCATGTGTGTTTCTCCTTTAAAAATATTTTTGCGAATAGCCTAAAACGCAAAAAGGCGGCTACCCTCACGTTTGTGGGGCAGTCGCCTTGAAAAAATTATATGTAAAATTTGGCGCAGAGGAATAAAGCGGTTTAAACCTAACCGCTTGCTTGCTTGCTTGCTTGCTTGCTTGCTTGCTTGCTTGCTTGCTTGCTTGCTTGCTTGCTTGCTTGCTTGCTTGCTTGCTTGCTTGCTTGCTTGCTTGCTTCTTTTCTAATTATAGCACATTTCAGCATAAAAGTCAACCTTTTTAAAAACTTTAGTTACACCATAAAATACTTTAGTTACATATGTAAACATTATAGCATATTTGCAGGAATTTTTCAAGATTCTTTAGTTGGGAGACGTGAATTTACGCCGTGGGCGGCGTCCCCTACGAAATCGAACAATAAAACAACCAAAAAACCGTCTGCTTTTTTTGAACCGCAGACGGCTTTTTAATTTAATTCTTATTTTAATTCTTAAATCTCATCAAACATTCCCACCACGAATTTCAGAATAGTCAGTGCGTCTTCCGCTGTAATTATCCCGTCATTGTTTATGTCGGCGGCTTCAAGCGCGGCACCTGTGAGAATTCGTTATATTTGTCAAGCCTTTCTTTGTTAATTTTTTGTGTTTTTTCTATTATTTACTCATACCAGTCAACTATCGTCAGTCCGTCTATGCCCTCAAAATGCTTAGTGTTATGAGTAACAAGCGTGTAACCGTTTGCAGAACATTGCGCCGCTATGAGCAGGTCACTGTCGTAAATCGGCGTTCCTTTACGCTTGCGGTCGGCGTAAATTGCCGCCGCCGTGTTCATATCGGCTTTGGTAAGGTCGTGAATGCCCCAAACAGCACACAAGTCTTCAAATGACTGCATTTTAATGGTTGCACCGCTTGCCAATAATCCGCGCTTTACCTCATAATAAACCATAAGCGGGATTACAGAACGATTCCCCTTTTTTTCTTCCTGTCGTAAACGCTCTTTAAGGTTTTTATCGCCCCGTAGGATATATGAGATTATATTCGTATCAAGTGCGTAAATCATATGTCAACCTCCCGAAACTTAACCCTCTCAAATTCCGGCACCACCTCATCACTTGCTTCAATAGCTGTAAAGAAATCATCGAGTGCGGTTAACCTTTGCTCCGTTGCTTCGTTCCGCACAGGTTCGTCTAATATTGTAATATAAATTCGCCTGTCATCGGGTATTTTTATTGTCCGCCCTGCCGCAAAAAAGTTGCCGTTCTTAAAATATCCCTCATATGCTTGTGCTTGCATGTGTATCAACTCCTTCCAAAGGTGTGTTTAGTGTTAGCTTTATTATACCAGATTTTAGCGGGGGCTGTCAAGGTTTTTTTCATACAGGGCGGTGTTTTCGGGACGCCGTGGGCGGCGTCCCCTACGAAATCGAACAATAAAACAACCAAAAAACCGTCTGCTTTTTTGAACCGCAGACGGCTTTTTTAATTTAATTCTTATTTTAATTCTTAAACCTCATCAAACATTCCCACCACGAATTTCAGAATAGTCAGTGCATCATTTGCATCTACTTTTCCGTCATTGTTTATGTCGGCGGCTTCAAGCGCGGCACCTGTGAGAATTTCTTTACCCGATACGTGCTTTAAAACTAACAGCGCGTCGAGGGCTGTGATTTGTCCGTCACCGTTAACATCGCCTTTTTCGTAAGCGGCGGCGGTGGTGGGAGAGTTAGTGCTGTTTTGCGGGTTGCGTCCCATTCGGGTCGGTTGGCTCGGCGGTTGGTCCGGTTGGATACACACACAGGGGTACTCTTCACATTCAAAGCATTTTTGCGGGGTGTAGTGAAAGTAGTAGTTGTTGTCAATCCCGTCCTGCGGTCCGTAAGTATCAATAAACGCTTGTTTCTTCGCCGCTACCGTCTGCCTGATTTTATTGATTGAGAATTGCCCCATCGGGCTGTATAATTCAAGAAGGTTATACCGCACATCGACTGCCGAGAGGGGTAAATCTGCAAGCGAGGATATGTCGGTGAGTCGGTTGTTGCTTGCGTCTATTTGCCAAAATTGCGGGTTATATGAAACAATAAGGGTTGTTAGTTGGTTGTTTTGTACGTACAGTGATACTAATGCAGTGCTGCTTGAAACATCAAGGGTTCTGAGTTGGTTGTCGGTTGCTATCAACGAATTTAATGTATTGTTGGGCGGAATATCAAGGGTTGTGAGTTGGTTTCCGTTTACCGACAAGGCAAGTAAAGCTGTATTGTTTGAAATGTCAAGGGCTTTGAGCCGGTTGTTGCTTAACCGCAATATTGATAAAGCCTTATTGTTTGAAACATTTATGGCTGTGAGCTGATTGTTGTTTACCTCCAAACGTGTTAATGCAGTATTTTTTGAAACATTGAGGGCTGTGAGTTGGTTGTTGTGTACCTCCAAAAGTGGTAATAGAGTATTACTTGAAACATCAAGGCTTGTGAGTTGGTTGTCGTGTGCGTACAGTTGTCTTAATGCAGTATTGCTTGAAACGTCAAGGCTTGTGAGTTGGTTGCCTTCTACAGACAGCGTTTGTAATGCAGTATTGCCTGAAACGTCTATGGCTGTGAGTTGGTTGCCGCCGGCATACAGCGATGTTAATGAGGTGAAGCCTGAAACATCAAGTTCTCCCGTTACTGCTTTATTATCAAAATTAATCACGGTAACTCTTTTCGGGCTTGTTGGGGTTGCATCGTTCCAAGTAATTCCCGCCCAACTTCCGGGGTCGCTCAAATCCCAACCGAGCTTTTCGAGGTTATCATCTTGATTTGCAAAAGCTACTAACTTTTGGTAGTCGTTGCGGCTGTAGCTTACGGGGGTTGGGTAAGCGCATATGCAATCGAGTTCTTCACAGTCAAGGCATTTTTGCGTGGAATAGGTAAAGGGAAATGTGCTGCTATGGTCGGTTAAAGTCGCTTGTATTGCCGCTATAGTGTCAATCACATCAGGGTCATACTGAACATCAAGCAAGTTACCATCTAAGCGAACATGCAAAAGACGCCAACTGCCTGCAAGTATGGAGGGAATGCTTGTGAGCCTGTTATTTTCGACACGAAACGTTTC